>NZ_CEEDEB010000015.1:0-152813 GCF_979253795.1 Roseateles sp. AC306
AGGGCCTCTTCTTTGGTGACTTTCTTCTGGCCCCGCAGAAGAAAGTTACCCGGCCGCCGGGACGGACTCCCGGCAATCTCCCGATGAGCAAAGCCCTCCGCCAAAGCAACCTTCACCGCAGTCACGTCACGCCCCCGATCAGCTCTGGCACTCAGCCGGCGTGCGACGCGTGAGCTTCTTCTCCCCCGCGTACTTGTCCGCCGCCGCCTTCACCATCGGCTTGATGATCTGCGCGTCGGCCTCGTACCAGTCGCTGCTGAAGCTCCACTTCGCACCGTCCCAGGTGTGCACGCGCGCCCAGGTCGACCCCTGGTGGTCATAGCAGCTCGTGCTGATCGGCCGAATCACGCCAGTCAACCCAAGAGCAGCCAGCTTCTTGTCGTCCAGTGCCAGGTTCTCCAGCCCCCAGCGCACCTGCTCCCCCGTCATGACCTTGCCCTTGCCGAAGCGCTCCTGCGCCCGCCGCACGGCCTCCACGCCGAGCGCCTGGATGACCAGGCCGCGCGTGTACAGCACCGATCCGACCTCGTCCTTCGGCCCCGTGCCCTGGCCCTTGCCGTGCACGAGTTTGAGGATGTCCTGCATGACCTTGGGTGACTGGCCCGAGGTGTTCAGGTTCAACGCGTTGTAGCCCTTGGCGCCTTCGCCCACGTCCTTGACATCGGGCTCGGCACCCGACCACCAGACGCCATACATCTTCTCGCGCGGGTAGCCCGTCGCCTGGGCCTCCTTCAGCGCGGTGGAGTTCATGACGCCCCAGCCCCACAGCAGCACGTAGTCCGGCCGCGCCTGCCGCACCTGAAGCCAGGCGCTCTTCTGCTCGACGCCCGGCGCGGTGACCGGGATCTTCACCAGCTCGAAGCCATGCGTCTTGCTGCGCTCTTCCAGCAGCGGAATGGGCTCCTTGCCGAAGGGGCTGTCGTGATAGACCAGCCCGATCTTCTTGCCCTTGAGCTTGTCCAACCCGCCTTCCTTCTTGCCGATGTGCTGGATGAGGATGTCGGCTGCCGTCCAGTAGCTGCCCATCAGCGGGAAGTTCCACGCGAACACGCCGCCATCGGCCGAGGCCGACAGGCCGTAGCCCAGCGTGATCAGCGGGATCTTGTCGTTGGGAACCTTGTCGGTCAGCGCGAAGGTGATGCCGGTGGCCTGCGGGTCGAAGAGCGTCGCCCCCTTGCCCTTGAGGCGCTCGTAGCACTCCACGCCCTTGTCGGTGGCATAGCCGGTCTCGCATTCCTCGAACGTGAGCTTGACGCCGTTGACGCCGCCGTCACGCGCGTTGATGAGCTTGATGTAGTCCTGCTTGCCATTGGCCCAGGGCGTGCCATTGGGTGAGTAGGGGCCCGTTCGATAAACCAGCAACGGGAAGAACTGCTCCTTGGCCTGAGCCTCGGCGGCCGGGCTGGCGAGTTGCAGAGCGGCCAGAGCCGTGCAAGCGATGAAAGTCTTCATGAGGCTGTCTCCTGTCGTTGTGGGTATCGAATCAGTGAGGGAAGGGCCAGAGCCTGAGCTTTTCTTTTGCCGTTGCCCAGAGCCGCGCAAGGCCGTGCGGTTCCTTGATGAGGAAGAAGACGATCAGCGCGCCGAAGATCATCAGCGCCAGATGCGAGGCGGTGGCCGTGTCCATCGGCAGGCCCGTCCAGTAGGGCAGCTTATCCAGCAGCAGCGGCAGCACGACGATGAAGGCCGCGCCGAAGAAGGCGCCCGAGATGGAGCCCAGGCCGCCGATGATGACCATGAAGAGCAGGTCGAAGGAGCGGTTGATGCCGAAGGCCGCCGGCTCCCACGAGCCCAGGTGCACGAAGCCCCACAGCGCGCCGGCCACGCCGATGATGAAGCTGCTGACGGCAAACGCGCTGAGCTTGGCCTGCATGGGCCGGATGCCGATGACGGCGGCCGCCACATCCATGTCGCGCATGGCCATCCACGAGCGGCCGATGTGACCGCGCACGAGGTTCTTGGCAGCCAGCGCGAAGACGACGACGAAGGACAGGCACAGCAGGTAGCGCGCCGCTGGAGACTCGACGCTGAAGCCGGCGATGCTCAGGCCCGCGATGCTGACGGAGCCCGACGACGAGCCGTTGGTGACCCACGGCAGGCGCAGGCAGGCCCAGTCGACGAAGAACTGCGCCGCCAGCGTCGCCACCGCGAGATACAGGCCCTTGATGCGCAGCGACGGCAGGCCAAATGCGACGCCCAGCACCGTCGCACCCAGGCCGCCGGCCAGCAGCGACACGATCAGCGGCATGCCCTCGACACGCGCCTGGCAGTTGTAGGCCACGTAGGCGCCCACGGCCATGAAGGCGCCGGAACCCAGGGAGATCTGGCCGCAGTAGCCGACCAGCACGTTCAGCCCCAGCGCTGCCAGCGAGAGGATGAGGAAGGGAATGAGGACGGCGCGCAGCAGGTATTCGCTTGACGCCATCGGGATGACGATGAAGGCGACGGCGAGCAGCAGCGCCATGCCGATGCGGTCCTGCCGGATGGGCAGGATCTGGCTGTCCGCCGGGTAGGTGGTCTTGAACTGGCCGTTTTCTCTGTACAGCATGTTCTTAGTCAGTTGAGGACAGAGCTACTCGCTTCGCTCGGGCGGTCTTTCCCGCGAGGTCATCAGACTCGATCAATGATCTTCTCCCCGAACAGCCCTTGAGGCCTGCCGAGCAAGACAACGAGCACCAGCACGTACCCAAACCAATACTCGATGCCGCCCCCAAGCATCGGCCCGAGATACGCCTCGGACAGCTTCTCACCGACCCCGATCAACAGCCCGCCGACGATGGCGCCCGGCACGCTCGTCAGCCCACCCAGGATGACGACCGGCAACGCCTTCAACGCGACGAGAGACAGCGAGAACTGCACGCCCAGCTTGCTGCCCCAGATCATGCCGGCCACCAGTGCGACGAAGCCGGCCACGCTCCAGACGATGACCCAGATGCGCGACAGCGGGATGCCGATGCTCTGCGCGGCCTGGTGGTCGTCGGCGACGGCACGCAGCGCGCGGCCGGTGGCGGTCTTCTGGAAGAACAGGCTCAGGCCAGCCACCAGCGCCGCCGCGATCAGCGCCGCGTACAGGTCTTCCTTGCTGACCAGGATGCCGCCCGGAAAGCTTTGCTCGAACAGGAACATCGGGTCCTTGGGCAGGCCGATGTCGATCTTGTAGATGTCGTTGCCGAAGATCATCTGGCCCGCGCCTTCGAGCAGGTAGGCGATGCCCAGCGTGGCCATCAGCAGCGTGATGCCTTCCTGGTTGACCAGCTTGGACAAGGCCAGCCGCTCGACCAGCCAGGCGACGATGACCATCACGCCCACCGCGCCGGCAAAGGCCAGCCCGTTGACGACGATCTTGCCGTCCAGGCCCGTGTACTTCTGTATCCATTCGGCGAAGCGCGCCATCGCGAGTGCAGCGAACAGCACCATGGCGCCCTGCGCAAAGTTGAAGACGCCACTGGCCTTGTAGATCAGCACGAAGCCGAGTGCAATCAGCGAATACAGGATGCCCGACATCAGGCCGCCGATGAGGGTTTCGATGAACTGGCCCATCAGTGGCTCACTCCGAGATAGGCGCGGATCACGTCCTCGTTGGCACGCACCTCGTCCGGCGCGCCATCACCGATCTTCCGGCCGTAGTCCAGCACGACGACGCGGTCCGAGATGTCCATGACGACGCCCATGTCGTGCTCGATCAGCACGATGGTCGTGCCGAACTCATCGTTGACGTCGAGGACGAAGCGGCACATGTCCTGTTTCTCCTCCACGTTCATGCCGGCCATGGGTTCGTCCAGCAGCAGCAGGCTCGGCTCCATGGCCAGCGCGCGGCCGAGGTCGACGCGCTTCTGCAGGCCGTAAGGCAGGCGGCCGACGGGTGTCTTGCGCCAGGCCTGGATCTCGAGGAAGTCGATGACTCGCTCCACTGCCTCGCGCTGCTCCGTCTCCTCGCGCCGCGCGGGGCCGAGGTGCAGGGCTTGCCAGAACAGGCCGCGTTTCATGCGCAGGTTGCGGCCGGTCATGAGGTTGTCCAGCACGCTCATGCCCTTGAACAGGGCCAGGTTCTGGAAGGTGCGCGCCACACCCATCTCCGCCACCTGGCGGGGGCTCATGCCCTTGAAGGTCTTGCCGCGCAGGGTGATGGCGCCCTGCTGCGGCTGGTAGACGCCATTGATGCAGTTCAGCATCGAGCTCTTGCCCGCGCCGTTGGGGCCGATGATGGCGCGCACCTCATGCTCGCGCACGTCGAAGCTGATGTCGGTCAGCGCCTTGACGCCGCCGAACGCGAGCGAGATGTTCTTCACATCCAGGACGACGTCGCCGATCTTCTTCATGCGGCCGCCTTCACGGCGGGAAAGGTCCGCGCCTCGACGATGCGCAGGTCGGCCGCGATCAGGGCCGTGCGCCCATCCTCGAACGTCACCTGCGTCTCGATGTATTGCGACACCTTGCCCGCGTAGAGCGCATCGATGAGCACGCCGTACTTCTCGGCAATCGCGCCCCGGCGGACCTTGCGCGTGCGCGTCAGCTCGCCGTCGTCGGCGTCCAGTTCCTTGTGCAGCACCAGGAAGCGGCTGATCTGGCTGCCGGCCAGCAACTCGTCCTGCGCCAGGTCGGCGTTGATCTTCTCGACGCAGTCAAGGATGAGCGCGTAGACCTCGGCGCGCTGGGCCAGGTCGGTGTAGCCGGCGTAAGGCAGGTTGCGCCGCTCGGCCCAGTTGCCCACGGCCTCGAAGTCGATGTTGATGAAGGCGCAAACCCGGTCGCGCCGGTCGCCAAAGCACACCGCCTCCTTGATGTGCGGGAAGAACTTCAGCTTGTTCTCGACGTACTTGGGCGCAAACATCGCGCCGTCGAAGGCGCCTCCCATCAAGCGCCCCACGTCCTTGGCGCGGTCGATGATCTTCAGGTGGCCGCCGGGCGTCAGGAAGCCGGCGTCGCCGGTGTGATACCAGCCGTCGGCCGTCAGCGCCTCGGCCGTCGCGGCGTCATTCTTGTAATAGCCCTTGAGCAGCCCGGGCGAGCGCACCAGCAATTCACCACTGTCGGTCAGCTTGATCTCCACGCCGTCGATGGGAACGCCCACGGTGTCGGCGCGGGCCTCGTGGTCGGGCTGCAGGCAGACGAACACGGCCGTCTCCGTCGAACCGTAGAGCTGCTTGAGGTTGATGCCGATAGCGCGGTAGAAGCTGAACAGGTCCGGGCCTATGGCCTCGCCCGCCGTGTAGGCCACACGCACGCGCGAGAAGCCCAGCGTGTTGCGCAGCGGGCCGTAGACCAGCACATCGCCCAGCGCGTAAACCAGCCGGTCCAGCAGGCCGACCGGCTGCCTGTCCATGCGGCGCGGGCCGACGCGGCGGGCCAGCGCCATGAAGCGGTCGAACAGCCAGCGCTTGGGTGCCGACGCATCTTCCATGCGGATCATCACCGTCGTCAGCAGGCCCTCGAACACCCGCGGCGGCGCGAAGTAATAGGTCGGGCCCACTTCCTTCAGGTCGATGCTGACCGTGGACGCCGACTCCGGGCAGTTGACGACATAGCCCACGGCCAGCCATTGCGCGTAGCTGAAGATGTTCTGGCCCACCCAGGCCGGTGGCAGATAAGCCAGCACTTCCTCGCGGTCGGTCAACTGGTCAAAGCGCTGGCCGGCCTGGGCGCGGTCGATCAGCGAGGCATGCGTGTGCATGACGCCCTTGGGGTTGCCCGTCGTGCCCGACGTGAAGAACAGCGCTGCCACGTCGCCGGGCTGGCCGGCGGCGACCTCGGTGGCGTAGAAGTACGGCGACCCGGCGCGACCCGCTTCGATCAGCGCATCCAGCGACGCCAGCCCCGGCTCGTCGTAGTGGCGCAGGCCACGCGGGTCGTCGAACCAGATGTGCGCCAGCTGCGGGCACTGGCCGCGCAGCTCCAGCAGCTTGTCGACCTGCTCCTGGTCCTCCACCACCGCAAAGGCGATCTCGGCGTTGTTGAGCGGGAAGACGTACTCCGCCGCTGCGGCGTCCTGATAGAGCGGCACCGGCACGGCGCCGAGCGCCTGCGCGGCCAGCATGCTGGCGTACAGGCGCGGCCGGTTCTCGCCGATGACGACCAGATGCTCGCCGCGCTTCAGCCCTGCGGCCGCGAGGCCCAGCGCCAGCTGCTGCACCAGTGCCGCGAGCTGGGTCCAGCTCAGCGTCTGCCAGACGCCGAACGCCTTCTCGCGCAGCGCCGGCGCGTCCGGCCGGCGGGCCGCATGGTCGAGCAAGAGCCTGGGAAAGGTGGTCAAGCCGGTCTCCGTTGCGCGGGTGCATGGGGTTGGCCCGCGTCTGTGTGCCCCATTCTGAGCAGGACTTTGACGCCGATCTGTCGGTACGACGACAATTTGCGGGTCTTCACGGCCCAGACTTTCCCGCATGGCCGACACATCCCTGCGCCAACGCGCCCGCCGGGCCACGCCCGCCGAACTGGACGCCATCCCCTGGCTGAAGCTGCTCGACGGCGGTCAGCGCGAACTGGCCGTCAGCACGCTGGAAGTGGCTGAGGCCGAACCCGGCGAGCGCCTGTGCCGCATCGGCCGGCCGGCTACGTTCTGGTTCGGCGTCGTCGACGGCCTGCTCAAGATGAACAACGACGACTCGCTGGGCGCGGCCGTCACCTTCACCGGCATTCCGCCGGGCGGCTGGTTTGGAGAAGGCACGCTGCTCAAGCGCGAGGTCTACCGCTACAACATCCAGGCCCTGCGCCCCAGCGTCGTGGCCGGCCTCCCCATCGACAGCTTCCACGCGCTGCTGGACGGCAGCATCGCCTTCAACCGCTTCGTGCTGGATCAGCTGAACGAGCGCCTGGGCCAGTTCATCGGCGCCCGCGAGACCGACCGCATCCACGACCCCGACGTGCGCGTCGCACGCAACCTGGGCGCCCTCTTCCACCCGACGCTCTACCCGGGCGTGGGCAACTGGCTGCGCATCACGCAGCAGGAACTGGGCTATCTGGTGGGGCTGTCGCGCCAGCGCGTGAACCTGGCGCTGCACCGCTTGAGCGATGCGGGCCTGATCCGCATCGAGTACGGCGGCCTGCGGGTGCTGGACCTGCCGGGACTCCGACGGTTCCAGCCTCCGGCGGCCTAGGGCCGGAACCGCTGCGGCGACAGCTGCTGCGCCAGGATGCCCATGTCGGCGAGATCCTGCGGCAGCGCCCGGCCCAGCGCGAGCGCCGCGGCGGCACGGCCCAGGGCCGGCGAGGTCTGGATGCCGTAGCCGCCCTGGCCGGCGCACCAGAAAAAGCCGGGCGCAGAGGCGTCGAAGCCGACGACGGGCGAGCGGTCGGGGCTGAACACGCGCAGCCCCGCCCAGCGGTGGCGCACGCGGCGCACGGCCTGGCCGGTCAGCGTCTCGAAGCGGTCCACGGCGATGGCCACGTCCAGCTCCTCGGGCTGGGCGTCGCAGGGTGGGCTGGGCGTTTCGTCGGCAGCCGAGATCAGCAGCAGGCCGGCATCGGGCTTGAAGTACTGGCTCTCGTCGATGGCGACGACCGCGGGCCACAACGCAGCATCCACGCCGTCCGGCAGCTCGATGAGGACGGCGGTGCGACGCAGCGGCCGCAGCGGCACCGGCGCGATGCCGGCCATGGCCGCCACGCCGTCGGCCCAGGCGCCGGCCGCGTTGATGACGACGCCGGCGCGAAAGCTGCCGGTGGCCGTGTGGGCGAGCCAGTTGCCGCCCTCGCGCTCCAGCGCCTGCAAGCCGGTGCCCAAGTGCAGCTGGGCACCGGCCGCGCGAGCCGTGCGCAGAAAGCCCTGGTGCAGCAGGTCGACGTCGATGTCGGCGGAGGTCGCATCCAGCAATGCACCGGCGATGCGGTCACGCTGCAGCAGCGGCACCAGGGCCAGCACCTCGTCCACGCTCAGCGCGGTCGTCCGCTCGCGCACATCGGCATCGGCGGTGAAGCTGTCGACCAGCCCCTCCTGCCCGGCGCCGACCAGGAACAGCGTGTGCCGCTCGCGCAGCAGCGCCTGCTTGACCATGCCCTGCGACGGCGTGCGGAAGTAGCCCAGGCTGGCCCGCGTCAATGCGCGGATCGTCGCGTTGCCGTACAGCGCCGAGTAGAGCGCCGCGGAGCGGCCGGTGGAGTGGTAACCCGCATGAGGCTCGGTTTCGAGCACGGCCACACTCGCCTCGCCTGCCAGCGAAGCCGCCACGGAAGCCCCCGCAATACCGGCGCCGATGACGAGGCAGTCCACGTTCTTCGTTGTCTCTTGGCCCATGGCTGGCTTATGAATTTTCCAAAACGGAAAATAAATGTACCATCACGAAAATCGTTGAGCAATGCTGAAATCAACGCTTCCGGCGCCGTTCTAGGAGATCTCGTGGACGCTTCCCTGCAACCTCCGCTGCACCCGCGCCCGACCGCGCAGTGGTTCGGCCAGCCGCGTGGCCTGGTGGTGCTCTTCCTGACCGAGATGTGGGAGAAGTTCTCCTTCTACGGCATGAAGGCGCTGCTGATCTATTACATGATCCGGCACCTGAACTTTCCGCAGGCGGATGCGTCGCTGATCTACGGCGCCTACACCGGCTGCGTCTACCTGACGCCCATCTTCGGCGGCTACCTCGCCGACCGCTGGCTGGGCCGGCGCCGCGCCATCCTCATCGGCGGCTCGCTGATGGCGCTGGGGCACTTCACGCTGGCGTTCGAATCGGCCTTCTTCCCGGCCCTGGTGCTGATCGCGCTGGGCAACGGCCTCTTCCTGCCCAACCTGCCCAGCCAGGTGGGCGACCTCTACGACGAGAAGGACCCGCGCCGCGGCGGCTCGTACAACATCTACTACGTCGGCGTGAACCTGGGCGCGTTGCTGGCGCCGCTGGTCTGCGGCACGCTGGGCGAGCTGTACGGCTGGCACTACGGCTTCGGCGCCGCGGGCATCGGCATGTGCGTGGGGCTGGTCATCTACGTGCTCGGCAGGCGCCACCTGCCGCCCGATCGGCCGAGCGCCGCGGAGCCCGCCACCGGCCGGCCTGCGGGACTCTCGGCCGGCGCCATCGTGCCGCTGCTGCTGGTGGGCCTGGCGGTCGTCGTGTTCCGCAGCGGCTATGAGCAGAGCGGCAACACGTTGGCCGTGTGGGCCGAGACCGGCGTGCAGCGCGCACTGTGGGGCTACACCATCCCCGTCACGTGGATGCAGTCACTCAACCCGCTGTTCGTCTTCATGTTCACGCCCTTCGTCGTGGCCGGCTGGCGCCGCGCGGCCGAGCGCGGGCGGGAGCCGTCGTCGCTGGCCAAGATGGCGACGGGCGCGGCCGGCGTTGCGCTGTCCTATCTGATGCTGGCCCTGCTGGCCGCAGGCAACGCCCCTGTGAGCCTTCTGTGGCTGGTGGCCTTCTTCGTCGTCTACACGGTGGCGGAGCTCTACATCCTGCCCGTGGGCCTGGGCCTGTTCGCGCGGCTGGCGCCCAGGGGCATGGGCGGCACCTTCGTCGCGGCCTGGTTCCTCGCGTCCTTCGGCGGCAACCTGCTGTCGGGCGTGGTGGGGCGCTGGCTGGAACCGCTGGGCGCCGCTGGCTTCTTCGTCCTGCTGGCGGTGGTCACCGGGGCCGCTGCGGTGGCGCTGCTGTCGCTGCGGCCGGCACTGCGGCGCGTGGAAAGCGCGCGAGCGTCTAGCGTCGCGTAGCCTTCACCTTTGGCCGGGCGGCACGGTCCGGCGCGGCGGGTGCGGGCACCGGCGTGGCCAGGCGCTGCGAGGCCTCGACGAAGTGATGTGTCATCACGTCGCCGTGGCCATTGCGCGGCGCGCAGGTGGCGACGAGGCGGCACGGGGCGTCGGAGGCCTTGAGATAGGCGTGGCCCATCTCGCTGTCGAAGAAGATGGAGTCGCCCGTCTTTAGCAGCACCGGCGCGTACAGCTCGGAGTGGAAGGCGACCTCGCCCTCGATAACGAAAGCGAACTCCTCGCCCGGGTGGCGGATCAGGTCGCCGAACTCGGCCTTGAACTCCTCCAGCGTGCGCGCCCGCACCTCGACGACCAGCGGCGTGAAGCGCTTGTTCAGCAGCTCCGACGCGAGATAGCTCTGCTTGTAGCTCAGCGTGTCGACCACCTGGCCGTCGCCCGCGCGGTGCACCACGCGCCGGCCGCCGCCGCTCGGCGCGGGCCGCGCGCCCTGGGTGTCGTGCAGCAGCTCGGCCATGTCCACGCCCAGGCCGCGGCTGAGCAGCATCAGCTTGTCGTAGGACAGCGAGACGTTGCCTTTTTCCAATTTGGACAACGTGGAAACCGCCATGCCGGTGCACTCGCCCACCTGGCTCAGCGTCAGGCCGAGCCGCTTGCGGACGCTGCGGATGTGTTCGCCGGGAGTGATGTTGGAGCTGGCCATGGGGGTGGAGGAAATCCGATTCCATCTTAGGTCACGCCCCCTCGCCGGCCGCCTCCACAGTTGCCCTTAGACAAGTTGGGTATTTCATATAAGGTTTACACCGATGGGAAAGATTTTTCCAAATTGGAAACTTCACTCATCAAGCAACCCAACTCTGATCCAGGAGAAGCCATGAGCCGGTCCTCCCGCGTCGCTCGCCCAGGCGCGCTGCCCCAACGCCACAAGCGTCACCGGCTGGCAGCCCTGCTGGTGCCCGGCCTCGCCACACTGTCTGCGCTGTGCGCGTCGCCACTGTGGGCGCAGTCCACTGCCGCAGCGGCGCCCGAGGCCCAGCGCGACGTCGAGAAGCTCGACGTCGTGACCGTCACGGCCACGCGCCGCCGCGAGCCGGTGCGCGACGTGCCGCTGCGTGTGGAGACGCTCGGCGCCGAGCCGATGGAGCGCGCGGGCGCCGCCTCGCTGAGTGACTACGTCGGCGGCCTGCCCGGCGTGGACGTGAAGACGAGCGGCGGCCCCGGCCGCGGCGCCGTGACGATGCGCGGCGTCAGCGTCGGGGAGCAGCAGATCGCCACCGTCGGCATGTATGTCGACGACGTCGCCTTCGGCTCCAGCAGCGCCTTCGTCGGCGGCGCCAACACGGCGCTGGACCTGTCGCTGCTGGACCTGCGCCACATCGAGGTGCTGCGCGGCCCGCAAGGCACGCTGTACGGCGCGGGCGCCATGGGTGGCCTGCTGAAGTACGTGACGAACGAGCCGGACAGCTCGCAGTTCTCCGGCAAGGTCGGCCTGGGTGTGCGCCAGGCACGCGGCGGCGGGCTCGGCCACACCGAGCATGCGGTACTCAACGTGCCGCTGAGTCAGGACGTGGCGGCCCTGCGCGTGGCGGCATTCAACGACCACGAGGGCGGCTACATCGACGCCGTCGGCAAGGCGGCCGGCGAGCACATCAACGACGGCAACACGCGCGGCGCACGGGTGTCGGTGCTGATCGAGCCCGTGGCCAGGATGAAGCTGCGCCTGGCCCACACGCAGCAGGAGATCCGGCGCAACGGCCTGAACGTCGTCGAGTACGACATCGCCACCGGCCGGCCGATCTACGGCGAGCGGACGCGCCACCTCGACACCGGCGAGGCCTACAAGCTCAAGACGCGCCTGAGCTCGGCCGACTTCGAATACGACCTTGGCTGGGCACGTTTCAACGCCATCGCGTCGACGCAGCGCCAGGACGGCGCCACCGGCCAGGACGCCACGGCCCTGCTCGGCAACAACCCGGCCTTCGACTTCGTGTCGCTGAACAACGCCTACGGCCTGCGCAAGCAGACGCAGGAGCTGCGCCTGACCTCGCAGCGCGGCACCGTCGAATGGCTGCTGGGCTACTTCCGCACCAAGGAGACCGGCCATGTCGGCCAGCGCCTGTGGGCGCAGGCAGCGGGCGGCGGCGGCGAGATGGTGCTGACGACGACCGGCCAGCCCTCCGAGTACCGCGAGCGCGCCGTCTACGGCGACCTGACCTGGAACATCGACCCGACGTGGTCTCTGACGCTCGGTGCCCGCGTGGCCAAGAACGATCAGGTCTACACCGTGTTCGTCAACGACGTGCTGAACTCCTCGGCGCCGAGCGAGGACACGGCGAAGACCTATCTCGCCACGCTGCGCTACGCGATCGACAAGACGAGCAACGTCTACTTCCGCGCCGCCAGCGGCTACCGGCCCGGCGGCCCGAACTCGCCGGCCATCGACACCAACGGCCAGGTCATTCCCGGCACGCCGGCGACCTTCGGCCACGACACGCTGTGGAGCTACGAGCTGGGCTACAAGGCCGACCTGCTGGACAAGCGCCTGAACGTCGAAGCGGCGCTGTTCAACATCGACTGGAAGGACCTGCAGCAGCCCAAGGCCATCGGCGCCAGCCAGATCGTCGTCAACGCCGGCAAGGCGCGCGTGCGCGGCCTGGAACTGGCCGCCCGCTACCAGGCAGACGCGCACTGGCAGCTGGAAGGCAGCCTGGCCTGGACGGACCCCAAGCTGACCGAGGACGCCCCGGCACTCGGCCCGGCCGGCTCGCGCCTGCCCAACAGCGCCAAGCTCGCCTTCACGCTGGGCGCGCGTTATGCCTTCGATCTGGTCAACCACCCTTCCTATGCCGGCTTGAGCGTGCGCCGCGTCGGCCAGCGCAATGCCGGCTTCGACACGGTCGGCGGCTCGGTGCCCAACTTCAGCCAGCCGGGCTACACGCTGGTGGATGCGCAATGGGGCGTGGAGATCGGCCGCTGGCAGCTCTCCACCTTCGTGCGCAACCTGACCGACAAGCGCGCCATCCTGGGCGCCGACACGGGCCTGACCGCCTTCGGCCTGCCGCTCAACGTGACGACGGTCGCACCGCGCACGATCGGTGCCAACCTGACCCTGAACTTCTGATCACGGGACCTCGCATGACGAAGCTGTTCACCCGCCTGCACGCGCTGGCCCTCACATTGGGCGCGCTGGCGCCCGCGTGGGCGCAGACCGGCCCGGCGCCGGCCCTGACGCCGCCCGCAGCCATTGCCGCACCGGAAGCCACGACGGCCATGCCCAAGCCCAAGGCGGCAGTGGCACTCACCGCCGTCGACGCCGAAGCCTTCCTCGACGGCCTCATGCCCACCGCGCTGCGCACCGCCCGCGTGCCGGGCGCCGTGGTCGTGCTCGTCAAGGACGGCCAGCCGCTGGTGCAGAAGGGCTACGGCTATGCCGACTGGGACAAGCACCTGCCGGTGGACCCGCAGAAGACGCTGTTCCGCCCCGGCTCGGTGTCCAAGCTGTTCACGTGGACAGCCGTCATGCAGCTCGTCGAGCAGGGCAAGCTGGACCTCGACGCCGACCTGAACAAATACCTGGACTTCACGATGCCGGGCCGCAACGGCAAGGGGCTGACGCTGCGCCACGTGATGACGCACACGACCGGCCTGGAGGAAACGGCGCGCGACCTGCTGACCTACGCGCCCGTGACGCCGGACCTCGGCAAAGTGCTCAAGGGCTATATCCCGCCCTACGTCTACGACCCCGGCACCACGCCCGGCTATTCCAACTACGCGACCGCGCTGGCCGGCTACATCGTGCAGCGCACCAGCGGCAAGTCCTTCGACGACTACATGGAGCAACACGTCTTCGCGCCGCTGGGCATGAAGCAGTCGACGTTCCGCCAGCCGCTGCCGGACGCGCTGAAGGGCCAGATGTCGCAGGGCTACATGACGCAGGACGAGAAGCCGCTCGGCTTCGAGATCATCAGCATGCCGCCGGCCGGCAGCATGTCGGCGCCGGGCGCGGACATGGGCCGCTTCATGCTGGCCTTCCTGCAGCAGGGCAAGCTGGGCGACACGCAGCTGCTCCAGCCCGAGACGGTCAAGCAGATGTTCGGCCAGCTGACGCGGCCGATGCCCGACCTGTCCGGCATCGGCCTGGGCTTCTACGAACAGAACATCAATGGCCACCGCGTGCTGGCCCACGGCGGCGACACGGTGCTGTTCCACAGCGACCTGCTGCTGTTCGTCGACGACGGCATCGGCCTGTACGTGTCGGTCAACGGCGCCGGCCACGAGCGCCAGGGCGCCTGGCTGCGCGACAAGCTGTTCGAGGCCTTCGCCGACCGCTACCTGCCCGACGCCCGCCCGGCCACCAAGCCCGAGGTGGACGAAGCCACGGCCAAGCAGCATGCGCAGCAGATGGCCGGCGCCTACCGCAACACGCGCCGCGAGGACTCGACCTGGCTGTCCGTGCTGCAGCTGCTGAGCCCGCTGAAGGTGCAGGCGCTTGACGACGGCCGTCTCGCCATCGACCTGGCCGGCGCGCGCAGCGTCTACCGCGAGGTGAAGCCCTATTTCTGGGAAGAGGAGCACGGCAAGCGCCGGCTGCAGGCCACCGTGGAGAACGGCAAGGTCAAGCACTGGGGGCTGGAGCCTTTCGTGTTCGCCTTCATCTTCGAGCCCGTCCCCTTCATGGCCAGCCCGACGGTGCTGGTGCTGACGGGCCTGGCCCTCGTCACGCTGCTGCTGACGGCGCTGCTGTGGCCCGTGGCCGCCGTGCTGCGCCGCCGCTATCACGTGGCGGTGCCGCCGCCGAAGCAGGTCACGCGGGTGCGCATCGCCAGCGTCGGCGCGCTGCTGGGGCTGGGCCTGTGGGCCTGGGTGGTCTCGCTGCTGGAGAGCCTGGGCGACGCGTCCGTGCTGCTGCCGATGGCGCAGCTGGTGCTGGCGGTGTCGGCCATCGGCGGCCTGGTGGTGGCCGGCCTGCATGCGCGCAGTGTGCTGAAGGCCGGCAACAAGGCCGCCAAGGCCCTGGCCACCGTCTGGACGCTGGCCTTTGCCGTGCTGGTGGTGGTGGCGCTGTACCACCACCTGATCGGTTTCAACCAGCACTACTGAGCGGCAAGCCATGAAGCTCTTTCTCGCCGGGCTGGTGCACGAGACCAGCAGCTTCTCGCCGCTGCCCACCAGCGTGCACTCCTTCAGCGACGGCGTGCTGATCCACCGCAGCGACGCGCGCGCGCTGCAGAAGATCGTCGCCCAGCCGACGCTGATGGGCGTCATCGCCGCCGCCGCGCGCCAGGGCGACACGCTGCTGCCGGGGCTGTACGCCGAGGCACAGCCATCCGGGCCGCTGTCCCGCGCTGACTACGAACAGCTGCGCGATGAACTGCTGGCCGACCTGCGCGCGTCCCTGAGCCTGGGCCCCGTGGACGCCGTGTTGCTGGTGCTGCACGGCGCGATGCTGGCCGACGGCTACCCCGACTGCGAAGGCGACCTGCTGACCCGCGTGCGCGAGCTCATCGGCCCGCGCGTGCCGCTGGGCGCGCTGCTGGACCTGCACTGCAACCTGAGCCCGACCATGGTCGACTCGGGCGCGGTGCTGGTGGCCTGCAAGGAGTACCCGCATATCGATTACGCCGCCCGTGGCGAGGAACTGCACGCGATGCTGGGCGCGATGGCGCGCGGCGAGCTGGCCATCCGCGCCCAGTGGCGGCGCGTGCCCATGCTGGGCATCTTCGGCACGACGCAGCCGCCGATGAGCGATTTCGTACGCCAGCTGCAGGTCAGCGAGCAGACGGTGCCGGGGGTCCTCTCGCTGTCGGTGCTGCACGGCTTTCCGTGGTCGGACACGCCGCACACCAGCGCAGCCGTGCTCGTGCTGGCGCAGGACACGCCGGCCGCGGCCAAGGCGGCCACGCAACTGCTGGGCGAACTCGCCGAGAGCTTCTACGGCCTGCGCGAACGCGCCGCTGCCAACCGCCTGCCGCTGGATGCGGCGCTGGACGAGGCGCTGGCCGCCATGCAGCGGGCCGATGGGCGCCCCGTGGTGCTGGCCGACACGGCCGACAACCCCGGCGGCGGCGCGGCCGGCGACAGCACCTTCGTGCTGCGCGAGCTGCTGCGGCGTGGCGTGCAGGACGTGGCGCTCGGCATGATCTGGGACCCACAGGCCGTGGCCATCGCGACCTCGGCTGGCGTCGGCGCGCGCCTGCCGCTGCGCATCGGCGGCAAGGTGGGGCCGATGTCGGGCGATACGGTGGACCTCGACGTCGAGGTGCTGGCCTGCCGGAGCGATGCCTGCCAGCGCAGCCTCACGCCGGGCGGCAAGGATCCGCTCGGTGCCGCCGTCGCCGTGCGCGCGCAGGGCATCGCCATCGTGCTCAACAGCACCCGCCAGCAGGTGTTCTCACCGGAATGCTTTACCGAACTCGGCATTGACCCCAAGGCCAAGCGGCTGGTCGTCGTGAAGTCGACGCAGCATTTCCGCTCGGGCTTCGACGCGATGGCGGCGGCGGTCGTCTACGCCGACACGCCAGGAAGCCTGGCCTCGGACCTGGGCAGGCTGCCCTACAAGCACCTGCCCCGGCCGGTCTGGCCGCTGGACTAGGCGGCGAAGGCGATGGCCTCCGGCTCGCCGCGCGGCAGGCTGGCCCAGCGTTCGGCGCTCAGCTCGTAGAGCAGTGCCGCAGCGCTGCCCGGGCCGTCGGCCAGCGCGCCCTTGAGGCGCAGGCCCAGGCATTCCAGCGTTTTGCGCGTCGGCGCATTGCTGGGCAGCACGGCGGCGACGACCGTGCCCTCACGGCGCTGCTCGAAAGCCTGTGTCATCGCATGCAACGCCATTTCCGAAGCCAGGCCGCGGCCCCAGGCCTGAGGCGTGATGCGGTAGTAGAGATACAGGCCGGCGTGGCCCGCAACGCTGCGGTGCATCAGGCCGCCAAAGCCGATCAACACCTCGGGCTTGTCGCGCTCGGCAATGGCCCAGTGGCCGAAACCCAGCTTCTGCCAGTGGGCGATCCAGCCCTGCAACTGGGCCTCGATAGCGGCAGGGCCCTGCGGCGTGGCTGCGGCGCAGAAGCGATTGACGGCGGGGTCGGCATACAGCGCGATCAGCGTCTGGAGATCGCTTTCCCGCGGTGGCCGCAGCACGAGGCGATGGGTCACCATGGCCGCAGGCACGGCAGGAACAGGCGCGCAGAACTCACTGGTAACCATGTACGACGCTAGCTCGGTGAAAACCCTAGCAGGGTATCCGCGCACCGCCCGCAACGGAAGCCCCGGGCCGGCGGGGTTGTCGCATTGCCGTCACAAATCCCGAGGAGCGCTTCGTAAAGATGCCGGCCGGCCACCCCGGCCGCGTAACGATCACATACCAAATAGGTCTAGTGGATTCCAAGTGGATGGCCGATGATACAGCCATGCCTGCTACTCCTCTCCTCTCGCCCAAGGCGGCAAAGCCCGTTGATGAAAAGCTGACGATCAACATCGGCTGCGTCGATCTGGGTCAGATCGACCTGCTCGTGCAGGAGGGCTTCTATGCCAACCGCAGTGACCTGATCCGCACGGCAATCCGCAACCAGATCGCCAACCACGCGGAGGTGGTTCGCCAGGTCGTCACCCGCAAGAGCATCGTGCTGGGCATCCAGCAGTTCAGCGCGGCGGACCTCACTCAAGCCCAGGCGGCCGGCGAAAAGCTGCAGATCCGCGTGCTCGGCCTGGCCGTCATCGCACCCGACGTCACGCCGGAGCTGGCGCTGGCCACTATCGAATCGCTGACCGTGCTGGGAGCGCTGCATGCCAGTCCCGCCGTGAAGGCTGCCCTCGTCGGTCGGCTGCTGTAAACCATTCATGAAAGTTCCCATGCAAACGCAGTTCACCCAGCTGATGAAAGACGCCACGGCGCACACGCGCGCCGGCGACCTCCGCGCCGCAATGGCCGCCATTTCCACCGCGCTGGCTCGTCGCCCTGAAGAAGCGCCGGTATCCGCAGCCGACGCCAACATCGTCGACGTGGAGGCACGCGTCGTCGAGAGCGAAGCCGCGGCGCCGATGGCGGAGGTCCATGCGGCGGAACAATTCGTCTCGGGCCACTTCAGCCACCGCGCCGGTGCGCGCGACTACCGCCTGTTCGTCCCTGCCACCCAGGCCGACAAGCCGCGCGCCCTCGTTGTCATGCTGCACGGCTGCACGCAGAACCCCGACGATTTCGCCAAGGGCACACGCATGAACGCGCTCGGCGCCCAGCACAACGCGCTGGTGCTCTACCCGGCGCAGACGCGCCAGGCCAACGCACAGGGCTGCTGGAACTGGTTCAAGCACAACCACCAGGGCCGCGAGCGCGGCGAGCCGGCGCTGCTGGCCGCGATGACGAAGCACATCGCCGAGACCCACGGCGTCGACCCCGCGCGCATCTACGTAGCGGGCCTGTCGGCGGGCGGCGCGATGGCCGCGATCCTGGCGGCGACGCACCCCGACGTCTTCGCTGCAGCCGGCGTGCACTCGGGCCTGCCGGCCGGTGCGGCCCGCGATCTGCCGGGCGCACTGGCGGCGATGAAAGGCCAAAGCTCACCCGCAGCGGCCGGCAAGCCCAGGTCGGGCGTGCGCATGATCGTCTTCCATGGCGACGCCGATGCCACCGTTCACGTGAGCAATGCTGAAGGCGTGGCGTCCGCCCACGGCGCCGGGGCGGTCGGCGCGCCCGAGGCGGCCCAGTTCACCCGAGGCGGGCGCACCTGCACGCGCCGGCTGCACAAGGACGCGCAGGGCCGCGTCGTCACCGAGCAATGGACGGTGCGTGGCGCCGGCCACGCCTGGTCGGGCGGCGACCCGGCAGGCTCCTACGCCGACGCCCGCGGGCCGGACGCCAGCGCCGAGATGATGCGGTTCTTCTTCAGCTAATCGGCGGTTTCGACGCGCACCCGCTTGAAGCGCGAGCCGCCGCCGCTGTGGATGCTGACTGCGGACTTCGCGCAGCCGAAGTGCTTCGCCACCAGCGCGATCAACTCGGCGTTGGCCTTGCCGTCCACCGGTGGCGACTTCAGCCAGGCGGTCCAGGTGCCGTCGGCCTCCTGGACGAGCTCGGATCTCGATGACCCGGGCTTGGCCTTGAGTTGAAGAACCTCAGCCAATCAGCAGCGCGTTGACACGGCGGACATAAGCCGCAGGGTCTTCCAGATGGCCGCCCTCGGCCAGCACGGCCTGGTCGAACAGCACCTGGGCCAGGTCGTCGAAGTGGGCGCTGCCATCGAGCTTCTTGACCAGCGCGTGTTCGGCGTTGATCTCCAGCGTCGGCTTGCTCTCGGGCGCCGTCTGGCCGGCCTGCTTCAGCAGGCGCGCCAGATGGCCGCTCACGTCGCCCTCTTCCACGACGATGCAGGCGGGCGAGTCGACCAGGCGGGTCGTCACGCGCACGTCCTTGGCGCGGTCCTTGAGCGCGTCCTTCAGCTTGTCGAGCAGCGGCTTCAGGCTCTCGGCAGTCTCATCGGCCTTCTTCTTCTCGTCCTCGTCCAGCAGCTTGCCGAGGTCGACGGCGCCCTTGGCGACGGACTGCAGCGTCTTGCCTTCGAACTCGTAGAGGTGGCTCAGCATCCACTCGTCGACGCGGTCAACCAGCAGCAGCACCTCGATGCCCTTCTTGCGGAAGATCTCCAACTGCGGGCTGTGCTTGGCGGCAGCCAGCGAATCGGCGGTGATGTAGTAGATGACGTCTTGGCCGTCCTTCATGCGGCCGACGTAGTCCGCCAGACTCACGTTCGCGTCGGCATGCGTGGAGGCAAAACGGAACAGCTTGGCCAGGCGTTCCTGATTGGCGTGGTCCTCGCCGATGCCTTCCTTCAGCACCTGGCCGAAGTCGGTCCAGAAGGCGGCGTACTTGTCCTTGTCGGCCTGCTCTTCGCTGTTGGCCAGGCTTTCCAGCATGCCGAGCACGCGCTTAGTGGAACCCTCCCGGATGGCCTTCACGTCACGGCTTTCCTGCAGCAGCTCGCGACTGACGTTCAGCGGCAGGTCGGCCGAGTCGATGACGCCTTTGACGAAGCGCAGGTAGACCGGCATCAGCGCTTCGGCGTCGTCCATGATGAAGACGCGCTTGACGTAGAGCTTCACGCCGCCGCGCTTGTCGCGGTTCCACAGGTCGAACGGCGCCTTCTGCGGGATGTAGAGCAACTGGGTGTACTCGCTGCGGCCTTCCACGCGGTTGTGCGTGTAGGCCAGCGGCGCCTCGCTGTCGTGGCTGATCGTCTTGTAGAACTCCTGGTACTGCTCTTCCGTGATCTCGCTCTTGCTGCGCGACCACAGCGCCGACGCCTTGTTGACCGGCTCCCACTCGTCGGTGACCACCTGCTTGGCGTTGTCCGCGTCCCAGGTCTCCTTCTTCATCAGGATGGGCAGGGAGATGTGATCGCTGTACTTGCTGATCGTCGACTTGACGCGCCAAGTCTTGAGGAACTCTTCCTCGCCGTCGCGCAGGTGCAGGATGACGTCCGTGCCACGGCCCGGCTTGGTGATCGTCTCCAGCTCATACTCGCCGGTGCCTTCGCTGCTCCAGCGCACGCCAGCTTCAGCGGGCAGGCCGGCGCGGCGGGTCTCCACCGTGATGCGGTCGGCGACGATGAAGCCGGAATAGAAGCCCACGCCGAACTGGCCGATCAGCTGGGCGTCCTTCTTCTGGTCGCCCTCCAGCTTGGCCATGAACTCGCGCGTGCCGCTCTTGGCGATGGTGCCCAGGTGGGACGCGGCTTCCTCGGCGCTCATGCCGATGCCGTTGTCGCTGATGGTCAGCGTCTTGGCGTCTTCGTCGAAGCTGACGCGCACTTCCAGGTTGGGCGTGTCCTCGAACAGCGCCGCGTTGTCCAGCGCCTCGAAGCGCAGCTTGTCGCAGGCGTCGCTGGCGTTGCTCACCAGCTCGCGCAGGAAGATCTCCTTGTTGGAGTACAGCGAGTGTGTGACGAGGTGGAGGATCTGCTTGACTTCGGCCTGGAAGGCGTGGGTTTGCTTGGTCATGGTGAGGGGAAGTCCGTGAACGAAAACGCGGCCCATATTGGGCCGCGCGATGCAGATTTCAAGAGCCAGGATTATTCCGCGCCGCGGGCCGAGCGCCGGGCTGCCCCAAGCCGGCCCGTCGGGCGATGTGCTCGCGGCCCAATGCCGCGAGCATCGCCGTCCCCTCGGGGGACCGGTCGGACTCGCCCGCGCTCAGCGTGGCGAGGCCGGACGAGGGGCCCACATCTTGTCAGCCCCGGCGCGCCTTCACGGCTTCGCTCAGCACGTCCAGCACCGCCAGCGAGTCGTCCCAGCCCAGGCAGGCGTCGGTGATGCTCTGGCCGTAGGTCAACTTGGCCGGGTCATCCTGGCCCGGCGTGAACTTCTGGGCGCCGTCGTTCAGGTGGCTTTCCACCATGACGCCGAAGATGTTCTTGCCGCCCTCGCGCATCTGGCCGGCTATGTCGCGCGCCACGTCCACCTGGCGCTGGTGCTGCTTGCTGGAGTTGGCGTGCGAGCAGTCCACCATCAGGCGCTGCGGCAGCTTGGCCTTGGCCAGGTCGGCGCAGGCTGCGGCAACGTTGGTGGCGTCATAGTTCGGTGCCTTGCCGCCGCGCAGGATGACATGGCAGTCCTCGTTGCCGCTGGTCTGCACGATGGCGACCTGGCCGTTCTTGTGGACCGACAGGAAGTGGTGGCCACGCGCGGCGGCCTGGATGGCGTCGGTCGCGATCTTGATGTTGCCGTCCGTGCCGTTCTTGAAACCGATGGGCGCCGACAGACCCGAGGCCAGTTCGCGGTGCACCTGGCTCTCGGTCGTGCGCGCGCCGATGGCGCCCCAGGCAATCAGGTCGCCGATGTACTGCGGCGAGATCACGTCCAGGAACTCGGAGCCGGCCGGCACGCCCAGGCGGTTGATCTCCAGCAGCAACTGCCGGGCGATGCGCAGGCCTTCGTCGATGCGGTAGCTCTCGTCCAGGTAGGGGTCGTTGATCAGGCCCTTCCAGCCCACCGTCGTGCGCGGTTTCTCGAAGTAGACGCGCATGACGATTTCCAGCGTGTCGGCGTACTTCTCGCGCTCGATCTTGAGCTTGCGGGCGTACTCCAGCGCGGCGTTGGGGTCGTGGATGGAGCAGGGCCCGATGACGACGAGCAGGCGGTCGTCCTCGCCGCTCATGATCTTGCGGATGCGCTGGCGCGTGTTGCTGATCAGGCCTTCCATCGCGGTGCCGCGGATGGGGAAGAAGCGGATCAGGTGCTCCGGCGGCGGCAGCGGCGTGATGTCGAGGATGCGCTCGTCATCGGTGGCGCTGGTCTTGTCGTCCTGGGAGTACCAGCGCTGGGCTTCGGGTTCGACGGAAGAGACTTTGGCGTTCATCGTTGGCACCTTAAAAAACAAAAAACCGCCGGGCTTTGGAGGCCCGGCGGTTTGTAGGGAGTCTGGGTTCAGCGCGCGCGCTCAGGACTCTCCACCGCCGGGGCGGGAGAAAAACCAAAAGCTAAAAAAGGTAGCGCGGGACATGGGTGCGGAATCTAGCACGCTGGCGAGAACGGGCTTTCGTGAGACGCCAAGCCAAGCTTTCAGGCCGTGCCGCCCACCGTCAGCCCGTCGATGCGCAGCGTCGGCTGGCCCACGCCCACCGGCACGCTCTGGCCTTCCTTGCCGCAGACGCCCACGCCGGTGTCCAGCGCCATGTCGTTGCCGATCATGCTGACGCGAGTCAGCGCGTCCGGGCCGTTGCCGATGATGGTGGCGCCCTTGACCGGGTACTGGATCTTGCCGTTCTCGACCCAGTAGGCCTCGCTGGCCGAGAACACGAACTTGCCGCTCGTGATGTCGACCTGGCCGCCGCCGAAGTTGGTGGCGTACAGGCCCTTCTTGATGGAGGCGACGATCTCCTTCGGGTCGTCCTTGCCGCCGAGCATGTAGGTGTTGGTCATGCGCGGCATCGGCACGTGGGCATAGCTCTCGCGGCGGCCGTTGCCGGTGGGCGCGGTCTTCATCAGGCGGGCGTTCATCGCGTCCTGGATGTAGCCCTTCAGGATGCCGTCCTCGATCAGCACGTTGCGCTGGCTGGCGCAGCCTTCGTCGTCGACATTCAGCGAGCCGCGCCGGTCGGGGATGGTGCCGTCGTCCAGCACCGTCACGCCCTTGGCCGCCACGCGCTGGCCGATGCGGCCGGCAAAGGCGCTGGAGCCCTTGCGGTTGAAGTCGCCTTCCAGGCCGTGGCCGACGGCTTCGTGCAGCAGCACACCGGGCCAGCCCGGGCCGACCACGACAACCATCTCGCCAGCCGGCGCCGGGCGGCTTTCCAGATTGGTGAGCGCCGCATGCGCGGCCTGCTCGACGTAGGTCGCGATCATCTCGTCGGTGAAGTACGCCAAGCCGAAGCGCCCGCCGCCGCCGCCCGAACCCACCTCGCGGCGGCCGTTGCTCTCGGCGATGACAGTGATGGACAGGCGCACCAGCGGGCGCACGTCCGCGGCAATCGTGCCGTCGGCCCGGGCGATCAGCACGACCTCATGCTCGGCTGCCAAACCGGCCATCACCTGGGCGATGCGCGGGTCCTTGGCGCGGGCCATCTTCTCGGCACGCTCCAGCAACGCGACCTTGGCCGCGCTGTCCAGGCTGGCGATGGGGTCGGTCACGCCGTAAAGCTCACGACTGCCGGCCACGCGGTTGGTGCCCGGCACCTTCACCTTCTTGCTCTGGCCTGCCGCCGCAATCGTGCGCGCGGTGCGGGCGGCGTCCAACAGCGAGTCCAGCGAGATGTCGTCGGAATAGGCAAACGCCGTCTTCTCGCCGGCCACGGCGCGCACGCCTACGCCCTGGTCGATGCTGAAGGAACCGCTCTTGACGATGCCCTCCTCCAGGCTCCAGCCCTCGGCGCGCGTGGTCTGGAAATAGAGGTCCGCGTCGTCGATGCGGTGCTCCGTGATGAGGCGCAGCGCCTGGGCGAGCGACGCTTCGGTCAGACCGAAGGGCTCCAGCAGTTGCGAGCGGGCGGTGGCCAGGCGGGCCAGGGTGGGTTCGACGGCGATCATGGGTTCATTCTAGGAACCTGCGGCGCCCGCCCGCGTGACGCTGACCACGCCGTGCGCAGGGGCGGGCGGCCGTGGGTCATTTACAAGCTTTCACAAGTCCGCGCCAACTAGGGGTGGCGACGCAAAGGCCGTGGCCGCGAGCATCGTGCAAACCAACAATCTGGAGACTTCATGAAGCCCCTGCTCACCTCGCTGTCCCTCGTCATCGCCGCTGGCGCAGCCCCTGCGATGGCGGCCACCGAGATCGGCTCCGGCTACACAGATCCGCTTTTCCTGACGGCTCCGATGGGCGACAGCCGCCTGTTCGTGGTGGAAAAAGGCGGCCTCATCAAGGTGCAGCAGGGCAACACGGTGTCGACATGGTTCGACCTGTCAGCGCAGGTCGACACCGGCGGCGAGCGAGGCCTGCTCGGTCTGGCCTTCGATCCCGGTTTCTCCAGCAACGGCCGCTTCTATGTGAACTACATCGACAAGACGTCGCTGAACACGGTCGTCGCCAGCTACACGGCGAACCCCTCCGGCGTGGTCGACCCGACGAGCGCGCGCACCATCATTACCGTGAACCAGCCCGCCAACCTCAGCAACCACAAGGCGGGCTGGATCGGCTTCAGCGCCGCCGACCCGGGCAACCTCTACATCGCCACCGGTGACGGCGGCAGCGGCAACGACCCCGACAACAACGCGCAGAACCTGAACAGCAACCTGGGCAAACTGCTGCGCGTCACGCCCAATGCCAATGGCGGCTACACGGTGCCGGCGAACAACCCCTTCGTCGGCGTGGCCGGCAATGACGAAATCTGGGCCTATGGCCTGCGCAATCCCTTCCGTAGCAGCTTCGACCGGCAGACGGGCGACCTGTGGATCGGCGATGTAGGCCAGGGCGCGCGTGAGGAGGTCGACTTCGCGTCCGCCGCGTCCGGCCTGGGCCGCGGCGCCAACTACGGCTGGCGCGTGCGCGAAGGTTCCATCGCCACGCCGGGCATCGGCGACCCGACACCGCCCAACCTGACCAACCCGCTGTTCGACTACGGCCGTGACGTCGGCGGCACGGTCATCGGCGGCTATGTCTACCGCGGCGGCGCCGATGCCGCACTGGACGGCAAATACGTGTTCGGCGATTTCGTCTCGGGCCGCATCTGGAGCCTGAGCGAGAGCGGCGGCACGGTCAGCACGACGGCGCTGGATTCGCCCTTCGCAGGCTTCCAGCTGACCAGCTTCGGCGAGGGCGGCGACGGCGCCCTCTATGCGGTGGGCAACGGCAGGGTCTACCTGCTTGCGGCGGCCGTGCCTGAGCCCGCACCGGCCCTGCTGCTGGCCTTGGGCCTGGCGGCCGGCGGCCTGCTCACTCGTCGCCGCCGTTCCTGAGCCTGAGCCCAGCGTCGTAAAGCCGGTTGCGCGGCGCGCCGGTGATCTGGGCGGCCAGGGCCACGGCCTGCTTCAGCGGCAGTTCGGCGACAAGGAGCGCCAGCACGCGCAGCGGCTCCGGGGGAAGGTCGTCGTCTGCCACCGGCTGCGGCAGCCGCGCATGCAGCACCAGCACGAACTCGCCGCGCTGGCGTTGCGAATCGGCGGCCAGCCAGGCCGGCAGTGTCCCGGCCTCAGCGGTGTGGATGCTCTCGAATTGCTTGGTCAGCTCGCGGCAGACCGTGACGCGGCGCGTCGGTGCCAGCTCGGACAGCAGCGCGATGACTTCGACGATGCGATGCGGCGCTTCGAAGACGACCTGGCTCTGCCCCTCAACGGCCAGCACGGCTTGCAGCGCGGTGCGGCGCTCGCCGGCCTTGGTGGGCAGGAAGCCGGCGAAGGCAAAGCTCGTCGCGGCGGTGTCGCCGGCGACGCTGAGCGCCGTCACCGTGCTGCTCGGGCCGGGCAGTGGCAGCACGCGGTAGCCGGCCGCCACGACGGCCTGCACTAGCACCGCGCCGGGGTCAGAGATGGCCGGCGTGCCGGCGTCCGATGCATAGGCCACGCGCTCGCCCGCGGCCAGTCGCGCCAAGACCGTCGCGCTCGCTTCGCGCTCGTTGTGCTGGTGCAGCGCGATCAGCGGCTTGTGCAGGCCCAGGTGGCGCAGCAGGCCGCCGCCCATGCGCGTGTCCTCGCAGGCCAGCGCATCGGCCAGGCTCAAGGCATGGATGGCGCGCAGGCTCAGGTCGGCCAGGTTGCCGATGGGCGTCGCGACGAGATAGAGCGTGGCGGCCGGATACTGCTGGCCGCCGGCTGCGGCCGCTGCGGCCTGGCAAAGCAATGAGGCGTCAATGTTCAAGTGGGGCTCTCGATCAAAACCGGCTACCAAGACGCGCGGTGACGCGGCGGAGGACGCTGCGCTGGCGCATCTGCAACGCGCCGGCCTGCGGCTGCTGGAGCGGAATTATCGAGTCGGCGCCGGCCCCAGCCGCCGCGCCGGCGAGGTCGACCTGATCCTGCTGGACAGCGACGGCACGCTGGTCTTCGTCGAAGTGCGGGCGCGGGCCGATGCCTCGCACGGCGGCGCGGCCGCAAGCGTCACGGCACGCAAGCAGCAACGCCTCATCTACGCCGCCCAGCATTACCTGCTGCGCTATGCCAGCCCGCCGCCTTGCCGGTTCGACGTGGTCGCCATCGATGGCGAGACGCTGACCTGGCTGCAAGCCGCCTTCGATGCGGGTTGACATCGGGCCCCTCGCCCAAGGACTTACCTTGGGCGGTCCCCTGGGGGACGGCGATGCTCGGGGCGTTGAGCCACGCGCACATCGCCAGGACGGGCCGGCTTGGGAGCGGCCCGGCGCTCGGCCCGCGACGCTGACTATGATCGCCGCCCAATGATCGAGCAACGCATCCAGCAGCAATTCTTCGAGAGCGCCGACCTGCTCTACCAGGCCGCCGAGCAACTGGCCCGCCCCCTGGCGATGGCAGCACAGATGGTGGTGGACGCCATCACCGGCGGCAACCGCATCCTGTGCGCCGGCCAGGGCCTTGCCAGCATGGACGCCGACTACCTTGCCGCCCGCCTGGCCGGCCGCTTCGAGCAGGAGCGCCCGGGCCTGGCGGCCTGGAGCCTGTCCGCCCAGGTGCGCGACGCGGCCGGGCTGGACCTGACCCGGCTGCTGCAAGCCCACGGCCACCCGGGCGACGTGCTCATCATGATTGAGCCGCTGCGCGAACAGCGCGACGCCTGGCAGCCCGCGCTGGCAGCAGCCCATGCACAGGAGATGAGCATCATCGCCCTGACCGCCCAGCCGCCGGGCTCGGCCGACGAGTGGCGCGGCGTGCTGCTCGACACCGATATCCAGATCCGCGTCAGCCACGGCCGTGAGCCGCGCGTTGTCGAAGCCCAGCGCGTGCTGCTGCATGCGCTGGCCGATGCTGTCGACCTGCAATTGCTGGGCAGCGACGAATAACCCATTCGATGGAAACCCGATGAAGAAGCTCTCCCTCACCCTGACCGCCGCCATCCTCGCCAGCACGCTTGCCACCGGCTGCGCGCCATTGCTGATCGGCGGCGCGATGGTCGGCGGCGTCAACGTCGCCACCGATCGCCGCACCTCGGGCGCCCAGCTGGAAGACGAGACCATCGAGGTCAAGGCCGGTGCCCGCGTGCGCGAGCAGCTCGGGGAGAAGGTGCACGTCAATGTCAACAGCTACAACCGCGTCGCCCTGATCACCGGTGAGGCCAACTCCGAAGAATCTCGCGCGGCGCTGGACAGCGTCGTCGGCGGCGTGGAGAACGTGCAGAAGGTGCTGAACGAAGTCGCCGTCGGCGCGGCCAGCTCGCTGGGCAGCCGCTCCAGCGACGTCGTCATCGCAGGCAAGGTCAAGGCCAAGCTCATCGACGCGCGCGACCTGCACAGCAACGCCTTCTACGTGGTCGTCGAGCGCGCCCAGGTCTACCTGATGGGCCGCGTGACCGAACGCGAAGCCGAACGCGCAACGGAGATTGCGCGCCAGATCGGCGGCGTCAAGAAGGTCGTGCGGGCGTTCGAGATCATCAGCGAGGAAGAACTCGCCCGCACGCTTCCGAAGAAGTAGGTCGGGTCGGAACCCGGCCTGCCGAATCAGACCTACCGGGGCTGGGTGCGGCGGTCGGCGGGCGCAGGGCTGAGGCGCTTGATCAGGCTGGACGTGTCCCAGCGGTTGCCGCCCATGGCCTGCACGTCGGCATAGAACTGGTCCACCAGCGCCGTCACCGGCAGGCGTGAGCCGTTGCGGCGGGCCTCGTCGAGCACGAGGCCGAGGTCCTTGCGCATCCAGTCGACCGCGAAGCCGAAGTCGAACTTGCCCTCGACCATGGTCTTGCCGCGGTTGTCCATCTGCCAGCTCTGGGCGGCGCCCTTGCCGATGACGTCAAGCACCTGGGCCATGTCCAGGCCCGCGTTCTGACCGAAGCGCACGGCCTCGGCCAAGCCTTGCACGAGGCCGGCAATGCAGATCTGGTTGACCATCTTGGCCAGTTGGCCGGAACCCGTGCCGCCGAGCAGCGTGACGGCCTTGGCGAAGGCGAGCGCGAGCGGCCTGGCCGCCTCAAAGGCCGCCGCGTCGCCGCCGCACATGACGGTCAGCGCACCATTGACCGCACCGGCCTGGCCCCCGGAGACGGGCGCATCGATGAAATGCAGGCCCTGCAAGGCGGCCACCGAGTGCAGGTCACGCGCCACCTCGGCCGAGGCCGTCGTGTGATCGACGAACACCGTGCCCGGCGCCATGCCGTGGAACGCCCCCGACTCCCCAAGCACGACCGAACGCAGGTCGTCGTCATTGCCGACGCAGCAGAACACGAACTCCGCGTCCTGCGCAGCCTCGGCCGGCGTTGCGGCCAAGGCGCCGCCGTATTCGTTCACCCAGGCCTCGGCCTTGGCGGCGGTGCGGTTGTAGACGGTGACTTGGTGCCCGGCACGCGCCAGGTGGCCGGCCATCGGATGGCCCATGACGCCCAGGCCCAGGAAGGCGACTCGGCGGGAGGGAACGGGGTCGTAGCTGCGGGTGCTCATGGGGAATGAATCAGAGGATCAAAGAATCGTCAGGTGCTCGGTGCCGGAGGACAGGTCGCCGCTGCGCGCGCGTTCGCTGTTCAGCTTGATCTGCAGACGCAGGTCGTTCACGGAATCGGCATTGCGCAGCGCGTCTTCATAGGTCACCTTGCCGGCTTCGTAGAGGTCGAACAGGGCTTGGTCGAAGGTCTGCATGCCGAGTTCGCGCGAGCGCTTCATGAGCTCCTTGATCTCGGTGATCTCGCCCTTGAAGATCAGGTCGGAGATCAGCGGCGAGTTCAACAGGATCTCGACGGCCGCCACGCGGCCCTTGCCCTCGCGGCGTGGCAGCAGGCGCTGGCTGACGAGGGCGCGCAGGTTCAGCGAGATGTCCATCAGCAGCTGCTGGCGGCGCTCCTCGGGAAAGAAGTTGATGATGCGGTCCAGCGCCTGGTTGGCGCTGTTGGCATGCAGCGTGGCCATGCACAGATGGCCGGTCTCGGCGAAGGCCACCGCGTGCTCCATCGTCTCGCGGTCGCGCAGTTCGCCCATCAGGATGACGTCGGGCGCCTGGCGCAGCGAATTCTTCAGCGCGGCCTCCCAGCTGTCGGTGTCCAGGCCCAGCTCGCGCTGCGTGACGATGCAGTTCTTGTGCGGGTGCACGAACTCGATCGGGTCCTCGATGGTCACGATGTGGCCATAGGTCGTCTCGTTGCGCTCGTCGATCATCGCGGCGAGCGACGTGCTCTTGCCCGAGCCCGTGGCGCCGACGACGATGACCAGGCCGCGCTTGTGCTGCACCACCTCCCGCAGCACGGGCGGCAGGTCCAGCGACTCGATGGTGGGCAGCACGGACGGGATGGTCCGCAGCACCATGCCGACCTGGCTTTGCTGGATGAAGGCGTTCACGCGGAAGCGGCCGATGCCGTGCGGCGAGATCGCGAAGTTGCACTCCTTGGTGCGCTCGAACTCGGCCGCCTGCTTGTCGTTCATGATGGCCCGCGCCAGCTGCAGCGTGTGCTGGCCGGTCAGCGGCTGGGGCGACACCTTGGTCAGCTTGCCGTCCACCTTGATGGCGGGCGGGAACTCGGCCGTCAGGAAGAGGTCGGAGCCCTTGCGCGACAGCATCAGCCGCAGCAGGTCGTTGATGAACTTGGATGCCTGATCGCGTTCCATGGTGCGTGTCCTTGGGCGGTCAGCCTGGGAAGTTTTCCGGGAATTTCGCCTTCGAGCGAGCCTCGGCGGGGGAAATGATGTTGCGCCTCACCAGATCCGTCAGGTTCTGGTCCAGCGTCTGCATGCCCTGCGAGTTGCCCGTCTGGATGGACGAGTACATCTGCGCCACCTTGTTCTCGCGGATGAGATTTCGGATGGCCGACGTACCCAACATGATCTCGTGGGCCGCGACGCGGCCGCTGCCGTCCTTCAGCTTGCACAGGCTCTGCGAGATGACGGCGACGAGGGACTCCGACACCATCGCCCGCACCATCTCCTTCTCGGCGGCGGGGAAGACGTCGACGATGCGGTCCACCGTCTTGGCGGCCGACGAGGTGTGCAGCGTGCCGAACACCAGGTGACCCGTCTCAGCCGCGGTCAACGCCAGGCGGATGGTTTCCAGGTCGCGCATTTCGCCGACGAGCACGCAGTCCGGGTCTTCGCGCAGCGCCGAGCGCAGCGCGTTCGCGAACGAATGCGTGTGCGGGCCGACCTCGCGCTGGTTGATCAGGCTCTTCTTGGACTCGTGCACGAACTCGATCGGATCCTCGATGGTGAGGATGTGGCCGTACTCGTTCTCGTTGAGGTGGTTGACCATGCCGGCCAGCGTCGTGCTCTTGCCCGAGCCGGTCGGGCCGGTCACCAGCACCATGCCGCGCGGCTTGAGCGCCAGGTCGGCAAAGATCTTGGGCGCGTTGAGCTGCTCCAGGCTGAGGATCTTGCTGGGAATCGTCCGGAACACGGCGCCCGCGCCGCGGTTCTGGTTGAAGGCATTGACGCGAAAACGCGCCAGACCCTGGATCTCGAAGGAAAAATCGACTTCCAGCGCCTCCTCGTACATCTTGCGCTGGGTGTCGTTCATGATGTCGTACACCATGTCGTGGACCGCGCGGTGGTCCAGCGCCTCGACGTTGATGCGGCGCACATCGCCATGCACGCGGATCATGGGTGGCAGCCCAGCCGAAAGGTGCAAGTCCGACGCCTTGTTCTTGACCGAAAATGCCAGCAGCTGAGTGATGTCCATGGTGTACCTGTAAAGCTCGACTGATTATGGCCATCTCGGATTCCCTCCAAGTCACCAAAAACCGCATTGCTGCGGCATGCGTCTCAGCCGGCCGTGCAGCCGAGGCGGTTCGCCTGCTCGTCGTCAGCAAGACCTTCCCCGCCTCGGCCGTGCGTGAAGCCTTTGCCGCTGGCGCCCGTGCCTTCGGCGAGAACTACGTGCAGGAAGGCCTTGCCAAGGCGCAGGAACTGGCCGATCTCCCCATCGAATGGCATCTGATCGGCCCGCTCCAGTCCAACAAGACGCGGCCGGTCGCGGAAGCCTTCGCCTGGGTGCATTCGGTGGACCGACTCAAGACCGCAGAGCGCCTGTCCGAGCAGCGCCCCGCCGGGATGCCGCCGCTCAACATCTGCCTGCAGGTCAACATCAGCGCCGAGGCCAGCAAGAGCGGGCTGCTGCCGGCCGACGTGGCCGGGCTGGCCCACCAGGTCGCCGCCCTGCCCCGGCTGACGCTGCGCGGCCTGATGGCCGTGCCCGAGCCGGGCCCGGGCGCGCTGGCCCAGCACCAGGCGATGGCCGCGTTGTTCGAGGCGCTCAGGGCAGAGGGCCTGGCGCTGGACACGCTGTCGCTGGGCATGAGCGCCGACCTCGAAGACGCCATCCGTGCCGGCTCGACAATGGTGCGCGTGGGCTCGGCCATTTTCGGAGCGCGGACATGAGGATCTGGTGGCTTGCCTTGGCCGTGTTCGCCATGGCCGCTACGGCGGCCCGGGCGCAACCCGTCCCGAACACGCTCGCGCAGCGAGCTTTGGCCTGCACCGGCTGCCACGGCAAGGAGGGACGCGCCGCGCCGGACGGCTACTACCCGCGCCTGGCGGGCAAGCCGGCCGGCTATCTGCACAACCAGTTGCTGAACTTCCGCGACGGCCGGCGGGACTACGGGCTGATGAGCGAGCTGATTGCCCCGCTGTCCGACGCCTACTTGAAGGAGCTGGCCGGCCATTTCGCAGCGCTGGACCTGCCCTACCCGCCGCCGCAGAAGCCCACGCTTCCGGCGCCCGAACTGGCCCGCGCTGAAAAGCTCATCCGCAATGGCGACGCCGCGCGCCGGCTGCCCGCCTGCACCGCCTGCCACGGCGAGCGCCTGACCGGCACCCAGCCGGCCGTGCCGGGGCTGCTGGGCCTGTCGCGCGACTACCTGAACGGCCAGCTCGGCGCCTGGCGCAGCGGCCAGCGCCGTGCGCAGGCGCCGGACTGCATGGCCGATATCGCCAAGGCGCTGACCGACGCGGAGATCAATGCGGTGACGCAGTTCCTGGCCGGCCAGGCCATGCCGGCTGACACCCACCCCGCCGCCACGATGGCCGCGCCCGCGCCGGTCCGCTGCGGGGGGCTGCCGTGAAGCGTCTCCTGCTCATCGCGGTCGTCGTGCTGGCGCTGGGCTCGCCCTGGGCGCTGCTGGCCTGGCAGCGGAATCTGTCCGACGCCACGCCGCCGTCCACCGCCCCCGTCAGCCTGGAGCGCGGCGCCTACCTTGCGGCCGTCGGCAACTGCGCCGGCTGCCACACGGCGCGCGGCGGCGAGCGCCTGGCCGGCGGCCGCGCCGTCCCGACGCCCTTCGGCACCGTCTTCTCGACCAACCTGACGCCTGACGCCACCGGCCTGGCCGGCTGGAGCGCCGATGACTTCTGGCGCGCCCTGCACCTGGGCCAGAGCCGCGACGGCCGCCTGCTGGTGCCGGCCCACCCGATCACCAACACCACGCTCGTCAGCCGCGAGGACGCCGACGCGCTGCACGCCTGGCTGCGAGCCCAGCCCGGCGTGGCCGCCACGCGCCGCGAACACGAGCTGCGCGGCCTCTACGGCAGCCAGTTGGCCATCGCCGCCTGGCGAGCGCTCTACTTCAGCCCCGGCGTCTACCAACCCGATCCCGCGCACGACGCCACCTGGAACCGCGGCGCCTACCTCAGCCAGGGCCTGGCCCACTGCAGCGCCTGCCACGCCGGGCGCGACGCGCTGGGCGGCGACCGGGGTGCGGCAGACTTTCGCGGTGGGCTGCTCGCCGGCATCGGCTGGGTGGCGCCGTCGCTGCTGGACCCGGCTGAAGCCGGCGTGCAGCGCTGGTCATCCGAGACCGTGCAGCGCCTGCTGCGCGACGGCCACGTCGACAGCCACACCGCCCAGGGCCCGATGGCCGAGGTCGTGCTGGGCAGCACGGCAGCGCTGAACGACAGCGACCTGGCCGCCATGACGGCCTATCTGCGCGCGCTGCCCGAGCGGACGGTGGCCCCGCCGGATGGCGCCGAGCCCGACCCGCGCCGCCGCGAGCTTGGCGCCGGCCTCTACCGGGAGCATTGCGCCGCCTGCCATGGCGCCAACGGCGAGGGCCGGCGCGACGAGGCCGGCGCTCTGGCGTACCCGGCGCTGGCCGGCAGCCGTCTCGTCACCCAGGCCAGCGCGGCCAACCTCATCCGGCTCATCGAGCGCGGCGGCTTCGCGCCGGCCACGCCGGGCCACTCGCAGCCCTACGGCATGCCACCGTTTGCCGGCGTGCTCGGCGCCAACGATCTGGCCGCGCTGGCCAGCCACCTGCGCCAGTCTTTCGGGCACCGCGCAGGCGAAATCGACGCCGTCGAAGTGCTGCGTTTGCGCTCGGCCACTACTTCACACTGATCTACCAAGCCCCAGGGCGAGGGGCCGTCGTGAACGACTTCACGGCGGGGGTGAAGACACAGGAAGCAAATCGTCACAGGTCGCGACACACTGCGCGGCGGCCCGTCGCTGGGGCAGTCCAAACAGGACATGCGGGCCTAAAGTTCACTTCGAACTCCACAGCGGCAGCCGGCCGCCGATACCCGAAGACCAAGACAAGGAATAGATCCGAATGAACTTCCTGACGCAACTGCGCATTGGCCAAAGACTGGCTGTGAGCTTCGGCCTGCTGATCCTGTTGTTGGTCGCCATCGGCTTTTATGGCGCCTCCAACGCCCGGCGCCTGGCGAACGACCTGGACCGCACCGCAAATTCCAGCCTTTTTAAGATTGGTGCTGCGAATGCGCTGGAGAGCCAGGTCAACATCATCTCGCGCGCCGTCCGGGACCTGCTGCTGCTGGACACGGCGGGCGCCATCAAGAAGCAGAAAGCCGCCATCGTCGGCGCGGTGGACGAAGCCGAAAAGCAATTGACGAGCCTTGACGCCGCCTCTTCCGACGACAAGGAAAAGTCGGTCGTCGGCGAAGTCCGCGAGCAGAAGACCAAGTTCCTGGCCGCACTTGCCAAGTTCCAGAAGATCCAGGCCGACGGCAGCCCCGACGAGGCACGTGAGAGCCTGATCACCGACCTGCGCCCCGCGCAATCCGCGCTGCAGGAGGGCCTCAAGAAGCTTGTCGACATGCAGTTCGACAGCGGCAAGGAGCTTGCCATCTCCGGCAACGAACGCGCCCGCTTCTCGGTGATGGTGACCGCGGTGCTGGTCATCGTTGCAGCGGCTCTTGGCATTGGCGGCGGCCTCGTCATTTCGCGCTCCATCGTCGGCCCGGCACGCCGCGCCCAACTGGCCGCGGAAGCCATCCGCGACGGCGACCTCACACAGGACATCCAGGTCGACGGCCGCGACGAACTCAGCCAGATGCTGCAGGCCATGAAGGACATGCAGCAAGCGCTCTCCGGCGTCGTGCGCGACGTGTCGGCCGCCGCCAGCGAGGTGGCGCAGAACTCCGGCACCATCGCCGACAGCAACACCAACCTGGCCGACCGCACCAACCGGTCCGCCGCCAGCCTGCAGAACACGGCTGCCTCGGTGGAAGAGATCGCCTCGACGCTCAAGGGCGCCAGCGACCTGACCCGCCGCGCCGCCGGCATCGCCATCACGGCCCGCCAGGCCGCCAGCAACGGTGGTGCCGTCGTCTCCAAGGTCGTCGAGACGATGGAAGAGATCAGCGCCAGCTCCAAGAAGATCGGCGACATCATCGGCGTCATCGACGGCATCGCCTTCCAGACCAACATCCTGGCCCTGAACGCGGCCGTTGAAGCCGCCCGTGCCGGCGAGCATGGCCGCGGCTTCGCGGTCGTCGCCTCCGAAGTGCGCGCGCTGGCCCAGCGCTCGGCCGGCGCCGCCAAGGAAATCAAGGTGCTGATCCAGGAATCGACCGTCAAGGTCGAGAACGGCACCACGCTGGTCAACAACGCCGGCGTGACCATCCGCAGCGTCGTCGACGAGGTCAACAACATGGGCCAGCTGATCGAGGAGATCTCGCACTCGGCCCAGGAGCAGGCCACGGGCGTGGGCGTCGTCAACGGCGCGATGAACGAACTGGACCGCGCCACGCAGCAGAACACCACGCTCGTCGGCGACCTGAGCCGCTCGGCCGACGCGCTGCGCGACAGCTCCACCCGCCTGATCGAAGCTGTCGGCTTCTTCCGCGCGGCCTGAACCTCACTCTCAACTGCAAAGGTTCGCCATGTCCTTCCTGCGTTCCGCCACCGTCCTCATCGCCACCCTGATGCTGGCCATGGCCGCCCACGCCGTGCCCAAGGTGGTCAAGAAAGTGCCGCCGGAGTTCCCCAACGAGGCCGCCAAGAAAGGCATCTCGACCGGCTCCGTCAAGGCCAAGCTCAACATCGAAGCCGACGGCAAGGTCAGCAGCGTCGAAATCATCGAAGCCGAGCCCAAGCGCGTCTTCGACCGCGCGGTGATCGCGGCGTTGATGGAATGGAAGTTCGAGCCGGGCGAAAAAGCCAGCCACGAAGTGAAGCTGGTCTTCAAGAACGAGGACTGAAGATTGAAAGCCCCTCGCCCAGTCCTGCACCGCTGAACGCGGCAGGCCTGGTCTGTCCCCCGAGGGGACGGCGATGCTCGCTGCATTGAGCCGCAAGCACATCGCCTGCGGGCCGGCTTGGGGGCGGCCCGGCGCTCGGCCCGCAGTCTGACGCTCAGCGCCTCGCCACAGACGGCACGGCGCTTGTCTTCTCCGCAGGCCACCCGTACAGCCCGCCCAGCACCAGCATCACCGCGACCACGGCGCCGGCCACCAGGCCCAGGCGCCGTTTTCTTTGGGCGCGCTGTACGCGTGCCTGGCCCAAGCCCGTGGCCTCCCGCAGGGCCGAGCCGCGGGTGGCCGACGCCAGACGCTTCAGGCCCACCGCCTGCTTGCGACCGTCACGGCCCGTGACAATTTCAAAGCTCAAGGGCTCATCCAGTCGAGGACCTTCCCCGTCGGTCGGGAAAGCGCCCAGCCCGACGAACACCTCGTCCCCGCCGCCCACCGGGCGGATGCTGCCGTAGCCGGCATCCGGGTTCCAGGCACTCAAGACACCTTCGAATCGCATAAAGACCTCTGCCGCACAAGCCCAAGATCTTGGGGGTAACGGCAGCAGGGCGGGCAACCGGATGTAAGCCCCCGACAATCCCGGCCTTCTCTCAACCCTTGCACGCATGCCGATCAACTGGTTTCCCGGCCACATGAACTCCACCCGCCAGGCGATCAAGGATCGCGTGAAGGCGGGGCTGGACGTGGTCATCGAGCTGCTCGACGCGCGCCTGCCTGGCTCCAGCAGCAACCCGCTGCTGGCGGCGCTCACCACCGGCCGGCCGTCGTTGAAGGTCCTGAACAAGCAGGACCTGGCGGACGCGGTGCAGACGGAAGCGTGGCTGGCCTTCTACAACGCTCAGCCGCACACCCGCGCCATCCCGCTGGACGCGGGCGACAAGGCGCCAGCACGCGCCCTCATCAAGGCCTGCCGCGAGCTGGCGCCCCTGCGCGGCGACATCCACAAGCCGCTGCGCGTGCTGATCTGCGGCATTCCCAATGTGGGCAAGAGCACGCTGATCAACACGCTGGTGGGCAAGAAGGCCGCCAAGACCGGGGACGAGCCCGGCATCACCAAGCTCGAACAGAAGTTCGTGCTGGAGAACGGCTTCTATCTGTTCGACACGCCCGGCATGCTGTGGCCGCGCATCGCCATCGAGCAGAGCGGCTACAACCTCGCCGCCAGCGGCGCCATCGGCCGCAATGCCTTCGACGAAGAAGAGGTGGCGCTGGAGCTGATCGCCACACTCAAGCGCCGCTACCCCGAACAGCTCCAGGCCCGATACGGGCTGACCGAACTCGGCGCCGACGACGCCGTGCTGGAGGCCATCGGCCTGAAACGCGGCGCCAAGGTGCGCGGCGGCGGCGTGCAGATGCACAAGGCCGCCGAGGCGCTGCTGATCGACTATCGGCAGGGGCTGCTCGGCCGCATCACGCTGGAGACGCCCGACGAGATGGCCGCCTGGCGCCGTGAGGCCGCCGAGGAGGAAGCCCGCAAGGCCGACGAGCGCGAAGCCGCGCAGGCAGCCGAGAAGATCAAGCGCAGCGGCCGGCGCAAGGCGTCCAGCGGCGAGGCGTGATTTCCCGGGTTTGACCGGCCCGGGTGCCGGCCTATGCTGGCCCTATGACGCGCCTCTCCCTGCTGGACCTCGCCTTCTTCATCGCCGAGAGCGAGGCCAGCCCCAAGCATGTGGCCGGGCTGCACATCCACCGCATTCCGAAAGGCGGCACGGCCAGCTTTGCGAAGCAGCTGTATGAGGAGTTCCTCGAGCAGACCGACGTCCAGCCGCCGTTTGACCAGGTCATCCATTTCCTGTCAGCCGGGCTGATGCCGAGCTGGTCCGCTGCCGAGGCGGTGGACCTGAAGAAGCACGTCTTCTTTCACAAGCTCAAAGCCGGCGCCAACGACCGCGACGCCCTCTATGCGCTGACATCCCAACTGCACGAACCCCTGCTCGACCGCAGCCGGCCGCTGTGGGAGGTGCACGTCATCTCAGGGCTGTGGGACAGGCAGTTCGCCGTCTACTACAAGATGCACCATGCGGTCGCCGACGGCATCACGATGATGCGCTGGGGCATGGGCTCGCTGCGCACCACGCCTGATGACCTGACGGTCACGCCGGTCTGGACGTTTGATCACACGCGGCGTGGCGGCCACGGGCGCAAGAAGCGGCTGGATCAGGCCGTCGCCGGCACCGTGTGGAAGCAGCTCACCGCCAACAGCAAGCGCGCCGTCGGCATCGGCCGGCTCACGGCCATGCTGGCGCTGGAGGCCATCAAGCTGACGAAGAACGCCATCGCCCTGCCCTTCATGGCCAGCGGCGCCACGCCCTTCACCGGCAATGCCACACCGGGCCGCCAGTTCGCCACCGCCGCCGTGCCCATGGCCCGCATCGACGGCATCCGCAAGGTGGCCCGCGCCACGCTCAACCATGTCGCGCTGACCTGCCTGGACGGCGCCATGCACCGCTACCTGGCGGATGAAGGCATTGAACTCGACCGGCCCATCACCATCCAGATGCCGGTCAACCTGCGCCGCGAAGGCGAGAAGGACGGTGGCAACAAGATCGGCATCATCCTTGTCGACCTGTCGCCGCCTACCGACGACGCCTACGTGCGCCTGCGTAACGTCGGCTACTCGCTGCGCAATGTGCGCGCCATGATCGACTCGGTCTCGCCGGAGGCGGTCGAGACCTACACCATCCTCACCGGGCTGCTCGGCCAGATCGCCGGCATGCTCAAGCTCGCCGATGTCGTCACACCGCTGGGCAACACCCTGGTGTCCAACGTGCCCGGACCGGCCACCAAGCTCTACCTGAAGGGCGCGGAGCTGACGGAGATGCACCCGGTGTCCACGCTGCCGGCCACGCACCTGCTCAACATCACGCTGTTCAGCTACGCCGGCACGCTGTCCTTTGGCTTCATTGCCACCGATGCTCTGCCCAATCTCGGTCGGCTTGCTGCCTATGTCGACGAAGAGATCACTGCGCTCGAAGCAGCCGTCGGCATCGCATGACATTCGACGCCTATCTCTTCGATCACTGCCGCACGCCGCGCGGCAAGGGCAAGCCCGAAGGCAGCCTGCACGCAGCCACGCCGATCTGGCTGGTGCGCACGCTGTTGCAGGCCCTGCGCGACCGCAACGCACTGGACACGGCGCTGGTCGACGACGTTGTGCTCGGCTGTGTGACGCCGATGGGCGAACAAGGCGGCGACATCGCGCGCATCGCCGTGCTGGACGCGGGCTGGGCGGAGTCCGTCGCCGGTGTCACGCAGTCGCGCTTCTGTGCGTCGGGGCTGGAGAGCGTCAACCTCGCGGCGGCCAAGGTGGCCAGCGGCTTCGAGCGGCTGGTGGTGGCCGGCGGCGTGGAGAGCATGAGCCGCGTGACCATGGGCAGCGACGGCGGCGCCTGGCTGCTGGACGAGCGCGTCGTGCAGGCGATCGGCCTGGTGCCGCAGGGCATAGGCGCCGATCTGATCGCAACGCTGGAAGGCTTTTCGCGCGGCGACCTCGACGCTTACGCGGCCCGGTCCCACCAACGCGCAGCGGCCGCACGCGCCGAGGGGCGCTTTGCACGCGCCCTGGTGCCCGTGCATGACGAGAACGACGCGCTGCTGCTGGCCGAGGACGAAACCATCCGCCCGCAGACGACTGTCGACACGCTCGCCGCGCTGAACCCGGCCTTCATCAAGCTGGGTGCCAGGTTCGACGCGCTGGCGCTGCGCAAGTACCCGCACGCAGCAGCCATCGACCACCGCCACCACGCCGGCAATTCATCGGGCATCGTCGACGGCGCAGCGCTTGTGCTGGTCGGATCGAAGGCCGGCGGCGAGGCTGCGGGCCTGAAGCCGCGCGCGCGCATCCGCGCCGCGGCCGTCACCGGCAGCGAGCCGACCATCATGCTGACGGGCACGACGCCGGCCTGCCTCAAGGCCTTGAAGCAGGCTGGCATGCAGGCGCGCGACGTCGACCTGTGGGAGATCAACGAGGCCTTTGCCGCCGTGCCCATGAAGACAGCGCGCGACCTCGGGCTGGACATGGACCGCGTCAACGTCAATGGCGGCGCCATCGCCCTCGGCCACCCGTTGGGCGCCACCGGCGCCATGTTGCTGGGCACGCTGCTGGATGAGTTGGAACGGCGCGATCTTCAGACCGGCGTCGTGACGCTGTGCGTCGGCGGTGGCATGGGCATCGCCACCGTCATCGAGCGCGTCTAGGGCCTGTTCACACGACGGCAGCAGGCCCTAATCAGTAGCGACGGCCGGGCTGGTAGTAGCCGGGGCTGCGGTCATGCGAGTCGCTGTAGTGGTGGCGGTCACCGCCGCGATAGCCGCCATGGCGGTGCGGCACGATGATGCAGCCCGACAGAAGCGCGGCGGAAGTGATGAGGGCAATGGCCATGGCCAGTCGTTTCATGAGGCAACTCCAGGCTGCAAGGATGCAGCCGCCTGCCCTTAACCATCTGGCGCGTCACCTGGATGACGGGGTCACAGAGAGTTACGCCCTGTTCATACCCCGATATCCTGCAAGCTTCGAATTCCTGAGGGCATCATGAAACAACTTCTCCTCATCCTCTTGCCCGCCGCTTTGCTCGGCTGCGCCGGCCCGCCGCCCGTCGAAGAAAAGGCGGCCGCCGCAGCGGGCGACACCATTTGCGAGCGCTCCGAGCCCACCGGCACCCGCTTCACCGGCATGCGCTGCCGCACCGCCGCCCAGCGGGAACAGGACAAGCGCAATGTCGGCGACCTGGAAGAGGTGTCGCGACGCGGCGCGGCGGTCACGAAGCCGGGGGGCAGCTGAGCATGAAACTGGTCCTGCTAACGCTGCTCGCCGGCCTGGCGGGCTGCGTCGCGGCGCCCCAGACCCACGATGCCGTCACGGCCGACACGACCTGCGAGCGCGAGACGCGCGTCGGCAGCAATCTGCCGACCACGCGCTGCCGCTCCGCGGCGCAGCGCGAGGCCGACCGGCGAGCCGCCGAGGCCATCGGAGAAAACGTCAAGCCAGGTGCAGCGACGACACCCGGGCGCGGGTCCTGATCAGCGCGTCGCTCGCGACTCACGCAGCACGGCCGCCAGCAGCAGCATGCCGACGAGCATCACAGCGGCGGTCAACCAGAGTGCTGCGTTGAAGCTGCCGCTGGCCTCCACCATGCGGCCCGTCAGCGCCGGCGCGCTGATCTGCGCGACACCGTAGCTCAGCGTCAGGCGCGCCATCGCCTTGCCCGGGTTGGCGGGTGAGCGCCGGCCGACGAGGGCCAGCGTGAGGCTGACGATGCCGATGAAGGTCGCGCCGTAGAGCAGCGCGCCCAGCAGCGCTGCGGCCAGGCCTTCGACAAGCGCGGGCAGCAGCACGCCGACGATCTGCACGCCGAAGGCGATCAGAAGTGCGCCGACGTCGCCGGTGCGCCGGGCGATTCGGTCCCACACGAACACCGCCGGCGTGGCCGCCAGGCCGACGAGCAACCAGGCCCACGGCCCTTGTCCAGCCAGCAGCGGTTGCTTCTCGACGATGGCGACGGTGAAGGTCGCATTGATGACGAAGCCCCAGCCGGCGCAGAAGTAGGCCGCCACCATCAGCGCCATCCAGCGCCGGCTGGGTGCAGCACCGGCCGCAGACTTGATCAGCGGCGGCGGCACCGGCGGGCGCCAAACCCAAGCGGGAATCAGGAAGGCCAGGCCCAGCAAGGCAAAGCCCTGCCACTGCGCGGCCCAGTCGAGGTTCAGGCCCGTCATGCCCATGGCGCCCACGGCCGACACGACGATGCCCAGGCCCAGGCCGATGAAGTACAGGCCCAGCTCCGGCCGGCGGCCCGAGCGGATCAGCCACCCCTGCACCAGGCCCGAGCCCAGCAGCATGCCGGCCGCGCCGCACAGGCCGCCGACATAGCGCGACAGCGCCCAGGTGCCGAATGACGTGCTCAGCCCCATCAACACGGTGATGACGAGGGCCAGCGGCAGCGCCCAGACGTAGAGGCGTTGGCGCCAGGTCGGGCTTTCTATCCATGCAGCGAACAGCGCGCCGCTCATGTAGCCGGCGTAGTTGATGGCCGCCAGCAGCCCGCCGTCGGCCACGCCGAGCCCGGCCTGGGCGTGCATCTGCGGCAGCAGCGGCGTGTAGGCAAAGCGCGCCAGGCCAATGGTCAGCACCAGCGCGCAGACACCGCCCAGCAGCACCTGCCAGGCTTGCAGGCGCGACGGTCGGGAGGGCGACTCAGCGAGCTCGGGCATGCCCTCAGATTAACCGCCGTTCAGCGCGCGCGACGGCGCGTCATGCCCATGACCAGCATCGCCAGGGTCACCAGCGCCAGGCTGGCCGGCTCGGGCAGGTCGCGCGCCTCGCCGAACAGCGCGAAGGCGCGGTTGCCGGCCCGCTCGGTGCCGAAGGCCACGCTGTGATCGGCAGCCAGGCGCTGCTGGTAGCTGGTGGCGTCGGCTGCACCCTCCCCCATGGTCCAAGCGAAGGCGGGATACCAACCGCCGGGGCCGACTGTGGACTCCAGGCTCAGCCAGTAGTGGGTGCCGGCCAGCGCATCGAAGTCACTGGTGAGGTCCATCGAGAAGTCGTAGACCTTGACCGGCAGCGCGCCGAAGTAGCCGACGTCGCCAGACTCGGTGCGCGTCACCTGGGCTGCGGCCACCGTGCTGGCGTAGAGATCGGCACCCGGAGCGCCGGCGTTGTCGCTGCTGAACTTGAGTGTCCAGGTGTCGGTGTTGGGGCTGCCGTCGATGGTCTGGCCGGCGTCGTTGACGGTCAGGTAGATGCCGCGCCAGGTGACGCGCTGCACGCTGGCGTTGCTGGCCAGCGTGAAATCGTCATGGGCCAGCCAGCCGCCGTCGTTGACGCGGTGCTGCGAGTTCCACGCGTAGCCGACATTGGGTTCGACCGGCGCCTGGACGTACAGCGGCGCGGCGTGAGCAAAGGAGCTGGCGCACAGGGCGAGCGCGAGCATCAGCGGACGGATCATGGCTTCCTCGGGGTGTTGGCTGTTGACGCTGCGCAGTCTCCGCAGCCGCCGTATCAACGCCGTTGCACCCTGCATCCCGGTGGGTTTCATTTGTTGCCGGCGGCCTTGCAAAGCGCACCGCCGGGCCCAGCTTCCCGCCATGCCGCTGCTCATCTGCTTCGCTCTCGTCCTGCTCGCCGCTGCGGCCATCGCGTTGTGGCCGCTGTGGGTGCGGTGGCGGCGCGAGCGCATCGCCGGCCGACCTTTCCCGAGCGCCTGGCGGCGGCTGTTGCGGCGCCATGTGCCGCTGGTGTCGCGGCTGCCGGCGCGCCAGCAGCTCAAGCTCAAGGGACTGATGCAGGTCTTCCTGGCCGAGAAACCCATCCTCGGCTGCGGCGGCCTGCGCGTGACGGACGAGATGCGCGTCACCATCGCCGCGCTGGCCTGCCTGCCGCTGCTGGGCGCGGCGCGCGGCGTCTACCCCAATCTGCGCCAGGTGCTGCTCTACCCCGGCGCCTTTGTCGTCGACCGGCCGGTGACCGAGGGCGGTGTGCAGTCGGACCAGCGCCGCGTGCTGGCTGGCGAGAGCTGGAGCCAGGGCCAGGTGTTGCTCGCCTGGGATGAAGTCAGGCGCGGCGCGTCGACGCCGGGCGATGGCCACAACGTCGTCATCCATGAGTTCGCGCATCAGCTCGACCAGGCGGGTGGCCCGGCCAACGGTGCACCCGCGCTGCCGACCGCCGAGGCCTACCGGCGCTGGTCGACGGTCATGCAGAACGAGTTCGATGCGCTTCGCTGGCGGCTGGCGCGCCCGGATGAATTCGGGCCCGGCCTCATCGACCCTTACGGCGCGACCGATCCGGCGGAGTTCTTCGCCGTCATCAGCGAGCTGTTCTTCGAGCGGCCCATCGAGCTGGCGGCCGGGCACCCGGCGCTGTATGGCGAGCTGAGCGGCTACTACCGGCTCGATCCGGCGGGCTGGGCCTGAGCCGCTGAATTGGGCCGGCTCAGAAGCCCAGGCTGGCGAGCAGGTCGTCCACGTCGTCCTGCTTCAGCGCCTTGTCGGGCGTCTGCACGCCGCCGAGTTCCTCGGACACCGCGGCCGCGGCAGGCCTGGGCAGGGACGCGACCAGATCCTTGAGCGGCGGCTCGGCGCGCTCCAGCATCTTGCTGACCTTGTTGATGACCTGGCCGGAGAGATCCTGAAAGTCCTGCGACATCATGATCTCGGTGTGCAGCGACTTCTCACGCGCGGCGAAGCTGGCCGCGTCGGCCGCGTACGCGGCGCACATCTTCATCAGCGCACGGGCGCGGTCGGGGCTGATGTTGCTGGACAGGGCCAGGCGGTTCAGCGCGTCAGACAGTTCGCGGCCCTTCTTGCGCACGGCCTCGGCATCATCCTGCGCCGCCTCGACCAGGGTGAGCACCTTGGTGGCGGCCTGCTCCGTCATGCTGCGCACATAGGCCAGACGCTCGCGCGCATCAGGCAGTTCCTCGACGACGGTGTGCAGGATCTGGGCGGCGTCGGCTCGGATCAAGGCCTGAATGGACGCATCTGACATTGGGGGCTCCCTGGCGACCCCCGTTCACAAGCGACAGGGCCGAGGCAGTTTAGGAGCGCCTTCGCCGCGGCTGAGATGCAGGCTTGAGGCGAGCGAGGCCTTTGTCACGGCCGATGCAAACGTGTTCATGGCGGCGCCAGCAGGGCACGCAATGCGGTCACGTGCGCCGCATCCAGCCGCCCCGCAGCCTCAGCCAGCGCGAGCTGGCGCCGGCCAAGGGCGAGCAGCAGATCGTTGCTCAAACCGGCTGCGTCCAGCGCGTCCAGGTGGCGGGCCAGCACGCCGGCATCGCCCCGGGCAATGGGGCCCGCCACGGCGCCAGCCAGCCCGCGTACAGCGGCCGTGTCCAGCGCGCCGCGCGTCAGCGGCAGCAGCGCGGACAAGGCCTCGTCTGGCGCCAGGCCAGCGGCGGCCCACAACGCAGACGCTTCAGCCAGCACGCCGAGCACGCCGCTGGCGGCGAGGTTGGCGGCGGCGTGATACGCGGCGCGGGCCAGCGCACTCATGGGCGACGGCAGGGCCAGCGGAATGAGGCCGAGGCGCCCGGCCAGCGCCTGCAATTCGGGCCGGTGCCTCGCATCGGCCTCGATGCCGACATGCACGCCGGCAAGATCAGCGTCACCGGCAAGCAGCTTCAGTGGATGAAAGCCGGCTGCGGCCGGCGCTGCAGCCAAGGCGGTGAGCGGCGTCGCGCCGCTGCAATGCAGCGCGAGTTGGCCAGGCCGCCAGGGCAAGGCGGCAGCGGTGGCGGCGATGTGGTCGTCGGGGACGGTCAGCCAGACCCAGTCGGCCTGCCGCGCCGCAGCGGCCATCGTCAGCTCGCCGTCACCGGGTGAGCGGCGGCCGACGAGAACTTCCTCGCCGGCCGTCCGCAGCGCCGGCACCAAGGCGCGCGCCAGGCGGCCATGGCCGATGACGGCGTGGGTCATGCGGCCGCTTAAGGCTTGACGAACTTCAGCGTCATGCGGTCGCTCTCACCGATCGCCTGGTACTTGGCGCGGTCCTTGTCCTTCAGCGCATAGGAGGGCGGCAGCGTCCAGACGCCTTCCGGATGGTCGGCCGTGTCCTTCGGGTTGGCATTGACCTCGCTCCTGCCGGCGAGCTTGAAACCGGCAGCCTCGGCGAACTTGATGACGACGGCTTCCTGCACGTAGCCGCTACCGCCCTTGGGGTCCTGCGTGCGCGATGCCGGCAGGCGGTGCTCCTCCACACCGAGCACGCCGCCGGGCTTGAGCGCCTTGAAGGCGGCGTTGAAGACGGCCTGGGTCTTCTCCGGCCCCATGCTCATCCAGTTGTGCACGTTGCGGAAGGTCAGCACGGCGTCGGCGCTGGCCGGCGGCGCGATGTCGAGCAGGCCCTTGGCGGGGTCGAACACCGTGAGCTTCACCTTGCCGTAGACGCCCATCGAGTCCATCTTGGCCTTGAAGCGGCCACCCTCGCCGGCAGCGGCGTAGAGCTGGCCGCCTTCACGCAGATAGGGCGCCAGGATCTCCGTGTACCAACCACCGCCCGGGGAGAGTTCGACGACGGTGTCGGTCGGCTTGATGCCGAAGAAGGCCAGTGTCTCGTAGGGGTGGCGGTGCGCGTCGCGGGCGACGTTGCCGACCGTGCGGTGGTCGGCGGCGACGGCGGCCTTCAGCGGGTCGGCGGCTTGGGCATGCGCGCCGGCAGCGGCGGCGAGGGCAAGGGTGGCGATGAGCCAGGTCTTCATGGGGCTTGTCTCCGGTGTGGGGGCGACCAGTATCCGGCCTTGACAGCGGTCTGACGAAGGTCAGCCGCGCAGCGCCATCCCAAGGTTGGAATCATGGTTTCCATTTAGTGAACCAGTGTTTCGTTTTCTAATTCTGATTCCTATACTGCCCGCGCCGCAGGACCGCCAGCCGGCCGCTTCCACCGCTGACACGGAGACCCACCATGATTTCGACGCATCGCCGCGCCACCCCGGTTTTTGTCCGTCCCGCCATCGCCATCGCCGTGCTCGGTCTGTTGGCCGAGGCTCAGGCGCAGCAAGCCCCCGCTGCCCAGGCGCTGGAGACCGTCGTCGTCACCGGCATCCGCGCCTCCCTGGAAAGCGCGCTGAACAAGAAGCGCGAGGCGACCGGCGTCGTCGACGTCATCCGCGCCGAGGACCTGGGCAAGTTCCCCGACACGAACCTGGCCGAGTCGCTGCAGCGCGTGCCCGGCGTCGTCATCGACCGCGATGCCGGCGAAGGCCGCACCATCACCGTCCGCGGCCTGGGTGGCGACTTCACCCGCACCCGCATCAACGGCATCGACGGCGTGGCCACCACCGGCGGCGCCGACAGCTCCGGCGGCAACAACCGCTCGCGGACGATGGACTTCAACGTCTTCGCCTCCGAGCTGTTCAACCAGATCACCGTGCGCAAGACGGCCGCCGCCGAGGTGGACGAGGGCTCGCTCGGCGCCACGCTGGACCTGACCACCGGCCGCCCCTTTGACCTGCGGAAGGGCTTCACCGCGATGGTCTCGGCCAAGGGCTCGTACAACGACCTCTCCGGCAAGACGACGCCGCGCGTGTCCTTCCTGGTGGGCGACACCTTTGCCAACAAGACCTTCGGCCTGCTGCTGTCGGGCGCCTACTCCAAGCGCAGCCTGTTCGAGGAAGGCTTCGGCTCGGGCCGCTTCGACAACGGCGTGTCCTCGGGCGGTTGGTGCCCGCCGCAGGGCGCTGCCATCGCCCCGGGTACGACGCTCCCCGCCGGCACCACGGCCACCACCTGCGGTCCGGCTGCCCAGGGCGTGGCGCGCCTGCCCAACACGCCGGAGAACATCGCCGCCTACAACACCGCGTCGCTGGCCACCAACTTCCACCCACGCCTGCCGCGCTACATGCGGCTGGAGCACGAGCAGGAGCGCCTGGGCGTGACGGCCGCCGCGCAGTGGCGCCCCACGCAGAGCACGCTGCTGACACTGGACCTGCTCTACGCCAAGCTCGACGCCACGCGCGAGGAGAACTACCTGGAGGCCATCTCCTTCAGCCGCGCGCTCAGCTCCGGCGGCAAGCCGCAGACGAGCGTCGTGGCCGCGCAGTTCGACAGCAACGGCGGCCTGCAATACGGCAAGTTCAACGGCGTGGACATCCGCTCAGAACAGCGCTTCGACAAGCTCAGCACCGTCTTCAAGCAGCCCACGCTGACGCTGGAGCAGGACATCGGCGACTCGGTCAAGCTGACTGCGCTGCTGGGCCGCGCGGACTCCAAGTTCCGCAACCCCATCCAGACGACGACGACGCTGGACGCGCCCAACGTCAATGGCTACGAGATCGACTTCCGCGGCGACGACCGCAAGCCGCTCATCACCTACCCGTTTGACGTCACCCAGCCGGGCGGCGCGCTGGGCTTCGTCGGCGTGCCGCAGAACGGCGCCGCCACGTCCATCCCCAACGCCCTGCCCAGCGAGATCCGCCTGCGCCCCAACGGCACGGACAACCAGAGCGACACGTTCAGCGTCAACCTGGCCTGGGAAGTGTCAGACGCCGTCACGCTCAAGGGCGGCACCAGCTACAAGAAGTTCGACTTCCGCACCTTCGAGTCGCGCCGCGCGACGGAGGTCATGTACGCGCCGCCCGCCGGCACCACGGCGGCCAGCCTGATGCAGACCATCAGCGGCGTGGGCAAGGGCCAAAGCCTGCCGGCCGGCACGGCCACGTCCTGGGTGATTCCCAACCTGGACGCCATCTCGGCCGCCTACGACATCTACTGCAACTGCCTGAAGAGCGGCCCGGCCGGCGGCCCGGGTGACTTCACGCTCACCTCCACCACCAACGGCAATGCGCGCGGCAACAACCGCTCGGTCACCGAGGTCGACCGCGGCTGGTATTTCCAGGTCGACGTCAACGGCCGCGTCGGCGGTATCCCGGTGCGTGCCGACTTCGGCACGCGCTTCGTGAAGACCGACGTGACGACGACCGGCTACCTCGCCACCGGCGGCGGCACCGAGGTAACGGTGAAGACCCGCTACGAGGACATGCTGCCCTCGGCCAACGTGACCGCCGAACTGACGAAGGACCTGCTGCTGCGCGCCGGCGCCGCGCAGGTGATGACGCGGCCGACGCTGGGCGCGCTCAACCCCGGTGGCTCGGTCAGCTCGGTCGGCCAGCTTGCCATCACGACGGGCAACCCCTTCCTGCAGCCCTTCCGCGCCAAGACCTTCGACCTCGGCGCCGAGTGGTACTTCGCCAAGAGCGCGCTGCTCGGCGTGGGCTTCTTCTACAAGGACATCAGCTCCTACATCCAGCGCGCCACGCAGAACATCCGCTACCGCGACACCGGCCTGCCGCTGAGCCTGCTGCCCGCCAACTTCACCGGCGACGAGACCTATGCGCTCAGCTCCAGCTTCAACACGCCGGGCGGCAAGCTGAAGGGCGTGGAGATCAACTACCAGCAGCCCTTCAGCTTCCTGCCCGCCTGGGGCAGGAACTTCGGCCTGGTGGCCAACTACACCTTCATCAAGTCCAAGATCAGCTACGTCACGTCGGCCACCAACCCGACGCCCATCGTGGCCGACCTGGTGAACATGTCGCCGCGCTCCTGGAACGGTTCGCTCTACTACGACGACAACCGCTTCAGCGCCCGCGTGTCGGTGGCCAACCGCGCCAGCTATCTGCAGGCCGTGCCGGGCGCCACGCCCACCAACGACGTCGACGGCAAGAACGGCACGACCAATGTCGACTTCTCGATGTCGTTCAAGTGGACGCCCCAGCTCAGCTTCAGCTTCGAGGCCGTCAACCTGACCAACCAGGCCAACGACCAGTACACCAGCAGCCAGCGCAACAGCCCCGTGCAGAACACCGTGACCGGCCGCGAATACCTGGTGGGCGCGCGCTACCAGTTCTGACGCAGGCCGCCGCTTCGGAGCGGCGGCCACGGGCAAGCGGCGTGCCGTCCGACACCAGCGTCGGCCGGTGCCCCCTAGGCTTGGTCTACACGCATCTTCTGCGTCCCGACCATGCCGCCCACCGCCGCCGCCACTGCTGCCGACCCAGTCGCCACCGCCCCCAAAGGCCCCTCGGCCTGGGGGCGCTTTCTCATCGTCGCCCGCCCCTACTGGATGGGCGACCGAAAACGTGTCGCCTGGGCCGTGCTGGTGGGCCTGGTCGTGCTCATGCTGCTGGACACGCAGCTCGCCGTGCTCGTCAACCGGCAGACCGGCGAGCTCACCTCGGCGCTGTCGGCGCGCGATGAAGAGCGCTTCTGGGAGGCCGTGCGCAACATGCTGTGGGTGGTGGGCTTCGCGGTGCCCGTCTACGCCATCTACTACGCCTCGCGCGACGCCTATGCCAACGACTGGCGGCGCTGGCTCACGCACCGCTTCCTGGACGCCTATCTCGGCGACCGCGCCTACTTCCGCCTCGTCGGCGTCGACAACCCCGACCAGCGCATCGCCGAGGACGTCAACACCTTCACCGGTCGCTCGCTGAACTTCCTGCTCATCCTGCTCGGCTCGGCCATGCAGCTGGTCGCCTTCAGCACGGTGCTTTGGGGGCTGTCAAAGATGCTGGTGGGCTTCCTCATCGTCTATGCGGTGGTGGGCACCGGCCTGTCGATGCTGTTGTTCGGCCGGCCGCTGATCCGGCTGAATTTCTGGCAGCTCAAGCGCGAGGCGGACTTCCGCTTTCGGCTGATGCGCCTGCGCGAGAACGCCGAGTCCATCGCCTTCTACCGCGGCGAGAAGCAGGAGCGCCACCAACTGGACCAGCGCCTGCGCGCGACGCTGCTCAACACCAAGCGAATGATCCGCGCGCAGTTCATGCTGAACCTGTTCCAGCGCTCCTTCAGCCAGCTGAGCCTGCTGGTGCCCTTCGTCGTGCTGGCTGGCCAGGTGCTGTCGGGCGAGCTGGAAGTGGGCCAGGCCGTGCAGGCCGGCGGCGCGTTTGCGGCGGTGCTGAGCGCGGTGTCCCTCATCGTTGACAACTTCGAGAGCCTCTCCCGCTTCGTGGCCGGCATCGACCGCCTGCACGTCATGGCCGCCAAGCTGGAGGAAGCGCCGCCCGCCGCCGGCATCAACCTGCAGCCGGCGCAAGACCTGACGCTCTCCCACGTGACGGTGAAGGCGCCAGACAGCGACCGCGTCTTCGTCAAGGACTTGTCCCTGAGCGTGGCGGCCGGCGAGTCCCTGCTCATCACCGGCGCCAGCGGCAGCGGCAAGAGCTCGCTGCTGCGCGCCATCGCCGGGCTGTGGACGCAGGGCAGTGGCAGCATCGACCACCCGCCGCATGAAGACGTGTTCTTCCTGCCGCAGCGCCCTTATCTGCAGGTGGGCTCGCTGCGCAGCCAGCTCATCTACCCCAGCACCCACACCGAGCTGGAGGATGCGGCGCTGCTGAAGGTGCTGGACGACGTGCAGCTGCGCCACCTGGCCGAAACCGATGCCGGCCTGGACCGCAGCGAGGACTGGGAGAAGCTGCTCAGCGGCGGTGAGCAGCAGCGCCTGGCCTTTGCGCGGCTGCTGGTGCATGCGCCGAAGGTGGCCATCCTGGACGAGGCCACCAGCGCGCTGGACGACGCCAACCAGCAGCGCCTGTACGAGCGCCTGCGCGACCGCGGCACCACGCTGATCAGCATCGCCCACCGCGCCGCCGTCGCGGGCTTCCACCGCCGGGTGCTGCAGCTGCTGGGTGGTGGGCGTTGGAAGTTGTCCAAGACGCCGGCGGTCACCGAAGAGGCCATGCCAGCACCAGTGAAGACGCCGGACCCCTCAGCCTAGATTCAGCACCAGGGCGTGCCCTCAGCCGCCCCCGCCCACCACCACGTGCAGCGTGGCCGTCTGCACCCAGATGACGCCCTGCTGCTCCATCACCGCGTAGTCGGTGAGCGCATTGCCGTAGACGTCGCTGCCGGTGGACAGCTGCTGCAGCTGCGTGTCGGCCGCGACGTTGATGACGTCGCCGCTGTCCAGCTTCAGCGTCAGCGCATGGTTGGCGTCAGTGATGCTGGTGATGCCCAGGCTGGACAGGTCGATGCCGCCGGCACCGCCGTTGCGCAGGTCCAGCGCCTCGATGTTGTGGGCCACGTTGATGAGCGAGGCGATGTCGAAGCTCGCGCCGCTGGTCGTGAACTTGAGCAGGTCGATGCCGGCGCCGCCGTCGGCCGAGGTCAGATCGGCAGGCGAGGCGGCGATCAGCGTGTCATCGCCATTGCCGCCCAGCAGCGTGTCCGCGCCGCCGCCGCCGGTCAGCGTGTCGTTGCCGTCGGCACCGGTCAGTGTGTTGGCGGCGCTGTTGCCGGTGAGGTTGTTGTCCAGCGCGTTGCCGCTGCCGTTGATGGCGCTGCCACCCGTCAGCGTCAGGTGCTCGACGTTGGCGGCCAGCGTGTGCGTGACCGAGGCCTGCACGCTGTCGGTGCCGGCAGTCGCGCCTTCGGTGACGGTGTCGCCGGCGTTGTCGACGACGTAGCTGTCGTTGCCCGCGCCGCCGGCCATAGCGTCGGCGCCCGTGCCGCCGTCCAGAAGGTTGTCGCCCGCGTTGCCGGTGAGCTGGTTGTTCAAGGCATTTCCGGTCCCGTTGAGGTCGGCCGAGCCGGTCAGGATGAGCTGCTCGACGTTGACCGGCAGCGCAAAGCTGATGGACGCCTGCACGATGTCCAGGCCGGCATTGACCGCCTCGCTGACGACGTCGCCGGCGTTGTCGACGAAGTAGGTGTCATTCCCCGCGCCGCCCGCCAGCGCATCGGCGCCCGCGCCGCCGTCGAGCTGGTTGTCGCCGATGTTGCCGGTCAGCACGTTGTCCAGCGCGTTGCCGGTGCCGTTGAGGTTGGCGCTGCCCGTCAGCGTCAGGTTCTCGACGTTGGCCGCCAGCGTGGTGCTGACGGAAGCGGCGACTGAATCCGTGCCTTCGCCAAAGGCTTCCGTGACCACGTCGCCGGCGTTGTCGACGACATAGCTGTCGTTGCCCGCGCCGCCGATGAGCGTGTCGGCGCCTGCGCCACCATCCAGCGTGTCGTTGCCGCCCAGGCCGGTCAGCACGTTCGCGGCACCGTTGCCGGTCAGCACGTTGTCCTGCGTGTTGCCGGTGCCATTGATGGCGGCGGCACCGGTCAGCGTCAGGTTCTCCACGTTGAGGCCGAGTGTGGTCGTGACGCTGGCCTGGACCGTGTCGCTGCCTTCGCTGACGGCCTCGGTGACGGTGTCGGTGGCCGAGTCGACGACATAGACGTCATTGCCCACACCGCCGGCCATCGTGTCATTGCCGGCGCCGCCGTCGAGCAGGTCGTCGCCGTTGCCGCCGGTCAGCGTGTCGTTGCCGAGGCCGCCGAACAGCGAGCCGCCCGTGTTCGCCACGACGAAGACCGTGGGAGCCGCCGTCTTGTACGGGTTGGCCGCGGCGAGCTGGTTGACGGTGCCCCACTTCCAGGCGAGATAGCCGTCCAGGCGCTGCTGGTCGGCCACCGACAACGTGGTGCCGGTGACGATGACTTCGCTGTAGTCCGCGCTGGTGTTCCATTGGCTGCCCCAGCCGGTGCCGATCGTCAGTGCGCCGTTGAAGTTGAGCGACTGGTTGACGGTGGACACCACGTGCGTGGCCTCGGCCAGCGCCGTGTAGACGTTGGCGCGGGTGTTCCAGACCTGCAAGGTGCCGTCGACGGTCCAGGCCGACTTGAGGTTGGTGTTGGAGCCACCCACCACGTCGGTGCCGTTGTCGCCCTGCCCGGCAATCAGCAGCCAGCTGCTGCCGCTGACGTTGGTGGACATGGGCATGGAGAAACTGTCGCCCGACTTTTGCACCCAGTACAGGCTGCCGCCCGAGGCGATGGTGGCCAGGCTGATGCTCAGGCGGTCGTCCTGGCCGTCCAGGCGCACGGTGGGCAGGTTGTTCATGCCGTCCAGCACCAGCGTCGGCTCATAGCTGCCGTTGCTGGCCGTGGCGTCACGGCCGCCGCCACTCTTGTCGCGCCAGACGGTCACGCGGCCGTCGGCGGTGTGGCCGCTCTCGGCAATGCCTTCCTGCACGCCGTCGCCGTCCAGGTCGGCGGCATCCAGCCACACGGTCAGGTTGGAGAGCTGGGTCGGCGTCCAGGCTGCGACGTTGCCCAGCCTGAGCACGTCGTCGCCGTCGTTGCCCTGCAGCGTGCTGCCGCCGTCCGCGGTGAGCGTGTCATTGCCGTTGCCGCCCAGCAGCGTGTCGGCGCCGCCGCCGCCCATCAGCGTGTCGTTGCCGTCGCCGCCATCGAGCGTGTTGGCCGCAGCGTTGCCGGTCAGCACGTTGTTGCCCGCGTTGCCGGTGGCGTTGACGGCGGCGCTGCCGGTCAGCGTGAGGTTCTCGATGTTGGGCAGGCTGGGCAGCGTGTAGCTGACGCTGGACTGCACGGTGTCCGTGCCCTCGCCCACGTTCTCGGTCAGCGTGTCGGCGGTGTTGGTGACGACGTAGGTGTCGTCGCCCGTGCCGCCGGCCAGCGTGTCCACGTTCGGCCCGCCGATCAGCGTGTCGTTGCCGGCGCCGCCGTTGAGCGTGTCGCCGGCGGCGTCGGTGGCCGCCGCGTCGCCGAAGCTGAACACCGTCGACGGCACCGCCACGAAGGACGGCGCGCCCGGCGTCAGCCAGGCCAGTTGCGCCGTCGCCGTGCCGCCGCCTTCGCTCATCTGCACGACGATGCTGTGCAAACCCGCGCCGAGTGCGAACGACACCGAATCGATGTTGCTCATGTAGCCGTTCATGCCGACGACGTACTGGCCGTCGATGTAGACCGCCATGTTGTCGTCGTAGCTGATGCGGAAGGTGTAGTTGCCCGCTGCGGCGATGTTGAGGTAGCCGTTCCAGCGCACCGAGAAGTTGTCGGTGTTCACGATTCCCGTCGCTGGCGAGCCGGAGCCCCAGCTGAAGGCGATGTTGGCGTCCTGGCGCGTCAGCACCGGGTTGCCCAGCCAGCTGGTGTTGTTCCAGTACTCGGCGCGCAGGCCGGCCTGCTGGAGGCCGGCGAAGTAGTTCGGGCGGCTGCCGGAGACAAGGATGTCGTCGCCATTGCCGCCGTTGAGCGCGTCGGCGCCGCCGCCGCCGTAGAGCGTGTCGTTGCCGTCCATGCCGGCCAGCACGTCGTTGCCGCCGTTGCCGACGACGAGGTTGGCCAGCGCGTTGCCCGTGCCGGTGTGGGCGCCGGTGTCGGTGAAGCTCAGGCGTTCCAGGCCGGTGGCCAGCGTGAAGGTGGCGAGCGAGGTCTCGACGCTGTCCAGGCCGAGGGTGTCGGTGATGACGTCGGACGCGCTGTCCACCACGTAGGTGTCGTCACCGGCCGCGCCTACCATCGTGTCGTTGCCGGCGCCGCCGTCCAGGCGTTCATTGGCCACGGTGCCGGTCAGCGTGTTGTTCAGCGCATTGCCGAGGAGCTTGAGGTTGTTCTGGCTCAGCGCACTCAGGTTCTCGATGTTGGCCGGCAGGCGGAAATCGATGTTGGCCTGGATGAGGTCGGTGCCCTCGTTGGCGTTCTCGATGACGGTGGTGAATGGCAGGTAGACGTTGTAGGTGTCGTTGCCCGCCGCGCCGGCCATGAACGTGGCGTTGGGATTGCCGGCGTTGGAGGGGCCGGTGATGACGTTGTCCTGCGCATTGCCGGTGACGTTGATGTTGTACGAGGACTGAAGATCCAGGTTCTCGACGTTGGCGGCCAGCGTGTAGTTGAGAAGGGTCGCGTTGTTCGTCGTGCGTTGCAGGTAGACGGTGTCGGTGCCCTCGCCGGCGTTTTCGACGACGACGAGGTTCAGCGAGAAGTTGCCAAAGCTGTCGGCCTGCTGGTAGTAGTCGTCGTTGCCGGTGCCGCCGGCCATCGTCGTGGCGATGCCGCTGTAGACGCTGGCGTACAGCTGGTTGTTGGCCGAGTTGCCGGTGATGGTGCCGGCCGAGCGGCCGACGTAGTAGATGTTCTCGACGTTGGCGCCCAGCGCGTAGCTGGAGGAGGCGTAGACCGCGTCGGTGCCCTCGCTGGCGTTCTCGTTGACGAGGTCGCCGGCGTTGTCGACGAAGTAGACGTCGTTGCCGGCGCCGCCGGTCATGGTGTCGGCGCCGGCGCCGCCGTCAATGCGGTTGGCGCCGCTGTTGCCGAGGATGACGTTGGCCAGCGCGTTGCCGGCGCCATTGATGGCGCCGGTCCCCGTCAAAGTCAGGTTCTCGACGTTGGCGGTCAACGTGTGGCTGACCGAAGTCAGCACGAGGTCGGTGCCGGCACTGCCTTCCTCAACGACGGTGTCGCCCACGTCGTCCACCGTGTAGGTGTCATTGCCCGCGCCGCCGGCCATCCAGTCGGCGCCGACCTTGCCGTCCAGCGTGTCGTTGCCATTGCCCCCGAAGAGGGCATCCACGCGCGCGGCACCGTTCATCGTGTCGTTGCCGTCACCGCCGAAGACAACCGCATCGACCCGGCCCGTGCCGCGTGCCGACGCGCCGTTGTAGGTGGCCGTCATCGTCTCAGCAGATGATGTGCCGAACTGGATCTTGGCGCCCGTCCACATCGCGTCCAGCCCGACGGTGCCGAGTGCGCCGCCGGTCAGGTTGGCGGGCGTGCCCACGCCCCATCTGGTGGCCAGGTAGTTCTCGATAACGCGCTGCTCGCCGGGCGAGAGCACATGGTCGAACACCAGCAACTCGGAGACCGCACCGCGGCTGAGTTCGTTGTTGGTGCCGCCGTAGCCGGAGAGCTGGATCTTGCCCAGCCAGCCGTCGCTGGTGCTGCCGGTCGCAGGGATCGCCACGCCGTTCTTGTAGAGCGTGCCCGAGCCGACCTGGTCATTGGCCGTGTACTGGATGGGCGTGCCGGGCTGGATGGTGCCGTTGGTCTGCGAGACCCAGTTCTGGCCGTAGAGCTGGTCCTGGTAACCGCTGTGCCAGCCAATCAGTGCGTTGTCGGTGGACGAGGACACCAGCCGCCCGTTCTGCGTGCCGGTCATCTGGCCGACAACGAAGAGCGAGTAGTTCTGGCCTATCCACAGGCTGCTGGTCAGGTAGTCACCGCCGTCGAAGCTGACGGTGGGCTGCCCGTTCAACCCGGTCAGATTCAGCAGCGGCGAGGCGCCGGACGTGCCCTGCGTGAAGTTGTTGCCGCTGCCGCTCTTGTCGACCCAGGTGTTGAGGTTGCCGTTGCCGTTGATGAGGCCGGCCTCGCCGAGGCCCGAGGACGTGCCGTTGCCGTCCAGGTCGTTGGCGTCCAGCCAGGTGATCTTGCCGGCGATGGTGGCGAAGGTCGGGTCGGCCGACATGCCCCACAGCGTGCGCAGGTCGGACAGGCTGGGCAGCACCAGGCCGTTCACGTCGATGGCCAGGCTGATGCCGCCGACCGAGATGGCCGTCAGCAGCTTGCCGGTGTTGCCGTTGGACAGCAGCACGTCGGGTGCGGCGGTGCGGTAGTCGGTGGCGTTGTTGTAGTCGCTGCTGTTGAGCAGCAGCAGGTCGTTGCCATCGAGCAGCAACTCCAGTTTGCCGCCGCCGTCGGCACCGACGAAGTTACTGGTATTCACGTCGCTGGAGCGCACGGTGACGGTCTCGGCCGTGCCGCCGAAGAAGTCCAGCACCTCGATGCCGCGAACCTTGGCCGTCAACTGGTTGACGTTGGTGACGCTCAGCCCGTCGACCTTGAAGCTGTCGACGCCGCTGCCGCCATCGATGGCCGCGAAGCTGAGGTCGCTGACCGACAGGATGTCGGCGCCCGCGCCGGCGTTGAGGGTGTCCGCGCCACCGCCACCGATGATGTAGTTGTTGCCCGAATTGCCGGTGATGACGTTGGCCAAGCTGTTGCCGGTGGCCGTGATGTTGGCGCTGCCGGTCAGCGTCAGGTTCTCGAAGTTGGCCCCCAGCGCCCAGCTGACGCTGGCGTTGACCGCGTCCGTACCGCCGCCGGCCTGCTCGTAGAGCGAGTCGCCGACGTTGTCGACGACATAGCTGTCGTTGCCCGCGCCGCCCACCAGCACATCCGCCCCGATGCCGCCGTCCAGCACGTTGTTGCCGCTGTTGCCGGTGAGGGTGTTGCCGATGGCATTGCCGGTGCCGTTGATGTCGCCGGTGCCGGTCAGCACGAGCGTCTCGACATTGGCGGCCAGCGTGATGCTGATACCGGCCTGGACGATGTCGGTGCCTTCGCCGAAATACTCGACGACCAGATCGCTGGCGCTGTCGACGATATAGGTGTCGTCGCCCAGGCCGCCGGTCAGCACGTCGGCGCCGGCGCCGCCGTCGAGCACGTTGTTGCCCTCGTTGCCGGTGATGAAGTTGACGAGGCCGTTGCCGGTGCCGTCGATGGCCTCGGCGCCCGTCAGTTCGAGGTTCTCGAGGTTGGCGCCCAGCACCCAGCTGACGGAGCTGCGCACGGTGTCCGTGCCTTCGCCACTGTTCTCGGTCACCAGGTCACCGGCGCTGTCCACGACGTAGATGTCGTTGCCGGCGCCGCCGATCAGGCGGTCGTCACCGGCATCGCCGTCCAGCAGATTGGCACCCGCGTTGCCGGTGATCTGGTTGTTCAGGTCGTTGCCGGTGCCGTCAATGTCGGCGGTGCCGGTCAGCACGAGGTTCTCGACGTTGTCGGTCAGGCCGTAGCTGAGGTTGGCCGTGACGGTGTCGGTGCCGCCGCCGCCTGACTCGACGACCGTGTCGCCGCTGTTGTCGACGAGGTAGCTGTCGTTGCCTGCGCCGCCCACCAGACGGTCAGCGCCCGCGCCGCCGTCCAGCGTGTTGTTGCCGCTGTTGCCGGTCAGCACGTTGTCGAGCGCGTTGCCGGTGCCGTTGAGATTGGCGGTGCCGGTGAGCGTCAGGTTCTCGACCTCGTTGCCGAGCACGTAGTTGATGGACGCGAGCACCGTGTCGCTGCCTTCGCCCGGGTTCTCGGTGACGAGGTCGCCGGCGTTGTCGACGACGTAGCTGTCGTTGCCCGAGCCGCCAGCCATCACGTCGGCACCCAGGCCACCGTCCAGCAGGTTGTTGCCGGTGTTGCCGGTCAACGTGTTGGCCAGGTCGTTGCCGGTGCCGCTGATGTTGTTGCTGCCCGTCAGCAGCAGGTTCTCGACGTTGGCCGCCAGCGTCCAGTTGATGGACGACTGCACCGTGTCATTGCCCTCGGCGGTGTTCTCGGTGGTGATGTCGCCGCTGTTGTCGACGATGTAGGTGTCGTCGCCCGTGCCGCCGATCAATTGGTCGGCGCCCGTGCCGCCATCCAGCACATTGACGCCGCTGTTGCCGGTGATGACGTTGGCCTGCGTGTTGCCGGTGCCATTGACGTCGTTGCTGCCGGTCAGCAGCAAGTTCTCGATGTTGGCGCCGAGCGTGAAACTGACGCTCGAACGCACCAGGTCCACGCCCTCACCGGCGCCTTCGCTGACCACATCGCCAGCGTTGTCGACGATGAAGGTGTCGTTGCCCGCGCCACCGGCCATCACGTCGGCACCCAGGCCGCCGTCGATGGTGTTGCTGCCGCCGTTGCCGGTGATCTGGTTGGCGCCTGCGTTGCCGGTGGCGTTGATGACGTCGGTGCCCAGCAGCACCAGGTTCTCGAGGTTGGCGCCGAGCGCGTACGTGATGGCCGAGCGGACGGTGTCCGTGCCCTCGCCGACGTTCTCGGTGATGAGGTCGCCGGCGTCGTCGACGACGTAGCTGTCGTTGCCGGTGCCGCCGATGAGGCGGTCCGCGCCTGCGCCGCCGTCCAGCACGTTGGCGCCGCTGTTGCCGGTGATGGTGTTGTCCAGCTCATTGCCGGTGCCGTCCACGCTGGCGGTGCCGGTCAGGATCAGGTTCTCTATGTTGGCGCCCAGCACGAAGCTGGCCGCGGCGCGCACAGTGTCGATGCCCTCGCCGAAGTTCTCGACGACCTGGTCGCCCGAGTCGTCCACCACATAGCTGTCGTCGCCGGCGCCGCCGGCCATCAGGTCGGCGCCCGCGCCGCCGTCCAGCTGGTTGTTGCCGCTGTTGCCGGTGATCTGGTTCGCAAGCTCGTTGCCGGTGCCGCTCAGGTTGGCGCTGCCGGTGAGCACCAGGTTCTCGACATTGGCTGCCAGCACTCGGCTGACGGACGAGATCTCCGTGTCGGTGCCCGCACCGAAGTCTTCGACGACCGCGTCGCCGCTGTTGTCGACGTGGAAGGTGTCGTCGCCACCACCGCCGGCCATGTTGTCGGCGCCCGCGCCGCCGTCGATGACATTGGCTGCGGCGTTGCCGGTGATCTGGTTGCTGCCGGCATTGCCGGTGCCACTGATGTTGCCCGTGCCGGTCAGCACCAGGTTCTCCAGCGTGGCGCCGAGCGTGTAGCTGATGCTGGAGCGGACCGTGTCCGTGCCCTCGCCGCTGGCCTCGATGACCTGGTCGCCTGCGTTGTCGACCCCGTACGTGTCGTCGCCCAGGCCACCGGTCATGACGTCGGCGCCAGCGCCGCCGTCCAGCAGGTTGTTGCCGCTGTTGCCGGTGAGCTGATTGGCCTGGCCGTTGCCGCTGCCGTCGATGTCGGCGGTGCCGAGCAGGACGAGGTTCTCAATGTTCGCGCCGAGCGCGAAGCTGACGCTGCTGCGCACGAGGTCCGTGCCCTCGCCGACGGCTTCGGTGACCGTGTCGCCGGCGTTGTCGACGAGGTAGGTGTCGTCACCCGCCGCGCCGGCCATGCGGTCGGCGCCCGTGCCGCCGTCGATGAGGTTGGCGCCAGCGTTGCCGGTGAGGGTGTTGTCCAGTTCGTTGCCGGTGGCGCCGAGGTTGCCGGTGCCGGTCAGCACGAGGTTCTCGACGTTGGCGCCGAGCGCGTAGCTGATGGAAGAGCGGACCGTGTCCGTGCCTTCGCCGCTTCCTTCGGTCACCAGGTCGCCGGCGTTGTCGACGACATAGACGTCATTGCCCGCACCGCCGGCCATCGCGTCGGCACCCAGGCCGCCATCCAGCTGGTTGTTGGCGATGTTGCCGGTGAGCGTGTTGTCGAGGTCGTTGCCGGTCGCGTTGACGTCGCCGGTGCCCGTCAGCACCAGGCGCTCGATGTTGGCGCCAAGCGCGAACGTGACGCTGCTGCGCACGGTGTCCGTGCCCTGGCCGCTGAACTCGGTGACGGTGTCGCCGAGGTCGTCGACGATGTAGCTGTCGTCACCCGAGCCGCCGGCCATGGCGTCCGCACCCGCGCCGCCGTCGAGCAGGTTGGCGCCGGTGTTGCCGGTGAGCTGGTTGGCCAGCTCGTTGCCAGTCGCATCGACGTTGGCGCTGCCCGTCAGCACCAGGTTCTCGATGTTGGGGCCGAGCGTGAACGTGACGCTGCTGCGCACGAGGTCCGTGCCCTCGCCGGCCGCTTCGGTCACCGTGTCGCCGAGGTTGTCGACGACATAGCTGTCGTTGCCCGCGCCGCCGGCAAAAGTGTCGGCGCCTGCGCCGCCGTCGAGCGTGTTGTTGCCGGCATTGCCGGTGATGACGTTGTCCTGCGTGTTGCCGGTCGCGTCGATGTTCGCGCTGCCTGTCAGCACGAGGTTCTCGACGTTGGCTGGCAGGACCAGCGTGACGGACGAGCGGATGGTGTCCGTGCCCGCGCCGGCGTTCTCGGTGACGGTATCGCCGACGTTGTCCACCACGTAGCCGTCGTCGCCCGTGCCGCCGGCCATCTGGTCGGCACCCGCGCCGCCGTCCAGCACGTTGTTGCCGGCATTGCCGGTCAGCCGGTTGGCCGACGAATTGCCGGTGGCGTTGATGTTGGCGCTGCCGGTCAGCGTCAGGTCTTCGATGTTCTCGCCGAGGCGGAAGCTCATCGTCGAGAAGACCTGGTCATTCCCTTCGCTGACGGCCTCGGTGACGGTGTCGCCGGCGTTGTCGACGAAGTAGCTGTCGTCGCCCGTGCCGCCGGCCATCGCGTCCGCGCCGGCCTTGCCGTCCAGCAGGTTGTTGCCGCCGTTGCCGGTCAGCACGTTGTCCAGCTCGTTGCCGGTGGCATTGATGTCGCCGCTGCCCGTCAGCGTCAGGTTCTCGACGTTGGCGCCCAGCACATGGCTCAGCGACGAGCGCACCAGGTCCGCGCCCTCGCCGACGTTCTCGGTGACGGTGTCACCCACGTTGTCGATGACGTAGCTGTCGTCGCCCGCGCCGCCGGCCATGGCGTCCGCGCCCGCGCGGCCGTCCAGCAGGTTGTTGCCACCGTTGCCGATGAGGACGTTGGCGGCGGCGTTGCCGGTGGCGTCGATGTCGGCGCCGCCCGTCAGCGTCAGGTTTTCCAGGTTGGCGCCCAGCGTCCACGTCACGCTGCTGCGCACGAGGTCCATGCCCTCCCCGGCCTGCTCGGTGAGGCTGTCGCCGGCGGCGTCCACAACATAGGTGTCGTCGCCCGCGCCGCCCTGCAGCACGTCGGCGCCGGCGCCGCCGTCCAGCACGTTGTTGCCGGCGTTGCCGGTGATGACGTTGGCCAGCGCGTTGCCGCTGCCGTCGATGTTGGCCGTGCCCGTCAGCGTGAGCTGCTCGATGTTGGCGCCGAGGCGGAAGCTGACGCTGGACTGCACGAGGTCGATGCCCTCGCCGGCGGCCTCGCTCACCGTGTCGCCGGTGTTGTCGACGAGGTAGACGTCGTTGCCCGCGCCGCCAGCCATCGCGTCGGCGCCCAGGCCACCGTCCAGCGTGTTGTTGCCGGCGTTGCCGGTGATGACGTTGTCCAGCGCATTGCCGGTGGCGTTGAAGTCGCCGCCGCCCGTCAGCACCAGGTTTTCGAGGTGGGCGCCCAGGGTGTAGCTGAAGCCGGCGCGTACGGTGTCCGTGCCTTCGCCCGCGTTCTCGGTGACGACGTCGCCGGCGTTATCCACCACGTAGCTGTCGTTGCCCGCGCCGCCCAGCATCGTGTCGGCACCCAGGCCGCCGTCGAGGACGTTGTTGCCGCTGTTGCCGGTGAGGCTGTTGTCGAGGTCGTTACCCGTGCCGCTGATGGGCGCCGTGCCGGTCAGCACCAGGTTCTCGATGTTGCTGCCGAGCGTGAAGCTGACGCTGCTGCGCACGAGGTCCGTGCCGCCGCCTGCGCTTTCAGTCACCACGTCGCCGGCGTCGTCGACGAGGTAGATGTCGTCGCCCGAGCCGCCGAGCATCGTGTCGGCGCCCGCGCCGCCGTCGATGAGGTTGGCGCCGCCGTTGCCGACGATGCGGTTGTCCAGCTCGTTGCCGGTGCCGGCGATGTTGCCGCCGCCGGTGAGCTGCAGCTCTTCCACGTTGGCGGACAGCGTGTAGCTGACGCCGCTCTTCACCGTGTCGTAGCCGGCGTTGCCGTCTTCGGCCACCGCGTCGCCGGTGTTGTCGACGATGTAGCTGTCGTCGCCCGCGCCGCCGGCCATCGTGTCGGCGCCGGCCTTGCCGTCGATGAGGTTCGCGCCGGCGTTGCCGGTGATGACGTTGTCGGCGGCGTTGCCGGTGGCGTCGATGTTGCCGCTGCCCGTCAGCGTCAGGTTTTCGAGGTTGTCGCCGAGCGTCCAGGTAATGCTGGCCCTGACGAGGTCCGTGCCTTCGTTGGCGGCTTCGGCGAGCTGGTCGGCAATGTTGTCGACGACGTAGATGTCGTCGCCCGCGCCGCCTGCCATCTGGTCGGCACCCGCCTTGCCGTCGAGCAGGTTGTTGCCGCTGTTGCCGAGCAGCGTGTTGGCGAGCGAATTGCCCGTGGCGTCGACGTTGGCACTGCCCGTCAGGGTCAGGTTCTCGAGGTTGGCGCCGAGCGTGAAGCTGACGCTGCTGCGCACGAGATCCGTGCCCTCGCCCGAGCTTTCAGTCACCGTGTCACCGCTGTTGTCGACGACGTAGATGTCGTCGCCTGCGCCGCCGGCCATTGCATCCGAACCCGCGCCGCCGTCGATGACGTTGGCGCCGCTGTTGCCGGTGATGGTGTTGTCCAGCGCATTGCCCGTCGCGCTGTTGCTCGCGTTGCCGGTCAGCACCAGGTTCTCGACGTTGGCCCCTAGCGCGTAGCTGATGCCGGAACGGACCGTGTCCGTGCCTTCGCCGAAGCCCTCGGTGACGACGTCGCCAGCGTTGTCGACGACATAGCTGTCGTCACCCGCGCCGCCGGCCATCTGATCGGCGCCGGCGCGGCCGTCCAGCAGGTTGTTGCCGGCGTTGCCGGTCAGCACGTTGTCCAGCGCGTTGCCGGTGGCGTCGATGTCCGCGCTGCCCGACAGCGCCAGGTTCTCGACGTTCGCGGACAGCGCATAACTGACAGACGCATTGACGCTGTCCGTGCCCTCGCCCGCCGCCTCGACGACGGCATCGGCCGAGTCGTCGACGTTGTAGACATCGTTGCCCGTGCCGCCGGTCAGCATGTTGATGCCGGCAGCGCCCGACAGCACGTCGTCGAAAGCGCTGCCGACGAGGTTCTCGATGCCGGCGAGCGTGTCGCCCTGCGCATCGCCACCCGTGCCGCGGCCGGTGGACAGGTTCACGGTGACGCCCGCCGTCGACGCGGCATAGGTTGCCGTGTCGACGCCCGACCCGCCGACCAGCGCGTCCGCGCCTGCACCGCCCACGAGCAGGTCATTGCCCGCACCGCCGTCCAGCCGGTTGGCCGTGGCCGTGCCGATCAGCACGTCATCGAAGCCGGAGCCGGTCAGGTTCTCGATGGCGTCGAAGCTGTCCCCGGCCGCGTCGCCCGTGTTCAGCGCTGTGTCGGCCAGGCTGACGGTCAGGCCGCTCAACGCGCCGGCATAGCTCGCCGTGTCGCTGCCGGCGCCGCCGATCAGCACGTCCGCACCGGCGCCGCCGATCAGCACGTCGTCGCCCGCGCCGCCCAGGAGCTTGTTGACGCCGGCATCGCCTTCCAGCGTGTCGTCGAAGGCCGAGCCGGTCAGGTTCTCGATGGATTGAAAGCTGTCGCCGATCGCGTCGCCCGCGTTGTTCACGGCGTTGACGAGGCTGGCCTTCACGCCGCTTGAGGCGCCCGCGTAGGTGGCCGTGTCGTTGCCGGCGCCGCCGATGAGCTGGTCGGCGCCCGCGCCGCCGTCCAGCAGGTCGTCGCCGCTGCCGCCGTCGAGGCGGTTGTCGCTGGCGTCGCCCTTCAGCGAGTCGGCGAAGTTGGAGCCGACAAGGTTCTCGACGGCGTCGATCAGGTTGCCCTGCGCGTCGCCGCCGTTGCCCGTGCCGGCCAGCAGGTCGACCTGCACGGCGGCCGCCGAAGCGGCGTAGGTCAGCGTGTCGTTGCCGAGCCCGCCGTGGATGACGTCATTGCCGCCGCGGCCTTCGATGAGGTCGTCGCCGTCGCCACCGCTGATGACGTTGGCGTTCGTGTCGCCGACCAGCGTGTCCTCGTAGTTGGAGCCGGCCAGGTTCTCGATGGACACATAGCTGTCGCCGGCGGCCGCGCCGGTGTTGGTGGCCGGTGCCAGCAGGCTGGCCGCCACGCCGGCCGTGGCGCTGGCATAACTGGCCGTGTCCACGCCATCGCCGCCGTCAAGCACGTCACCGGCGTCACCGCCGTCCAGCACGTCGTCACCCGCGCCGCCCATCAATCTGTTCACACCGGCCGTGCCGGTCAGTGCGTCGTCCTTGTCGGAGCCGGTCAGGTTCTCGACACCGCTGAGCCGGTCGCCTTCGGCGTCGCCGCCCAGGCCGATGCCGGTCGCAAGGTTCACGCGCACGCCCTGTGCGGACGCCGCGTAGGTCGCCGTGTCCGTGCCGGTGCCGCCGGTCAGCATATCGGCGCCGCTGCCGCCGTCGAGCAAATCGTCGCCATCGCCGCCGTCGAGCTTGTCGTTGCCAGCCAGGCCGACCAGCGTGTCGTTGCCCGCATTGCCGATCAGCGTGTTGGCGCTGGCCTCGCCGGTGAGCTGGTCATCGCCACTGCCGCCGGCCAGGTTCTCGATGGACTGGAAGCTGTCGCCCGTCGCATCGCCGCCGGCGACGACCCCGGTCGTCAGGTTGATCTGCACCGCGACCGTCGAGGTGCTGTAGTCGGCCATGTCGGAGCCGTCGCCACCCATCAGCGTGTCGGCGCCGGCGCCGCCGATCAGCACGTCGTTGCCACGGCCGCCGTCCAGCACGTTGCTGCCGTCACCGGCCACGAGACGGTCGGAGAAGCGCGAGCCGACCAGGTTCTCGATGTTGGCCAGCGTGTCGCCCGCCGCGTCGCCGCCCGCGCCGGGCGTGGCGCCGGTCAGGTCGACCTTCACGCCTTCCTGCGAGTCGGCATAACTGGCCGTGTCCGTGCCGTCGCCACCGTCCATCACGTCGGCGCCCGCGCCGCCGATCAGCGTGTCGTCGCCGGCGCCGCCCTGCAGGCCGTCGTTGCCAGGGTTGCCGATCAGCAGGTTGTCGAAGCCGTCGCCGATCAGCGTGTCGTCGTTTTCCGAGCCGGCCAGGTTCTCGATGCCGCTGAAGGCATCGCCCTGGGCCTCGCCGGTGTTCAGCGCCGCATTGGCCAGGCTGACCAGCACGCCGGTCTGCGCGTCGATATAGCTGGCGGTGTCCTTGCCGTCGCCGCCGGTCAGGGCGTCGGCGCCCTCGCCGCCTTCGAGCTCGTCATCGCCGGCGCCGCCGTCCAGCTTGTTGGCGCCGGCATCGCCGATCAGCAGGTCGTTCAGCGCCGAGCCGGTCAGGTGCTCGATGTCCTGCAGCCGGTCACCGGTCGCGTCGCCGCCGCTGCCCTGGCCCGTGCCCAGGCTGACGTTCACGCCAGCTGCCGAGTTGGCGTAGCTGGCCGTGTCGTTGCCGGCACCGCCTTGCAGGCTGTCGGCGCCGCCGCGGCCTTCCAACAAGTCGTCGCCCGCGCCGGCCTGCAGCACGTTGGCGAGCGCATCGCCGCGCAACGTGTCGTCAAAGTCGGAGCCGATGACGTTCTCGATCTGCGAGAGCGTGTCGCCCTCGGCCTCGCCGCCCTTGGCGGTCCCGGCGGCCAGGTCGACAGTGACGCCTGCACCGGAGCCGCTGAAGACGGCCGTGTCGATGCCGGCGCCGCCGACGAGCTGGTCCGCGCCGCCGCGGCCTTCGAGGATGTCGTTGCCCGCACCGCCGTCCAGCTTGTTGGCACCGGCCTCGCCGCGCAGTGTGTCGGCCCCGCCGCTGCCGCTGAGGTTTTCTATGCCTTCGAGCGTGTCGCCGTCGGCATCGCCGCCACTGGCGGTGTTGCTCGCCAGGTCGACGTTCACGCCGGCCGACGAGCCCTCGAAGCTGGCCGTGTCGATGCCGGTGCCGCCAACGAGCTTGTCTGCCCCGTCGCCGCCCACCAACCAGTCGGCGCCAGCGCCGCCATCGAGCTTGTCGGCTCCGGCGCCGCCGGAGATGCGGTCCGCGCCGACGAGGCCGGTGATGGTGTCGTTGCCGGCGCCGCCGTCGATGAGGTCGCCCAGGCCGTAGGCCGGGAAGACCACGCCCGGCTTGCCGCCCGACTCGTAGGCCATGTCCGCGGCGCCGCTCACGTCGCGCACGATGGCCGGCACGGTGAGCCTGCCTTCCAGCGTCGCGCCGTCCACGGTGGCCGTGGCGGTGACGACGATGTCGAAGGTCGCGCCGCTGGCGCCACCCGTGTCGGCCGCGACCGCGTAGCGCACCATGACGCTGAAGCTCGTCTTCGCGCCGTCGGCCGGCACGGCCAGCTCCCAGCCGGTGGCGCCCTTGGTGGCGCCGACGACCTCGAAGCCGTCCGGCAGGCCGCCGATGACGACGGTCTTGACCAGCGGCGCCGTCTTGGACGACAGCGTGATGTCGAACTGCCGCGCCCAGCCCGAGCCCATGCCCTGGCCGCCGTCGCCGGCGATGGTGTCGTCGCCGGCCGTGCCGTGGATGACCTCGGGCGCGGCCTGGGCGGCGGCGGAGAAGTCGCTGGCCGATTCGGCCGAGCCGCCCGAGCCGGTGATCGTCGTGCCGCTGACCTCCTGGCCGGTGACGTTGTGGAACTGGCCCGCCACGGTCAGCGTGGGGCCCGCGGGTGGCGGCGGGGGCGTGCCGCCGCCGGGGTTGCCGGCCGGCGCGGGTGCCACCTGGATGACCAGCGAGAACGGCCGCGCCTCGTCGTGGTACTCGGCCTTGGACGTGCCCTCGCCGCCGCCGGTGCCGGAGACCATGCCGCTCTCCAGCACGGGCTTGGGCGGCGGCGGCATCTCGCTGCTTTCACGCGCGGACGGTGCCTGCGGGTCTTCCGTCGTGTTCTTCTCGATGGTGCGCAGCAGCGTGTCGGTGATGTTGACCGGCCCGGCCTGGGCGATCAGCGTCGACGCCTCGACGGCGCCGTCCCAGAACAGCAGCTTGAAGTCGGGGTCGGCCAGCGCGCGCAGCGCGGCGCCCTGGAAGACATGCTGGCTGCCGTCGGCCATGACCAGCACCAGGTCCACACCGGCCACCTGCACCTTGACGATGGACGCGCGCGACAGCGCGAGCTTGAGGGCCGCGTCTGCCGTAGGCGCATGGATGACGACTTTGCCCGCGACGTTGTCCATCAGCTACTCCGTGATTCTTCAGCGCAGGGGATGCCGGCAGCGCGCAGCAGCTCGGCATCCGCCTCGCTGGCCGCCTCGCCGGCCAGCACGCGCAGGGCTTCCGAGGCGCCCAGTTCCACCATCAATTGCAGCAGCCGGCGCTTGCCCGCGCTGCCGTCGCCGGCCAGGCCGGTGCTCATGGTCGGCCCCAGGCGCAGATAACCCACGCCCAGGCGGCGCAGCAGCGCCAGGTCTTCGGGCGGCGACACGACGCGGCGGATGCCGATGCGCACGCCGTGGCGTTGCAGCATGGTCGTCAGCGGCCCGAGCACGCTCACCACATGGCGTTCGCCGTCGATCTCGAACTCCACCCACAGCCTCGTGGCCAGCGGGCCGACGGCGGCCAGCGCCTCGTCAAACCGGCTGACGAAGGTGGGCCGCTCGGCCGATCTCGGCGAGATGCGGATGGCCAGCTCGTCACCGTGGCCGGCAATCCGGGCCAGGGCCAGCTCGGCCACGCGCAGGTCGATGTCGGCGATGCGCGCGGTGCGCAGGGCCGAGGGCAGCACCTCGTCGGGGCCGAAGTAGCGCCCATCCGCATGCTGCAGCCGCACCTGCGCGAGCTGGTGGACGGCAACGCCATCCGCCGCGGCCACCGGCGCCAGGCTCAGGTCGACGCGGCCGGTCAGAAGCGCCTCGTCGATGAGGCTGCGCCACTGCGCCAGCGACACCGTCGGGCCGGACCGGCTGGCGCGCGCCATCATCCAGGGCGTGTCGCCGCCCTCGCTGGACTGAAGCGCCCGGTCCACGCGGGACATCACCGCGCCAATCGTCTCGCCGCCATGGAAGGCGCTGGCCGCCAGCCAGCCCACACGCGGCCGGTCGGTCAGCTCGCGCTGCTTGAGGCCGTGCAGCGCATCGGCCAGCTCACGCGTCCAGGCGTCCAGCGCGTCGGGCGGCACGCGCGGCACCAGCACGCCGAAGTCCGCCCCGTTCAGCCGCGCCACCATGCCGCCGCTCTCGTCCATCCGAAGCGCCCGGGTGCGCAGCAGCGTGGCCACCTGCTTGAGCAGCTCGTCCGCACGCTCGCGGCCGGCGCGCTGGTTCAGGCCGGCCAGGTCGTCCACGCGCAGCAGCACCATGCCGCCGGTGGCTTCTTCATCCGGGTCGCGCAGCAGCGAGGCCAGGCGGTCCATGAATTGCGCGCGCGCGGCCAAGCCGGTCACCGGGTCGACCGAGATCTCGGCATGCAACACGCCCAGGCGGTGGTCGCGGTCGTCCAGTTGCGCCTTGATGCGGGTCAGCGCGACGTTGATGCTGCGCGACATGGGCGCCCATTCGAGCGGGCCGTCCTGCGCGCGCTCGCCGATGCGGCCCTCGCCGGCAGCGTCGAGCTGCCCCATCAGCGGCTCGGCGCCGCGCAGCCACCAGCGCGAGATGAACAGGAGTGCCGCCATCGTCACGACGGCCGCCAGACCATGGAGGACGAGCAGCCAGCCGAACTGGGTTGGCGTCAACGCGCCATGCAGCAGCCACCAGTTGCCAATGGCCGACAGCGTGAAACCGCCCGCCACCGCAGCTGCGGATCGCCGTGTGGCGCTGCCAATGGTCATGTCTGCACCCTTCGGCCTGCGGCCCGTCCCGCCAAGCGGGAGCGAGCTTGCTTGGGGCGGCCCGGCGCGGCGCTCACGCCTCGCCCCCTGCCGCGATCTGCTCGTATTGCGGCCCGAACCGCTCGTCCAGGTTCTCGGCCACCAGCGACGCCGCCGCGACGAGGCTGGCGTCCAGCTTGTGCAAGGCGCGCTGGGCGTTGTCGCCGGCCTCGATGGAGGCGGCCACCTGCGTGGCCAGAGCCAGCACGGGGGCCAGCGTGCCGGGCGCCGGGTTGGCATCGAGGTGATGGGCGACGGCCTCTACCACGGCGGTCGGGAAGCCGAGTTCGTCCAGCCAGGCGGCGCTGACCTGGGCATGGTCCAGGCCGCAGGCCTCGTGCTCCAGCGCGGCCAGCACCCGGCCGCGCGCGTGGCGCGAACCGGCCAGCACGCCGGGCAGCGCGTCCGGGAAGGCTTGGCAGAGGATGAGGTGGCCGACGTTGTGCAGCAGGCCGGCGAGGAACGCGGCTTCGGCATCCGCGCCGGCCAGCCGCGCCAGGCTGCGGGCGGCCTTGGCGGTGAGCGTGGCGTCGAGCCAGAACTGGCGCAGGTTGACGCCCGGCACCGCGACGAACACCGACTCCAGCCCACCGCTGATGACCAGCGTGCGCAGCGTGTCGGTGCCGATGATGGCGACGGCGTCTTTCAGGCTCGCGAGGCTGCGGCGGCCGGCGTAGTAGGGCGAGTTCGCGATGCGCAGCGTGCGCGCGGCGAGCTGCGGCTCCTGCTCCAGTTCATCGACCACGTCGGTGATGGAGGCGCCGGGGTCGCGCAGCTGGCTGATCAGGCGGCGCACGACGCGCGGCACCGACGGCAGTTGCAGCCGACCGCCCGCTGCGGCGCGCAGCTTGTCCATGTGGGCGCTCATGCCTTCGGCCCCTTGCCGTCCGACAGCGCATCGCGGAGCTGGTCCTTCTCCAGGTTCCACAGCGTCGAGTCCATGCGCTTGACGAGGGCGGCCTGTTGCATCACCTCGTCCTTCAGGCCCTCGTTGGACGCCGTCAGCGCGCCGATCTCGCGCTCCAGGCTTTCCACGCGCGTCAGCGCCAGCTTCACGTTGCTGACCAGGGCCTCCTGCGCGGGCAGGAAGTCCAGCATGCGGCCGACGCGCTCGTTGGACGAGCCGCTCTCCTGCAGCATGCCCTCGGCGGCGTTGGCCAGCCGCGCCATCGCCGGCACCACGTCGCCCACGCCGCCGACGGTGGCCGTGGTGCGCTCCAGCACGGCCTCCTGGCTTTCCAGCCGCTCGGTCAGGCGGGCCGACGCGCCGGCCATCTGCGCCACCTGCGGCACCAGCTGATCCAGCCGCGCCACCACGTCGGCCAGGCCGGTGGTGGACGCGCGGTGCTGCTCCAGGATGTCGGCCAGGAGTGTGGCCAGGAAGCGCTCGCTGATCTCGACGTTCTCGTTGACGCTGCTCTTCTCGGCCAGCGACAGCACGTTGCCGCGCACGGTCTCGATGAGGTCGGTGGCGGCCTTGCGCACGGCCACCATCTGGAAGCCCAGCACGATGGAGCCGACCAGGCCGAACATGGACGCCGAGAAGGCCGTGCCCATGGCCGACAGCGGCTTTTGCAGGCCGCCGACGATCTTGACGAACTCGCCCTCCATGTCGCCGCCGCCGCCCGCGCCCTTGGCGATGGTGCCGATGAGGTTGGACGTCTCGACCAGCGTCTCCAACAGACCGACGAAGGTGCCCAGCAGGCCCAGGCCCACCATCAGGCCGACCAGGAACTGGCTCAGCTCCTGGCGTTTGTTGAGGTACTGCTCCAGCGCCTCGATCTCGGGCTCCATCGCTGAGCTGTGGATGTAGACCTGGTGGCCCAGGCCGAGCTTCTGCAGGCGGTCCAGCATGCCGGTCACGAAGGCCGGCGGGCCCAGGCGCGGATGCTGTTCGCCGCTGGCATCGCCGTCCTGCAGCCAGCGCATGCCGGCGCGGAAGACACGGTCCTCGCCGAACAGCTCCAGCAGGTGGCCCACCATGGTCCACATGCCCCAGCACAGCACGGCAATGATCAAGCCGTTGAGGATGGGGTTGGACATGATGGCGAAGGACACGAAGTGCCACATCGACGCCGCGCCCGCCAGCATGGCCAGCAGCGGCAGCGCGACGAAGAAGACGTGGCGCGTGCCGATGCCGTGGTCCCGCCCCTTGGGCCCGCGCGGCAGCAGCGGCTCGGACACGACGGCGGTGTGGGTGTCGCTCATCTCGGTTCCCTTGGATTCATTTGCGGTCGCGGAGGGCCGTATCAGCCATGCCGCGAATTGGCGACAGCAGGTATTGCAGGACGGTGCGGCGGCCGGTCACGACGTCGGCGCTGACGCTCATGCCCGGGCCCAGCGGCTGCGCAAAGCGCTTGGCGCTGGCCGGGTCCACCGCCGACACGACGCGGAAGTAGCGTTCACCGCGCTCGTCGACGAGGCTGTCGGCGCTGATCTCGGTGACGCGCGCTTCCAGCGTGCCGTAGGCCGTGTAGTCGAAGGCCGCCACCTTGACCCGCGTGGGCAGGCCGACGCGCAGCGTGCCGCGCTCGGCGGGTGAGGCGCGCGTCTCCACCACCAGCGCGTCGTCCTGCGGCGTCAGCTCCAGCAGCGTCTCGCCGGGCTTCACCACGCCGCCCACCGTGTTGCTGGCCAGCTTGTTGACGATGCCGGCCACGGGGGCCGTCAGCACGGTGCGGCGCACGCGGTCGTTCTCGGTCTTGATGTCTTCCTCCAGCCGGCGCAGCTCCACGCGCGCGTCGCTTAGCGCGGTGCGCGCTTCGCTGTGGAACTGGGCGACCACCTCCGCCTTGCGGGCCGAAAGTTCGGCAGCGGCGGCGGCCAGGCGCGGCAGCGAGGCCTCGCTCTCGGCGATCTGCGTCGTCAGCCGCTCGACCCGGCCGCGCGCATCGAGCAGTTCGCTCTGCGAACCGGCATTGCGGTTGACCATGTTCTGCACCAGGCTCAGCTGCGATCGCGCCACGTCCAGCTCCGCGCGCAGGCCCTTGCCGCGCGCGGCGGCCTCGGCGGCCTCCTGGCGGCGCTGCGTGGCCTGCTCGTCCAGCACGCGGGTGGTCTGCGCCAGCTTGGCGGTGCGGGCGGCGAAGGACTCGGACTCGGCGCGCACGGCCGGGTCGTTGGCTGCCGCCCCCGCCGGCGGCAGGAAGCGCGGCGCGCCACTGGCCTCGGCCTCCAGCCGGGCGACGCGGGCCGCCATGCCTGTCAGCCGCGCACCCTTCTCGGCGCGAGAGGAATTGGCCTGCAGGTCCGACACGGCCACCAGCGGCTGGCCAGCGGTCACCGTGTCGCCCTCGTGCACGAAGACCTTGGACAGGATGCCGCCTTCCAGATGCTGCACCAGCTGCTGCTTGCCCGAGGGCACGATGCGGCCCTGCGTGTGCACGACGAGGTCGACGTTGGCGAGCGCTGTCCACAGCAGCAGCGCGGCAATGACGGCCGTCGTCGCGTAGATCAGCGCACGCGGGCGGCGCAGGCGGCGGGTCTGGCCGAGCGTGTTGTCGAAGTACCCGAGCAGCAGGTCGACCGGCACGTCACGTGTCACCGTCGTCATGGCTTCTCTCCCAGCCGCACGGCAACGGCCGCCTGCGGCGCGCTGGCGTTCATGTCGATGCGCGTGACGATGCGGTCGCCCGCGATGCCCTGGCCCAGCAGCTCGTTGCGCACGGCCATCGCGCGGATGAAGGCGGCGCGCTGGTTCTCGCTGAGGTGGATTTCGGGGCCGATGGCAACGACCTCCAGCCGCAACGTGGGTGATTCGGTGAGGCGCTGCTTCAACGGCGCGAGCGCGTCGCCCAGCGCCTTGGCGGCTGCGGCATCGACCGTCAAGGCGCCCGGCGCAAAGTCCAGCTGCAGGTAGTGCTCCGCCGGCTTGACCTTGGCGCTCGCTGCACTCGCGGCGAGCGCGGCCTCGTTGCCGGCCACGGCGATGCGTGTGCGCTGCGGCGCCTTCGTGTCGACGAGGGGGGCACCGGTCACGGGCCGCTCCTTCTCAGCGGCCGGCGCGATGACAACCTGCCGCGCCTTGCCCAGTTCGGCCTGCTGCTCGGCAATCTTGGCCGCCATGCGCTTGGCCAGCATCTGCGCCGAGAAGCTCAATGCGATCGCCAGCACGACGATGACGAACACCATCGCGATGACCACATTGGTCAGCGCATCCACGAAGCCTGGCCAGAAATCCCCACCGCCGCCTTTGCCGCCGCCTGACATCGGATTACCTCGCGATGACCGTGCGCAGCGCGCCGGTCAAATGCGCAATGCGCCACTCGTTTTGCGCGGCGCTCACGACGACCTGGACGATGTCCAGGCGGCTCTGGTGCAGGCGCTGGTAGGCGTCCAGCACGTCCAGCAGCTGGCGGTTGCCGCCGGTGAGCTGGGCGCGGAAGGCGTCGACCACCTTGCGGTTGGCGTCCAGCTCGTCGCGCACGGAGGCGAAGCGCTCGGTCGCCGCGCCGAGGTTGGCATAGCTGGTCTCCAGGTCTTGCACGACGCGGCGGCGCACGCCCTCGCCGCGCGCCTCCAGCTCGCTGCGGCGCGCTTCGGCAGCCTTCATGCGCGAGTAGTCGGCGCCGCCGTTGAGCAGCGGCAGCGTCATGACGACCATGGCCTTGCTGTCGCGCTGCTGGGCCTCGCTGCCGGCGGCGTTGCGGGTCTGGGAATGCGTCAGCTCCAGCGCCACGCGCGGAATGAAGGCCGCGCGATTGCCCTTGCGCTCGGACTCGGCCGCCTGCTGCTCCAGCCGTGATGCCAGGATCTCTGCATTGGCGCCGTCGGCCTCGGTCAGCGCAGCTTCGGCATCGCTGGGTAGATAAAGGTCCATCGGCGCGTCCAGCGCCAGGCCGAACGGCGTCACCGACGACAGGCGCTGAAAGTTGCGCAGCGCCGCCGCCAGCGCCGCACGCGAGTCGGCCAGCCCGGAGCGCACATTGGCCACGCGAGCGGTGATGCGTTCGCGCTCGGCGGGGCTGGCGCCACCAGCGGCCACGCGGTCGCTGATGTAGCGCAACAGCTCGTTCAGTTCCTTCTCGTAGCCCTGGCCCAGCTCCACGCCCACGCGCTGCTGCAACACGGCGAACCAGGCGCTGCCGGTGTCGAGCAGTGTCTGCGACTCGACACCGGCCTGCTGGATCTCGGCCGACGCGGCGAGCAATTCCTGGCGCGTCCACTCGTGGCGCGCCGTTTCGTCCACCAGTGCCTGGCTGAGCACGGCGGAGTTGTCGCTGCGCAGCAGGGTGTCCTTGCGGTCCGGCGTCTCCAGATGACCACGGCCGACGGAGAAGCGCGTCTCCAGCTTGGGCAGCAGCGCGCCGCGCGCGGCCTTGCGGGTGTAGTCGAAGCTCAGCGCCCGGTAGCGCGCGGCGGCCACCTCGGGACTGTTCTGCCAGGCCAGCTGCAGCGCATCACTCAGCGACAGCGCCGGGCCGCTGCCGGTCAGCGGCAGCACGGGCGGCATGCCGAGCAGCCGCTGCAGGCTGGCGACGCGGGGCTTGGCCGTTTCAACGGCCGAGGCCGCCGCAGCGGGCGGTTCGGCCTGGGCAGCGGCCCATGTGGGCGCCATGCAGAACAGCAACAGGCTGCTCAGGCGACGCAAGGAGAAAGGCATGGATCGCATTCCTTAGGCGGACGTCGTGCGTGGCGCGGGCGTGCGCGGTGTCACGGCGCCTGGGGCCAGCAGGCGCTGCGGCGGTGCGTCGGCCACGAGGCGGCCCCGCTCCAGCACCAGCACGCGGTCGCAGATCTGGATCAGCTCGGCGCTGTGCGTGGCGACGACGACGCAGCGGCCGTCGCGCCAGCCGGGCAGCGCTGCGAGAAAACCTTCCTGGGCCTGTCGGTCCAGGCCGAGGGTGGGCTCGTCCAGCAGCACCAGGTCCGACCGCTGGTGCAGCACGCGCGCCAGCGCCAGCATCTGCCGCTGGCCGCCCGACAGACCGGCGCCGTTGGAGCCCAATTCGGTGTTCAGACCCAGCTCGCCACGGTCCAGCTGCGGGCCCAGGCCGGCGACGCGCAACGTGCGCAGCAGTTCAGCCTCGCGGCTGCCGGCTTCGCCGGGCGCCACCACGTCCTGCAGCGCCCCGGCCAGGAAGCCCGGCTCCTGCGGCTTGTAGGCCACGGCGCCGGCCAGCCAGCGGCGGGTCAGGTCGTCCTGCACGACACGGCCACCCAGCGCGTACTGGCCCGAGGTCGGCACGACATGGCCCGCCAGCAGCTTCAGCAGCGTTGACTTGCCGGCGCCCGAGCTGCCGACGACGGCAATCAGCTCGCCCGGCTTCAAGGTCACGTTCAGGTCGGCCAGCACGGGCGGGCGGTCCGGGTAGGCAAAGCCGACGCCGCTCAGTCGCACACCCTCGGCCGCAGCAGCCCCGAGCGGGCCGCCCAGCTCGCGATCGGGCAGCGTCGCCGCATCCAGTGCCACGGTCTGGCCCATGTCGCGCAGCGCGCGCATGAACTCCTGCCATCGCAACACCACGGGCGCAAACAGGCAGATCGAGCTGACCAGGCGCCCGCCCAGCATGGTCGTAGAGATCAGCCCGCCGACGCTGAGCGCCTGGGCTTCGATGCGGTAGACGCCGGCCACCAGCGTCAGCACGGTGCAGGCCGACATGCCCACCGGCAGCAGTTGCTGGCTGACCTGCTGCCACACCCGCGCCCGCGCTGCGGCCCGCGCGGCGATGGCCGAGGGCTCGCGCAGGCCGCGCTCTGCCACGCGGGCGGCGGCGACGGACATGAGGCTTTCGCGCGCCATCAACACGTCTACCAGCCACGACAGCTTGGTGCTGGACGCCTGCGTCGCCACCCGCGACCGGCGTGCGGCCGCGGCCTGCAGCACGCCGCCGATGATCAACAGCAGAGCGCCAAAGCCGAGTGGAATCAGCACCAGCGGACCGGCGATGAGAGCCAGCACGATGGCGAAGATGAGCGCGAACGGCACGTCGGCCAATGGCAAGAGGAACTGGGCGGACAGCACGTCCCGCGTGGACCCGAGTTCGCGGTAGCGCGACATCAGCGTGCCCACCGCCAGCGGCTTGGATGCCGGGGCGGCCAGCACGCCGCGCAGCAGGCGCTCGTCCAGATGCATGTCCCAGCGCGCGCCGGCATGCTCCACCAGCATCACGCGCGAAAAGCGCAGCACCAGCTCCAGCGCGAACAGCAAGGCCATTCCCAGCGCCAGCGCCCACAGCGTCTCGTGCAGTTCGTTGCCGACGGCCTTGTCGTAGACCAGCATCGAGAACAGCGGCAGTGTCAACACGAAGGCGTTGACCAGCAGGCTCGCCAGCCCCAGATCGAGCAGGTGCCGACGGTTCGCGCGGAGAAACAGCAGGATCGATTCACGCATGCGTCGGTAGCGACTCGTACCTCACGCTGGCGAAATATGGACCAGGCGGGATGAAAGGAAGGGGCTTATCGGATATCCAATAAATGATAGCCAGCGATAAAAGCTCACCATCGACGGGAATACCCGCCAAAACCCTTGCAGTTGCCAACTTGTAGGAGGGCGGGCGGCCTGTTACGCATGCGGAAAACCGACTTTCGTGCAGCAGCCCGGGGCTCTTGCCGGGTACTGCCAACAGGCTGCATCACGCAGGCTGCAAATACCAAACGGAGAGTTTGGTAGGCCGTGTTGGACTTGAACCAACGACCAAAGGATTATGAGTCCTCTGCTCTGACCAACTGAGCTAACGGCCCCTGGGAAATCTCCCGGAAGGCGCGGATTCTATTCGTCGCCTGAACGACCCAATCAGCGTTGCGAGAGTGCCTGCCCGACCATGCGCGACGTGATGTCGACGATCTGGATCATGCGGTCGTAGGCCATGCGCGTGGGGCCGATGACGCCCAGCGTACCGACCACCTGGCCGTCCACCTCGTAAGGCGCCGACACGATGGACAGCTCCTCGTAGGGCACGACCTTGCTCTCGCCGCCGATGTAGATGCGCACGCCCTCCGCGCGGCTGGACGTGTCCAGCAGGCGCATCAGCTGCGTCTTCTCCTCGAAGAGGTCAAAGAGGCGGCGCAGCGACCCCATGTCGTGGCTGAAGTCCTGCACGGTCAGCAGGTTGCGCTCGCCGGAGACGACGACCTGCTCGTCCTGCTGCTCCATAGCCTCGGTGCCTACCTTGACCGCCGCGCTCATCAGCTGGGCGATCTCGCCGCGCAGCTCGTCCACCTCGCCGCGCAGGCGCTCGCGCACGCCCTCCAGCGTGAGGCCCGCGTAGCCGGCGTTCAGGCGGTTGCTGGCTTCGGCGAGTTCGCTTTGGCTGAGATCCTGTGCGGTGAAGATGACGCGGTTCTGCACGTCGCCGTCGGGCGAGACGAGGATGACGAGGACGCGGCGCTCGCCCAGGCGCAGGAACTCGATGTGGTGAAAGACGCTCGGCTTCTTGGGCGATGTGACCACGCCGACGAAGCTGGACAGGTTGGACAGCATCTGCGCCGCGCTGGCGATGACGCGCTGGGGCTGGTCGGGCTGAAGACGGGTCGTCTCCACGCCGATCAGGCTGGGCTGGGCCGTCAGCATCGTGTCTACAAAGAGCCTGTAGCCGCGCGGCGTGGGGATGCGGCCGGCGCTGGTGTGCGGGCTGGCGATGAGACCGAGTTCTTCCAGGTCGGCCATCACATTGCGGATGGTCGCGGCGCTGAGCTCGAGGCCGGAGGCCTTGGACAGCGTGCGCGAACCCACGGGTTGACCGTCCGCGATATAGCGTTCGACCAGGGTTTTCAGCAGGGATTTGGATCGCTCGTCGAGCATGCTTCCATTCTATGGACACCCCTTTTCCCCGGTGAAGAGGCGATACCCCTGTGGTGTAATTTGTCGCATGGCCGAGCGCTTCAGACATGTCGCCATCGTGGGCAAGCATCAAGCGCCGGGCATCAGGCCGGTGCTGGAGGAGATTGCCCAATTCTTGTGCAGCCTCGGGCTCGACGTCTCGCTTGAAGCGGAGACGGCGCTCAACACCGGGCTGACCGACTACGACGCCCTCTCCAACGATGAACTCGGCAGGGCCTGCGACCTGGCGGTCGTCGTCGGCGGCGACGGCACCATGCTCGGCTTTGCCCGCGAGATGGCGCGCTACGGCGTGCCGCTGCTGGGCATCAACCAGGGGCGGCTGGGCTTCATCACCGACATCCCCATCGAGCGCTGGCGCGAGTCCCTGGCGCCCGTGCTGGCCGGCGACTACGAGGTGGAATCGCGCGCGATGCTGGAAGGCGCGGTGCTGCGCGACGGCGAGTCCATCTTCTCGGGCCTGGCGCTCAACGACGTCGTCGTCAGCCGCGGCGGCACGGCGGGCATGGTGGAACTGAAGGTCTCGGTTGGCGACCAGTTCGTCGCCAACATGCGCGCCGACGGCCTCATCGTCGCCTCGCCCACCGGCTCCACGGCCTACGCGCTGTCGGCCGGCGGCCCTCTCATGCACCCGAGCATCGCCGGCTGGCTGCTGGTGCCGATTGCGCCGCACACGCTGTCCAACCGGCCCATCGTGCTGCCTGACCTGGGCGAGGTCAGCCTCGAAATCCTGGCCGGCCGCGACGCGTCGGTGAATTTCGACATGCAGAGCCTCGCCAGCCTGCTGCACGGCGACCGCATCACCGTGCGGCGCAGTGAGCACCAGGTCCGCTTCCTGCACCCCAAGGGCTGGAGCTATTACGCGACGCTGCGTCGCAAACTCCGCTGGTATCTCTGATGCTGCGACATCTCAGTCTCAAGGACTTCGTCATCGTCCCCACGCTGGAGCTCGACTTCGAGCCCGGCTTTGCCGTGCTGACCGGCGAGACCGGCGCAGGCAAGTCCATCCTCATCGACGCGCTGCAGCTGGCCCTTGGCGGCCGGGGTGAGGCCGGCGTCGTGCGCGAGGGCGCAGCCAAGGCCGAGATCACGGCGGAGTTCGACGCACCGGCGCATCTGCGCGGCTGGCTTGACGAAGCGGGCTTCGATGCCGACGACACGCTGCTGCTGCGTCGCGTCATCGACGCCGGCGGGAAGAGCCGCGCCTGGATCAACGGCGGCGCGGCCACGCTGACGCAGCTGCGCGAGCTGGCCGACCATCTGCTCGACATCCACGGCCAGCATGCCTGGCAAGGCCTGACCCGCCCGGCCGCCGTGCGCGAGCTGCTCGACGGCTTTGCCGGCCTGGACACCGCGCCGCTGGCCCGCGCTTACGCCGCATGGAAGCAGGCCGCCGAGGCGCTGCAGAAGGCGCAGAGCCTGCAGGCCGACGCCCAGCGCGAACGCGATCGCCTGGCCTGGCAGATCGGCGAGCTTGACGGCCTGGCGCCGGCCGAAGGCGAGTGGGACGAGCTGAACGCCGAACACCAGCGCTTGTCGCACGGCCAGTCGCTGCTCGACGCGGCGCGCTCGGCGCTGGACGCGCTGGACGACGCCGAGCCCAGCGCCCAGTCCCTGGCCAGCGGCGCGCTGGATCAGCTGGAGCGCGTGCTCGACCACGACGCCCGCCTGCTGCCCGCCGTGCAGGCGCTGCGTGACGTGCAGGCGCAGCTGCAGGACGCCAGCCACACACTGGCCGGCTATCTGCACAAGACCGACCTCGACCCCGCCCGCCTCGGCGAGCTGGACGAGCGCGTTTCCGCCTGGATGACGCTGGCGCGCCGCTACCGTCGCCAGCCGCAGGAGCTGCCTGCGCTGCTCGCGCAATGGCGCGATGAGCTTGGCGCGCTGAACGCCGCCAGCGACCCCGCCCAGCTGGAAGCCGCCCTGGCCAGCGCGCGCAAGTCCTTCGATGCCGAGGCCCAGGCTGCCAGCCGCGCCCGCAGGAAGGCCGCGCCCCAGCTCGCATCGGCCGTCACCGCCGCGATGCAGCAGCTCGGCATGGCCGGCGGCCAGTTCGACATCACGCTGCTAGCGGCTACGGAGCCGCAGAGCTATGGCGCCGAGTCCGCCGAATTCCTGGTTGCCGGCCACGCCGGCAGCACGCCGCGGCCGCTGGCCAAGGTGGCGTCGGGCGGCGAGCTGTCGCGCATCGCGCTGGCCATTTCCGTCACGGCCAGCCAGGCGGCCGATGGCAACGCGCCGGGCACGCTGATCTTTGACGAGATCGACGTCGGCATCGGGGGCGCCGTGGCTGAGACCGTCGGCCGGCTGATGAAGCAGCTGGGGCGCGAAAGGCAGGTGCTGGCCGTGACCCATCTGCCCCAGGTGGCCGCCTGCGCAGACCGTCATCTGGTCGTCGCCAAGAGCTTGCAGGATGGCGCCACCGCGAGCCGCGTCACGCCGGTGGCCGGCGAAGCGCGCGTCGCCGAAATCGCCCGCATGCTGGGCGGCGAGCGGCTGTCGTCCACCAGCCTCGCCCATGCGCAGGAGATGCTGGCCGCCTCCACCTCCGCAACCAAAGCGAAGAAAGCCCGGTCATGAGCCTGGAACACGAGCTGCAAGGCGACGTCGTGCTGCTGACCGGCATGTCCGGCGGCGGCAAGTCCGTCGCCATGCATGCGCTGGAGGACGCCGGCTATTTCTGCGTCGACAACCTGCCGGCCGAGCTGCTGCTGGACTTCCTCAAGCTCGAGCAACAGCGCGGCGAGCGCCGTGTCGCCATTGCCGTGGACGTGCGCTCGGCGGGCTCCCTGCCGCTGATGCTGCCGCTGCTCAAGGAGCTGCGCGCGAGCGGCGTGCAGGTGCGTTCCATCTTCCTGGACGCGAGCGACGAGGCGCTGATGCGCCGCTTCTCCGAAACGCGCCGGCCCCACCCGTTGCGCCAGGGCCGGGACACCGGCTTCGGCACGTTGGACGATGCCGCCGAAGACAGCCACCGCCTGCTGCTCGACGCCATTCAGCTGGAGCGGGAACTGATGAGCGGGCTCAAGGCCGAGTCCACAGTCATCGACACCAGCCAACTGCGCGCAGCCCAGCTGCGTGCCTGGCTTGGCGACCTCGTCGGCCCCGACGCCAGTAGCACGCTGACACTGGTGTTCGAGAGCTTTGCCTTCAAGCACGGCGTGCCCAGCGACGCGGATTTCGTCTTCGACGTGCGCGTGCTGCCCAACCCCTATTACGACCGCGAGCTGCGGCCGCTCACGGGCCGCGACGCGCCGGTGGCGGCCTATCTCGCGGCCCAGCCCGAGGTGGGTTTGATGATGGGCCAGATCGCCGGCTTCCTGTCGCGCTGGCTGCCCAACTTCGCGGCCGACCAGCGCAGCTACCTCACCATCGCCATCGGCTGCACGGGCGGCCAGCACCGCTCGGTCTATCTCGTCGAGATGCTCGCCCGGCAGTTCGGCCACCACGGCCATGTGCTGAAGCGCCACCGCGAACTAGACGCGCGCTGACACTCAAAACACCGGTATTTGGGGCCGAGCGCCCTGCGGCGCGCAAGCATGGCCGTGCCCTCGGGGGACCGGCCAGCTTTGCTCATGTTCAGCGAGCAAGGCTGGACGCGGGGCTCACCGGTAAGCTGGTGGAGGCTTCATCCAGTAAGCCAGATTCGCCTCGACATCGCGTTCCGAACCTGGGGCGAGGTTGGGGTTGTGCAGGTGCAGGACCCGGCGCTTGTGGAACGCGGCACGAGCCACCGACCGCCCATGGTGGCGCCACAGATGCGCATCGAAGCTGCCATCCGCCCTCATCGCCAGCAGGCCCTTTTCGATACGGGCGGCCAGCCCCGCCTGGCTCGGCGCGAAATAGTAGTAGTACGGATAGGGATAGACCAGGAGCAGGCTTGGATCGACAGCCAGCCGCGGCATGGCGACATGACGCGCCTCGTACTCGTCGAACACCTCGCCGACGCCGCGCGGGAACAGGTCGAACCGGCCGGCCAGCAGCATGCGGAACAGGTTCTCGTAGCCGGACACCGTGTGGACCTTCAAGCCGCTGGCCTGAAAGACTTCGACATCCGGCCAAGCCAGGCCTTGCCCGAGGGTGAAGCGCCGCAGCCCCTCCAGGTCGGTGACCTTGGCAAGGTCGGGCAGCCGCCGCGCGTCGGCCAGCGCCACGCGCATGCCGAGCAGGCCGCGCCGGGCGTCGAAGAGCACGGGCAGAGCGCGCGTCCTGCGCTGTGCAGACGGGGTCGCCCAGGTCACGTGCAGCAGCCCACGGTCCGCATTCAGTTCGGCGAACTGACGCAACTCGGTCAGGTTGTCCTGCGAGGGCTCGAGCCGGACGCGGCCATGGTTGGCCTCGGTGCGGCGCAACGCAGCATCCAGCAGGTTGATGAGGTCCTGAGAGCGGGTGTCCAGCGGTGACTGGGGCGCGGGGTAACGCACCACCGTTTCCGCGGCGGCCTGCGCAGTCTGCACGCAAGCCCCGCCCATCAGGCCCGCGAGGCCCAGTTCAAGGCAGTGCCGGCGGCTGACGATCATGCGCCTCAGTTTGGCATGGCCGGCGCACTGGCCAGCGTCGCTTTGTCACGGTCATCACGGTCGTTACGACTGCGTCGCGGCAGCCTCCCCACGGAGTGCTCCGCCAATTCAGAACAATAGTTCTAGACATCGTGTTCTAGAACTTCTATGCTGCGACACATGAGCAAATCAACCCCTCCCGCCGCCCGCCCCACGGCGGCCGAGCTGGACCTGCTGCAGGTGCTGTGGCGCCTTGGCCCAGCCGACGCCAAGGCCGTGCACGAGGCCCTGCTGCCCGACCGCCCCGATGCCACCTATGCCACCGTGCTGCGCCAGCTCCAGGTGATGCACGGCAAGGGCCTGCTGACCCGCGACGAAAGCCAGCGCCCGCAGCTCTACGCGCCCGTGCATGCGCAGGACAAGCTGCAGCAGTCCCTCGTCAGGGACTTCATCGCCAAGGCCTTTGCCGGCTCTGGCAAGGCGCTGGTGCTGGCGGCCTTGAAGAACCATGTCAGCGCCAAGGAGCGCGCTGAAATCCGCCAGTTGCTGGCCAAGAACGGAGATCAATCTTGAGCCTCAGCCTTGACCTCGCCATGAATGCCTGGGGCTGGGCCCTGGTGAACTTCGTCTGGCAGGGCGCCGTCATCGGCGCCGGGGCCGCGCTGCTGCTGGCCCTGCTGCGCGGCGCTTCGGCGCGCTGGCGCTATGCCGTCTGCGCGGCCGGCCTGGGCCTGTGCCTGGCACTGCCGCTGGCGCAATGCCTGGACCTGACGCCGGCCGATGTCGAGTTGACAACCGAACTGCCGCCACTGGCCCAAGAGATGCCGGCACTCGTCACCGCCTGGGCGCTGGGCACGGCGCTGATGATGGGCCGGCTTGCGCTGGGCCTGGCCTGGGTGGGCCGGGCACGCAGGCGCAGCACGCCGGCGCCACTTGAGTGGCAGGCGCGGCTGGACGCCCTCGCCCGCCGACTGGGCCTGAAGCGCAAGGTCAGCCTGCGCCTGCTGCCCGAGCTGGCCGGGCCCATCGCGCTGGGCGCCCTGAAGCCCTGCGTGCTGCTGCCCGCCGCACTGCTGAGCCGCCTGCCGGTCGACCTGCTCGAAGCGCTCCTGGCCCACGAGCTGGCGCACGTGCGGCGCTGGGACTACGTCGCCAACCTGCTGCAAAGCGCGGTCGAGGCGCTGCTCTTCTTCCATCCGGTCGTCTGGTGGCTGTCAGCTCGCATGCGCGCGGAGCGTGAGCTGGTCGCAGATGAGGTCTCGGCCGCGCTGCTCGGCCCACATGACGGCGGGCGTCGGCTGGCTCTGGCCTTGCACGCGCTCAGCGAACTCGCCCCGCAGCACACGCCCGCCGTGGCCCTGGCCGCGCGCGGCGGCGACCTGCTGCAGCGCATCCAGCGCCTGCTCGCCCCCCGCCCTCAAGCCACGGGCTGGAAGCTGGCCCTGCCAGCGCTGCTGATTGCCGCGACCAGCTTCGTCGTTCAGGCCAAGGGCCGTGAACCGCCCGAACCGCCCGCGCAGGCCGCGCCCATCGCGGCTGCGGCAGCCACCAAGGAGATCCCGCCGGCCCAGCAACTGCGCCTGCCGGTCAACGCCAAGCATGTCCTCGTCGTCGATGACGAGACCGGCAAGGTGCTGATGTCTCGAGACGCCGATGCCGTCGTGCCCATCGCATCGCTGACCAAGCTGCTGACGGCCATGGTGGTGCTGGACGCCAAGCTGGACCCGAGCGAGAAGCTGCGCATCACCGATGACGACGTCGACACGCTCAAGCACAGCCGCTCGCGGGTGCGCGTCGGCACGCAGATGTCGCGCCAGTCGGCGCTGGAAATGGCGTTGATGGCGTCCGAGAACCGCGCGGCTTCGGCGCTCGCCCGCACCTTCCCCGGCGGCGACGTCGGCTTTGTGAAGGCTATGAAAGCGAAGATCCGCGCGCTGGGCCTGAGCCGTACCGTCATCACCGACCCGACCGGCCTGTCGCCTGGCAACACTTCGACGGCCACCGAGATGGCGGCCATCACGGCGGCGGCCGCTCGTTACCGGGAGATTGAGCGCATCACCAGCGTCAAGAAGGCCAAGGTGCCGGTGGACGGCCGGCAACGCGAGATCCGCAACACCAACCGGCTCGTCGGCGCCAAGGGCTGGAACATCCGCGTCTCCAAGACCGGCTACACCGAGGAGGCCGGCCGCTGCCTGGCCATGCGCATGATGAACGGCAGGCGGCCGATCACCGTCGTACTGCTGGACGCGGACGGCTCGGCCAACCGGTTGCGCGACGCGGCACTCATCCGCAAATCTCTCGGCCGAAAGGCGAACTGATGCAGCGACGCCATCTCATGGCCGTCGGCGGCGCGGCCCTTGCGCTGCCTGCTCGCGCCCTCGACTTCGCTCCGCCACGCGCACCGGCCGCGATGCGCATCAGCTTGGACCGCATCATCGACATCGCCGTCGGCATCCGCCCTTTTCGCGCGCAGGGGCCGCGCATCGAAGCGGAGCGGCTGTTCGGCAAAGCACTCATTCACCACTACGGCCACGGCGGCAGCGGCTGGTCGCTGAGCTGGGGCTCGGCGCAGCGCGCGCTGGCGCTGATCCAGGCCCACACGCGGCCGGGCGAACGCATCGCCGTGATCGGCGCCGGCGCCATCGGCCTGACCACGGCACGCACCGCGCAGCAGGCCGGCTTCAAGGTGCGGCTCTACGCCAAGGACCGCCCGCCACGCGTGCACTCCTCGGCCGCCACGGGCCTGTGGACGCCCGACTCACGCATCATCACGAGCGAGCACGCCAACCCAGCATGGCGGGCCGATTGGGACGCCATGGCGCGGGCATCGTTCAAGGTGCACCAGAGCTATCTCGGTCTGCCCTTGGGGCCGGTGGAGTGGCACGACGGCTACCTCGTATCCGACAACGGGTTCGACACGCCACTGCCGAGCTACGCGGTCGAGCCCGACTACCCCGACCTCGCCGACCGCATCGCCGACCTGCGCCCACGCGGCAAGGCGCTGGATGCAGGCGAGCACCCGTTCCAAAGCGCCCAGGCGCGCCGCTTCACACAGCTGGTCTTCAACATCCCGGCCTACCAGCGCCTGCTGCTGGACGACTTCACGCGCGATGGCGGCGAACTTCTGCAACGCGAGTTCCGGCAGCCGCGTGACCTTGCCCGCCTGCCCGAACGTGTACTCGTCAACTGCACGGGCGACGGCGCGCGCTTGCTGCTGGGCGACACCAGCCTGACGCCCGTGCGCGGCCAGACGGCGCGGCTCATTCCCCAGCCCGAGGTGGACTACGCGGTGATCTACCGCGGCCACAACGTCGTCGCCCTGCCGCGCCGCGACGGCCTGCTCATCGCCGCCATGGGCGAGCACGACTTCGGCAGCGCCGACCTGGCGCCCGACCGCGCTCACTCCGAAGACGCCGTGCGGCGCCTCGCAGCGTTGTTCTAGAAGGCTTCCTGTCGCTCTCACCGGCGCTCGGCGCTCGGGCAGCGGCCCGCCCGGTCAGCTTTCGGAAGTCTCCGCCTCGCTCAGCAACAAGGCCAGCAACACGGCAGTGCCCACCGGCATGAAAACGACCACCGCGACGAACCAGGGTGCGAACGGGCGCCCCGTGCGCCGCACCAGCTGCATCATGAAGACGCAATGCATGGCCCCTGCCACCAGCAGGCCCAGCCCCATGACGGCGAGCTGGGCCGCCGGCGGATCGGGCTCATTCGCACCGCTGATGAGCTGCCACAGGCACAGGCCCGCCACCAGCAGCGTGATCACCGCGTACTCGATGCCGCTCTTGATGTCAGATTTCATTCAGCTCTCCTGGATCAGTTTCTTCAGCGGCGCCGGCAGCGCGTAATTGCCGAGTTTCTCCCGGGTTACCCAGGTACCGCCGTCCGTCATGCCTGCGGTCACTCCATGCACCTCGGCTCGCAGCGTATGCAGCACCCAGTCGAAGTGGGTCAGCGCGTGCTGGATGCGCGGCAGCGTCGCCAGTTCGCTGCCGGGCAGCGCCGCGCGAGCACTCGCCTCGTCGTCGAACATGGGCAATGTCCACAGCCCCGCCCAGACGCCGGTGGCTGGCCGCTGGTGCAGCAAGACCTGGCCCCCGGGCGCTTCTACCCACAGCCACCAGTTCTCGCGCCGGCCGCGCTTGAGCTTGCGCGTCTTGACGGGGTAGCGCGTCGGGTCGCCTTGCTGCTGGCCACGGCACATGGGCTGCACGGGGCAGAGCAGGCAGTCCGGCGAACGGGCACTGCAGACGGTCGCGCCCAGGTCCATCAGGCCCTGGGTGTAGCGGTCAACGTCCTGCTCGGGCAGCAGCTCGGTGGCGCGGTCCCACAGCTTCTTTTCGGCGCTGATGCTGGCCAGATCGCCGTCGAAGGCCAGTACGCGGCCGAGCACGCGCTTCACATTGCCGTCCAGGATGGCGACGCGCTCGCCGTAGCAGAAGGCTGCAATCGCCGCGGCGGTGGAGCGGCCTATGCCGGGCAAGGTCTGCAGGCCGGCCGCCGTGCCGGGGAACTCGCCGCCATGCAGCTCGGCCACCGCTCGCGCGCAGGCGTAGAGGTTGCGCGCACGGCTGTAGTAGCCCAGGCCCGCCCACTGCGCCAGCACCTCGTCCAGCGTCGCGGCCGCCAGGTCTGTGACCTTGGGCCAGCGCGTGAGAAAACGCTCGTAATAGCCCAGCACCGTCGCAACCTGGGTCTGCTGCAGCATCACCTCGGACAGCCAGACGCGGTACGGGTCACGCGTGTTCTGCCAGGGCAGCGTGTGGCGGCCGTGGCGGCGCTGCCAGGCGACGACGGTCTTGCCGAAATCGGCGATCAGCGCTTCTGGCATGAAGGGCAGAAGAAGGTTGAACGCGCGCCCTGCACGATGCGCCTGATGACCGTGCCGCAGCGCCGGCAGGGCTCGCCCTCGCGGCCGTAGACCTGGGCCTGCATCTGGAAGCTGCCCGCCACGCCATGCGCATCGCGGAAGTCGCGCAGCGTCGTGCCGCCGGCCTCCAGCGCCCGGCCCAGCACCGTGCGCACGGCCAACGCGAGCTTGTCCGCGCGCGGCCGGCTCAGCTTGCCAGCGGCCAGGCGCGGATCGATGCCGGCCATGAACAGCGCCTCGCAGGCGTAGATGTTGCCGGCGCCGACGACGATGTCGCCCGCCAGCAGCGCCTGCTTGATGGACACGCGCCGGCCACTCAGCGCCGCATGCAGATGCAGGCCGTCAAAGCGCTCGTCGAAGGGCTCCAGGCCCAGGCCGCCCAGCAGCGTCGCCACCGGCTCGGCGTCCAGCGCCGCGCCCCAGACGACGGCGCCAAACCGGCGCGGGTCGGTCAGGCGCAGCAGGCCGCGGTCGGTGTGCAGGTCGAAATGGTCATGCGCGCCCGGCGCCGGCGTCTTGTCGAGAAAGGCCAGCGAGCCCGACATGCCGAGGTGCATCAGCAGCCCACCGCTGTCTTCCAGCGGCAGCCACAAATATTTACCCCTCCTTTGCACGCTGCCGACCAGGCGGCCGAGCAGGGTTTCAGGGTCCACGCCGATCGGCCAGCGCAGGGGTTTTCCCAGGCGCAGACCGGTCACCCGGGCTCCTTGGATGGCGCCTGCAAAGCTGCGGCGCGTGACTTCGACTTCGGGCAACTCGGGCATGAGGCCGAAATCATAATCAGCGCCTGCTTTCGGAGTTTGAATGCCTCTTTCCGTTCGTCGCGTCGCCTGCGCCGCCGCCCTGCTGCTGAGCCTGCAAGCCCACGCGCAAGAAGGCCCCTCCACGCCGTTCACCAACTCGGCGATGGACGCGCCGCTGTTCTACCAACTGCTGATTGGCGAGCTGGAACTCAACGGCGGCCAGGCCGGCGTCGCTTTCCAGGTGCTGCTGGACGCCGCCCGCCGCACCGGCGACGAGGAGCTGTTCAAGCGCGTCGTCAACATCGCGCTTCAGGCCCGCGCCGGCGACCAGGCCCTGCTGGCTGCGCGGGGCTGGGCCGACGCCGCGCCCAAATCGGTCGAGGCGCACCAGACCATCGTGCAGCTGCTGGCGCTGTTGAACAAGCCGGTCGAAGTGCCCCAGCCGCTGCGCGCCCTGCTGCGCCTGGCACCCGCCGAGCAACGGCCAGGCTTCCTCGCCTCGCTGCCCCGCCTCTTCCAGCGCGCGCCCGATCCCAAGGCCGTGCTCGCGGCCCTGGCCCCTGTGCTGCAGGCGCAGACGGGCGAACTGAAGCCGGCAGCACTCTTCACCGAGGCGCGTCTGGCCATCAATGCTGGCGAGAACGCCCGCGCGCTGGCCCTGACCCGCGAGCTCGGCGCAGCCCTGCCGGAGAGCGACGACGCGATGCAGCTCGCCGTCGAGCTGATGCCGGTCGAGCCTCAGGCGGAAGCCCTCATCACCGAGCGGCTGCGCCTCAAGCCCGACCAGCACGCGCTGCGCCAGGCCTATGGCCGCACGCTGATCAAGGTCCAGCGCCCGGCCGACGCGGTGCGCGAGTTCCGCCTGCTGACCGAAGCGACGCCCGACAACCCCGCCGCGTGGCTGGCCCTGGGCGCCATCGAGCTGGAGCTCAAGCACCTGCCGGCCGCGGAGAGCGCACTCCGCGAAAGCCTCAAGCGCCTGGATACCCCGGCCGCCGGCACCGACGCCGAGATCAAGGCGCGCGCCGATGGCCGTCAGAGCGCCTGGCTGATGCTGTCGCGCGTGGCCGAGCAGAAGGGCGACCTGAAGGCCGCTGAAGCTGCGCTGCTGAAGGTCGACGGCAGCGGCATCGACGTGAAGTTCCGCCGCGCCAGCCTGCTGGCCCGCCAGGGCAAGCTGGCCGAGGGCCGCAAGCTGCTCACGCCCGCCGCCGACGCCAGCGACGCCGATGCCCGTGCTGCCATGCTGGCCGGGGCTCAGCTGCTGCGCGAGCAACGCGACTTTGCCGGCGCCGCTGCCGCGTTGAAGGTGGTGACCGAGCGCTTCCCGGACGACACCGACCTCATCTACGAGCAGGCCATGGCGAGCGAGAAGCTCGGCCGCTTCGACGAGATGGAAGCGCTGTTGCGCAAGGTCATCGACTTGAAGGCGGACCATCACCACGCCTACAACGCGCTGGGCTATTCCTTCGCCGATCGCAATGTGCGCCTGCCCGAGGCCAAGCAGCTCATCGAGCGCGCGCTCAAGCTGGCGCCGGGCGAGTCCTTCATCGTCGACAGCCTGGGCTGGGTCGAGTTCCGCCTGGGCAACCTGCCCGAGGCCGCCAGGCTGCTGCGCCAGGCCTATGCCGGCCAGCCAGATGCCGAGATCGCCGCGCACCTCGGCGAAGTGCTCTGGGCCAGCGGCGCCCAGGACGAGGCCCGCAAGGTATTCGGCGAGGCCACACAGCGCGACGCCGACAACGAGGCACTGCGCGAGACGATGGGCCGCTTGAAGGTCAAGCCTTGAAGGTCGCTGCCCTGCTCCTCGCCGTCGTCCTGACGGGCTGCGCGCAGCTGCCGCGCGAACAGGCACCCACGACGGAGGCCCGCCTGAGCGGCCGCATCAGCGTGACGGTGGCCGGGGACGTGCACAACCGCGGCACCGGCGGCGCGGCCAGCTTCGAGCTGTTCGGCGGCCCGCAAGCCGGCCGGCTGGAACTGACCTCGCCGCTCGGTACCCTGGTCGCCCGCGCCAGCTGGCAGCCCGGCCTGGTCGCGCTGCAGACGCCGGACGGCGAGCGCCGTTTCGACGACCTCGACGCGCTGACCCGAGAGATGCTCGGCGAGACCGTGCCCGTCGCCGCGCTGTTCGACTGGCTCAAAGCCCGGCCCTGGCCCGCCGCGCCGCACCAGCAGACGGCCAACGGCTTCGAGCAGTTGGGCTGGCGCATCGAGCCCAGGCTGCCCGCTCTGGTTGCCACACGCCTGGCCACCCCTATCGTCACGCTGCGCGCGAAGCTGGATGGGGGCGATGAAGGCACTCCATGACCTGGCCGCACCGGCCAAGCTGAACCTCTTCCTGCACGTCGTGGGCAAGCGGACTGACGGCTATCACCTGCTGCAATCGGTCTTCGTGCTCATCGACTGGGCTGACACGCTACACGTCGAGCTGCGCGGCGATGGCCGGCTGGCCCGACATGACACGCTGGGCGGGGACCTCCCGGCCGACGACCTCTGCCTGCGCGCCGCGCGCCTGCTGCAGGCTGAGACCGGCTGCACGCTGGGCGCCGACTTCCACCTCGAAAAGCGTCTGCCCGCCGGCGCCGGCATGGGCGGCGGTTCGTCCGACGCGGCGACCACGCTGCTCGCGCTGAACCGGCTTTGGGACCTGCGCCTGCCGCTGCAACGGCTGCTCGAACTCGGCTTGAAGCTCGGCGCCGACGTGCCGTTCTTCCTCGGCGGCGGCCCCGCCTTCGTCGAGGGCATAGGCGAAATCCTTCACCCGCTGACCCTGCCCGAGCAGCGCTTCGCCGTGCTCAAGGGCCCGGCAGGCCTGGCGACCAAGGACATCTTTTCAAGCTCTCTCTTGGCAAGGAGCGAAAACCTGGCTATAGTCGCGGGCTTTCCCGCCCTGGCTGGAACTGCAGAGAACTTAATCAACGGCTTCGGTCAAAACGACCTTCAGCCCGCGGCAGAAGCGATCAGCAGTGACGTCCGAGAGGCCCTTGCGTTGATGTCGAAGCAATTCGGCAACGCCCGGATGACGGGCTCAGGCGCTGCGGTTTTCTCAGTGTTGGGGGACGGGAAAGAAGGCAATGACGACCAGTCCCTGGCGACATTACTTCAGGCGCAACCTGAAGGGTGGACCGGTCGAATCTGCCGCAGCTTGGCTCAACACCCGCTCACGGGCTGGGCCGACTGAAAGGTTATAGGGTGCAGCAGCTCTGCTGTGTCCTGTGTAGGGGAGTCGCCAAGTTGGTCAAGGCATCGGATTTTGATTCCGACATGCGAGGGTTCGAGTCCTTCCTCCCCTGCCAAATTTTCCGGAATTGGTTTTCTGTAATTCGCTGAACCGGCTTGCGCTTCAGCGAGCCACTGACACCAGAGGCTCCCAGTGCTGCTCAACACGGTTCTATTCACCGGCAACGCGAATCCGGTCCTCTCCCAGGAAATCGCCACCCACCTCGGCCTCGAACTCGGCAAGGCGGTGGTCGGTCGTTTCTCGGATGGTGAGGTGGCCGTCGAGATCCAGCAGAACGTGCGTGCCCGTGACGTGTTCGTCATCCAGCCCACCTGCGCGCCGACGAACGAGAACCTGATGGAGCTGCTGATCATGGCTGATGCCCTGAAGCGCTCCAGTGCCCGCCGCATCACCGCCGTCATCCCCTACTACGGCTACGCCCGCCAGGACCGCCGCCCGCGCTCCACGCGCGTGCCGATCTCGGCCAAGGTCGTCGCCAACTGCCTCGAGACCGTGGGCGTCGAGCGCGTGCTGACGATGGACCTGCACGCCGACCAGATCCAGGGCTTCTTCGATATCCCGGTCGACAACATCTACGCCTCGCCCGTGCTGCTGTCGGACCTGAAGAGCCGCAACTACAGCAACCTGGTGGTCGTTTCACCCGACGTCGGCGGCGTGGTGCGTGCCCGCGCGCTGGCCAAGCAACTCGGCTGCGACCTCGCCATCATCGACAAGCGCCGCCCGGCCGCCAACGTCTCCGAAGTGATGCACGTCATCGGCGACATCGACGGCCGCAACTGCGTGATCATGGACGACATGATCGACACCGCCGGCACGCTGGTGAAGGCTGCCGAGGTGCTGAAGGCGCGCGGTGCCAAGAGCGTCTTTGCCTACTGCACCCACCCCATCCTGTCGGGCCCGGCCATCGAGCGCATCGCCGGCTCGCAGCTGGACGAAGTCGTCATCACCAACACCATTCCGCTGACCGACGCGGCCAAGGCCTGCAAGAAGATCCGCCAGCTGTCGGTGGCCTTCCTGTTCGCCGAGACCATCCGCCGAATCTCTGATGGCGAATCCGTCACATCCCTCTTCTCGGAACAGAACAACAACTTCTGATCCGGAATCCGCCGCAGCCGCAAGGCTGCAATCCCAACGGCGCCTGGTCGCGGGTGCCGTTTCTCTTTTTGGAGAAAACCATGAAGTTCGTCGCTTTTGAGCGCAATCTGCAGGGGACCGGAGCGAGCCGCCGCCTGCGCGTGGCCGGCAAAGTGCCCGGTATCGTCTATGGCGCCGGTGAGCCTGCACTGATCGAACTCGATCACAACGCGCTCTATCACGCCCTCAAGAAGGAAGCCTTCCACAGCTCCCTGCTGGACATGGAGCTGAACGGCGCCGTGACCCAGGTCTTGCTGCGTGACTTCCAGGTGCATCCGTACAAGCCGCAAGTCCTGCACTGCGACTTCCAACGCGTGGACGCCACGACCAAGATCACGAAGAAGGTGCCCCTGCACTTCGTCGGTGAAGAGACGTCCGTTGCGGTCAAGACCGACAAGTGCACGGTCAACCACGTCATCACCGAGCTGGAAATCGCCTGCCTGGCGCAGCAACTGCCCGAGTTCATCGAGGTGGACCTGTCCGGCCTGACGCAAGGTCACTCGCTGCACGTCAACGACATCAAGCTGCCCGCCGGCATCAAGGTCGTCACGCACGGCAAGCCGAACCCGGTCGTCGCAACGCCGATCGCCCCGGCCGCTGAAGAAGTCATCGTCGTCGCCGCTCCGGTCGCTGACGACGGCAAGAAGAAGAAGAAGAAGTAATTTCTTCCCGGCTGATCTGCCAACTGGAAAGGGTCCTTGCGGACCCTTTTCTCTTTTCTGGCCCCTGGATAATCCGCGTCCATGATTCGCTTGCTTGTCGGCCTGGGCAACCCGGGCGCCGAATATGAAGACACCCGCCACAACGCCGGCTTCTGGTGGATAGACGGCCTGGCCCGCGGCCTCAAGGCCAGCCTGTTGCCCGACAAGGCCTATCACGGGCTCGTCGCGCGAGTGAACGGTGCGCCGGGCGCGAGCGGGCCGATCTGGCTGCTGGAACCCATGACCTACATGAACCTCTCCGGCAAGTCGGTCGCGCCGCTGGCCCGCTTCTTCAAGATCGCACCGGAGGAGATCCTCGCCGTCCACGACGAGCTGGACCTGCCGCCGGGCGAGATGAAGTTCAAGAAGGGCGGCGGCAACGGCGGCCACAACGGCCTGAAGGACATGCAGGCCCAGCTCGGCAGCGGCGACTTCTGGCGCCTGCGGCTGGGCATCGGCCACCCCGGCCACAAGGACGAGGTGGCCGGCTATGTGCTGCGCCGGCCGCCGCTGGCCGAGCGCCAGGCGGTGGAGGACTGCATCGAGAAGAGCTACGGCGCCGTCGAACTGATGTTGCGCGGCGAGATGGACAAGGCCTTGGCGAAAATTCACGCCAAACCGCCGCGGCCCAAGCCCCCCAAACCGCAGCCGGCGGTAGACACTCCGGCCTCATGAAGCCCCTGCTGCTGGCCCTCATCCTCTGCGTCGCGCTGCCTGCGCTCGCGCAGACGCAGGTCCGGCGCACGCAGGTCTACCGCTGCGGCCCCGACGGCCGCGACCTGCGCGATTCGCCCTGCCCTGGCGGCACGGCGGCCAGCAGCGTCGACTACGACGAGCCCAGCACCGCAGACAGCCGCGCCGCGCGTGACCGCCACATGGCCGACGCCAAACGTGCCGCCGCGATGGCCGCGGCGCGGCGCGCCAGCGAGGCGGAGGGGCGCCACACGCGCGCCACGCTCATCGGCCTGCAGCCGGCCGTGGCAGCCGCCCAGCCGGCCAGCTCGCCCCAGGTCACCACCCTGAAGCCGCCGAAGACGGCCAAGCCGCGCAAGCCCTCCACCAGCGCCAACAACGGCTCTCGCTAGAATCCGCGCCGTTGGTGCTCGCGCCCGGCTTCACGGCGGCTGCAGTTCAACGGGAATCAGGAGGGGGAATCACGACGTGGCGAACCTAACCTGAGCTGTCCCCGCAACGGTAAGTGGACGAGGCCTCGCGCCTCACTGTCCGACCGAAAAGCCACTGGCGCGCAAGCGCTGGGAAGGCGTCGGACAGATGTCTGCCAGCCCGGATACCGGCCAACGACGGGGCTTTCGTGCGTTCAGCCGGAAGCCGTTTTCAGCCTTGCTGCGGGGGTCAGCACGGCTGGTTGATCGTTTGCGTTCCCCTTCCATGTCTCCATCATTCTTCGCGGCCCGTCGGCCGCTGCTCGCCCTTTCCGCGCTGGCGCTGGCTGCGTCCGCCCACGCTCAGAACAAGCTCGACACCGTCGTCACCACCGCCACGCGCACGCCGCAGAAGCTGTCCGAGGTGCTGGCCGACCTGACCGTCATCACCCGCGCCGACATCGAACGCCAGGCCGCCGCGAGCCTGGCCGACCTGTTGCGCAACAACGGCTGCGCGGAACTGACGCACAACGGCGGGGCCGCTTCGACGACGTCGGTCTTCCTCCGCGGCGCGGACAACCGGCATACGCTGGTGCTGATCGACGGCGTCAAGGTCGACTCCCAGTCCACCGGCGGCGCCAGCTGGCAGGGCCTGCCGCTGTCGCAGATCGAGCGTGTCGAAGTGCTCAAGGGCCCGGCCAGCGCCATCTACGGCTCCGACGCCGTCGGCGGTGTGGTGCAGATCTTCACGCGCAAGGGCGGCAGCCGCACGAGCGCGGACTTCGGCGTGGCGGCCGGCAACCTGGGCCTGTACAAGGCCGATGCCGGCGTGTTCGGCGCCGCAGGCATCTTCGACTACGCGCTGACGGCCACCATTGAAGGCACCGACGGCTTCAACGCCACCGTGGACTACCCCGGCTCCTTCAGCTACGTGCCCGATCGCGACGGCCACCTCAAGCGCCAGGCCATGCTGCGCGTCGGCGCGCAACTGAGCGCCGCGCACCGCGCCGAGGCGCTGGTCATGCGCACCTACACCGTGGGCCAGTACGACGGCTCCAAGTCGCGCCCGCTGGTGGACGACCTGAGCAAGCAGGACGCCGATGTGGCGCGTCTCGCCTGGACGGCGCAGTGGACGCCCGACCTGCAGACGCAGCTGAGCTTTGGCGAATCGCGTGACCGCTACGAGACCACGCCTTCACCCTACCTGACCGACACCCGCGTGCGCAATGTCGCGATGACCGGCTTCTACAAGCTGGCCGCCGGGCAGCAGCTGAACTTCACGGCCGAGCGCATCGAGGACAAGCTGGAAAACAGCGGCCTGGTGACGGCCGGCGTCGGCACCCGCCACCGCAACGGCGCAGGCCTGGGCTACATGCTGTCGGCCGGCGCCTTCGACCTGCAGGCCCATGCCCGCCATGACCGCGACAGCCAGTTCGGCGACGTCAATACGGGCACGCTGCTGGCGGGCTTTGCCGTGGCACCGGGCCTGCGCGTGGTGGGCTCCATCGGCAACGCCTTCCGCGCGCCGACCATCTACCAGCAGGGCACGGTCTACGGCCCCGACCTCGGCAAGCCCGGCGTCTCGCCGCTTGAAGCCGAGCGCGGCCGCAACATCGAAACCGGTCTGAAGTGGGCCAGTGGCGACCACGAACTCTCGGTCACGGCCTACCGCAACCGCGTCAGCAACCTGATCATCTTTGGCGCAGCCGGCAGTTGCAACAGCAGCTTCGGCTGCTACCAGAACGTGTCCAAGGCGCGGCTGCAGGGCGTGAGCCTGGCGGGCGCCACCCGGCTTGCCAACGTGAACCTGCGCGGCACGCTCGACGTGCAGAAGCACACGGACGCGGCCAACGGCCTGCTGCTGCCGCGCCGCGCCAAGCGCCTGGCGACCATCAACGCCGACACGGCGCTGGGCGCTTGGATTCTGGGCGCCGGCGTGACGGCTTCGGGCGCTCGCTTCGACAACGCGACCAACACGCGCAAGCTCGGTGGCTATGCGCTGCTGAACCTGAACGCGCAGGTGGCGGTCAGCCGTGAGGTGAAGCTGCAGCTGAACCTGGACAACGCCTTCAGCCGCAAGTACCAGACAGCCTATGGCTACGCCTCGGCGCCGATGACGGTGCAGGCCTCGCTGCGCTGGACGCCGCAGTTCTGAGCTGGTTGAAGCCATGAGCGCACACCAACTCATCGTCGGCGGCCAGCGCAGCGGCAAGTCGAGGCAGGCCGAGAGGCTGGCACTGCGCTGGCAGGCCGATGGCGGGCGGGTTACCGTCATCGCCACCGCGCTGGCAGCTGACGAAGAGATGCGTGTGCGCATCGCCCATCACCGCGCTTCACGACCGGCCGGCTTCGACACCCGCGAAGCGCCGCTGGCCCTGAGCGCGGCGCTGCAACAGGCGGACGACGCGGGCACGGTACTCGTCGTCGACTGCCTAACGCTGTGGCTCACCAACTGGCTGATGCCGATGAGCGACGTACCCGACACCGCCGGCTGGCAGGCCGAGCGGCAGACGCTGCTCGACCTGCTGCCAAGGCTCACCTCGCCAGTCGTCTTCGTCTCCAACGAGGTCGGCTGGGGCGTGTCGCCGCTGGGCCGCGAGGTGCGTGACTATGTCGACGAACTCGGCCGGCTCAACCAGGATGTGGCACAGCGCTGCGGCCAGCTGACACTGATGGTGGCGGGCCAGGCCTGGACCCGACCCGTTGAGGATTCAAACCATGCTTGAACGTCTGCTGCTGGCGCTGCTGCTGGCCTGCGCCCTGCCTGCGGGCGCCGTCGAGATCAAGGACGACCTCGGCCACACCACGGTCATCACGGCCGCACCGCAGCGCATCGTCAGCCTGCTGCCTTCGCTGACCGAGACGGTCTGCGAACTGGGCGCTTGCGCGCGTCTGGTGGGCGTGGACCGCTACTCCAACTTTCCCGCCCAGGTGAACGCGCTGCCCAAGCTCGGCGGCATGGAGGACACCAATGTCGAGATGATCGCGTCGCTGAAGCCGGACGTGGTGCTGGTGGCCGTGTCCTCGCGCGTGGCCGAGCGGCTGCGGGCTTTGGGCATGAAGGTCATCGCACTGGAGCCGCGCTCCTACCGCGACGTGCAGCGCGTGCTGGGCACCATGGGCCAGGTGCTGGGCGTGCCCGATGCGCAGCGCGTCTGGCGCCACATCGAGGCCGGCGTCGCGGCTGCGGCCCGCAGCGTGCCGCCTGCAGCGCGAGGCGTGCGCGTCTATTACGAAGTGGCCAGCGGCATCTGGGCGGCCGGCACCGTCTCCTTCATGGGCGAAACGCTGACGATGCTGGGTGCCGGCAACATCATCCCGCCGGAGCTCGGACCCTTTCCCAAGATCAATCCAGAGTTCGTCGTCAAGGCCAACCCGGCGCTCATCATGATCGGCCAGCGCGGCTCCGAGGGCCTGGCGCAACGCCCGGGCTGGGACCGCATCGACGCCATCAAGCGCGGCCGCATCTGCGTCTTCAAGGCCGAGGAAGGCGACATCCTCGCGCGCCCCGGCCCGCGCATGGCCGAGGCCGCGCAGATCATGGCCAGGTGCCTGCGCGAGAAAGCTTCTTCGTGACGAACATGCGCCCTGCGCTGCTGCTCGCGCTGCTGCTTGCCGTCGGCGGTGCCGGCGTGCTGGCCGGCGTGCTGACCGGCAGCACCGGCTGGGCCGATCTTCGCGATGACGGCATGAGCGTCATCCTGTGGCAGATCCGCCTGCCGCGCTCGCTGGGCGCCTGGCTGGCCGGTGCGTTGCTGGGCATGGCCGGCGCGATGGCGCAGGGCCTGTTCCGCAACCCGCTGGCTGACCCCTATCTGCTGGGCAGCGCGTCGGGCGCGGGCCTGGCCGTGGCCATTGCGCTGGCGCTGACGGGCATCTCTCCGCAGACCTCGTCGCTGCTGGCCCACGTCGGCCTGACCGGCATCGCCTTCATCGGCACGCTGGTGGGCGTGGGGCTGACGCTGGTGCTCGCGCGCGGCGTGGAGCAGACGCTGCGCCTGCTGCTGGCCGGCGTCGTCGTCGGCGTGGTGCTGAATGCGCTGACCGGCCTGGCCACGCTGTGGGCACCAGACATCCTGCGCGCCATGCAGTCCTTCCTCCTCGGCAACACCGGTCTGCTGGGCTGGAGCAGCGTCATGGTGATGGCCGCCTGCGGCGCGGCGGCGCTGGTCGTCGGCCTGCTGGCCAGCCCGGCGCTGGACGCGCTGACGTTGGGCGAAGCCACCGCAGCCTCGCTCGGCATCCGCATGGGTCTGATGCGGCTGCTGCTGATCTGCGCCTTCGCGCTGGCCACCGGTGCGGCCGTCGCCCAGACGGGCATCGTGGCTTTTGTCGGCCTCGTCGCGCCCCACCTCGTGCGCGCGCTGTGCCCCATGCTGCATGGCCGCCTGATCATCATGTCCGCCGCCGCCGGTGGCGCGCTGCTGCTGGCGGCGGACGTGCTGGCGCGCGGGCTGATCCGGCCGCAGGAACTGCCGGTGGGATTGGTAACGGCCTTGTTGGGCGGCGTCTATCTCCTCGTACTGATGCATCGCCGCGGAGCACCCAGGCGATGAGCGCATTGCAAGCTCAAATCAAGCACGTCCGCATCGACGGCCGTGACCTCATCAGCGACATTGACCTGCACATTCCGCAAGGCCGCTGGACGGCCATCGTCGGCCCGAACGGCGCCGGCAAGTCGACGCTGCTGCGCGCCGTGGCTGGCCTGCAGCGCTGCGAAGGGGCCGTGCAATTGGCGGGTAAGCCGCTGGCGGAATGGCCGTCCCGCGAGCGTGCCCGCCACCTCGCCTGGATGGGCCAGCAGGAGACCGGCGCCGACGACCTGACGGCGCTGGACGTCGTCATGCTCGGCCGCCTGCCGCACCGCCCCTGGCTGGCACCGCCCACCGCCGCCGACCACGCCGCCGTGCAGGCCGCCATGCAGTCCACCCAGAGCTGGGCCTGGCGCGAGCGGCGGCTCGGCTCGCTGTCGGGCGGCGAGCGGCAGCGTGTGCTGCTGGCCCGCGCGCTGGCCGTCGACGCACCACTGACGTTGATGGACGAGCCCCTCGCCCACCTCGACCCGCCCCACCAAGCCGAATGGATGGCGCTGGTGCGCGAGCGCGTGGCCGCCGGGCACAGCGTCGTCAGCGTGCTGCACGAGTTGCACCTCGCGCTGCAGGCCGACCACCTCGTGCTGATGGCCGACGGCCGCATCGTGCACAGCGGCGCGCCGGCCGATGCGGCCACGCACGCGGCGCTGCGCCAGGTCTTCGGCCCGCGCCTGCACATCGCCCAGATCGAGGGCCGCTGGGTGGCCCTGCCCTTTTGAGAACCACCATGCAGATCGAACAACCTCCCATCGACCGTGAGCGCGTCATCCCGACCGCCGAGCGCCGCGGCCTCGTGCTCGTGCACACCGGCGACGGCAAGGGCAAGAGCACGGCCGCCTTCGGCCTGGCGCTGCGTGCGCATGGGCGCGGCAAGCCGGTGCTGATTTATCAATTCATGAAGGTGCCCAGCGCCCGCTTCGGCGAGCACCGCGTCTTTGAGCAGCTGGGCGTGCCCATCATCGGCCTGGGCGATGGCTTCTCGTGGAAGAGCAAGGACCTCGACCACTCCGCCGAACTGGCCCGCGAGGGCTGGGCACGTGCCGAGGCCACCATCCGCGGCGGCGACCATTTCCTCGTCGTGCTGGACGAGATCATGTATCCGCTGCGCTATGGCTGGGTGCCGCTGGAGGCGGTGCTGGCCTGCCTGCGCGAACGGCCGGAGCATGTGCATGTGGTGCTGACGGGGCGGGGCGCACCGGTCGAGCTGATCGAGCTGGCGGATACGGTGACGGAGATGACGCTGGTGAAGCATCACTACAAGGCGGGGGTGCCGGCGCAGCGGGGCATTGAGGATTGAAGTTGAGATGTTGGGTTGTCATGACTCGCGGTGGCTTGATGGCCAGGCCCAGCCGGGGGTTCGTCCCGGCGGCCGACTCACTTTTTGCGCCGCCAAAAAGTAAGCAAAAAGCTCTCCCCTGCGAAACCGCCCCTGTCGGGGTTCCCTGCGATGCTCGAAGCCCGGGGCCGCACCCAACTCACTTCGCTACGCTGCGTTCAAACAAAGGGGTGCGAAGTCAGAGCTTGAACCTCGCTTCGCTCGGGCCCCGGGCTTCTGCGCTTCTCGGCGGTTTAGAAGGGGAGGCTCCTGAACAGCCGCAACAGCCAACAGCCAAGCCCGAAAGCCGGGTGGTGGATGTATTTCTGTATGCCCCCTTTAGCCCCGCCGAGGAACGGAAGACCCGAAGCCCGCGAGCGAAGCTCGCCTCAAGAACTGACTCGCGACGCTTGTTTGAGCAGAGCGTAGCGGCGCGAGTTCGGCGCGGGGCTTCGGGGCTGAGTACCGCAGGGGACCCGAAGCGCAGCGCAGGGCGGGGCGGTCGGGGGGAGCTTTTTGCCTACTTTTTGGCGGCCCAAAAAGTAGGTCGCCCGCCGGGGCGAAATCCCGGCATGGGCCTGGCCGCAAAGCCACAGCAGGCAAGCGCATGAACACCCTGCTGCTGCCCCTGGCCATGCTCATCGCCCTGCTCATCGACCGAGCCTTCGGCGAGCCTCCAACCTGGGCGCATCCGGTCGTCGGCATGGGCCGCTATCTCGGCCTGTTCAAACTCACCAAGCTTCCGCCGGCACTGGCATTCATCGCCGGCGCCCTCGCCTGGCTGATCGGCGCCACGGCAGTCGCCTTCATTGCGCTGTGGCTGTCCGGCTGGGCGCTGCTGGCACTCCAGCCCTCCACGTCACCGCTGCGGCTGCTGGCAACAGCCGCACTGCTCGGCCTGTTGCTCAAGCCGCTGCTTGCCTGGCGCATGCTGGCCGACGAAGCCATGACCGTGGAGACCGCCTTGAGCGAATCGCTAGACGCCGGCCGCGCCAGGCTCTCGCGACTCGTCAGCCGCGACACCTCGGCGCTGAGCGAGACGGAAGTGCGCGAAGCCGCCATAGAGACACTGGCCGAGAACCTGAACGACTCCGTCATCGCGCCACTGTTCTGGTTCGCGCTGCTGGGTCTGCCCGGCGCCGCCCTCTACCGGTTCGCCAACACGGCCGACGCGATGTGGGGCTACCGGGACGAGCGCGAGTGGAGCGGCAAGTGGGCGGCGCGCGCGGACGATCTGCTGTCCTGGCTGCCCGCGCGGCTGACGGCGCTGCTGCTGCTGCCGCCCTCGCTACCCGCACTTCTGCGCGAAGCCCGCCGCACGCCGTCGCCCAACAGCGGCTGGCCCATGGCCGCCATGGCGCTGCGGCTGGGCGTGCGCTTGAGCAAACCGGGCGTCTACTCGCTGCATGCCAACGGGCAAGCTGCGGCGGCCGGCACGCTGCAGGCGGCGTGCACGGTGGCCCGCCATGCCGTCGTGGCCGGCACCGTGCTGATCGCCGCGCTGGCCTGGGCGCTGAGGATGCCCGCATGACCCCTTTGCAAGCCGAACACGGCGGCCCGGACGGTGGCCCGCCGGTGGCACATGACTTCTCGACCAATGCCAGCCCGCTGGGGCCTCCGCCTGCGCTGATGAACGCCGTTCAGCAGGCCGACCGCCATGCCTACCCCGACCCGCAATACGGTGCGCTGCGCCGGCGCCTGGGCGAGGCCCACGCGAGCGAACAGGAACTGCTGCTGCCCACGGCCGGCGGTGCCGAGGGTATTCGCCGCCTCACGCTGGCCGCCCTGCTGGCTGGCCGGCGCGAGGTGTGGGTGCCGCAGCCGGGCTTTGGCGACTACGCCGCTGCGGCGCACGCGCTCGGGCTGGCGGTGAAGCCCTATGCCGAGCCGGCCGACATCCGCCCCACGGCGTCGGCGCTGGTCTGGATCTGCGAACCCTGCAACCCGACCGGCGCGAGCGTGGCGGCCTGGCCCGACCTCGACGGTCACCTCGTGGTGGTGGACCGCGCCTATGAGCCGCTGCGCCTGCTGGGCAACATGCCAGCGCTGCCGCCTCGGGCCTGGCAGCTGTTCTGCCCCAACAAGGCCCTGGGCCTGACCGGCGTGCGTGCCGGCTATCTCATCGCCCCTGCTGCCGACGCCGTCTGGACGCATGCGCAAGCCCTGGCGCCCAGCTGGGTGCTGTCGGCCGAAGGCGTGGCGATGCTGTCGCACTGGCATGACGACGCGACCGCTGCCTGGCTGGCCGAGGCGCGCATCCAGCTGGGTGAATGGACGACCCAGCAACGCGCGATGCTGGCTGCACTGGACTGGCAGCAGCGGCCCAGCTGCACGAATTTCTGGCTGGCCCGCCCGCCGCAACAAGAAATCGCCACGCGGCTGCGTGAACAGGGCGTGCGCGTGCGCGATGCCGCCTCGTTCGGCCTGCCCGGCTGGGTGCGCGTATCCGCCCAGCCACCGGCCGCGCAGCAGGCGCTGCAGCTGGCCCTGCTTGCGACAGAAGGAGAGGATTCATGAGCCATCGAGGCAAGGCCGTCATGGTGCTGGGCACCACCAGCGGCGCGGGCAAGAGCTGGCTGGCCACGGCGCTGTGCCGCTGGTATGCCCGGCAGGGCCTGAAGGTCGCGCCCTTCAAGGCGCAGAACATGAGCAACAACGCGCGCGTGGTGCCTGGTCTGAATGGAGGAATGGGCGAGATCGGCAGCGCCCAGTACTTCCAGGCCCTGGCCGCGCGCCGGGTGCCCGAGGTGCGCATGAACCCCGTGCTGCTCAAGCCCGAGGCCGACACGCAGAGCCAGGTCGTCGTGCTGGGCGAAGTGGACGCCGCGCTGTCCCGCATGCCCTGGCGCGAGCGCAGTGCGCTCCTCAAGCCGCGTGCGCGCGCCGCGCTGCTGGCGCTGATGGGCGAAAACGACGTCGTCGTCATCGAGGGCGCCGGCTCGCCGGCCGAGATCAACCTCGCGCCCAGCGACTACGTGAACCTCGGCACTGCACGCGACGCCAATGCCGCTTGCCTGCTCGTCACCGACATCGACCGCGGCGGCGCCTTCGCCCATCTCTACGGCACGCATCAACTGATGCCGGCCGACGTGCGTGCCCAGGTCAAGGGCTTTGTGCTGAACCGCTTTCGCGGCGACGCCGGCCTGCTGGCGCCCGGCCCCGAGCAACTGCAGGCGCTGACCGGCGTGCCCACCATCGCCACGCTGCCGATGTGGCGAGGCCACGGCCTGCCCGAAGAAGACGGTGTGTTCGACGACAGGGCCACCGGCAGCGGCGGCCTGCACATCGCCGTCATTGCCTACCCGCGCCTGTCCAACCTCGATGAGTTCCAGCCGCTGCGCCAGCTGCCCGGCGTGCGCCTGTCGTGGGCACGCGAGCCACGCGACCTGAACGGCGCCGACTGGATCATCCTGCCCGGCAGCAAGTCCACCGCTGCCGATCTGGCCTGGCTGCGCGCGCAGAAGCTCGACCTGGCCATCAACAGCCACCGCGGCCGCGTGCTGGGTATCTGCGGCGGGCTGCAGATGCTGGGCGAGGCGCTGATCGACACGCATGGCGTGGACGGCAACGCGCCCGGCCTGGGCCTGCTGCCGCTGGTGACCGTCTTCGAGACCGAGAAGCTGCTGCGCAGCACCGCCCTGCACTTCGGCGCGACGGACGGCCCCTGGGGCGCGCTGGCCGGTGTGCAGGCGGAGGGCTACGAGATACGCCACGGCCGCACCCAGCCTCACCCGGGCCTGCCGCCGCCGCAGGTCGCGCTGCGCAACGCGGCGGGCGAGGCCATCGGCTGGCAGGCCGGACGCGTGCTGGGCGTCTACGCACACGGCCTGTTCGAGCAGCCGGCCGTGCTGCAGGCGCTGTTCGGCCAGGCCGGCCGGCCGCTGGATGCCGTGTTCGACGGCCTGGCCGATTTCATTGACCTGCACTTCCAACCGGGCAGACTCGCGGGGCTGATCGCATGAAGAAGGAGTTGCCCGTGTACCGCCGACTTGCCGCCTCCTTGCTGCTGGCCTTCGCCACGACCGCACATGCCTGGAGCGGCGCTGGCCACCAGACCGTGGGCGCACTGGCCGAACGGCTGCTGCAGGGCACGCCCGCCGCGCAGCGCGTGACCCAATTGCTGGGCGAGGTCACGCTCGCCCAGGCCGGTGTGTGGCTGGACTGCGCGCGCGGCATCGACCCAGCCAGGGACTTCGACTACACGACGCGCGGCCGCTACGCCGAATGCGCGCCGTTCGAGACCGACGCCGGCATCGCACAGCTGCGCGCCTTCGTGCAGCGCAACTACCGCCAGTGCCAGCCCGCGCCCGGCGCCGAGGACTGCCACCGCGGCTACCACTACGCCAACCTCGCCTACCAGCGCAGCCGCTACCTGCCCGGCAGCACCGGCGCGCGGCCGGACGACATCGTCGGCGCCGCTGCGGCGGCCATCAGCGTGCTGCAGGGCCGGGCGGCACCGGCGCCGTTCGGCTTCGATTCGCCTCGCGACGCGTTGCTGGTGATCGCCCATCTGGTGGGCGACCTGCACCAGCCGCTGCACATCGGCTCCGTTTACCTGGACGCGCAGGGGCAGCCAGTGGATCCCGACAAGACCGGCCTGGATCCCGCCACGTTCACGCGCGGCAGCAACCAGGTCGTCATCACGGCCCGCCCACCCACGGGCGCCGCCGGCCTGCAGGCCGTGGCGGCCGGCTGGCGGATGCCCAACCTGCATGGGATCTGGGACGGCGTGCCCGCCTCGCTGGCGCCGGCCGGCATAGACGCCGCCTGGCTGAAGGACGCGCGTCAGGTGCCGGTCACGCCCGGCGACATGGCCGGCTGGCCTGCGCGCTGGGCCAGCGAAACGCTGGACCAAGCCCGCCCGGCGCTACACGACCTCGCATTCGGCCCCCGCCAGGGCGAGCTCTGGACCGTCCAGCTGCCGCCCGACTACGAGGCCCGCATGGCCGCGATCAAGCGCCGGCAGCTGACGCTGGCCGCCGCACGACTGGCGCAGATCCTGCGGGCGACGCTGGGCGCACCGTGATGTGCCAACGCGCTCAGGCGGCAGTCAGGCGCTGGTACTTCCGCAGCAGCGTGTCACGGCTCTCGATGTGCGCCGGGTTGATCGGGATGCAGGCGACGGGGCAGAGCATCACGCACTGCGGCTCGTCGAAGTGGCCGACGCACTCGGTGCATTTGCCCGGCTCGATCTTGTAGAACTCCTCGCCCATCGAGATTGCGTTGTTCGGGCAGGCAGGTTCGCAGACGTCGCAGTTGATGCATTCGTCCGTGATCATCAGAGCCATGCTCGGCCTCCATCGGGCTGGCGGACGAATACGGCAAGCGCCTGCATGCGCTCGCCGCGCTCGGCGGGGCAAGGCATGCCTTGCCGATTCCCGCCGATCGTGTCGGTAATCATCAAAGCCACGATCAGCCCGCCTTGAACTTGTCGTTCAAGCGCGCCAGCACCCCCGGCGACACGAACTCCGCCACCTCGCCGCCCAGCGTCGCAATCTCGCGCACGAAGGTGCTGGACGTGTACTGGTGATGCTCGCCGGGCGTCAGGAAGATGGTCTCCACCTCGGGCATGAGCTTGCGGTTCATGCCGGCCATCTGGAACTCGTACTCGAAGTCGCCGCCCGTGCGCAGCCCGCGCACGACGACGCGGCCGGCGTGCGCCCGCACGAAGTCGCGCAGCAGGCCGTCGAAGGCGCAGACCTCGACATTGCCTTGCGGGCAACTCCGCGCCGCAGCCTCCTGGACCATCGCCAAACGTTCGTCCAGCGGGAACAGCGTCTTCTTGTGATGGCCGACGGCCACCGCCACCACCAGGCGCTCGAACATGCCGGCCGCGCGGCGCATCAGGTCTTCGTGGCCGAGGGTGATCGGATCGAAGGTGCCGGGGTAGATGGCCGTGATCTGCGTGCGGGAGGTCATGAGGCCGGATTGTCCTCGCGCCGCAGCAACTGGTAATGAACCGCGCCGGCACGGCCCTGGCGCCAGCTGGTGAATCCGGCCGGCGCGGTGATCTCGCGTGGGGACTCGACGTAGATCAAACCGCCTACGGTCAGCAGCGGTACGGCGGCGGCAAGCGCGCGGTCGAACAGCTCGTCCGCGAACGGCGGGTCGAGAAAGATCAGATCGAAGTGGTCGGCGCTCGCCGTCATCCAGTTCAGCGCGTTGGCGCGGTGGATGGCGATGCTGGTGGCCTGCAAGCGCTTCTGGCTGGCCCGCAGCCCGTCCACCAGCACTGCCTCGCGCTCAAGCATCACCACGGCATCCGCCCCGCGCGATGCCGCCTCGAAGCCCAGCGCCCCGCTGCCCGCAAAGGCATCCAGCACGCGCCACCCGGTCAGCGTCTGGCCCAGCCAGTTGAAAAGGGTTTCGCGGATGCGGTCTGCCGTGGGGCGCAGGCCCGGCAGGTCAAGGACGGGCAGCTTGGAGCGCTTCCACTGGCCGCCGATGATGCGGACTTCACCCATGGCTACTGGCGCACCGGGATGCCGCGGGCGGCCATCAGCGCCTTGGCCTCGCCCACCGTGTGCTCGCCGAAATGGAAGATGCTGGCGGCCAGCACGGCATCCGCGCCGCCGAGGGTGATGCCATCGGCAAGATGATCCAGCGAGCCGACGCCGCCCGAGGCGATGACGGGCACGGGCACCGCGTCGCTCACGGCGCGGGTCAGCGCCAGGTCGAAGCCGCTCTTGGTGCCGTCGCGGTCCATGCTGGTCAGCAGGATCTCGCCGGCGCCGAACTCGGCCATCTGCTTGGCCCATTCGACCGCATCCAGGCCCACGTTCTTGCGGCCGCCATGCGTGTAGACATCCCAACCTGAGCCGTCCGCGCGGCGCTTGGCGTCGATGGCGACGACGATGCACTGGGCGCCGTATTTGTCGCTCGCAGCGCGGATCAGCTCGGGGTCGGCCACGGCGGCTGAGTTGAAGCTGACCTTGTCGGCCCCGGCGTTCAGCAGCCGCCGCACGTCGGCCACGGCGCGCACGCCGCCGCCCACGGTCAGTGGAATGAAGACCTTGGACGCGACCGCTTCGATGATGTGCAGGATGAGGTCGCGGCCATCGCTGGTGGCGGTGATGTCGAGGAAGGTCAGCTCGTCGGCGCCCTGCTCGTTGTAGCGGGCGGCAATGTCCACCGGGTCGCCCGCGTCACGGAGACCGACGAAGTTGACGCCCTTGACCACGCGGCCGGCGGTGACGTCGAGGCAGGGAATGATTCGTTTGGCGAGCATGAGAGGGGGACGGAAATCGAACCCGGATTATTCCTTTGCTGATTAGGGCTTCGCAGCGACGCGGGAACATCGCTCAATCGCGGTTGCACGACCCACAACCTGCCACCTCACGGAGACAACGATGAGACTGCTTTCTTCCACCCTGCTCGCCGCAACCCTCGCCCTCGGCGCCAACGCCGCCTCGGCGCATTCCACGGTTTTCACGGGCACATTTGCGCCCGAAGCGGTGGGCGCCACGGGCTCGGGCACGTTGAGCCTGGAGTACGACGATGACGGGCACACGCTGCTCATCAACGCCACTTGGGCCGGGCTGTCGGGCACGACCAGCAATGCCCACATCCATTGCTGCACCGCAGTCGCCAAGACAGGCACCGCCGGTGTCGCCCTGGCGCAGGGCGGACTGCTGCCGGATTTCCCGCTCGGCGCGTCCTCCGGCTCCTACGTCAAGATCATCGACCTGACGCAGAGCAACCAGTACAGCGGCACCTTCCTGACCGCCAGCGGCGGTACGGCGGCGCTGGCCGAAGCCCGGCTGATCGCCAACCTGACCTCGGGCAACGCCTATTTCAACATCCACAGCACCACGTTTCCCGGCGGCGAGATCCGCACCTTCGTCACCGCTGTGCCGGAACCCGAAACGTATGCCCTGATGGCCGCCGGCCTGGGCTTGCTGGCGCTTCGCCGACGCAGGACCTGATCTCGGAGGCCGTTCGGGCCGAGTGCTGGGCCGCTCCAGAGCTGGCCATCTGCCGATGTGCTTGCCGGTCGATCCGGCAAGCGTCGGCGTTCCCTCGGACGAAGGGGAGCGTTCAGCCGGCCGCAGCCATGAGTTCGTCGGCCCGCACCTGGGCGGCGGCAAAGTCCAGCGCGCCGGTGTAGATGGAGCGGCCGCAGATGACGCCCTCGACGCCATCGCCGAACACCGCGCACAGGCGCTCGATGTCTGCAATGTCCGAGAGGCCGCCGGAAGCCACCACGGGGATGGTCAGCGCCTGGGCCAGCTTGACGGTGGCTTCGATATTGATGCCCGTGAGCATGCCGTCGCGGCCGATGTCGGTGTAGATGACGCCTTCGACGCCGTAGTCCTGGAACTTCAGCGCCAGGTCGACGACCTCGTGGCCGGTCAGCTTGCTCCAGCCGTCGGTCGCGACCTTGCCGTCCTTCGCGTCCAGGCCGACGATGATGTGGCCGCCGAAGGCAGTGCAGGCATCCCGCAGGAAGCCGGGGTTCTTGACCGCAGCCGTGCCGATGATGACGTAGCTGAGGCCGTCGTCCAGGTAGCGCTCGATGGTGTCGAGGTCGCGGATGCCGCCACCGAGCTGGATCGGGATCTCGTCGCCGATCTCCTTGATGATGGCCTTGATGGCCGGCTCGTTGACCGGCTTGCCTGCGAAGGCGCCGTTCAGGTCCACCAGATGCAGGCGCCGCGCGCCGGCGTCAAGCCAGCGCCGCGCCATCGCAGCGGGGTCCTCGCCGAAGGTGGTGGAGTCGTTCATGTCGCCTTGCTTGAGGCGGACACAGCGACCATCTTTCAGGTCAATGGCGGGGATCAGCAGCATGGCCGGGAGCAGCGTGGGATGTGCGTGGGAAGGTGGGCGAGAAGGTGCTGATCAGTGTGAGCCAATCAGGGCTTCCAGTGCAGGAAGTTGCGGTAGAGGGCGAGCCCCAGCGCGGCACTTTTCTCGGGGTGGAATTGGGTCGCAAAAATGTTATCCCGGGCCACTGCGCAGGTAAAGCGAGCGCCGTAGTCGGTCTCGCCGGCGCTGTGTTCCTGCAACGCCGTGGTCGCATAGAAGCTGTGCACAAAGTAGAACCAGCTCTCGTCCGGAATGCCGGCCCACACCGGGTGCGCACGCGGCTGGTGCACGCGGTTCCAGCCCATCTGCGGCACCTTGAAGCGGCTGCCGTCGTCCTGCAGCCGGCCTTCGAGACGGAAGCGCTGCACGCGGCCCGGGATGAGCCCGAGGCCCGGCGTGTCCTGCTCTTCGCTGTGGTCCAGCAGCATCTGCATGCCGACGCAGACGCCCAGCAGCGGCTTGGTGGCGGCGGCTTCGAGCACGGCCTCCTTGACGCCGGAGTCCGCCAGCTCGCGCATGCAGTCGCGCATGGCGCCCTGGCCCGGCAGCACGACGCGCTCGGCCTTGCGCACCACTTCGGGGTCACAGGTGATGGCCACATCGAAGCCCTGGCCCGCCGCGGCGTGGATGACGGCCTGAGACACCGAGCGCAGATTGCCCATGCCGTAGTCGACGACGGCGACGGTTCGGGTCATGTCAGAGCGAGCCTTTGGTCGACGGGATCACGCCGGCCGAGCGCGGGTCCTGCGCCGCCGCCATGCGCAGCGCGCGGCCGAAGGCCTTGAACATGGTCTCGGCCTGGTGGTGGGCGTTGTGGCCCTTCAGGTTGTCGATGTGCACCGTGGCCAGCGCGTGGTTGACGAAACCCTGGAAGAACTCGAAGGTCAGCTGGGTGTCGAACGCACCGATGCTGCCGGCCGTGAACTTCACGTCCATGTGCAGGCCGGGGCGGCCGGAGAGGTCGATGACGACGCGCGACAGCGCTTCGTCCAGCGGCACATAGCTGTGGCCGTAGCGCGTCAGGCCGGCCTTGTCGCCCACGGCCTTGGCTACGGCCAGGCCCAGCGTGATGCCGACGTCTTCCACCGTGTGGTGGCCGTCGATGTGCAGGTCGCCCTCGCAATGCACGTCCAGGTCGATGAGGCCGTGGCGGGCGATCTGGTCCAGCATGTGGTCAAAGAAGCCGATGCCGGTCTGCAACTTGGACTGGCCCGTGCCGTCGAGGTTGATGCGCACCGTGATGCGCGTCTCGCGGGTGTTGCGGGTGACTTCGGCAATGCGGGGGGCTAGTTCAGACATGCTTCGAGCGCTTGGAGCAGCAGGGTGTTTTCGTCGGGCGTGCCGACGGTGAGGCGCACACAGTTCGCGAGCAACGGGTGCAGCGCCGAGACGTTCTTGATAAGCACGCCGCGCGCCTTGAGTGCCGCAAAGGTCGCGGCGGCGTCCTGCACCCTCGCCAGGATCATATTGCCCTGACTGGGCCAGGGCGTGATGCCCGGCATGGCCTGCAGCGCGGTGAAGAGCCGCTCGCGTTGCTGGCGCAGCTCGGTCGCCTGGGCGGCGTAGACGTCGGCGTGTTCGAGCGCAAACAAGGCCGCTTCGGCGTTCAGCACGCTGATGTTGTAGGGCGGGCGCAGCTTCTCGATCTGGTTCACCAGCTCGGCGGCGCCCAGCAGGTAGCCGATGCGCACGCCGGCCAGGCCGAACTTGCTCATGGTGCGCATGACCAGCACATTGGGCTGGCGGGCCATCAGCGCGAGGCTGTCGGCGCTGGCGAAGGGCTGGTAGGCCTCGTCCATGACGACCAGCCCGGGCGCCGCCTGGGCGATGCGCTCGATGGCGGCGGCGTCCCACAGTGTGGCGGTCGGGTTGTTCGGGTAGGCCAGATGGATCAGCGCGGGCTGGTGCTCCCGAATAGCGGCCAGCATGGCCGGCTCGTCCAGCTCGAAGTCGTCGGCGCGCAGCGGCACGCCGACGAACTCCAGCCGCTGCTGACGCGCCAGCGCCTCGTACATGACGAAGCCAGGCACTGGCGCGAGCACGGTGGCGCCGGGCTGGGCGACTGCGATGGTCAGCAGGCCGATGAGTTCGTCCGACCCATTGCCCAAGGTGACGCCGACGTCGTCGCCCACGCCTGCATGGCGGGCCAGGGCGCGCGCCAGCTCGGCGGTGCGCTCGGCCGGGTAGCGGTTCAGCGCGACAGCACCCAGGCGCTCGCCCAGCGCCTGCTGAAGTTCGGGCGGCAGGCGATAGGGGTTCTCCATTGCGTCCAGCTTGAGCAGGCCGTCGCTGGGCTGAACGACGTAGGCATGGGCCGCGCGCACGTCGGGGCGGATTTGAGCGAGGGCTTTCTCAAGAGGAGCGGTCATGGCGCAATGACGAGAGGGTTGAGAACCTGCACGCTGTCGAACTGGGTGTCGTGCGGCAGGGCCAGGCTGAGCAGGCGGGTGCAGCCCTGGGCCTTGGCGCTGGCGACGACAAGGGCGTCGGCGAAGGGCAGGCCGAAGCGGCTTTCCAGCGACCATGCGGCGTCGACCGTGGCCTGGTCCGTCGCCCATGGGCGCCAGTGCTGGTAGCGGCGCACCTCCGCGCGCGCATCGCCTTGCGGCATCGACGGATTCACACGTTGCGTGGCCAGCAGGTAGAAGTCGTTCAGCACCTGCACCGACACGCGGCCGGTGCGCGCGGCCCACAGCTCGCGCAGCCAGGCCAGCACCTGCTCGCGCTCGGCGGGGCGGGCGCCGTCTTCACTGAAGAGCAGCACGGAGGTGTCGACGAAGACGGGGGCGGGCATCAGGCGACGCTCCGGCCGGGATACGGTTGGCCGTCAGAAGACCAGCTGCGCTCGCGGTGCAGCCAGTCCTGCAGCGCACGCTCGTAGGCATCGTCGTGCTGCATCTTCTCGGCCAGCAGTTCGCCAAGCAGGCGCGAGACGCTGGTGTTGCGCCGCGCCGCCTCCAGCCGGGCCCATTCGGCGACGGCGTCGTCCATCGAAACGGTGACGTTCTTCATGAACCGGAGAGTACACGAAGTTCGTGTTGCACGAACTTCGTGTCATCGCAAGCGTGACTAGCGCAAGCGCAGTTCAGCGGCTCGGGCGTGGGCCTGCAAGCCCTCGCCATGGGCCAGCTCGGACGCGATGCGGCCGAGGCTCTGCGCACCCGCTTCGCTGACCTCGATGAGGCTGCTGCGCTTCTGGAAGTCGTAGACGCCCAATGGCGACGAGAAGCGCGCGGTGCTGGCGGTCGGAAGCACATGGTTGGGCCCGGCGCAGTAGTCGCCCAGCGACTCACTGGTGTAAGCACCCATGAAGATCGCGCCGGCATGGCGCAGCAACGGCTCCCAGCGCTGCGGGTCGGCGGCGCTGATCTCCAGATGCTCGGGGGCGATGGCGTTGCTGATTTCGCAGGCCTCCTCCATCGAGCGGGTCAGGATCAGTGCACCGCGCCCTTCCAGCGAGGCACGGATGACGGACTCGCGCGGCAGCGTCGGCAGCAGGCGTTCCATGCTGGCGCGCACGGCGTCGAGAAACGCGGCATCAGGGCTGAGCAGGAGGCTCTGCGCCAGCTCATCGTGCTCGGCCTGGCTGAACAGGTCCATCGCCACCCAGTCGGGCGGCGTCGTGCCGTCGGCAATGACGAGGATCTCGCTCGGGCCGGCAATCATGTCGATGCCGACCTGGCCGAACACATGCTTCTTGGCCGAGGCGACGTAGGCATTGCCGGGGCCGGTGATCTTGTCGACACGCGGGATGGTGGCCGTGCCATAGGCCAGCGCAGCCACGGCCTGGGCGCCGCCGACAGCAAACACGCGATGAACGCCGGCCACGGCGGCGGCAGCCAGCACCAGCGGGTTGCGCACGCCGTCCGGCGTGGGCACGACCATGATGATTTCCTGCACGCCGGCTACGTGAGCCGGGATGGCATTCATCAGCACGCTGCTCGGGTAGGCCGCCTTGCCACCGGGCACGTAAAGGCCCACGCGATCCAGCGGCGTGACCTTCTGGCCGAGCAGGTTGCCGTCTTCGTCGCGGTAGCTCCAGCTCAGGCCGCAGGCTTGCAGCTGACGCTCGTGATACGACCGCACGCGCCGGGCGGCGGCTTCGAGCGCGCTGCGTTGCGCGGGCGTGATGGAGGCCAGCGCGGCTTGCAGCTCGGCCTGGCCGATCTCCAGCGCGCTAACGCTGTCGACAGTCATGCGGTCGAAGCGCGCGGTGTAGTCGAGCACAGCGGCATCGCCCCGCTTTTGCACATCAGCCAGGATCTCGGCGACGCGCCCCTCGATGGCGGCATCCGTTTCGGCCGACCAATGGCGCAGGCGTTCGAACTCGGTGTCGAAGTCGGCAGCGGCGGTCGAGAGTTGGCGGAGCTTCATGGGCGAATGGCGGAGGCGAAGGCGTCGATGAGCGGGCGGAGCAGGTCACGCTTCAGCTTGAGCGCGGCCTGGTTGACGACGAGGCGGGACGAGATCTCCATGATGTGCTCCACCTCGACCAGCTTGTTCGCACGCAGCGTGCCGCCGGTGGAGACGAGGTCGACGATGGCCTCGGCCAGCCCCGTCAACGGGGCCAGCTCCATCGAACCGTAGAGCTTGATGAGGTCGACGTGCACGCCCTTGTCGGCGAAGTGCTGGCGGGCGATCTCGGTGTACTTGGTGGCCACGCGGATGCGCGAGCCCTGCTTGACGGCGGCGGCGTAGTCGAAGTCGGCACGCACGGCCACGCTCACGCGGCAGCGGGCAATGTTGAGGTCCAGCGGCTGATACAGGCCATGCGAGCCGCCTTGCGCCAGGGCCTGCTCATGCAGCACGTCACGTCCCGCCACACCGAGGTCGGCGCCGCCGTATTGCACATAGGTCGGCACATCGCTGGCGCGAACCATGACGATGCGCACGCCGTCGCGGTTGGTCGGCAGGATGAGCTTGCGCGAGGTCTCGGGGTCTTCCAGCACCTCGATGCCGGCGGCTCGCAGCAGCGGCAGCGTCTCTTCGAAAATGCGGCCCTTGGAGAGCGCCAGGGTCAAGCCACGATCAACGGCGCTCATTGGGCGCTCCATTCGTCGGGGCTGAGGGTCTTCATCGACAAGGCATGGATCTGCTCGCGCATGCGCTCGCCCAAGGCGGCGTAGACACGCTGGTGGCGCTTGATGCGGGTGAGCCCGCTGAACTCGTCCGACACGATGGTCGCGAAGAAATGGCGGCCGTCGCCCTCGACTTCGAGATGCGCGCAGGGCAGGCCTGCGGCGATGAAGTCGCGCACTTCTTGCGGGGTCGGGTCGGCCATGGATCGGTCCTCGGGGAAACCCAGGATTTTAAAGGCTCACCTCGCTGGCCTCCTTCGTGACTTACCAAGCGGCCACCGTGGAACCGGCTTGCCGGGCCACCAGTGGCGCCCCCTTGAGGGGGCCGGCGTGAGCCGGTAGGGGGTGGTCTCAGGATCTGATCTTGTAGCCGCTCTTCAGCAGCGATACAGCGAGCCCTGCCGCGACCGCGAAGCTGACGCCGACGACGCCCAAGCTGATCCACGGCGACACGTCGCTGACGCCGAAGAAGCCGCGCCGGAAGCCGTCGATCATGTAGAAGAACGGGTTCAGGTGGCTGATGCCCTGCCAGAAGCCAGGCAGCGAGTGCACCGAGTAGAAGACGCCGGACAGGAACGTCATCGGCATGATGATGAAGTTCTGGAAAGCGGCGAGCTGGTCGAACTTCTCGGCCCACAGGCCGGCGATCAGTCCGAGAGTGCCCATCAGGCCGGCGCCGAGCACGGTGAAGGCCAGCACCCACAGCAGGTTGTCCATCCCCGGCGGGGCGAACCACACCGTCACCAGCAACACACCCGCGCCCACCATCAGGCCGCGCACGACCGCCGCGCCGACGTAGGCCACGAACCAGGCCGCTGGCGACAGCGGCGTCAGCAGCAGGAAGACCAGGTTGCCGGTGATCTTGCTCTGGATGAGGCTGGACGAGCTGTTGGCGAACGCGTTCTGCAACACGCTCATCATCACCAGGCCGGGGATCAGGAACTGCGTGTAGCCCACCGTGTCGTAGACCTTCACATGGTCTTCCAGCGTATGGCCGAAGACGAGCAGGTACATGACCGCGGTCAGCACTGGCGCGCAGACGGTCTGGAAGGCGACCTTCCAGAAGCGCAGCACTTCCTTCTTGAACAGGGTGGACGCGCCGCTGAATGTGTGCACCCTTCGGCCTTCGGCCTGTCCCGCCAGGCGGGAGTGAGCTTGCTTGGGACGGCCCGGCGCGGCGCTCATGCGTGCTCTCCTTGCATGATTTCGAGGAAGACGTCTTCCAGGTCGGCGCGGCCGATCTCCAGGTCTTCGATGGGAACCCCCTGCCCTCGCAACTCGGCCAGCGTCGTCTCGACCTCGTGAGCGTCATGCGCCGTGACCTGCACGATGCGGCCCGTGACGCGCGCTCGCGCCGCGATATCCGCCGGCAGCGCCACATCGGTCTTGAAGCGCAGCATCGTCGACGCCGTACCGGCCAGCAATTGCGAGGTGCGGTCCAGCGCGACGATGCGGCCGGCCTTGAGCATGCCGATGCGCTGACACAGGGCCTCGGCCTCCTCGAGGTAGTGCGTGGTCAGCAGCACCGTGTGCCCCTCCTTGTTCAGCCGCGCGATGAACTGCCACAGCGTCTGACGCAACTCCACGTCGACACCGGCGGTGGGCTCGTCCAGCACGATCACCGGCGGGCGGTGCACCAGCGCCTGGGCCACCAGCACACGGCGCTTCATGCCGCCCGAAAGCTGGCGCATGTTGGCGTTGGCTTTGTCGGTGAGGCCGAGGTTGTGCAGCAGCTCGTCGATCCAGTCGTCGTTGCCGTGCACACCGAAATAGCCGCTCTGGATGCGCAGCGATTCGCGCACGCTGAAGAAGGGGTCGAACACCAGCTCCTGCGGCACCACGCCCAGCGCCTTGCGCGCGGCGGCGTAGTCGTCGACCACGTCATGGCCCATCACACGCACGCGGCCGTCGGTCGCCTTGGTCAGGCCGGCCAGCACGCTGATCAGCGTCGTCTTGCCCGCGCCGTTGGGGCCGAGCAGGCCGAAGAACTCGCCGGGCTGGATGTCGAAGCTGACCCCATCCAGTGCCTTCAGCTGCCCTCCCCGGTAGGTCTTCTTGACGTTCTCGAACGAGATGGCGGGCACGGCAGCGGAATTTGGCATGGGGCGCGATTCTAAAAGTCGGCCCTGTTTCGGTGCCGATCACTGCCAGAATGACCCGCGATGCCCACGCCCAAACGCCCCCGCCGTACCGCCGAACGCATCCTGGAGGTCACGCTGGACCTCTTCAACCGCTTCGGCGAGCCGAACGTGTCGACGACGCTGATCTCGGCCGAACTGAAGATCAGCCCGGGCAATCTCTACTACCACTACCCGGCCAAGGACGAGCTGATCAACGCGCTGTTCGGTCGCTACGAAGCCGAGCTGAACGAGTTGCTGGCGGCGGCCGACAACGTGCGCAATGTGGAGGACGCCTGGCTGTTCTTTCACATGCTGTTCGAGCTGATCTGGCGGCACCGATTCCTTTACCGCGACCTGAACGACCTGCTCTTCAAGAACCGCCGGCTCGAGACGCACTTCCAGGCCCTGCTCGCCGCCAAGGAGCTGGCCATGCGCCAGGTGCTGTCGGGCCTGCACCTGGGCGGCGCGCTGAAGATGGAGCTGCGCGAGGCCGCGCCGACAGCGAATGCGATGGTCGTCGTGGTGAGCTACTGGCTGAGCTACGAATACGTGCGCGACCCGCGCCACGCGCTGGAGCCCGACCGTGCCGGCGCGGCGCTGCTGCGCGGCGCCTTCCACGCTTTAAGCCTGCTGCTACCCTACCTTGAGCCTGCGTCCAAGGACCACCTCTACAAGCTCGCCGGCAACTACCAACAACCCTAGAGCGCAAGCACGCTCTCACAGGAGACAAGCGATGGCCAAGTGGACCGCCTTTCCCTACGACAACGCCGCCTTCGTGTACACGCCGGCCACGCTGAAGAAGCAGTGGGCCCGGCTGCATGCCGGCGACGCCGAGCCGTTCCCGAAGGACGCCGCTGTCGTGCAGGCCTGGATCCACTTCCACGCCGGCGACTTCCAGGCCGCGTATGACGCCGGCCTGGCCGCCGGTGGCGCCGGCATCACCGTCGCCAACAAGGCCCAGGGCATCTACGCCAACTACCTCGAGAAGAAGGAAAAGGTGAAGCTGGAAATGTTTCTGGAGATCGCCGAGCGCGCCGAGGCGCAGCAGGGCGCCGAGCCCAAGAACCCGAATGCCTGGTACTGGCAGGCCTACGCACTGGGGCGTTATGGCCAGGGCATCAGCATTGCCAAGGCGCTGGCGCAGGGCCTTGGCACCAAGGTCAAGGGCGCGCTGGAAACCACCATCCAGCTGGCACCCAAGCATGCCGACGCGCACATTGCCCTGGGCGCCTTCCACGCCGAAGTCATCGACAAGGTCGGCAAGCTGCTTGGCAGAACGCAAGGCGCCGACACGGCCACCGGACTGAAGATGTTCGAGCAGGCGCTCAAGCTCAACCCGACCAGCGCCATCGCGATGATCGAACGCGCCAACGGGCTGGTCATGCTCGAAGGCGACAAGCGCATGAGCGAGGCCGAGAAGCTGTATGCCGATGCGGCCGCCGGCGAGGCGCTGGATGCGATGGAACTGCTCGATGTGGAGCTGGCCAAAGAGGAACTTGAGGAGTAGTTCACGGTCGCCGACGCGGATCGTGAAGTTCGTCACGACTCGCCACCCGTGCTTCCGGGGGTGCGCACCAGCGCATGGCAACGTAAGCTCCGTTCCCATAACTTACCCACTCAGCGAGACAGCGCCATGAAGTTCCTGATCCCCGCCCTTGCCGCCGTGACCGCCTTTGCTGCCCAGGCCGCGAACAACACCACGCCCGAGCAGGCTGAGCTGAAGGCCGAATGCGCCAACAGCTACAGCGCCACCAGCAGCATCACGACGCCGGTCGCAGCCAACGAGTACCAGTTCGTCTACGCCAACGGCAAGTACAAGGGCGAAGCCAAGCCGGGCAAGCTGCTGGCCTGCACCTCGCAGCAGTACGCCGCCTACCTCGACAACAAGGCTGACCCGGCCAAGGTGATGACGGCCTACCCGACCGCCGCTGGCCGCCCGACCACCAAGAAGAAGGCCGACCGCTCCTGAGCCGGCCGGATCTTCAGCAACAGCCAAGGCGCTCTTCGGAGCGCCTTTGTTTTGGCTCAGGCTGCGTCGCGCGCCCACGGCATCATCAGAGACAGCAGCAGCAGCTTCTCGAACTCCGGCGCGAAGTTGGCAATGATGGCCTCGGGGTCGGGGCACAGCACAGCGTCGGTGATGAGACCGAACTGCACGCGGCCGGCGTAGGTCAGGATGGACAGGCCCATGCCGATGTCGCCGGACTGCGGAACCCAGAACATCACCTTCTCCACCGTCGAGCCGCAGAACTTCAGCGCCTCGGCCGGGCCCGGCACATTGGTCATCACCGCCGTCGCCTTCTTGGCGAAGAGGTTGAGCATGGCGTGCTGCACCGGCTTGATGAGCAGGCCCGCCACCGACAGCAGCCCGAAGGCCATCACCGGCTGGAAGCTGCCCTTCAACTCGCTCATGCGCGCCCGCACCGCGAACAGCCGCTCGACGGGATTGGCGATGCCGATCGGCAGCACCAGCGGCACCAGGCCGAAGCGGTTGCCGAGTTGCCAGGCATGCTCCAGCGGGCGCAGATTGACGGGCACCATCGCGCGGATCTCCTTGCCCGCCGGGTCATCGCCCTTGTCCGCCAGGTACTTGCCAATGGCGCCGGCCGCGCAGGCCAGCAGCACGTCGTTGATGGACGCGCCCAGCACCTTGCCGACGGCCTTGACCTCGTCCAGCGCAAGGCTGTCGTCCCAGGCCACCGTCTTCCTCGCGCCCGGCTTGCCCTTGAGGCGCGTGGGTGAATCGTCGGGCATCAGCGCGAAGGCGGCCACGTCGGACACCGCCTGGTAGCCCATGCGCGCCATCTCCAGTGACGAGTCCATCGGCGTGCCGCCGCTCATCGCCAGGTCCACACCCTTGGCAACACCCTTGCCCGTCAGGCCGATGGCCTTGAGGGTCATGCTTGTCATGGGCCGCAGGAAGGCGTCGAGCAGCCAGTCGGCCTCGCCTTGAGGCTCTTCCTTCGGCGCGCGCTGGGGCGGTGCCTTGCCATCGTCGGTGATGGACAACATCACCGCGATCAGCGCGATGCCGTCGGCGATGCAGTGGTGAATGCGGGCGATCAGCGCACTCGTGCCGTCGCCCATGTCCTCGATGAGCTGGAACTGCCACAGCGGGTGGGCGGGGTCCAGCGGCTCGGAGCACAGCTCGGCGACGCGCTCGCGCAGCACCTCGTCACGGCTCTGGCCGCGCAGCGGCAGCGGCTCCTCTTTGATGACGTGACGGGCGATGTCGAAGTCCTTGTCGGCCACCCACTGCGCGCCCAGCAGCGAGTCTTCAACCACCTTCTGCCGGAAGCGCGGGTACTGCAGCAGCCGCTCGGCCACGCGCTCGCGCAACTGGCCAAGGGCGATGCCGGGCCGGATGGACCAGACCCCGACGATCATCATCAGGTTGGCCTCGGTGTCCATGCGCAGCCAGGCGGTATCCACCTTGGACATGCGTTCGCTGCTGGGGCCCAAATCCGTCTCCTTGATGTTGTTCTCGGGCGTCCTAAACTCGCCAGCCCGGCGGTCGATTGTCATGAGAATCGACGCCCCTGATCAGCCTGGAGAACCCCCGTGAGCCTGAAAGACCAATTCGAAGCCGCCGTCGCCGAGTCGAAGAATCTGCCCGAGCGGCCCGACAACCAGACGCTGCTGAAGCTGTACGCGCTCTACAAGCAGGGCAGTACCGGCGATGCCGACGGCAAGCGCCCCGGCTTCACCGACATGGTCGGCCGCGCCAAGTGGGACGCGTGGAATGAACTCAAGGGCACCTCGGCCGACGACGCTCAACAGCAATACGTCGACCTGATCGAGTCCTTGAAGTAAACGCGCCGAAGGCGCTTGCAAGAACCGGCTCAGGCCGGTTTCTTTTTGGCCGGCGCCTTCTTCTTGCCGGCGGTGAGCAAGGCGTCCAGTTCCTTCTGCACCTCGCCTTCGATGGTCGACTTGAATGCGCCGAGCAGAAAGCCGAGTTGGGCGACGAGATCAAAGCTGCTGGCCGTGACGGTCAGCTCGCCCTTCACGCCGGAGCGCGTGAACTCGACGGTGTCCTCGTCGTCGCCCTCGTGCACGGTGCATGCCATGTCGAACTTCTCTTCGACCTTCTCGGCCCATTTCCAGGCGATTTCGCGTGCGCGCTGAAGGCCCAGGTCGTGGTCTCGGTGAATGCGGATTTCGGCCATGGCGGCTCTCCTTGGTGTGCTTCGCCGCACTCTAAGCGAACCCGAGTTCAGGCCTGTGATTAACAGGCCCTAACACCCTGACTGATCGTTTGCCCGGATACTCCGGCGCCGCAAGAGCCGGGCAACCAAGCCGCCAGCGCCGACCAGGGAGAACCCATTGCGACCCGTCGACTCCGACCCGCACAGCCTTGACCCACTCTCCGAGGGTCTGGCTTACCTGCGCTCGGCCGAGCCCGACCATGAGCAGGCGGTGTACTGGTTCCGCGTCGCGGCGGACGCGGGCAGCGCCGAGGGGCTGGCGATGTTCGCGTGGTGCCAGCTTGAAGGCCTGGGCCTGCCACGCGACCCCGAGCAGGCCCGCCGGCACCTGGAGCGCGCCTCGAGCGGAGGCAGCCTCACTGCCAAGTTCAACCTCGGTCGCATGCTCGTCGCCGGCTGGGGCGGTGCGGCCGACGCGGCGCGCGGCGTGGCTCTCTACACCGTTGCAGCGGCCCAGGGCCATGCGGACGCCACCTTCAACCTCGCCAGCTGCCTGGACGCCGGCTGGGGCTGCCAGGCCGACCGCCTCGCCGCCAAGGCCCTGTTCCTGCGCGCCCGCGCCTTGGGCAGCACGCTGCGGGCCCCCGGCCTGCGCGTGCGCCAGCGCGAGCTCGACGCGGTGCGCAACCTGGCCCGCCGCTTCGCGCACGGCGGCGACCTCGCCCACCTCATCGAGGAGCGCCAGCACGAGATCGCGCTGATCCACGAACTGGTGCACCACCCCCGCCGCAAACCGCGGCTCAGCCGCCGCCAGCGCGGCTGGCTGGCGAGCGCGGTCAGCGTCACAGCGACCGTGGCGGGATTGGCCGGGGCGGTGGCGGGGTTCTTTGGGTGGCGCGGGAGGCAGGCGCTGACGCATGACGCCGGCCCCACGTCCATCCGCTGACCGGTCATTTCGGAGAAGACGGCTGACTTCCCTGTGGTCGCACCATCGGCTGCCTCGGATGCAGCCTCGCCATCGTCACCACATCCTCATAGACGCCATTGCGCAACGCATACGCCTTGAGCCGCCCCTCGTGCTGAAAGCCATGCCGCTCGTACAGCCGGATCGCCCGCGCGTTGTCGTGATAGACCGTCAGCTCGATACGCAGCACCTGCGCCCAGTTGTCGGCGTAGTCCAGCAGGCCCGCCATCAACGCCTGGCCGACGCCCTGCCCTTGTGAAGCCTTGGCGACCGTGACGCCCAGGCCCATCGCATGGCGGCGGCGAACCGACGGGCCGACCGGGTGCAGGCCGGCCAGGCCCACGGGCTTGTCGTCGATCACTGCCGCCAGCACCAGCTCGTTGGAGCCTGCAGCTGGCGGGTTCATGCCGGCGATGCGCTGAGTCCATATCTCTTCGCTCGCGAAGGGCAGTTGCAGCGTGCCGCCGAAGACGTCGGGGTCGGCGAACTGTTCGGCGATAGCAGCAGCGTCAGCGGCTTTGACGCGGCGAAGGGTCAGTGTCATCGATGCTTCCTTTTACGGTGGCTCAGGCCTGGGCTTTCATCGGATCGACGCAGAGCTCAGCGCCCTGACGACAGCGCGCAGCGGGCGACTCGTCGGCCTGGACGCGGCAGCGCGGGCTCCGGCCGGCGCATCCAGCGGCCAGGCGCCCTGGAAGGCCCGCCCGGACAGGAACTGCCCCGCCTGGACGAGGTCCAGCCGCCCGTCGTTGTTCAGGTCGAGCAGGGCCAGCGGGCGGACCTGATAGCCAAAGTACCCGTAGCCTGATTCAAACAGCCGCTCCGGCTCGAAAGTGCCATCGCTGCGCTGCAGGTAGACGCCCGTCGAGCGCGTCGTGTCATGGGCCAGGATCACGTCCACGCGGCCGTCGCCTTGGATGTCACCCAGCAGCAACGCCGTCGCATTGAAGTCGGCGTCGAGACGCTGCGGCGGCGCAAAGCCGCCTGCCACCGTGCTGGCCAATATCCACAGTTCGCTCTGGGTGGCGAATGGGGATGTCGGCACTTCGACGGAGATCAGCACCGACCCGCGCCCGCTTGCGCCCAGCTGCCCGGCCGCCAGGCCCTTGGGAGTGCCGGTCGGCAGCGGCAGCGTCTGCACAGGCCCGAACCCGCTGTCGGTGTGCAGCGCCCAGGCCAGTTCATAGCTGACGTTGTCGGCCGCAACTTGAATCCACACCATGTCCGTGCGTGAATCGGCATCGAGGTCGACCGGCCGCCAATCGAAAATGCCTGCCCCGGTCGCCACCAGCGGCGTTGACTGCCAACTGCCGTCGGAACGGCGGCGCATCTGTTGAAATCCCTGGCCGGGAATCTGCACCGCGATGCCTGCCTGACCCGCGTTCAGTTCAGTCGCGGCACGGACTCCGAACAAGTCCGTCGGGGGCGACTCGCGCGTGAAGCTGCCGTCGGCCGCCTGACGCAGTACGGCGACGGGGGCCAAAGGCGAGCAGCCGACGCGCATGACGATGTCGGCGCGCCCATCACCGTCCACGTCGGCCACCGTCAGGCTGTCGAAGCCGCAGCCGGTGCCGGTGTAGAGCCGCTTGATGCTGCCGTAGCTGCCGTCTGCCTGCTGGAACCGCACACCCACGATGTTGTCACCGCCCGCGATCGGGCCCACAAAAGCCAGGTCGATCCGGCCATCGCCGTCGATGTCGGCGGCAACGACCGACTCGACCGACACATCCGTCGCCCACGCCTGCGGGCGTCCCAGAGGCCCGGGGTCTGTGCGGAACACGATGCCGGTGCTGGTCATGGGGTTGCCGGCCGCATCGCTCAACGCCGTGGCCACCACGGCAACGTACTCCTTGTTGGATCTCAAGGGGGTGGCCATGACGGCCACCACGCTGTTGCCCTGAAGCGTCGCGGGCAGCATCTGCGCAGCGTCGCTGGCCAGCGGCTTGATGCTGACCTGGAGCGCCACGCCGGGCGGCACGATCACTGGCTCGTCGAATGTGAAGGTCAGCGTGCCCGTGATCGGCGCCTCCTGCGCCCCATTCGCTGGCGTTGTGGAAAGCAGATGCGGCTGCGTCGAATCGATGCGAAAGCTGCTGAGGAGGGTCGGTGCGGCGTTTCCTGCCCAGTCGGTGACCTGGCCACCGTTGCGCAGCTCGTACTGGCCGTCGGGAAGCAGCGTGCTCGTTGAGGAGATCCTCAGGGTCTTGCCGCCATCGCTGAGCTGCAGCGGCTTCATCGTCACCGGGCTGCCATCGCGCAGCACCACGAGGCCGGCAGTTCCTCCCAGCGACAGCGGATCGATGGGTTCGCTGAACTGCAGCTGGGCCTCGATCACGCCCTGGCTGCTGGCACCGCTGGCGGGCAGCGACTGCAGCACCGCCGGCGCGGTGGTGTCGCTGTGACGCGACCCGACGCCATACGCCACCAGATCGTTGATCTGGACGATGGCAGCGCCGCCGTCGATCCTGGTGCTGGACGAACTGCGCACGGAGCCGATGCCGGGCACGAACCACTCGTCGATGGTTACGCTGGCCGTGCCGCTCCTCGAGCCGCCGGCCAACCTCACCGTCGACAGGAGCGTCGTGCGCACCCGCGAAGCGCCGGTGAATGCCGCAAGCTCGGTCGTGATGGACTCGATCCCGACAAAGAGGCTCTCGACGCGAAAGTCCACCGAGTCCGCGCGCGCGTCACCGCCGACATCCACCGACAACGTCTTGTCGAACAGCACGACGGTCTGCCCTTGAGGGATGCCGAAGCGGACCACTTCGACCGGGCCGGCCGCCTTCGAGAGGGCGTCGCTGTCAGGCCCGGGCACGGACGCGACGCCGGTGGCACTGCGCATCAGGTAGTCGTCGGTCTGGACGTCATCGGGGGCACCCGCTCCGCTGCGCAAGACGAGGGCGCCGCCTGCGGCAGCGACCGCCTCGCCTATCCGCTCATGCCGCACCGTGCCTGCCGGGTCCGATGCCGTGTGCCAGGTGCGGCGGTCGCCGGAGTTCAACGGGTAGATGTCCGAACCGAGCGTCAACACGGCCGGGCTGCCGCCACCCTCAGTGGACCCGCCCCCGGTGGCGCCACCGCCACCACCGCCACAGCCTGCCAGCAGAAGGCAGATCGCCATGCCCATCGCCGCGCCTGCGCGCGCGACACCTCGTGCGGCCTGAATGGCTTGCATCGTTGTTTTCCTCGCTCCCTGGAGGCCTCGACGGGCCGGGGCGTTTTATAACAGCGGTTCCAGCGATCAGCGGGAGGTGTGCGCTTCGTCCACCGGCGCCGCCAATGCCACCCGCCGCTCGGGCCTCGGCAGTGCGGCGAGGCGCTCGACGGCTGCGTGGAAGCGCGGCCATTCCCGCCCCTCGCGCTCGAACAGGCGCTCGAAGGCGGGCACGAGGTCGCTGTAGGCCGACAGGATGGCGAAATTGGCGTTGTTGGCACGCTGGAACCAGGCCTCGTAGCCGGGCGCCTCGCGCGGGGCGCGTTCGCGCAGCTCGGCCATGACGGCGGCCTTGGCGTCGCGGCGGGCTTCCGTCGGGCCGTCGTAGACCGCCTGCAGCCGCTCACGCCCTTCGCGGGCGAGCTTGAGGAAGGCCGCGCGGCGCGCCCGGCCGGCCTCGAAGGCGGCGAGCGCCTCGGGCTTGTCCGCCAGCCACTGGCGTGCGCCGATCAGCTCGACGGCGCTGGCATAGGCCTCGTTGAAGCCGGTGTCGTCGCTGGCGTAGACGCGCTGGTGGGCCAGCTCGTGGAAGATCATCGCCGCCAGCTCGCCCTCGGCGTAGCGGATGAAGGTGTTGAGCAGCGGGTCGCCGCCCAGCATGCGGCTCCAGCCCAGCGTGGAGTAGGCGGGAATAGCCTGCACCTGCGCCTCCCAGCCCTCGGCCCTCAGCGCGTCGGCACGGGCCTTGGCCTCGTCGAGGTTGAACCAGCCCTGGTAGCCGGCGCAGCCCATGATCGGGTAGCACCAGGTCTTGAGCACAAAGCCGAACTCGGGCGCGGCGATGACGTTGTAGACGGCGGCGCTGCGCTTCAGGTCGGCGTAGCGGCGGTAGCTGTTGTTCTCGGGCAGGGCCAGCTGACTGCTGGCGAAGTCGCGCATCTGCTGCGACAGGCGCAGGCGCTCGGCGAGCTCGGGCTTGGTGGCCGGGTCGGCAAGCCAGTCCTGCACCGGCCTGGCGGCACGCACGATGCCGAAGTGGCCGCCGGCGGCCTGCGTCCAGTGGCCGACGGCGCTGCAGCCGGACAGAGCCAGCAGCGATGCCGACAGCAACAGCCGACGGATCAAGCCGACTCCACCTCGACCAGGCAATCGTAGAACGTCGGCGCGTTGCCCATGTCGGTCAGGCGCTGGTTCGTCACCTCGTTGACATTGGTGCCCTGCGCGCCGAGCTTGCGCCACCACACGCCCAGGCCGTTGACCACGCCGGGCCGGGCACGCTGGCTGACCTTGAGCCGGGCAACGTAGCGACCGCGGTCGTTGAAGGCGGAGACCAGCGCGCCATCGGCCAGGCCACGCGAGGCGGCGTCGTCGGCGTGCATCTCGATGAGCGGCTCGCCCTCGATGTCGCGCAGGCTCTTCACGTTCACAAAACTGCTGTTCAGGAAGTTGCGCGCGGGCGGCGAGATCATGGCCAGCGGGTAGCGGGCGGCCAGTTCGGGCGAACTCTGCGAGCTCTCGTAGTTGGGCACGAAGTCAGCGCCCGCGGCCTGGGCGCGGCCGTTGGACGTGCGAAAGCCGCCTTCGGCAAACGGCGCCTCGGGGATGGGCAGCGGCAGCCAGCCCCGTTCGCGCAGCAGCGCCATGTCGATGTCGGCCGTGAACGCCTGGTCGGCAAGCTGCTCGTCGCTGTCGCTAAAAGCTTGGTCGGTCAGGCCCATCGCCGCGGCCAGCTCGCGGAAGATCTGCGTGTTGCTCTTGGCCTCGCCCAGCGGCGCCACGGCCGGCTGGTTCATCAGCACGTCGGTGTGGCCGTAGGACGTGTGCACGTCCAGGTGCTCCAGCTGCGTGGTGGCCGGCAGCACGTAGTCGGCCAGGTCGGCCGTGTCGGTCATGAAGTGCTCGAGCACGACGGTGAACAGGTCCTCGCGCCGGAAGCCGGCGACGACCTTGGGCGACTCGGGCGCCACGGCAACGGGGTTGCTGTTGTAGACGATGAGGGCTTCGATGGGCGGGTCGGCCTGCAGCAGGGCGTCGCCGATGGTGCTCATGTTGACCATGCGCGGCTGGCGGCCGGCCAGCAGGTCAAGGCGCTCCAGATTCGCGTTCTTGAAGGGCGCGTTCCAGCCCGAGGCTGACAGCAGCACGCCGCCGCTCTGATGCCGCCAGGCGCCGGTCAGGCAGGGCAGTAGCGCGATCAGGCGCACCGCATTGCCGCCGCCGCGGACGCGCTGCAGGCCGTAGTTCATGCGGATGGCTGCGGGTTTGATGGTGGCGTAGTCGCGCGCCAGGCCGCGCACCTCATCGGCGCTGATGCCGCAGGTGGCGGCGACGCGCTCGGGCGGCCAGGCCAGCGCCTTCTCGCGCAGCTCGTCCCAGCCGTCGACGTAGTTGTCGATGTAGTCGCGGTCCAGCCAGTCGTTGGCGATCAGCTCGTGCATCAGCCCGAGTGCCAGCGCGCCATCCGTGCCGGGCAGCACGGCAATGTGCTGGTGGCACTTGTCCGCGGTCTCGGTCTTGCGCGGGTCGATGCAGATCAGCTTGGCGCCCTCGCGCTTCGCCTGGTTGGCATAGGTCCAGAAGTGCAGGTTGGACGCGATGCTGTTGCTGCCCCAGATGACGATCAACTTCGCGCCCGCGAAGTGCCGCGTGTGCATGCCCAGCTTGTGGCCGTAGGTGGCGGCCAGGCCGGCGCCACCGGCGGAGGCGCAGATGGTGCGGTCCAGCCGCGCGGCGCCGAGTGCGTTCCACAGGCGCCCGGCCATGGCCTCGCCCTGGATCAGGCCCATGGTGCCGGCATAGCTGTAGGGCTGAATGGTCTGCGGGTCCTTGATGGCCTTGAGCCTTGCGGCGATGTCGGCGATGGCCTCGGCCCACGGCACCTGCACGAAGGCCGGCGCCTCGGTCTTCTTGCTGACGCGCTTGAGCGGGTGCAGCAGGCGCTCGGCGTGATACGTCCGCTCGGGGTAGCGCGAGACCTTGGTGCAGAGCGCGCCGTGGGTGTTGGGGTGGTCGGCGCGGCCCTGGACCTTGATGACGCGTTCGTTCTCGACGGTGACCTGCATGGCGCAGGTGTCAGGGCAGTCGTGAGGGCAGGCGCCGTGGACGGTACGGGTGGTCATGGCTGTCGCAGTTCAAGCAGAACCGCGATTGTCGCCACCCGCACCGCCCCCTGCTCAAAGTTGGCTCATGCCGCCGTCGACGATGATTTCCGTGCCGACGATGAAGGCCGATTCAGGTGCGCTCAGGTGCAGCACGGAGGACGCGATCTCTTCCGGCGTGCCGAAGCGGCCCAGCGGCACCTGGCTCTGGATCTGCGCGGCAACGGTCTTCAGCGTCTCGGCGTCGAAGCCCAGCTTGCCGTACAGCGGCGTGGTCACCGGGCCGGGGCTGATGACGTTGACGCGTGCACCTTGGGGCAGCAGTTCGGCCGAGAGCGTCTTGGCCAGCGAGATCAGCGCGGCCTTGCTGGCGGCATAGATGGCCGAGTTGGGCATGCCGATGTGCGCATTGATGGAGCCATTCAGCACGATGGAGGCGCCCTTGGCCAGCACCGGGCGCAGCGCCTGGATCAGGAAGAAGGCACCCTTGGCATTGGTGTTGAACGTGCGGTCCCAGAGGTCTTCGCTGGCGTCGCCCAGCGAGGCGAACTCGGCGATGCCGGCGTTGACGAAGACGGCGTCCAGTTGGCGACCGGCGGCGGCGAGCTGCGCGCCCAGGGCCTGGGCACCGAGCACGTCCGAAGCGTCCAGGGCCACCAGCTCGAAGCCTTCAGCGTCGTGCGGCTTGCCCGGGCGGGCGGTGACGATGACGTGGGCGCCTTCGGCCTTGAAGGCGCGGGCGGCGGCCAGGCCGATGCCGGAAGTGCCGCCGGTGACGAGGACGGTCTTGTTAGTGAAGCGGGCCATGATGCGTTCCTTTCGAGTGGAGGTTGAGCGGCTTGTTTGCCGTGGACTCGATACTCGGCCGCGCACCCCCTTTTGACGCACGGCCCCGTTGGCCGACTCGTGCAAGGCTTTCGAACATCTCCCCCATGCTCAGCGACGACGAGATCCAGTTGATGGAGGCCATCGGGGCCAGCGGCAGCCTCTCGCGCGCCGCGGCGCGCGTGGGCAAGGCGCCGTCCACCGTGTCGTACACGCTGCGCCAGATCGAGACCCGCTTCGACGCCCTGCTCTTCGACCGCCGCCGCTACCGGCTGGCACTGACGCCGGCAGGCAGCCTGCTGGTGCGCGAGGCGACACGGCTGCGCGACGACATGCAGCGCCTGACCCGCCGCGTCACGCAGGTGGCCAAGGGCTGGGAGGACCGGCTCTGGATCGTCACTGACGAAATCATCGAATTCGAATCCCTGCTGCCCGTCATCCAGGACTTCGACGCGCTCGACTCGGGCGTGAGCCTGCGCGCGACGCACGAGGTGCTGGGCGGCACCTGGGAGGCGCTGGCCGAGGGCCGTGCCGATCTCGTCATCGGCGCGACGAATGAGCCGCCCGCGCTGGCCGGTGTGCAGTGGCGCGAGCTGGGCCACATGAGCTGGGTCTACGCCGTGTCCCCGCGCCATCCGCTGGCCAAGGCGAAAGACGCGCTGACGCCCGAGCAGATGCGGTCGCACCGCGCCGTCGTCGTGGCCGACACATCGCGTCGCGGTGACGGCAAGGCCTACGGTCACGGCGCCGGCCAGGCCACGCTGGCCGTGCCCAGCATGGCCGCCAAGATCGCCGCGCAGCAGGCCGGTCTGGGCGTGGGCTGGCTGCCCGAGTCGCGCGTGGCCTCGCTGCTCCAGCGTGGCGAGCTGGTCGCCAAGCAGGTGGCCATACCGCGCGAGCCGAACACGCTGTACATCGGCTGGAAGGCCGGCGACGGCCGGGCGCTGGCCTGGTGGCTGGAGAAGCTGGCCGAGCCCCGGCTGTGCCAGCGTCTTGTCGACGGCGTGGACCGCTACGTGTGAAGCGGCAGCGTCAGTCGGGCGATGCAGCCGTGCGGCGCGGCGGGTAGCAGTTCGGCGGTGCCGCCATGGCGCTCGGCGATCTCGCGCGCGATGGCCAGGCCCAGACCGCAGCCTTCGCCATGGGCCGAACCGCGCACGAAGCGCTCGAAGGCACGCTCGCGCAGCTCGGGCGCCAGGCCGGGGCCGTTGTCCTCGACGTCCATCCACACGTCGTCGCCCGCGCGCCTGAGCTTCACCGTGACCGTCGCGCCGGAGCCGGCATAGCGCACGGCGTTGTCAATGAGGTTGACGAGGGCCTCGCGCAGCAATACCTCTACGCCCTGCACGCACAGACCCTCGTGAGCAATCTCCACGCCCAGGTCGCAGCCCGTGGCCAGCGCGCGTGGCACCCAGTCGGACACCACCTCGCGCACCAGGCGGGCGCAGTCCACCGCCGCCCAGCCCTGGGCGGCCACGGCCTCGGGTTCAGCGCGGGCCAGCGTCAGCAGCTGGGACACGAGGCGCGCGGCGCGCACGGCACTTTCGCGCACGCGCTCCAGGCGTTGGCGCAGGGCCGGGTCGGTGGTGGCGTCAAGCGCCAGCTCGGTCTGGCTCTTCAGCCCGGCCAGCGGCGTGCGCAGCTGGTGGGCCGCGTCGCTGATGAAGCGGCGCTGCGTGACCAGGCTGTGCTGCACCTGGCCCAGCAGCTCGTTGACGGCGCCGGCCAGCGCGCGCACCTCGGGCGGCGCGGCCTGCAGCTCGATCGCGTCCAGCGCGTCGGCGCGTCGGCCTTCCATCTGCTGCTGCAACTCCGCTAACGGCGCCAGGCCTTTGCGGATGCCGGCCCACACGCCCATGCTCATCAGCGCGATCAGCAGCGACAGCGGGAGGGCCGTGTCCAGCAGCATGCGCCGCGCCAACATCTCGCGTGGCGCGCTGGAGCGGGCGATCTGCACGCGCAGTGCCGAGTTCGCCGCGCCGGCCGCAGCGAGCTGCAGGTCCAGCGAGACGACGCGCATGGGCTCGGGCACGGTGGCATCGAAAAACACCGGCGCGTTGGTCGCCGCCCCCTCGGGCGGCGGTGGCATTCGCGCGTCGCCCAGCAGCAGCTGGCCCGGCGGCGAGCTGACCATGTACATGACACGGTCCTCGGGGTCGGCGGCCAGAATGTCCTGCGCCGAGCGTGGCAGGTCCACGAACAGGCCGCTGGCCGTGGGCCGGATCTGCCGCGCCAGCGCGCGGGCGGCCTGCAGCAGGCTGGCGTCCACCAGCTCGTCGGCATGCCGGCTGGCCACGCGGTAGGCGCCAAACGCCGCCACCAGCCACAGCACGATCTGCGGCAGCAGCAGCCACAGCAGCAGTTGCCGGTGCAGCGAGCGGCCGGCCGGAGCGGTCACGAGGCGGTGGCTTCGAGCAGATAGCCCAGGCCGCGCACCGTGCGCACCGCCAGGCCCGAGCCTTCGAGCTTCTTGCGCAGGCGGTGGATGTAGACCTCCAGCGAGCCGCCGCCCGAGCTGTCCTCGCTGCCCCAGGCCTCGGCAATCTGTGCCTTGGTGACGACGCGATCGCGCTCGGTCAGCAGCAGGTCCAGCAGCGTCCATTCGCGCGGGCTGAGGTCGACGGGTTCGCCGGCGATGCTGGCGCGGCGCGCGGCGCGGTCCAGCGTCAGGCCGCGCAGCTGCTGGGCGGCGCCGCTGGGCCGGCCGCGGCGCAGCAGCGCATGCAGGCGCGCCTCCAGTTCGGGAAAGTCGAAGGGCTTGGTCAGGTAGTCGTCGGCGCCGGCCTGGAGCCCGGCCACGCGGTGCTCCAGGGCGTCCAGCGCCGTCAGCACGAGGATGGGGAGCGTGCGGCCGGCCTCGCGCACACGCTTGAGCACGGTGAGGCCGTCCACCAGCGGCAGGCCCAGGTCGAGGATGGCGACGTCGAAGTCCTGCTTGCGCAGCAGGTACTCGGCCACGGCACCGTTCTCTGCCCACTCGACCTTGAACGAGGCCTTCGCCAATTGCTGCTGCAGCGCGTCGGCCAGCAGGGGGTCGTCTTCGGCGAGCAGCAGGTTCATGGGATGCAGACTTTAGTCGCGTCACTCCTTATGGTTAATACGATATTAAGTTTATTAATTGTCGGTAATCATGCGTCATGTTCCGCGCCTTTGCCCTCGCCACGGCTCTGTTGCCCGCCGTCGCTTCGGCCGGGCCACAGACAGACGTGGTGCATTGGTGGACGTCCCCCGGCGAGACGGCCGCCATGCACGCACTCGCCGACGCCTACCGCGCTGCCGGCGGCCACTGGCGCGACCTGGCGGTCGTCGCGTCCGAGCAGGCGCGCGGCGTCGTGCTGGAGCGCATCAAGGCCGGCAACCCGCCGATGGCCGCGCAATTCAATGCGTCGCAGCCGTTCCGGCAACTGGCTCGCCAGGGCCGGCTGAACGCGCTGGACGACGTCGCCCGCCAGGACCGCTGGGCCGAGACCCTGCCCGCCGTTCTACTGGACGCCGTCCGCGTGGACGGCCACTTCTATGCCGTGCCGCTGAGCGTCCACATGCCGGCCTGGCTGTGGAGTTCCAAAGCGGCGCTGGCCCGGGCCGGCGTGAAGCAGGAGCCGCGCAGCATGGACGAACTGTTCGCCACGCTCGACAGACTGAAGGCGGCAGGCCTGATTCCGCTCGCCCACGGTGGCCAGCCCTGGCAGGACCTGAACCTCTTCTCGGCCGTGCTGGCCAACCAGGGCGGGCGCGAGCTCTATCTCGCCGTGTTCCGCGACCGCGATGCGGCGGCCCTGCAGGGCGAGGCGCTGCGTGAGGTGCTGGCCAGCTACAAGAAGTTGCGCCGTTATGTCGATGCCGCGTCGCCGGGACGCAGCTGGAGCGACACGACGGCCCTGCTCATCAGCGGCCGCGCCGGCCTGGCCTTCATGGGCGACTGGGCCAAGGGCGAGTTTGCCCAGGCCGGCCAGCAGGCGGGCCGCGACTTCGGCTGCATGCCGGGCCTGAGCCCGCGGTCACCCTACATCGTCGACGGCGACGTGCTCGTCTTCCCCACGGACAAGGACGGCAGCGCGCTGCCCGCCCAACGCCTGCTCGCGCGCGTTGCGACGGCGCCGGCCACGCAGCTGGCCTTCAGCGCCCGCAAGGGTTCGGTGCCCGTGCGCACCGACCTCGACACCCGCAGCCTCGACGCCTGCGCTCAGGCAGGCGCCGCCGCGCTGCGCGACGCCGGCCGCCTGGTGGGCAACACCGAGATGCTGCTGGCGCCCGAACAACTGACGGCGCTCGAACGTGCCGTCAGCGATTTCTGGAACCGTGACATCCCCATCCAGACGGCGCAGCAGACGCTCGCCAGGATTCTTCAGAACAACGACAGCCCCGACAGGAGACAGCCTTGACCCGCGTTCACATCCAGGACCTCAGCATCCGCTTCGGCAGCCACGACGTCATCAAGGGGCTGGACCTCGACGTCAACAGCGGCGAGTTCCTCGTGCTCCTCGGCCCCTCGGGCTGCGGCAAGTCCACGCTGCTGCACACCATCGCAGGGCTGAACCCGGTCAGCGGCGGCTGCATCCACATCGGCGAGCAGGACATGACGAATGCCGAGCCCAGCCAGCGCGGCGTGGGCATGGTGTTCCAGAGCTACGCGCTCTACCCGACCATGACGGTGAAGGAGAACCTCGCCTTTCCGCTCAAGATGGCCAAGACGCCCAAGGCCGAGCTGGAAAAGCGCGTCGCCGCCGCCGCCGACATGCTGCAGCTCGGCCCCTTGCTGGAGCGCCGGCCCGGCCAGCTCTCCGGCGGCCAGCGCCAGCGCGTCGCCATCGGCCGCGCCGTCGTGCGCGAGGGCAAGGTGCTGCTGCTGGACGAGCCGCTGTCCAATCTCGACGCCAAGCTGCGGACCGACCTGCGCCGCGAGCTCAAGCTGCTTCACGCGCGCCTGGGCAACACGATGATCTACGTGACCCACGACCAGGTCGAGGCCATGACGCTGGCCACGCGCATCGTGGTCATGCACCAGGGCGTCATCCAGCAGATCGGCACCCCGGCCGAGGTCTACGAGAAACCGAAGAACCTGCTGGTGGCTGGCTTCGTCGGCTCGCCGGCCATCAATCGCATGGAAGGCCAGGTGGGCGAAGGCGGGCTGTTCGTGGCGCCCGGCATCAGCCTGCCGCTGCCCGCCGCGCTGGGCTCCCGCAAGCAGGGCGAGGTGCTGACACTGGCCGTGCGGCCCGAGAACGTGCGCCTGGAAGCCGGCCAGCCCTTCGCGGCCGAGATCCAGCTCGTCGAGCCGCTCGGCAACCAGCATGTGGTGTGGATGGGGTGCGCCGGCACCACCGTGTCGGCCGTGCTGCCGGGTCAGCCGGTCGTGGCGGATGGGGCCAAGGTCGCGTTCGGCTTTGATGCGGCGAAGACGATGTGGTTCGACGCGGCGGGGGAGCGGATCGAGGTGTGAAGCACGCTGGATTCGCAACGAAAAACGGGCCGCTGTCGCGGCCCGTTGTTTGAGCGGCGGGCCCCGAAAGGCCCGACTCGCCGATCAGAAACGGTGACGCACGCCCACCATGGCACCGCCACGCTTTTGCGCGCCGTTCAGGAACGCCACGGCGCCGGTGAACTTGGTGTAGTCCACTTCGAGGTAGGCATCGGTACGCTTGGAGAAGGCGTAATCGGCAACAACCGCGAAGAAGTCGCCCTTGCTCGTGCCCGGCAGCGATGCCAGCTGGTGGGTCTGGGTCGCGTGCCAGTAGTGAGCACCCAGGTTCAACTGCGGCGTCAGTTGATAGGTTGCGCCACCCGACCACATTTCACGCTTGGAGACGCTGTTGCCAGCCGCGTTGACGGCGTTCTGAGCGTTCATCAGGCCGCTGGTGTAGGCGGCTTGCAGCAGGCTGCCGGTGTCGAACTTGTTCTGCGCCCAGGACAGATTCAGGTACAGGGGGCCAGCCGTATAGGAGCCGCCGACCGTCGTGGCCTTGACCTTCCTGCCAGTGGTGTCGGTCACCTGCAGGTAAGCACCACCAAAGCCGAAGGTGCCGTCCGAGTAGCGCAGCAGGCCGCCTTCGGACTTGTTCTGCGAGTTGCCTTCACCGGCGGAGATCTGGATCTCGCCGTAGACGTTGCCGAACTGGGCCAGGTACTTCACCATGTTGTCCTGGCGGGCGCCGGCAGACAGGCCGATCTCGGGCTTGTAAGCCTCGATGTACGGCGAGTAGCGGAAGGACGCGTACGTCGACGTGTAGATGTCGAACAGGATGTTGTACTGACGGCCGAGGCGGATCTGGCCGAAATCGCTGGACTGCAGGCCGACCCAAGCCTGACGCCAGAAGTCGGTTGCCGACGACTGGGCACCGGTATCGGAATTGAAGCGGTGCTCCATGTTCACGAGCGCCTTGAGGCCACCACCCATGTCTTCGGTGACATTCACACCGAGGCGGCTTTGCGACATGCCACCCGGAATGAGTTGCTTGTCGGACTGGCCCGCGTTGTGGTTCGTGGTGTAACGCGCAGCAGCGTCCACGATGCCGTACAGGGTCACGCTGGACTGGGCCCAGGCGGCGGAAGTGCTGGCGGCCAGAATGGCGAGGGCCAAAGTAGCTTTTTTCATCAAGGTTGTCTCCTGCGAAGAAAAGTGAACCGGCTTATTCTCAGCGAAGCACTGCCTCGGGGCGCAATGCCTGTTGTTCGTTGTCCACACCGTTTTCTCGCACCTAGATTGTGCGCAGGCAACAAAAAAGCCGCCCGAAGGCGGCTTGTCTGACGGGTTGCGGCTGGCACGCCGCTGAGCCAGGATCAGAAGCTGTGGCGAACGCCGACGTCGACGCCGCTGGACTTCTGGCCGTTGGCCACGGTCGGGGAGCCCGACACGGCAAAGCGGCCCAGGCCGTTGTTGTCGATCTGGCCGTACGTCGTGTACAGCGCGGTGCGCTTGGACAGGTTGTGGACGTAGCCGATCGCGAACAGCTTGGCATCACCCACGCCGCTCAGGGCCTCTGCAGCGCTGTTGGCCTTGGCATCCGTGTAGGAAGCGTTGATCTGGCCTTGGCCCAGGGGCACCACCACGGCAACCGTGTAGATGGTCTGCTTGAGGGCGTTGTACTTGCCTTCAGAGTAGACGAACGACGGCTTTGCGACGCCCAGGTCGTAGGACATACCGACCGAGGTCAGCTTGTACTTGCCAGCCACGCCGGTCGCGTTGGCGTAGGTGCCGGACACGTGCAGGGGGCCGGCCTTGTAGCCGAGGCGAGCCGACTCGTGCTTGTTGTTGCTCCCGCCTTCGCCCGCAGCGACGTCCACGCCGCCATAGAAACCACCCAGATCGCTCGGCAGCGAGTAGGAAGCCAGGTTGTCGGCGCGGCCGATGGCCGTGCTGTTGCCGCTGCCCAGATTGCTGTAGAGCGCACCGACGCTGGCCAGGCCAGTGAAGGCATAGGGGTCGAATTCTTCGATGTGCAGGCGCGAAGCCGTCTTGTTGCGGCCCAGGCGCACTTCGCCGAACGCGCCAGACAGGCTGACGGTGGCACGACGGCCCCAGAAAGCATTGCCGCCACCGGCAACGCCAGTGTCGACACCGACTTCGGATTCCAGCCAGAAACCGGCCTTCAGGCCGCCGCCCAGGTCTTCCGTGCCGCGAACGCCGAAACGGCTGGTATTCAGGCCACTGGAATCGAGCTTCTTCAGCGTCTGGCCGCTGGACTTGGTGTAGCGGAGGTCGGCGTCGAGAACGCCGAACAGCGTGACAGAGGATTGCGCAACGGCGGCGCCGCCGGTCAGACCGAGGACGGCCAAGGCAATCAGAGCTTTCTTCATTCGATACTCCTAGATATTCATCCGAGCCGCCGGCCGAAACGGCGAGGCGGCTTACCTCCTGTGAGGAAGTGCGCGTATTCCACTACAGGTTTGGCCGATTCGGGAATTTACGGATGTGGAATTGTGTGTTGCCGTTGCCCGACGACAACGATAGACCTTGTCACGATTTCTTCATATCAATAGACGTCAACTGCATGCATCAGCAAACAAGCCCTGCGTCTTTGCGCTCCATCAGCTTCGGCGACCGCCTGCTTGGCGCGCTGGATTCTGGTCTGCGAACGGTCTTTGCGCCTGCGCGCGCTGGACGGCCGTCGCCCGCCGCAGGCTTCAAGGCGGCCGCGCTGAGCGCCGGCGAGGCGCGAGAAGCCGGTGCGTTGATGCGCGTCAATCACGTCGGGGAAATCTGCGCCCAGGCCCTCTATCAATCGCAGGCGCTGTTCGGCCGCAGTGATGAGTTGCGCCGGCATTTCGAGCAGGCGGCCGAGGAAGAACTGGATCACCTGGCCTGGACGGCCGAACGGGTCGCCGATCTGGGCACGCACACCAGCCATCTCGCACCTCTTTGGTGGGCCGGTGCCTTTGCCTGCGGCAGCCTCGCCGGGCTGGCGGGCGACCGCCGCAGCCTGGGCTTCGTCGTCGAGACCGAGCGTCAGGTCGAAGCGCATCTGGCCTCGCATCTGGACCGGTTGCCCGAAGGCGACACCGCATCACGGGCTATCGTCGAGCAGATGAAGCGCGAGGAGGCCGAGCATGCCGACGCCGCACTTGCGGCCGGCGCCCTGCCCTTGCCGGCACCCGTCCGCAGCCTGATGCGCGCGGCGGCCAGGGTCATGACGACCGTGGCGCACCGCGTCTGATCTCAGACCTCGACGACCTCAAAGGACGTGCTGATCGCCGAGGTCTTGGCCAGCATGGCCGTCGCCGAGCAATATTTTTCGTGTGACAGCGTCACCGCGCGCTCGACGATCTCGGGCTTCAGGCCTTTGCCGCTGACGACGAAGTGGAAGTGGATAGCGGTGAAGACCTTGGGATCGCTGGTCGCGCGCTCCGCCTTCAGCACGGCCTTGCAGCCGCGCACGTCGTGGCGGCCTCGCTTCAGAATCAGCACGACGTCATAGGCGGTGCAGCCGCCAGTGCCGGCCAGCACGGTTTCCATGGGCCGGGGAGCCAGGTTGCGGCCACCGCCATCGGGTGCGCCGTCCATGGACAACACATGGCCGCTGCCGGTCTCGGCAACGAAGCTCATGCCACTCGGGCCGTCCGGCCCCAACCAACTGACTGTGCATTCCATCGTCATCTAGGGAGCGAAGCCCAAATTGTTCACAGAAAAATATTGCACCGCAGCATAACTCGACGCTAAACTGCAAGCACGCGAAAACGCTTTCGCACCGATTGTCTCCTCCACCGCCTCCATGGTGGATTCAACCCGAGCTTGCAAGAGCTCGGGTTTTTTTTGTTGTTCGTTTGGCGAACGCCTCGCTGTGCAATGCGTGCGGCGCTCGCGCACCGCAGGCTTGCGGCCTTTCGCCAAACGCCCATCCGCGCCGCAGTACGGCGCGACGCCCGTCTGGTCGGGATGCCGGGAGGCGTCTCTTATCATGCGGCGCCCCAATGACCCCCATGGAGACCCGATGAGCGCCCCCTCGCGCCGCAAAGCACCCGCAGCCCAGGCGCCTGCAATGCTGCCGCCCGGCAGCAGCTATCTGCAGCGCATTCTGAACGCCCGGGTCTATGAGGTCGCCCGCGAAACCGCGCTCACCGTCGCCTCCAAGCTTTCCAAGCGCCTCGCCAACAAGGTCTGGCTCAAGCGTGAAGACGAGCAGGACGTGTTCAGCTTCAAGCTGCGCGGCGCCTACAACAAGATGGCCCATCTGACGCCGCAGCAGCGTGCTGCCGGCGTCATCTGCGCCTCGGCCGGCAACCACGCCCAGGGCGTGGCCCTGTCAGCGAAGAAGCTAGGCTGTCGCGCCGTCATCGTCATGCCGTTGACGACGCCGCAGCTCAAGGTCGACGCCGTCAGGGCGCTGGGCGGCGAGGTGGTTCTGTTCGGAGAGAGCTTTACGGACGCCTACGGCCATGCGCTGGAGTTGGAAAAGGCCCAGAGCCTGAACTTCGTCCACCCGTTCGACGACCCCGACGTCATCGCCGGCCAGGGCACCATCGCGATGGAGTTGCTGCGCCAGCACCCCGGCCCCATCGACGCGATCTTCGTGGCCATCGGTGGCGGCGGCCTCATCTCGGGCGTTGCGGCCTATGTGAAAGCGCTGCGGCCCGACATCAAGATCATCGGCGTGCAGACCACCGATTCCGACGCGATGCTGCGCTCGGTCAGGGCCGGCAAGCGCGTGACGCTCACCGATGTCGGCTTGTTCGCCGACGGCACGGCAGTGAAGCTGGTCGGCGAGGAGACCTTCCGCATCGCCCGCGAGTTGGTGGACGACTACATCGTCGTCGACACGGACGCCGTCTGCGCGGCGATCAAGGACGTCTTCGAGGACACACGCTCCATCCTGGAGCCCTCGGGCGCGATGAGCGTCGCCGCCGTCAAGCAATACGCGGCGAAGACCGGCGCCAAGGGTCAGACCTTGATCGCCATCACCTGCGGCGCCAACATGAACTTCGACCGCCTGCGCTTCGTCGCCGAGCGGGCCGAGGTGGGCGAACACCGCGAAGCCCTCTTCGCCGTGACCATCCCCGAGGCGCGCGGCAGCTTCAAGCGCTTCTGCGAACTGCTCGGGCCGCGCAGCGTCACCGAGTTCAACTACCGCATCGCCGACGCCGACGTCGCCCACGTTTTCGTTGGCATCGCCATCTCCAAGCCCGACGACGCAGCCAAGCTGGCCCGCACCTTCACGAAGGCCGGCTTCGAGACGCTGGACCTGACCAACGACGAACTCGCCAAGCAGCACATCCGCCACATGGTGGGTGGGCGCAGCGAGCTGGCGCGCAACGAGCGTCTGTACCGCTTCCTGTTCCCGGAGCGACCCGGCGCTCTGATGAAGTTCCTGTCCAGCATGCATCCGGACTGGAACATCAGCCTCTTCCACTACCGCAACCAGGGCGCGGACTATGGCCGCATCCTCGTCGGCATCCAGGTCCCCAAGGGCGACGCAGCCGCGCTAAGGGAATTCCTCGGCGGGTTGAATTACCCATTCGAGGATGAAACAACGAACCCGGTCTACCGCTTGTTCCTGGGTTGAGTTGAAATCCACGGGTATGACAACGCCTGCGCCATGACCGTCGCCCAACAGTCGCTGATTTCCCCCACAGCCAATCCAGAGCTTGAAAAAGCGCTGCGCGACCGCGTCGACCGCCGCTCGGCCATTGCCGGCGGCCTGGGCGAACTGGAGCCCCTGGCCGTCCGCCTCGGGCTGGTGCAGAACAGCCTGACGCCACGCTTCCGCGACCCCGTGCTGGGCCTGTTCGCCTCCGACCACGGCATCGTCGTCGACGGTGTCGGCGCCCAGTGGGGCCGGGCCACCAAGGATCAGGTGCAGATGGCCCTCCATGCGCAGTTGCCGGTGTCGGTTTTCGCAAGGCTGCAAGGGCTGCACCTAACCGTGGTGGACTGCGGCGTCGCCGACAACCTGCCGCCGCACGCCCGGCTGCTGGCACGCAAGGTTGCCCACGGCACGCGCAATGCGCGCACGGCGCTCGCCATGAGCGTCGAGCAGGCCCACGCCGGCGTGCGCGTCGGCATGGAGATCGCCGATAACCTGCCCGGCAACGTGCTGGCCTGCGCGGCCATGGGCCAGGGCTCGGCCGAATGCGCGGCGCTGGTGCTGTCGCGTCTGGCCGACCAGCCGGTGCGCGACTTCGTCGTCTCCGGCCCGACGATGCGCCAGGACGACCTCATCCACCTGCTCGACGTGCTGCACGGCGCCCAGGCCCGCCACCGCGACGCCAAGGACCCGATGGATCTGCTGGCCGCCTTCGGTGGCCATGAGCTGGCCGTCATGGTGGGCGCCATGCTCGTGGCGGCCAGCAAGCGCAGCCTCATCATCGTCGACGGCATCGCCGCGTGCGCGGCGCTCAAGCTCGCGTCACTGATCTGCGCGCCGGTGACCGACTACGCCGTGTTCTGCCGCAGCCATGTGCACCGCGGCCTGGACGAAGCCCTGGCGCTCTTTCACGCCTCGGCTCTGCTGGAGCTGGGCATGGACAGCGCTGACGGCACCGGTGCGGCGCTCGCCTGGCCCATGATCCGTTCGGCAGCGGCACTGCTGACCGATCTGCACGAAGTGGCCGAGGCGCGCCTGTCGATCAGGCCCGAGCCGGGCGCCCACGTGCCGACGCTGGGCGCCTGAACCTCAGCGGGGCTGGCCGCGCGGGCCCGGGCCCGATGCAGCGAGCGGCAGGCCATAGACGGGCGACGCTGCGGCGGGAGGAGGCGGCACTTGGGGTATCTGCGCCATCGTGCCTGGCGGGTTGCCGCCCAGGACCACGGGTGACGGCGCCGCCGCCAGCAGCGAGCCGGTTGCGGGTGCCACCGGCGGGCTCATCTGCAGCACCTGCGTGGGCGCCTGGCCGACCCGGCCCAGGCCGGCACTGCGCGCGTCCACGCGCAGCAGACGCAACTCGCCATCGACGACGGCACCGACGCGCACCGTGCGCGTCACGCCATCCACTTCAATCAAAGCAACCCCCTCGCCGGCATCGGCGGCCCTGGCATTCTTGGGTGCGACGACGCCGACCAGGCGCAGCCGCGTGGAGGGCGCCAGTTCGGGCTCGGGCGCCGCCTCAGGAGCCTCCGCGCCGAGCAAGCGAGCCAGGTCGACCGGCCCCGACCTGACCTCGCTGGCGGGCAGCACCGACGCCGGCATGGCCAGCGGCCGGGCGAACAGCTGCAGACCCCAGTAAGCCACCGTGCCGCCGAGCAGCAGCCACACCCAGAACGCCATCAATCGAGCAAGCATGGCCCATTATGATGGCCCGCTCATTGCAGCCTAAGCGCTTCCCCATGCCTGCCCTGCGTCGTTCCCCCATCGCCCGCGGCTTCACGCTGATTGAACTGCTGGTCGTGCTCGTCATCATTGGCGTGCTCGCGGCCCTCGTCGTGCCCAATGTGCTGGACCGCGCCGAGGATGCGCGGGTCACCGCGGCCCGCACCGACGTCAACAACCTGATGCAGGCGCTCAAGCTCTACAAACTAGACAACCAGCGTTACCCCAGCGCCGAACAAGGTTTGGATGCGCTGGTGCGCAAACCGACCGCAGGCACGCCGCCGCCGAACTGGAAGAACTATCTCGAGAAGCTGCCCAACGACCCCTGGGGACACCCCTATCAATACGCCAACCCTGGCGTGAAGGGCGAGGTCGATGTCTACAGCTTCGGCGCCGATGGCCGCGCCGGCGGTGAGGGCCGTGACGCTGACGTCGGCTCCTGGCAGTAAGCCGCGCGGCTTCACGCTGATCGAGCTGCTCGTCGTGGTGGCGTTGATCGCCATCACCAGCGCAACGATTTCTCTGGCCCTTCGCGACCCCGCCGAGCTGCAACTGCAGCGCGAAGCCCAGCGTCTGGCTGCGCTGCTGGAAACGGCGCGCGCCGAGAGCCGGGCCTCGGGCCTGACCGTGCGCTGGATCCCCAAGGCCACCAAAACCGGCGACGACTTCCGCTTCGAGGGCCTGCCGCGCACCATCCAGCTGCCGTCGCGCTGGCTCGGCGAGCCGGTGGCCGTGACGATCGTGAACGCCAGCGTCGCCAACCCCGGCTTGCTCCTCGGCCCCGAGCCGGTCATTCCGGCACAGCGCGTGCAGCTGCAGCTGGGCAGCCAGCGCGTCGTGCTCGGCACCGACGGCCTGTCCGCCTTCGACGCCATCACGCCGCAATGAAAACCCAACGCGGCTTCACGCTGATCGAGGTGCTGGTGGCCCTCGTCATCGTCGCGATTGCGCTGGGCGCGGGCATCAAGGCCGCCGGAGCGCTGGCCGGCAACGCGGATCGCCTGGCTCAAGTGAGCGCGGCGCAGTGGTGTGCAGAAAACGTGCTGACCGAACTGCGGCTGACACAGCAGTTCCCCGACATCGGCGAGTCGCCCTTCTCCTGCGAGCAGCTGGGCCGCACCTATGGCGGCAAGCTCAAGGTGGGCGCAACGCCCAACCCGCTGTTCCGCCGTGTCGACGCCGATGTGGCCGACGACGAAGGCCGGCCCATGCTGACGTTGTCCACCATCATGGGCAAGCCATGAGCAAACTGGAGCCCCCACGCGCCTTGCCGTCGCTGCCCGCCAAGGGCACTCCGGCCGGCTTGGGGCGGCCCGGCGCCGACCGGGCTCGCGGCTTCACACTGGTCGAAGTCCTCGTCGCCCTGGTCGTCATGGCGACGATGGCTGCGATGGCCTGGCGGGGCATCGACGCGCTGGTGAAGAGCCGCGAGATCGCGCAGGCCCGTCTTGCCCAGACCGCGCGGCTGCAGACCGTGCTGGCTCAATGGGAGGTCGACCTGCGGGCGCTGCAGGACAGCCACAGCAGCGTGCAACCCATCGCCTTCGACGGCGGCAACCTCGTGCTGACGCGCCAGGTGCCGACGGGCCTGCAGGTCGTCGTCTGGAGCCTGCGCGACAGCAGCGTGTGGCGCTGGGAAAGCCCAAGCGTGCGGACCGTCGAGGACCTGGAGAACGAACGCCAGCGCGGCCTGCAGCAACTGGCCCAAGGCAACCCGGCGCTGCGTGCCTTCGACGGCGTGGCCGGCTGGCAGTTCTACTGCTACTGGGGCAACGCCTGGAGCAACTGCCAGTCCACCGGTGGCGGACCCCAGGCCAATGTCGGCCCGGTGAACCCCAAGGCCTCCAGCCAGACCCCGGCCGGCCTGCGCATCGCCATGCAGTTCGCCGAGGGCAGCGGCCTGCTCGGCACGCTGACGCGCGAGCTGGAGGTCACCGTCCGATGAATGTTCTCCGGCATCAGCGCGGGGCGGCCCTGTTGACCGCCATGATCATCGTCACCCTGATCGCCAGCCTCGCGGCCGGCATGGTCTGGCAGCAATACCGCGCCGTGCAGATCGAGGCCGCCGACCGCGCCCGGGCGCAAAGCGCCTGGATCCTGCAAGGCGCGCTGGACTGGGCCCGGCTCATCCTGCGCGAGGACGCCCAGGCGAATCGCCAGAAGCCTGTCGACCACCTCGGCGAGCCCTGGGCCGTGCCGCTGGCCGAGGCGCGCCTGTCCACCTTCCTGGCCGCCGAGCGCACGGCCGCCACCGACGAAGAAGGCCCCGAGGCCTTTCTGTCCGGCACCATCGAAGACGCACAGAGCCGCTACAACCTGCGCGCCCTGGTTGCTGGCGCCCAGGTGGAACCGCTGGAGCAGCGGGTGCTGGAGCGTCTGTGCAGCCAGGTCAACGCGCCGCCGGGCACGGCCGCCGTCATCATCAACGGGCTGCGTGCCGCCTTCCCGGCGCCTGCCAGTGGCGCGAGCGGCCCGGCCAGCGCAGCCGCCCCCAGCACCGGCGGCCCCCTCCAGCCCGCCGGCCTGGACCAGCTTGCCTGGCTGGGGCTGGACGCCACCACGCTGGCACGCCTGCAGCCCTATGTGGTGCTGCTGCCCAAGCTCACACCGGTCAACCTGAACACGGCGCCGCGCGAAGTGATCGCCGCTTTGTTCGACGGTGTCGACCTCGCGTCCGCCGAGCGCGTCGTGCAGGGCCGCAAGGCCCAGCCACTGCAGAACATCGCCGACGCCACGCGCCTGCTGCCGGCAACCGTCGATCTGGGCAAAGGCCGCGCCTCCGTGGACTCGGCCTTCTTCGTCGTCACCGGACGCCTGCGGCTGGATGAGCGGCAGCTGGAGCAGCGTTCGCTGATCGAGCGCCAGGGCCTGAACATGGTGGTGCTGGCCCGCGAGCGCATCAACCAGCTGCTCGACCGTTGACCGATCTTTACCGCCCGCTTTTTATTCGAGCCTTCACCGCCACAGCCCCCTCCTAGAATGCGCCGCGCCTGCCTGCCCCTATGAGCACCCTGCTGCTGTTCCTGCCCGCCCGGTCGCGCCTGCGCGCCCTGGGCCGAGCCGTGCCCGCGACCGAGCCGGCGCGAGCCGGTGCGCCGCGGGAGTACGACTGGGCGCTGACGACCGATGGTCGCCACGTCGACCGCGAGGGCCGCTCTGCCGCCACCTCGCTGCCGTCGGCCGACATCGTGATCGCCATCCCCGCCGAATCCGACATCGGCTGGCGCTGCATCGAGCTGCCGCGCGCCGGCCGGCAGATGCGCGCGGCGCTGGCCGGCAAGCTGGAAGAAGCCCTGCTCGACGACCCCGAGACGGTGCACTTCGCCATCGAGCCCGACGCCGCCGGCGGCGACACGGCCTGGGTGGCCATCACGTCCAGGCTCTGGCTGGCCGAACACCTTGCCCATCTCGATGCAGCGCACGTCTTCGTTGATCGCGTGGCGCCGCTGTCCTGGCCCGATGAACCGGCGCGCGGGCATTTCTTCGAGGCCCACAACGGCACCGGCGACGACGTCATCACATTGCGCTGGAGCCACGCTGACGGCGTCGCGACGCTGCCGCTGCAAGGCGGCCTGCCGCGGCAGCTCTTCCCGCCCGGCCTCGTGCACGCGGCAGAGTGGACGGCCACGCCCGGCATCGCCACCACCGCCGAGCGTTGGCTGGGTACCACCGTCACCGTGCAGACGCCCGCCCAGAGGGCGCTGGCCGTTGTCGACGGCGCCTGGGACCTGCGCCAGTTCGACCTGGCGCCGCGCGCCCGCGGCGTGCGGGCGCTGCGACTTTTCAGCCGCGGCCTGATGCGCAAGCCGTGGCAGCCGGTGCGCTGGGGTCTGGCGGCCCTGGTTGTCGTGCAGTTGCTCGGCCTGAACCTCTGGGCCTGGCATCAGAACCGCGAACTGGCCGCGCGCCGCGAGGCCATCACGGCGACGCTGACCGGCGCCTTCCCCGAAGTGCGCGCCATCCTCGACGCACCGGTGCAGATGCAAAAGCAGCTCGACCTGTTGCGCATCAGCGCCGGCAGCGTCGGCGAGCAGGACCTGGAAGCCCTGCTAGGCGCCGCCGCCACCGCCTGGCCCGCCGACCGGCCGCCCGCAGAGGCCCTGGCCTTCGAGCCCGGCCGCCTGACCGTGTCGGCTGCGGGCTGGGGCCAGCCGCAGGTCGACAACTTCCGCAGCCAGTTGCAGAGCGACGGCTGGCAACTCGACGCCAGCGAGGGCAAGCTGACCATCAGCCGCGCCAGCGCCCAAGGACGACGCTGATGGCTTCCCGCTTCAATTCCCCCGCTGCCGGCGACGGCTTGCAGGCCCAATGGCGCCACGCGCGCGCCCAGGCGCTGACGCACTGGCAGACGCTGGGCGAGCGCGAACGTCTTGCCCTCGCCGCCATTGCCGTGCTGCTGGGCCTGCTGCTGGCCTGGGCTGTCCTGCTGGCACCGGCCCTGCGCACGCTCAAGGCTGCACCCGCCGAACTCGAAAAGCTGGAGTTGCAGCTCCAGCAGATGCAGTCGCAAGCCCAGGAAGCCGGCGCGCTGCGCAAGGCGCCCAGCGTGCCGCCGGCCCAGGCGCAGGCGGCACTGACGGCCTCGGTCGCGCACCTCGGTTCGGTCGCGCGCCTGAACCTGACCGGCGACCGTGCCGTCGTCACGCTCAACGGCATCGCACCGCAGGCCTTGCAGGCCTGGCTCGGCGAAGTGCGCTCGGCCGCACGCGCCCGCCCCGTTGAAGCGCAACTGACACGCGGTCCCAACGGCTACTCCGGCAGCCTTGTCCTGAACCTGGGAGGTGGCGCCTGATGGCCTGGTTCAAGAAGAAACCCGCGCAACCGCCGATGACGGTGCAGGACTCGGTCTTCCAGGCCAGTACGCAGCTGGCCGGGCGCTCGGTGCGCCACGGCACGGCGCGGCGCTGGAGCGTTGCCGGCGCGTTGATCGGCCTCGTCGGCGCCCTGATCCTGTTTGCACCGGCCAGCTGGCTGGCGCGCTCGCTGGCCTCGGCCACGGGCGAGCACCTGCTGCTGGTCGACACGCGCGGCAGCATCTGGAACGGCTCGGGCGTGCTGGTGCTGACCGGCGGCGCGGGCAGCCGCGACGCCTCCTCGCTGCCCGGCCGCCTGCACTGGAAGATGAGCCTCAAAGGCGCCGGCCTGCAGCTCGCGGCGCGGCAGGACTGCTGCATCAACGGCGATCTGCTGCTGGGGCTGAAGCCCGGCCTGGGCCGCATGGAGATCAGCATCGACAGCCGCGCCGACTGGCTCGCACGCCTGCCGGCCAGTGTGCTGGCCGGCCTGGGCACGCCCTGGAACACGCTGCAGCTGGGCGGCTCGCTGCGGCTGTCGGCGCGCGAGTTCAGGCTGGAGTCGGTGCAGGGCCGCTGGCGCCAGTTCGGCGACCTGCAGTTCGACCTGGTCAACCTGTCCTCGCGCATCTCCACCGTCGCGCCGCTGGGCAGCTACCGCCTCGATCTGAGTGCGGACCCCGGCAACCCAGGCGTCAGCACCCTGCGCCTGTCCACGCTGGAAGGTGCCCTGCAGCTCAGCGGCGCGGGCACGGTGGTGCCGGGCGGCAAGAGCCGCTTCATCGGTGAAGCCGGGGCCGCGCCGGGCCGCGAGGAAGCCCTCAACAACCTGCTGAACATCATTGGACGCCGCCAGGGGGCGCGCTCCGTCTTGACGATCGGATGATCATGAATCTCCAACGCACCGCCACCGCCGTAGCGATTGCAGCCCTGCTGCTGACCGCCGGCAGCGCGTTCGCGCAGCCTGACAACTCCACTGTGCAGCGTGGCCGCACGCGCGGTCCCGCAGTCAAGGCCAGCTCGCCCGTCACGCTGAACTTCGTCAACGCCGACATCGAGGCCGTGACTCGCGCCATCGGCGTCATGCTGGATCGCCAGATCATCATCGACCCGCGCGTCAAGGGCACGGTCACGGTCTACAGCGAGCAGCCGGTGTCGGTGGCCGAGGCCTACCGCAACTACCTCGCCGCGCTGCGCGGCCTGGGCTTCACCGTCGTCGAGACGGCCGGCCTGCTCAAGGTGCTGCCCGAGGCCGATGCCAAGCTGCAGGCTGGCTCCGTGGCCATCGAGACGAGCACGGTGCGCGGCGACCAGATCCTGACGCAGATCTTCCGCATCCAGCACGAGAACGCCAACAACCTCGTCGCCGTGCTGCGCCCGCTGATCAGCCCCAACAACACCATCAATGCCAACCCGGGCAACAACAGCCTGGTCATCACCGACTACGCCGACAACCTGCAGCGCATCGCCAAGATCGTCGCGGCGATGGACACGCCGGGCACCAGCGACATCGAGATCGTGACGCTCAAGCACGCCGTCGCGGCCGACCTGGCGCCGCTGGTACAGCGCCTCGCCGACGGCGGTGCCGTCACGGGTGCGGCCGTGCCTGGGCAGAGCAGCAGCGCCGTCAACGTGCTGGTGGACCCACGCTCCAACGGCCTCATCCTGCGCGCCAGCAACCCGGCGCGCCTGGCGGCCGTGCGTTCCATGGTCGACAAGCTCGACCAGCCCAGCGTCGACGGTGGCAACAACATCCGCGTCGTCTACCTGAAGAACGCCGACGCCGTGAAGCTGGCCACGGTGCTGCGCGCCGCGTTCGGCGCGGGCTCGTCGGGCAGCGCCGGCGGCAACAGCGGCAGCGGCACGTCCGGCACCAACACCGGCGGCCTGAGCGGCGCGGGCACCAGCTTTGGCGGCGCCAACAACGCCATGAATAGCAACACGGGCACCAACAGTGGCATCGGCGGCGCCTCGACCGCAGCAACGTCACCGCTGAGCGCTTCGGCCGGCCCGTCCACCGGCGGCTTCGTGCAGGCCGATCCGTCGACGAATTCGCTCATCATCACCGCGCCCGAGCCGCTGTACCGCCAGGTGCGCACGGTCATCGAGCAGCTCGATTCCCGCCGCTCCCAGATCTATGTCGAGTCACTGATCGTCAAGATCGACAACAGCAAGTCCGGCCAGTTCGGCGTGCAGTGGCAGAACCTGTTCGGCAACAAGGGCGACAGCAGCATCGTCGGCGCCGGCACCAACTACGGCACGGGGCTGGCCAACATCATCAACGCGACCGGCGCCATTGCCTCGGGCAACATCACCACCATCGGCACAGCGGTTGGCGATGCCAGTGCAGTGCCAAAGGGTCTGAACGTCGGTGTCCTGAAGAAGTTCGGCAGCCTCTACACGCTGGGCGCCGTCGCCAACTTCTTCGAAAGCCAGAATGGCGCCAACGTGCTGTCGACACCCAACCTTGTGTCGCTGGACAACGAGGAGGCGCGCATCGTCATCGGCTCAAACGTTCCCTTCGTGACAGGCTCCTATGCCAACACGGGCTCTTCGACAGGTGGCACGGTCAACCCCTTCCAGACCGTGGACCGCAAGGACGTCGGCCTGACGCTCAAGATCAAGAGCCAGATTGGCGAAGGCGGCACGGTACGCATGCAGGTCTACCAGGAAAACTCCAATGTGACGGCTCAGGGGCCTAACGGGCCGACGCTGGACAAGAGCGCCATCGAGACGACGGTCGTCATCGAGGACGGCGACATCATCGTGCTGGGCGGCCTGATGAAGGACGAGTACGACGACGGCGAAGCCGGCGTACCCGGTCTGTCCAGAATCCCGCTGCTGGGCAATCTGTTCGGCAACAAGAACCGCAAGCGCGTGAAGAGCAATCTGATGGTCTTCCTGCGCCCCGTCGTGCTGCGCACCGCCGAGAGCACCAACCAGCTAAGCCTGGACCGCTACGAGAGCATCCGCGCTGTGCAGCAGAACGGCCAGCCGACGAAGAACTGGGCACTGCCCGACACCGGCGCGCCGGTGCTGCCTGAGCCCAAGCCACCGGCAGCCAAGATCGCGCCGCAACAGTAAGCCGCTCCTGTCCATGGCCGCGAACCGCCACCCCCTGCCCTATGCCTTTGCGAAGGCCAACTGCGTGCTGCTCGAGGACGACGGCAGCACGCTGACGCTGTGGGCGCCGCCCGAGATCGCGTGGGCCACGCTGTCCGAGGTGCAGCGCCTGTACTCGGTGGACCGGCTCGAAGCCGAAGCCGCGACCTCTCTGACCACGCGCATCAATGCGGCCTACGCCGGCAGCGAATCGAGCGCGGCCGTCGTCGTGGGCGAGGTGGAGAGCGCGGTGGACCTGTCGCGCATGATGCAGGACCTGCCGGCGGTGGAAGACCTGCTCGAGGCCGCCAACGACGCGCCCATCATCCGCATGCTCAATGCGCTGCTGACGCAGGCGGCCAAGGATGGCGCGAGCGACATCCACATCGAGCCCTACGAGCGCAGCAGCTCGGTGCGCTTCCGCGTCGACGGCACGCTGCGCGAGGTGGTGCAGCCGAATCGGGCACTGCACGCGGCACTGATCTCGCGGCTGAAGATCATGGCCGAGCTGGACATCGCCGAGAAGCGCCTGCCGCAGGACGGCCGCATCTCGCTGCGCATCGGCGGCCGTGCCATCGACGTGCGCGTCTCCACTTTGCCCAGCGCCCACGGCGAACGCGCCGTGCTGCGCCTGCTGGACAAGAGCGAATCCAAGTTCACGCTTGAAGGCCTGGGCATGGACGGTCAGGTGCTGTCCGCCTTCAAGAAGCTGGTGCAGCAGCCGCACGGCATCGTGCTCGTCACCGGCCCGACGGGCTCGGGCAAGACGACGTCGCTGTACGCGTCGCTGCAGACCGTCGACACCAGCACGACGAATGTGCTGACCGTCGAGGACCCAATCGAGTACGAGCTGCCCGGCATCGGCCAGACCCAGGTCAACGCCAAGATCGATCTGACCTTCGCCAAGGCCCTGCGCGCCATCCTGCGCCAGGACCCCGACGTCATCATGATCGGCGAGATCCGCGACTACGAGACCGCGCAGATCGCCATCCAGGCCTCGCTGACGGGCCACCTGGTGCTGGCCACGCTGCACACCAACGACGCGCCCAGCGCCGTCACGCGGCTGACCGACATGGGCGTCGAGCCCTTCCTGCTCTCGTCATCGCTCCTGGGCGTGCTGGCCCAGCGCCTGGTGCGGCGGTTGTGCCCCGTCTGCAAGACGCAGGACGATCACGGCCGCTGGCACCCGGTCGGCTGCGACGCCTGCGGCCAGACCGGCTACAAGGGCCGAACGGGCGTCTACGAGCTGATGGTGGCCGACGATGCCGTGCGCAGCCTCATCCACAACCGCGCACCCGAAAGCCAGCTTCAGGCTGCGGCCGAGGCGATCGGCCTGCGCTCGATGCGCGAGGACGGCGAGCGCCTGATCGAGTCGGGTGTAACGTCGCTCGAAGAAGTTCTTCGCGTCACTCGCGAGTAGCTGTGCCAGCCTATAAATACGAAGCCCTTGCCGACTCCGGCCGCCAGGCCAGCGGCCTGATCGAGGCCGACAACCCGCGCGTTGCGCGTGCGATGGTGCGCGGCCTGGGGCTCACACCGCTGTCCATCGAGATGGTGCAGCAGCATGGTGCCCAGGAAGGCAGCCGCTTCACGCGGCGCGTCTTCAGCGCGACCGCCCTGTCCGTCTGGACCCGCCAGCTCGCCGGCCTTGTCGGCTCCAGCCTGCCCATCGAGCGCGCGCTGACCGCGCTGGCCGACGAAAGCGAGGATGTGCGCCAGCGCGAACTGATCAGCCAGCTGAAGGCCGAGGTCAACGCCGGCTCCACCTTTGCCCGCGCGCTGGCCATGGCCCCGCGCGAATTCGACGATGTCTACCGTGGCGTCGTCGCCGCCGGCGAGCAGAGCGGCGCGCTGGGCCAGGTGCTGGAGAAGCTCGCAGACGACCTGGAAGAGCGCGAGGACCTCAAGGGCAAGCTCATCGGCGCCATGGCCTACCCGGCCATCATTTCCGTCATTTCCTTCTTCATCGTCATCTTCCTCGTCACCTACGTCGTGCCGCAGATCGCCACCGTGTTCACCAGCTCCAAGCGCACGCTGCCGGCGCTGACGATCGCGATGTTGGCCATCAGCGACTTTGCGCGCACCTGGGGCTGGGCCATGCTGGGCGCCCTCGCCGTGGCCGGCCTGCTGCTGCGCCAGGCGCTGAAGGCATCGGCCTTTCGGCTGCGCTTCGACGCCGCCCTGCTCGGCGTGCCGCTGATCGGGCGCCTTGCCCGCGGCTACAACGCGGCGCGCTTTGCCGGCACGCTGGCCATGCTGGCCGGCGCCGGCGTGCCCATCCTGAAGGCGCTGCAGGCGGCGGCCGAGACGCTGTCCAACCGCGCCATGCAGGCCGATGCGCTGGATGCGCTGACGCAGGTGCGCGAAGGTGCGCCGCTGGGCTCGGCCCTGGCGGGCAAGAAGCGCTTCCCCGGCATCCTGGCCATGTTCGCGCGCCTGGGCGAGCAGACCGGCCAACTGCCGGAGATGCTGGGCCGCGCGGCGCGCCAGCTCAGCGTGGAGGTCCAGCGCCGCTCCATGGCTGCGGCCACGCTGCTGGAGCCGCTGCTCATCGTTGCGATGGGCGCCATCGTCTTGCTGATCGTGCTGGCCGTGCTGATGCCGATCATCCAGCTGAATACCTGGGTGAAATAGACGACCCCCTACCGCAGCGAAGCTGTGTCCCCTCAAGGGGGCCAAGCCCGGACACCATTCAATCCAGTGGATTGAATGTGCCTGGCGAAGGGCCGGGCCACTGGCCCGGCGGTGGCCCGCAATGCCCGTTGGTGGACCGGCAAAGCCGGATCCACGACGGCCGCTGGAGGGGCGGCGGCACTGCGCGCGCCTGACAATGCAGAGATGCCAGCCACGCTCACCGGTCAACTCGTCGTCGCGATCTCGTCGCGGGCCCTCTTTGACTTCGAGGCCGAGAACCAGGTCTTTGAGGCCGGCGACGACCATGCCTACATGGCCTTGCAGCAGCAGCGCCTGGACGAACCCGCGCCGCCCGGCGTCGCTTTCTCCCTGGTGCGCAAGCTGCTGGCCTTCAACGACGGCAGGGCGCCTCAGGTCGAGGTGGTCGTGCTCTCACGCAACGACCCCATCTCAGGCCTGCGCGTGTTCCGCTCGGCCAGGCATTACGGCCTGCCGGTGGAGCGCGGCGTGTTCACGCGCGGCGCGTCACCGTGGCGTTATCTGAAGCCGCTGTCGGCCCATCTCTTTCTGTCGGCCAACGACGACGACGTGCGCCAGGCGCTCGCGGCCGGCGTGGCCGCGGCGCGCGTGATGCCGCTGGCGGCGCGCGCCTCGGCGGCCCACCCCAACGAGCTGCGCATTGCCTTCGACGGCGACGCGGTGCTGTTCTCGGACGAAGCCGAGCAGGTCTTCCAGCGCGACGGGCTGGCCGCCTTCCGCGCGCACGAGGTGCAGCGCGCCCACCTGCCGCTGCCGGCAGGGCCGTTCAAGCCGGTTCTCGAGGCTTTGCAGCGGCTTCAGCACTCGCCCGGTGGCGGCATGCGCGTGCGCACGGCGCTGGTCACGGCACGCAGTGCACCGGCCCACGAGCGCGCCATCCGCACGCTGATGGACTGGAACATCGAGGTCGACGAGGCGATGTTCCTTGGCGGCCTGGCCAAGGGCGAGTTCCTGCGCGAGTTCGAGCCGGACTTCTTCTTCGACGACCAGGTGGGTCATGTCGAAAGTGCGGCGGTGCATGTGCCGGCGGGGCAGGTGACGATGGGGGTTGGGGCTGGTTGAGCTTGACTCGCGGGTGGGGGTGTCCAGGTGAGGCCCATGCGGGGATTTCGCCCCCGCAGGCGACTCACTTTTTAGACCGCCAAAAAGTAAGCAAAAAGCTCTCCCCTGCGAAACCGCCCCTGTCGGGGTCCCCTGCGATGCTCGAAGCCCGGGGCCGCACCCAACTCACTTCGCTACGCTCCGTTCAGACAAAGGGGTGCGA
>NZ_CEEDEB010000016.1:0-130951 GCF_979253795.1 Roseateles sp. AC306
CGTCTCCAGATCACTCAGCGCTTTGTCATCAGCGAAGCCCACGACTGTAGCACAGGTTTTTGATCAGGCGCAAGCGTCCCATCAGTTCAATACCTTGTGCGGGCCCTCGCCGCAGGGCGTGCATCCCGCCAGTGGCGGAGCGCATGCCGCGGTTGACTTCCCGTGCTTACTCAATGAACTACAGCAGCCCCACCTCTGGCGGTTGCGAGTTCCTTGCTCGCCGCAGTCCGGGGATCTTCACTTTCAAGCACGCGCGGCAGTGCGGCCGCCAAGCGCTGGGTATCAGCGCGGAGCACGCGCTGCTTGACGGCAGGGATCTGCGAGGGATGCATGGAGAAGCTGCGCAGCCCCATCGCCAATAACAAGTCCGTGAAATCAGGGTCGCCGGCCATCTCACCGCAGACGCTGACCCCCTTACCCGCTGCGCGCGATTCCGCGATGGCGCGGCTGATGAGCTGCAACACCGCCGGGTGCCAAGGGTCGTACAGGTGGGCCACCGCCTCGTCGGCGCGGTCGATGGCCAGCGTGTACTGGATCAGGTCGTTGGTACCGATGGAGACGAAGTCCAGATGCCGCAGCAGCATCGGCAGCATGACCGCCGCAGCCGGGATCTCGATCATGACGCCGAGCTCGACGCGGGTGAAGGCGTGTCCCGCATCGGTGAGCTGCTGCTGCACCTTGCGGATGGTCTCGATGATCTGCTTTACCTCGCTGAGGTGAGCAACCATGGGCACGAGCAGCCTGACCTTGCCGAAGGCGCTGGCCCTGTAAATGGCGCGCAGCTGCTGGCGGAACATGCTCGGCTCGGCCAAGCTCCAGCGGATGGCGCGCAGGCCCATCGCCGGATTCAGCACATGCTCGTGGCGCAGCTCGGAAACGCTGAGGCGGTCGAGCGGCTTGTCGGCACCGATGTCCACAGTCCGGATCGTCACCGGCATTCCCTTCATCGCCTCGACGGCCGCCCTATAGACAACGAACTGCTCTTCTTCGCTCGGCAGTTCACCGTCGCGGTTCATGAAGAGGAACTCACTGCGGAACAGGCCTACGCCTGTCGCGCCCGCGGCCACGGCGGCTTCCGCGTCTGCCGGCATTTCAATGTTGGCGTGCAGTTCGATGTGCTCGCCGTCCAGGGTGACGGCGGGCGTGTGCCTCAGCCGCCCGAGGCGGGCGCGCTCCAGCTCGCTCTGGCGTTGGCGGAAGCGGTACTCCTCCAGCACGATAGGCGAGGGGTTGACGATGACGGTACCTGCGTCGCCGTCGATGATGACCCAGTCGTCCTGGCGGATGAGGCGCGAGGCCTCGCGGGTGCCGACGACCGCCGGGATGTCCAGGCTGCGCGCGACGATGGCGGTGTGCGAGGTTTTGCCGCCGATATCGGTGATGAAGCCGCGGAAAACGCTGCGCTTGAACTGGATCATGTCGGCCGGCGCGATGTCGGCGGCGACGAGCAGCAGCGGGTCTTCACCGCCGAAGTCGCGCGGCGTGACGGGCGTGGGTGTGTCGCCGAGGGCATGCGCCAGGGCGCGCAGCACGCGCTCCACCACCTGCTCCAGGTCGGCCTTGCGTTCGCGCAGGTAATCGTCCTCCATCTCGTCGAACTGGCGCGCGAGCACTTCGAGCTGGGCGGACAGTGCCCATTCGGCGTTGTAGTGGCGGTCGACGATCCACTGGCTGGCGCTGCCGGTGAGGGCCTCGTCGTGCAACAGCATCAGGTGCACGTCGAGCAACGCGGCCAGTTCGTGGGGCGCGTCGCCAGGCAGTTCATCGCGCAGCGTTTCAAGTTCGAGCACGACAGCATCGCGACCGCGCAGCAGGCGGGCGATTTCCGACGCAATCTGGTCAGGCGCGACGAAATAGTGCGCCACGTCGACACGGCTGGACGCCACGAGCACCGCGCGGCCGATGGCCACGCCGCGTGAGACCGCAATGCCGAACACCTGGAAACTCATCGCACACCCCGCAGTTCGAGGGGTCAATGTAGCCGGTTGTACGAGCGCCGCACGTCATGGTTTTTTCATTGCGCCTTCATGGCTGCGTCAAACCAGCCGCTCAGCATTCCGCCGCATGAATCGCAGTCACATCGTCACGCGTGCGCCGTCGCAAGCCCCTGCCCTGCCGCGCCTGGAGCGCGCCACTCCCACCCGCCTGAGCGTCAGCTGGGCCAGCAGCGAGTCAGAGGTGCGCGAAGCCCAGGCGCTGCGCCACCAGGTGTTCGCGGTCGAAATGGGCGCGCGCCTGGCGCCGGCCAACGGCAAGGCGACCGGCCTGGATGTCGACCTCTTCGATGCCTACTGTGAGCATGTGCTGGTGCGCGCGGGCAGCGAGGACGGCGACGAGCCTGGCCCCGTCGTCGGCACCTACCGCGTGCTGACCCCGGCGGCCGCCAAGCGCGCCGGCGGCTTCTACAGCGACACCGAATTCGATCTCACCCGGCTGCGCGGCATGCGTTCGCGTGTGGCGGAGATCGGCCGCTCCTGCGTGCATGCCGACCACCGCAGCGGTGGCGCCATCATTGCGCTGTGGGGCGCGATGGCCGACTTCATGAACCGCAACGGGCTGGACACCGTCATCGGCTGCGCCAGCGTCAGCATGCGGGACGGCGGGCATTTCGCGGCCAGCCTGTGGAAGCAGATGGCGGCCACGCACCTTGCGCCCATCGACTGCCAGGTCCGCCCGCGCCTGCCGCTGCCAATCGCCCATCTGCGCCAGGACCTGAACGTCGAGGCGCCGGCGTTGATCCGCGGCTATCTCCGCTGCGGCGCCAAGCTCATGGGCGAGCCGGCCTGGGACCCGGACTTCAACACCGCCGACCTGCCGCTGCTGGTGCGCATGGCGGACCTGCCAGAGCGCTTTCGCCGCATCACCAGCTTTTAAGCCAGTTGGGGACAAAACTACTCGCTGCGCTCGATCGGTCTGTCCCGCAAGGTCTTATTGACCTTCGCCGAACTTGTCGTTGACGAGCGCGGTGATCGCGTCCTGCGCCGCCTGTTCATCTTCGCCCTCGGTCTCCAGTTCGACGGAGGCGCCAAGGCCGGCGGCCAGCATCATGACGCCCATGATGCTCTTGGCATTCACACGACGGCCGTTGCGTGTCATGTGGACATCGCACTTGAAACTGCCGGCCAGCTTGGTCAGCTTGGCCGAGGCGCGTGCGTGAAGACCCAGCTTGTTGCTGATGGTGAGGGTGGAAGTGATCATTCGTCGGAAGGCAAGGGAGGCGTGGCGACGACGCCGGCGACCGCGCCTTGCACGGCGCGCCGGGCCAGTTCGGTCAAGGACTTCTGGCTGGCGTAGCAGAGCGTGCGCCACAGCATGGGCACGCTGACGCCGCTGAGCACCTGCACCTGCTCCCCCGCCAGGCGCAGTGCGCCGTTGCAGGGGGTGGCGCCGAAGACGTCGGTCAAGACCAGCCACTCGGGCTGGCTGGCGTCGGTCATCAGCGCGCGAGCGGCCGTCTCGACATCGTCGGCGCACATGCCGGGGTGCACGTCCAATACGGTCAGCGTGGGCGCACAGTCCGGAAAGGTGTGTTCAGCCACCTGCCGCAGCGCAGAAGCGAGCGGCGCGTGGGCAATCACGAGGAGTTGGGCCATGAGCGGGATGTTAGCGGGCGGGCTCGATAGCCCCTGCCACACGCATGCCGCCGAGGAAGCTGTCCCACGCGGCTGAATCGTCTCGCGGCGCCGTCATCAGCGCCTGATAGACCCGCCCGCCATGGGAGAACACGGCCAGCCGGGCGGCGCCGCTGGCGCCGGCCATGCGGTACTGGGCGGCTTCGGGCAGGGGCGTCATGCCGGGAACCTGGAGCGGCTGCGCCAACGGCAGCGGCTGACCGACCTTGGCGGCCAGGGCCAGCGCCATGGCCTTGAGCGCGGGCCCTGACTGGCTAGGGTCGGGGGCGTCCGCCCAGGACAGCGCGAATCTCATTCCCGCAGCCTCGCACTGGGCCAGGCCCATGCCGGGCCGCTGCTCGACCTCCGGCTTGCAGGGGAAGAGCGCCACGGCGTTGGACTGCGCCGGCCGCACCTCGCGCCAGTTCAGCGCTGGCTGGCACGCGGCCAGCAAAACCAGCATTAGGGCAAATCCGGCGATGAGGCGATGGTGCATCGCCCAATTATCTGCAGGCAGCCCCCGACAATTCCGCCATGCAAGATTTGCCCTCCCCTCAAGCACTGTCTGGCGTGCGCGTGCTGGACCTGTCCCGCGTGCTGGCCGGCCCTTGGTGCACGCAGACGCTGGCGGACCTGGGTGCCGACGTCATCAAGATCGAACGGCCTGGCAGCGGTGACGACACGCGCGCCTGGGGGCCGCCTTACTTGAAAGACGCGCACGGGCGGGACACGACCGAGGCCGCGTACTTCCTCGGGGCCAACCGCAACAAGCGCTCGCTCGCCGTGGATCTCGCCACGCCCGAGGGGCAGACCATCGTGCGCAAGCTGGCCGCCCAGGTCGACGTGCTGGTGGAGAACTTCAAGGTCGGCGACCTGGCCCGCTATGGGCTGGACGCGCAAAGCCTGCTGGCCGAGCACCCCGGGCTCGTCATCTGCTCCATCACCGGCTTCGGCCAGACGGGCCCATACGCCGAGCGCGCCGGCTACGACTACGCCGTGCAGGGCATGGGCGGGCTGATGAGCGTGACCGGCGAGCGCGACGACCTTCCCGGCGGCGGGCCGCAAAAGGTGGGCGTCGCGGTGGCCGACCTCTTCACCGGCATGTACGCCACCGTCGCCATCCTGGCCGCGCTGCGCCACCGCGACGCCACCGGCCAGGGCCAGGTCATCGACATGGCGCTGCTGGACACCCAGCTCGCCATGCTGGCCAACCTGGGCAGCAACTACCTGTGCAGCGGCCAGGTGCCTGGGCGCATGGGCAATGCGCACCAGAACATCGTCCCCTACCAGGTGTTCGAGGCCAGTGACGGCCACCTGATCCTGGCCGTGGGCAACGACCGCCAGTTCGCCAAGTTCTGCGACGTGGCAGGCAGACCGGATTGGGCAGCGGACGCGCGTTTTGCCACCAATTCGGAGCGTGTCCGTCATCGCGCCATCCTCGTGCCGCAGCTGGCTGAAGCCATCCGCCTGCGCCCCCGCAACGACTGGCTGAGCGCGCTGGAGGCCGCCAAGGTGCCTTGCGGCTCCATCAATGGCATCGACGAGGCGCTGACCGACCCGCAGGCGCAGGCGCGCGGTGCGGTCGTCGGCATGGATCACCCGCTGACGCCGGATTTACGCCTCGTCGCCAGTCCGATGAAGCTGTCGGCCACGCCGGTTCAGTACCGACATGCGCCGCCGCTGCTCGGCCAGCACAGCGACGAATTGCTGCGAGAAGCCGGCTGTAGTGCGGAGGAAATCACGAACTGGCGCGCCAACGGTGTGATCGCTTGAGGGCAAACCCACCCCTAAACCAAGGGTTTCCCCCTGCCCAGGGGATGGAGGTTGGCGCGCCCTGTGCCCAGCATGCGTTCTCGCACCGCGGCGGGCCAACAACTTAGAACCATCCGCCGCGGCTTGTCGTCATCGGGGTCATGTCCACACCGCCTTCTTCAGCGCCAGTCAGCGCCGCCAACGATGTCACGCCTGAGCCCACGCCGGTGCAGTGGGCCGACATCGTCCAGCAATTGGGCGCCGAGATCGCCGGGCCGCTGAGCGCGGCGCTGGAACAGATCCAGGCCCTTGCCACCAGTGGCCAGATCGACCGCCGCGGCTTGCGCCTGCTGCGCCGCAGCGTCGACGACGCTCGCACCGCCGGCATGCTGGGCCAGCAGCTCTCGCGCCTGGCCTCCGGCCGCCTGCGCCTGAACCGTGAGCGCCAGCACCTCACGCAGATGCTGCGCAGCGTACTGGCCCAGCGAAGCCGCGAGACCCAGGCGCGCGGCGTGCAGGTGCGGCAGTCGCTGCAGGCCGTGGAGATCTGGGCCGACGGCGCGCTGCTGTTTGCGCTGTTGAACGCGCTGATGGATTGGGCGCTGGCCAACACGCATTCTTCCGTCGACCTGCGCCTGGACCTGACCCCCTGGCCCGTGAAGGCGCGCCTGAGCTGCCGCTTTGCCCACCGCTCGCTGGAGCTGCTGGGTGACCACCCGGAACCACGAGCAGCGTCCGCCGGCCTGGACTCGCTGGCCTGGAAGCTGCTGGAGCAGACGGCCATCACCTTGGGCGTGCTGCCGCTGCGCGAGCAGGAGGCCGGCATCACGCTGCTGACGCTGGAGTTCAACCAGCTTGCCCCCGACGAAGCGCCGCCGCCCGACAGCACTCAAGCGCGGCTGGAGGCGGAAGTCGAGCGCATGGGCGGCAACTCGCGCCCACTGGCCGGCTGCCAGTTGCTGATCCTGGCGGCCAACCGCGACCTGCGCACGGAGGCCCAGGCTGCCGTGCGCCACATGGGCATGCTGGTGGACGTGGTGGGCAGCGTGGCCGAGGCCGAGCAGTTCTGCCGCGAGGGCCTGCCGCATGCGCTGCTGTTCGACGCGGCGCTGATGAACGAGGCCCTGCTGCAACTGATCGCCGAGGTGATGCGCGACGCGCCGGACTTCTGCTTCGTCGAGATGTTCGACGCCGAGCACCGCACCCAGCTGTCCACGGCCACCGACGACGGCCTGGCCCGCATCTCGCGCCGCCATTTCCCCGACGCGCTGCCGTCGCTGCTGATGTTCGAGCTCGCCAAGAGGAATTGACGGGTTTCCTAGAATGCGGCCCATGCTCAAGCGCCGCACTCTCGTTCCTGCCCTCGCGCTGATCTGCGCTGCCGCACTCGGCGGCTGCGCCCGAGAACGCGCGCCTGAGGTCAGCTACACCCTGTTGAGTGGCCAGAAGGCCGGCTCCCAGCAGTGGGCTGGCAAGGTCATGCTGGTGAACTTCTGGGCCACGAGCTGCGCGACCTGCGTGAAGGAAATGCCGCAGATCGTCGCTACGCACGACAAGTTCAAGGCCCGCGGCTTCGACACGCTGGCCGTGGCCATGAGCTACGACCCGCCAGCCTTTGTGTCCCGGTTTGCCGAGACGCGCCAGCTGCCCTTCGGCGTGGCCATCGACAACACCGGCAGCGTCGCCCAGGCCTTCGGCCCGGTGCAGATGACGCCGACGACCTTCCTCATCAACAAGCGCGGTGAGATCGTCAAGCGCTACGTCGGTGAGCCGGATTTCTCATCCCTGCACGAGTTGATCGAGAAGCTGCTGGCCGAGGCCTGAGCCCACGCGGCAGCGCACCGGCCCATGGCTGACACTGCGGCGATGAAGCAACTTGGCGCCCTGGCCCTTTCACTCTTGCTGGCCGCCTGCGCGCACCAGCCCGGCACCCCGCCGCCGGCGCTGCCGCGCATCGAACCTACCGCCGCACAGCTAGATGCAGCACGCCGCGTCGGGCTGGATGGCGCCGAGCTGGGCTCGCTGCTCAACAAGCCGCTGTACCGGATGCAGCCTGCCGAGCTGGGCCGCTTCCTTGCCTGGCAACAGCTGGACCAGCCCGACCTGCGCCGGCGCATCGCGGCGCTGGCGCGCAAGAACATTGGCCAGCCCTACGAGCTCTATCTATTGGGCGAGTTTCCCTACGAAACCTACGACAGCCAGCCGCTGTTCAACCTCACCAAAAGCGACTGCGTCGTGTTCGCCGAGCACATCTACGCGATGGCGCTGAGCGCATCGTGGGAGGAGTTCTTCTGGATGCTGCAGCGCCTGCGCTACCGCGACGGCGTCATTGGCACGGCCACGCGCAACCACTACACGGAAGCCGACTGGAACATCGCCAACAGCTGGCTGGTGCAGGACGTCACTGGCGCGTTGGGTGCACCGACACAGGCCTACCGGCAGCGCATCGACCGCAGCGCATTCCTGCGCAAGCAATTCAAGATCGTGCGCGACATCCCCGTGCAGCAGTTCGAAGACGTGTTCGTCGCCAAGCAGGACGTGGCCGCCATCGAGACGCAGCTGCAGGAAGGCGATTTCGTCAACGTGATCTCGGGTCGCGACGGTGGCTATTGGGCCTCGCACGTCGGCCTCATCGTCATTGGCAGTGACGGCCGGCGCAACATCGTGCACTCGGCCGAGCCGCAGGTGCGCGAGGAGCCGTTGCAGAGCTTCATCGCCCGCCTGGACGAGCGCGACTCACGCCAGGCTGGCCAGAAAAAACCTCAGCTGGTGGGCTTCAAGTTCCTGCGCCTCAACGACGCGCCGCGGGTGCCGCCGATGGCACCGCAGCCCAGGCCTGCACGACCTGCCGCATTGCTGGGCTGATCAGGCGGCGGTGGGGTTCAGGGCCGCGTGGGCCTGCTCGTCCGCGTGGTAACTGCTCCGCACCATCGCACCCACGGCCGCGTGCGTGAAGCCCAGCTCGTAGGCTTCCTTCTCGAACTGCTTGAACATCTCAGGCGTCACATAGCGGCGCACCGGCAGGTGGTGGCCGGACGGCGCGAGGTACTGGCCGATGGTGATCATGTCGATGTTGTGCGCGCGCATGTCGCGCATCACCTGGCGGATCTCGTCGTCGGTCTCGCCCAGGCCGACCATGATGCCGCTCTTGGTCGGCACGCCCGGCACTTCTTCCTTGAAGCGGCGCAGCAGGTCCAGGCTGAACTGGTAGTCCGAACCCGGGCGCGCTTCCTTGTACAGGCGCGGCGCGGTTTCCAGGTTGTGGTTCATCACGTCCGGCGGCGCGGCCTTCAGGATGTTCAGCGCGCGGTCCGCGCGGCCGCGGAAGTCGGGCACCAGCACCTCGATCTGCGTCTGCGGCGACAGTTCGCGCGTCTTGATGATGCACTCGGCGAAATGACCGGCGCCGCCGTCCTTCAGGTCATCGCGGTCCACGCTGGTGATGACGACGTACTTCAGCTTCAGCGCGGCGATCGTCTTGGCCAAGTTCAGCGGCTCGTCCACGTCCAGCGGGTCCGGCCGGCCGTGGCCGACGTCGCAGAACGGGCAGCGGCGCGTGCACTTGTCGCCCATGATCATGAAGGTGGCCGTGCCCTTGCCGAAGCATTCGCCGATGTTCGGGCAGGAGGCTTCCTCGCAGACGGTGTGCAGCTTGTGCTCGCGCAGGATCTGCTTGATCTCGTAGAAGCGGGTCGACGGCGAACCAGCCTTGACGCGAATCCAGTCCGGCTTCTTCAGCACCTCGGCCGGAACGATCTTGATGGGGATGCGCGAAGTCTTGGCTTCGGCCTTTTGCTTGATCGTCGGGTCGTAGGTGGTCGTGTCGGACATGGTCATGACGTGAACTGTGCCGAGAGCCGTTCGGCGAGCCGCCCGGCCGCGGTCGGCCAGTCGGTGAAAACCCCGATTTTATCGAGGGATGTAGTTTCCAGCCCTTCGTATCCGCACGGGTTGATGCGCTGGAAGGGTTCCAGGTCCATCGCCACGTTCAGCGCGAGGCCGTGGAAGGTGCAGTGCCGGCTGACCTTGATGCCCAGGGCGGCCACCTTGGCCAGATCCTTGAAGGCATTCGCCGGGTCGACCGGGCCGGCCAGCGCGGCGTGGCTGCCAGGGTCGGCCGGGCGCACGTAGATGCCGGGTGCGCCGGCCACGCGCAGGCCGGTCACGCCATAGCTGTCGAGCGTCTGGATGATGGACGTCTCCAAACGGTAGACGTATTCCTTGACGAAGATGCCGAGGCGCCGCAGGTCGATGAGCGGATAGGCCGTCACCTGGCCAGGGCCGTGATACGTGACCTGGCCACCGCGCTCGGTCGGCACCACGGGAATGTCGCCCGGCAACAGCAGATGCTCCGGCTTGCCGGCGATGCCTTGGGTGAAGGTGGGCGGGTGCTCGCAGAGCCAGAGCTCGTCCGGCGTGTCGGCATCCCGCACCGCCGTGAAGGCGCGCATGGCCTCCAGCGTGGGCAGGTAATCAACCCGTCCGAGGGACTTGACGATCATGCGGGCATCATAGGCAGGCGCTGTAAGCCCTTGCCCGCCCCAACCGACTTGCCACGATGAAGATTCCGCTGATTGCCGCCTTGTTGGTCACCGCCTCGCTGGCCCACGCCACCTCGCTCGATGATGCATTGGCCGCCTACGACGAGGGCAAGTTGAAGATTGCCGCAAGGGGCTTCACCGCCGCCGCCAAGCGCGGGGAGGCGCTGGGCCAGTTCAACCTGGCGATGATGAACCTGCGCCGCGAACTGCCCGGCGCGAGCGATGCGAAGGCCTGGCAATGGCTGGAGCGCGCCGCGGCGCAGAAGTTCGCGCTGGCCGAGAACGCGCTGGGCGAGATGGTCGAGCAGGGCCGCCGTGGCAAGCCCGACCCGGCTGCGGCTTGCGATTGGTTCGAACGCGCCGCAGAACACGGCAACGGCGAAGGCGCGCTGGCGATCGCCACCTGCTTTTACCTGGGCCGTGGCCGGGCGCAGGACATGAGCCAGGCGCACCGCTGGTACCTCGAAGCCGCCAAGGCCGGCGACGTTGGCGCGCAATACCTCGTCGCGTCGATGTTCGAGACGGGGCTGGGCGTGGAAGCGGATGCGCGGCTGGCGCGCTACTGGTACGAGGCGGCCGCCAAGAACGGCGACGTGGCGGCCAAGGCCAAGATCACGGCGCTGGACAGCGCCACCTGATCACAGCACCACCTTGACCATCGGATGCGTCGTCAGCGTCCGGTAGATCTCGTCCAACTGCTCCCGGCTGGTGGCCGTGATGGTGATGGTCAGGCCGAGGTAGTTGCCGGCCTTGCTCGGGCGCTGCTCGATGGTGGCCGGATCGAAGCCGGGGTCGAACTGTTTCGCCACATGCGCGATGGCCTCGACGAAGCCGTCGGCCTTGGCGCCCATGACCTTGATCGGGAACTGCGACGGGTACTCGATGAGCGATTTTTCGGGCGGCACGTCGGGCAGTTCAGGCAAATCAGGCGGCAGATTCATCGCAACCTCCTCACTGCTCACTTGATCCACAAGCGGATGGAGTCGAACGCACGGCCGAGCAGGCCCGCTTGCGGCACGGTCTCCTGCACGATCAGCGGCACCTCGGCCACCGGCGCGCCGGCCGTCGTCGTCACGCGCAGCGTGCCCACGCGCTGGCCCTTGTTGAGCGGCGCGACCAGCGGGTCGGTGTGCTCCACCTGCGTTTGCAGCTTGCCGGCATCGCCCCGCGGCACGGCGACGAAGATGGCATCCGCAGCGCCCAGCTTGACCTCCTTGGCCTCGCCCTTCCAGACCGGCACGGTCTTGATGGCGGTGCCGGCGTCGAAGACCTTGACCGCATCGAAGGCCGTGTAGCCCCAGTTCAGCAGCTTCTGGCTCTCGCTGGCGCGGGCCTCTTTGGACGACGTGCCCATGACGACGCTGAGCAGGCGGCGCTTGCCGTTGGGGAAATCGCGGTTGGCGCTGGAGACGAGGCAGTAGCCGGCCGCCTCGGTGTAGCCGGTCTTCATGCCGTCGACAGTCGGGTCGCGGCGCAGCAGCAGGTTGCGGTTGTCCTGGCGGATCTTGTTGAAGGTGTAGTCGCGCTGCGAGTAGTAGGCGTAGTACTCGGGGTAGTCCGTGATGATGTGGGCCGCGATGGTGGCGATGTCGCGCGCGCTGCTCCGGTGGCCCGGCTCGGTCATGCCGCTCACGTTGCGGAACTCGGTGTTCTTCAGGCCCCAGGCCTGGGCCTGGCGGTTCATCAGCTGCACGAAGTTCTCGACCGTGCCGCCCACGCCTTCCGCCAGCGCCACGGCGGCGTCATTGCCGCTCTGGATGATGAGGCCGCGCAGCAGCTCGTCGACCTTGGGCGTCATCGTCGTGTCGATGAACATCAGCGAAGGGTCGCCCTTGCGCTCGTCCCAGGCCCGCTTGGACACGGGCAGCGTCTGCTCCAGCGTCAGCTTCTTCTCGCGCAATGCGCCGAAGACGACGTAGGCGGTCATCAGCTTGGTGAGCGACGCCGGATCTTGGGGCGCATCAGCCTCGCGCTCGGCGAGGGTCTTGCGCGTCGTCAGGTCGATCAGCACGTAGTTGCGCGCGGCGATCTCGGGCGGCAGCGGCGCCTGGGCTTGCGCAGTCAGGGACAGCGCGGTGAGGAGGGAAGCTAGCAGTCGTTTCATGGATTCGGGTCAGGCACGGGCCGGATCAAAGGCGCGCACCACAAGTGACTTGAGCAGCGGCAGCTGCCCATGGAAGAAGTGGCCCACGCCGGGGACGACGGTGACCGGCAGGCTCTGCGGGCGGGCCCAGTCGAGCACGGCGGAGAGGGGCACAACGTCGTCGACCTCGCCGTGGATGACCACGGTGTCGGCCGGCACGGGGGCGGTATCGAAACGGCTCGTGGCGGGGCCGACGAGGACGAGGCGCTGCGCGGGCGGGTCGGTGCGCAGCGCAGCTTGGGAAGCAACGAAGCCGCCAAAGGAGAAGCCGGACAGGATCAGCGCCTCGCCGGGCGTGCGGACGGCAGCGAGCACGGCGAGTGCGTCATCCACCTCGCCGCGGCCCTCATCCCACGCGCCTTCAGACTGGCCGATGCCACGGAAGTTGAAGCGCACGGCGCGCCAGCCCAGCTGGATGAAGGCGCGCGCCAGGGTCTGCACGACCTTGTTGTCCATCGTGCCGCCCTGGGTCGGGTTGGGGTGGCAGATCAGCGCCGTGCCGACGGGCGTGACGCCGTCGGGCGGGAGGTCGATGGCCACCTCGATCTGGCCGGCCGGGCCGGCGACGAGGCGTTTCTCGGTCTGCGAGTTCATCGACCGACGTTGTCCGGCAGCACCAGGCGCTCGACGACCTTGCCGTCACGCAGATGGCTTTCGACGATCTCGTCGATGTCGCTCTTGTCGACCCAGGAATACCAGACGGCTTCTGGATAGACCACGGCCACCGGCCCGCCGGCACAGCGGTCCAGGCAGCCGGCCTTGTTGACGCGCACGCCACCCTTGCCGGCCAGGCCGAGCTGCTTCACGCGGGACTTGCAGTGGTCGAAGGCGGCTTGCGCATCGTGGTCGCCGCAGCTGGACTCACCGTTGCTGCGCTGGTTCAGGCAGACGAAGACGTGGCGTTGGTAGTAGCTCATCGAGGTGGATTGTCTCAGCTTGGCCGTTGCACCAGCCGCGCCGCGAGCCAGACCAGGGCGATGAAGGGCCATGTCCAGGCCACCCAGCGCGTCAGGCCGTAGAGGTTGACGAAGCGGCCATGCTCCCAGGCCTGCAGATTCAGCGTCAGATAGGGGTCGCCGGGCGCGACGCTGATGAGGCCGATCAGCGCGCACAGCACGAAGAGGCCCAACGCCGCAGCCACGCGCGACGGCAGCAGGCAGGCCAGCAGCGACAGCACGATGCCAAGCCCCACGCCCGGCCGCGTCGCATCGCTGAGCCAGGCCCAGGCGTGGTCGGGCCCGAAGGCCATGGCCGTCGCCGTGGTCGTGCCCAGCAGGCCAAGCAGCACCGCACCGCCCGCCAGCACGAGGCGGCGCAGGCCGGGGCGGGCGACCGTGATCATCAGCAGCACGGGCGCCACCAGGCCCAACGCGATCGCCAGCGCCTGAAGGCCCGGCGGCAGTTCGTGTTCAACGGCAACCGTATCGCCCCAGCTCAGCGCCCACGGCGTGCCGGACAGGCCGTCCATCAGCGTCTCGCGCCACCAGGGCAGCCACTGACCAAGGCCGAAGGGCAAGGGTGTCGGATACAGCAGGGCCAGCGGCCACAGGGCCAGCAGGGCCAGGGCCGGCGCGCTGCTGGTGCCGAACCAGTGGTCGCGCACGTCCTCCCAGCGCTGCAGGCCGCCCAGGCTGTTGAGGAGCACGCCCAGCAGTGCGCCCAGCATGCTGCCGGCGGAATTCAGCGCCCAGTCCGACAGCGACGGCACACGACCAGGCAGGAAGAACTGCATCGTCTCCATCACAAAGGACACCGCCGGCCCCGGCAGCAGGCCGAACAGAAGTGACGCGCGCAGACCCCAGCCGGAACGCATCCCCGCCGCGAAGCCCAGCAGGCCGAGCGGGATGTAGCCGATCAGGTTGGCCTGCATGTCATAGGCGTAGAAGCGCGGTGGCCAAGGCAGGCCGAATACCCACGGCAGGCCCATGCCCGGCGGCCAGCGCCAAGGAAAGAAAGGGTAGAGGCTCGCGTAGACGACCAGCCCGATGTGGGCCAGCAGCAGCCAGGTGGCGGAACTCTGCCGGTGGCGCATGCCCGGGGTGATCCTCAGAACGGCTTGACCGTCACCAGCACGACGATGGCGGTGAACAGCAGCACGGCGCTCTCGTTGTAGACGCGGAACCACTTGTGGCTGCGGCGGTTGGACAGCTCCTCGAAGCTGCGCAGCAGGCGGCGGTTCATGTGGTGCAGGCCGATGGCACCGACGACGAGCAGCATCTTGGCGTGCAGCCAGTAGCTGCCCGAGAAGCGGCTGGCGCCCCAACCCACCAGCACCCAGATCCCCAGCAGCAGCGCCACGCCCATCAGGATGCTGCTGAACCGATGCAGCTTGTGCGCCATCAGCAGCAGGCGCTCACGTTCGGCATGGCTGTCGGGCGCCACCATGGCCAGGTTGACGAAGATGCGCGGCAGATAGAAGAGGCCAGCAAACCAGGCGGCGACGAAGACGATGTGAAAGGCTTTGACCCAGAGCATGGCGGCATTATGGGCAGCCAGTGAGGCAGAAGCAGTCAAGTCCGGTTGCGCAGCAGCAGGGCTTGCAGATGGACGAAAGCCGCGCCGCCAGGTGCGCTGCGCGACTGCGCAGGCGGGTTCGCGAAGCGGCACGGCGCTTTCGTACAGATGAAAAAAAGCCCCGGTAGAACCGGGGCGAGAAAGCCTTTTCGCTGTCATCACGTCAAGGCTCCTGCTCAGGGAGGAAAAGCAGGGAACGACGACCTTGCGGCTATCATTCGCTGACAAGTTTAGCGCGCTTGAGCGGTAGCCGTCACGAATAAATGACGCTGGATGTGTCGTCCATCACAAGCCGGGCCGCAGCCCCCGCAGATTGAGGATTCGACGTGCCCCGCTCAGTTATCACCTCCGCCGCCTTCCCTGCGGCACGCCCCCGCCGGCTGCGCCGCGACGCCTTCACGCGCGCCCTGGTGCGCGAGCATTCGCTGCTGGCCAGCGACCTCATCCTGCCCGTCTTCATCCACGAAGGCGAGAACCACCTGGACGCCGTCAAGTCCATGCCCGGCGTCTCGCGCCAGAGCCTGGATCACCTGTTGCGCACCGCCGAACAGTGCGTGGAACTCGGCGTGCCGGTCATCGCACTTTTCCCGGTCATCGACGCCGCACTGAAGACGCCCGACGGCGCCGAGGCGCTGAACCCCGACGGCTTGGTGCCACGCGCCGTGCGGGCGCTCAAACAGAACTTCCCGCAGCTCGGCGTGCTGACCGACGTGGCGCTGGACCCGTTCACCAGCCACGGGCAGGACGGCGTCATCGACGACAGCGGCTACATCCTCAACGACCCGACCGTCGAGATCCTGGCAAAGCAGGCCATCGTGCAGGCCGACGCGGGCGTCGACATCGTCGCTCCCAGCGACATGATGGACGGTCGCATCGGCGCCATCCGCCAGGCGCTGGAGGCCGCCGGCCACATCCACACGCGCATCATGGCCTATAGCGCCAAGTACGCGAGCGCCTTCTACGGCCCCTTCCGCGACGCCGTCGGCTCGGCCGCCAACCTGGGCAAGGCCGACAAGAAGACCTACCAGATGGACCCCGGCAACAGCGACGAGGCGCTGCGCGAGGTGGCGCTGGACCTGGCCGAGGGCGCCGACATGGTGATGGTGAAGCCCGGCATGCCCTACCTCGACATCGTGCGGCGCGTGAAGGAGGAGTTCCGCGTGCCGACATTCGCCTACCAGGTCAGCGGTGAGTACGCGATGGTCAAGGCCGCCGCGGCCAATGGCTGGCTGGACCATGACGCCGTCATGATGGAGTCGCTGCTGGCCTTCAAGCGCGCGGGGGCGGATGGCGTGCTGAGCTATTTCGCGCTCGACGCCGCACGGCTGCTGAAGAAGGGTTGAGGCCCATGCGGGTCTTCCACATCGAGCCGGACCGCTTTACCGAGCTGCCGGCCCTGCCCGACACGCTGCCCGCGCGCGGCTTCCTGTGGCTGGGCTACGGGCGGCGCGAGTTCGAGGTGGGCGAGGCGGCCGCGCAGCAGGCGCTGGCGCGCTGGGGCTGCGGCAACATCGTCGACCTGCACGTAGCGGATCTGATCAACAACCAGTTGCCCTCGCACTTCGACTACACCTCCTGGTACGACATGCTGGTGTTCCGCCGGCTGGCGGCCGCACCCGGCAGCGCCGAGCTGTTCGTGGACGACGAGCACGGCACGCTGGCGTCGGCGCAGAAGGCGATGCGCTCCATCGACACCAGCCCGGTGGGTTTCGCGGTGTTCGACCGCGTGCTGGTCACGGTGCATCCGACCGACTGTCAGGTGCGCGAGTTCTTTGCGCAGAAGCTGGACCGTCTTATCGAAGGGCGCGACAAGGCCCCCGCGCGCGGCAGCGCCCGCCTGCCGCTGAGCCCCGCCGACCTGATGCTGCGCATGGTCAACCACATGGTGGACAGCTACCTGGAGCTGCGCCGCCTGCTGACCCGCCAGCTCGGCACGCTGCAGCGCGTGCTGCTGGATCAAAGCAGCGAGTTCAACGACTGGCCCCTGCTGCTTGAGAGCCGCGACGCGCTGCACCGGCTGGAAGACACCTGCGAGGACCAGCGCGCCGCCATCCAGGAATGGATAGACGCGCTGGACGAATGGCCGGCCGACGGCGACCCGCACGAGACCCGTGAGCGAGAGCTGCTGCGGGTGCGTTCGCGCGACGTGCTGGAGCATGTGGAGCGTGTGCTGACCCATGTGCGCCGGCTGGAGTCGTCGGCCGAGTCTGCCGTGCAGATGCATTTCAGCGCGCTCGGCCACCGCACCAACAGCATCATGCGCACGCTGACCGTGCTGACGGCCATCTTCCTGCCGCTGAACCTGATCACCGGCATCTTCGGCATGAACTTCGAATGGATGCCGCTGATCAAGAACCCCCACGGGTTCTGGGAAGCGGCGCTGTTGATCGGGGCCGTGGCGCTGGGGCTGTGGCTGCTGTTCCGCAGCAAGCGCTATCTGGGTTCCGGCAAGTAGCGCCGGCTAGGGTTTGCGGCGATACGGGTCCGCAAAGCCCAGGCCGAGCAGGATCTCGGTCTCCCGCGCCTCCATGGCCTCGGCCTCGTCGTCGGCCTCGTGGTCGAAGCCCTGCGCGTGCAACGTGCCGTGCACGAGCATGTGCGCGTAGTGGTCCAGCAGCGGGATGCCCATCTCAGCGGCCTCGCGCTCCACGACCTCGGCGCAGATGACCAGGTCCGCGCCGACGACCGGCTCGTGGCTGTAGTCGAAGGTCAGCACATTGGTCGCGTAGTCCTTGCTGCGGTACTCGCGGTTCAGCGCACGGCCCTCATCGGCACCGACGATGCGCACGGCAATCTCGCCCGGCAGCTCCAGCGCCGCACGGATGAAGCGCTGCACCTTGTGGCGCGGCAGCAGCGCGCGGTGGCGCGGATCGGCGAACTGCAGCGACAGGTTCAACTCCGGCTTCATATCTCGCGCGCCTCGCGCAAGGCTCTCGCCTCATAAGCCTCGACGATGCGGGCCACCAGCGGGTGGCGCACGACGTCGGCACTGGTGAAACGCGTCATGGCGATCCCCTTGACCTTGGCCAGCACATGCTCGGCGTCGATGAGGCCGGACTGGGTGCCGCGTGGCAGGTCGATCTGGCTGGTGTCGCCGGTGACGACGCATTTGCTGCCGAAGCCGATGCGGGTCAGGAACATCTTCATCTGCTCGGGCGTCGTGTTCTGCGCCTCGTCGAGGATGACGAAGGCGTGGTTGAGCGTGCGCCCACGCATGAATGCAAGCGGGGCGACCTCCAGCTGGGCTTTCTCGAAGGCCTTGGTGACGCGGTCGAACCCGAGCAGGTCGTAGAGGGCGTCGTAGAGCGGGCGCAGATAGGGGTCGACCTTCTGCGTCAGGTCGCCGGGCAGGAAGCCCAGGCGCTCGCCGGCCTCGACGGCCGGACGGGTCAGGATGATGCGCTGCACGGCCGAGCGCTCCAGCGCGTCCACCGCGCAAGCCACGGCCAGGAAGGTCTTGCCCGTCCCGGCCGGGCCGAGGCCGAAGGTGATGTCGTGCGACAGGATCTGCTGCAGGTATTGATGCTGGCGCGGCGTGCGGGCCGCCAGGTCGGCGCGGCGCGTGCGCAGCACCAGGCCGCCGTCGTCGCCCGGCTTGGCTTCGGCGGCCTCGCTGGCCTCCGGCGTCTTGGCCTCGATGAGAGCCAGCTGCATGGTCTCGGCGGGCAAGGCGCGGCGCGCGCGCTCGTAGAGCGTCTCCAGCAAGGCCTTGGTGCGCTCGGCCGCGGCCTTGGGGCCGTCGACGCGGAACTCCGCGTCGCGGCGGCTCAGCTTCACGCCCAGCGCCGCCTCGATCTCGCGCAGGTGAATGTCCAGGCTGCCGCAGACACGGGCCAGGCGGGTGTTGTCGACGGGTTCGAGGACGAAGCGCAGGATCACTTTGTGGCGTCAAAAGCGAGTGGACCGCGATTGTCGCTGGTGCATTCCCCGCCCTGCCCGGCACCGGGCCTCCCGCACAATGCCGCCCCATGACGTCCCCCACCGCGCGCAGGCCTGCAATGGCCTGGCGCCCGCCCCTGTTCCTGTTGATGGCCCTGGCTGCGCTATGGCCGGCGGCCGCCCACGCCCAGACGCAGGCCGGCCTGTACTGGGCCGCCACGCTGCACGGCTGGCTGGCGGCCATGCTGGCGCTGATGGCCACGGTCGTCGGCCTGGTCTCCAGCCCGCATCACCGCGAGCGGCCGTCCAGCTTCCTCGTCGGCATGATGCTGAGCTGGGTTGTGCTGCGCGCCACTGCTGCACCGGGCGCCGCTGGCCTGAGACCGCTGCTGATGACGCTGCTGGTGCTCTGCGGCGTGCAGTTCCTGTTGCGCCAGATGAACTGGAAGCGCAGCTGGATCGACCACGCCCTGCTCATCCAATGCCTGGTCGTGCCCGCCAGCCTGCTGCTGATGGGCGGCCAGGTAGGCGCCCTCGGCACGATCTGGCATGCAGTGCTGAGCCTGGAGCTCGTGGCCGCAATGGGCTGGTCGCTGTGGCTGCGCCGCCTGCGCCTGCAGGCCTCGCCCGACGAAACGCAAGCGCGCGAGCTGCGCCTCATGGCTGTGCTGCTGTTGCCGACGATGGTGGCCCTGCTGGCCGAGATGTTCCTGGCAGGCGTCAGCGAATCGCTGTGGTGGACGGCCTCGCCGTGGCTCGGCCTGATGTTGCCGCTGCTGATGCTGGCCCTGGGGCTGCAGCTCGTGAACAACGTCGCGCACGCGCGCGCCGACGCCGAGAAGCGGATTGCCTCTGTCGAGCAACGCATGGCCGATCGCATTGCTGAAGTGGAACGCAGCCACAGCCAGCTCGCCGAACAGAAGCTGGAGCAGGTCACCGAGCGCGAGCGCAAGCGCATCGCCGCCGACCTGCACGACGACCTCGGCGCCAAGCTGCTGACCATCGTGCACACCAGCGAGTCCGACCGCATCTCGACGCTCGCGCGCGAGGCGCTGGAGGAGATGCGGCTGTCGGTGCGCGGCCTGACGGGCAAGCCGGTGCACCTCATCGACGCCTTGGGCGACTGGCGCGCCGAGGTCGTCTCGCGGCTGGGCCAGGCCAACATCCTGGCCGAATGGAAGAGCCCTGCGGAGGACATCGAGCACACCTTCCAGGCCCGCTCCTATGTGCAAACGACGCGCATCCTGCGCGAGTCGGTATCCAACATCATCAAGCACAGCGGCGCCACGAACGCGACCATCTCCAGCGCCTTCCAGGACGGCGACTTTGTGCTGACCATCCAGGACAACGGCCAGGGCATCCCGTCTGAACTGGACGGCCGGCTGGACAGAGGGCACGGCATGGCGAGCATGAAATCACGTGCCAAGCAAATGCATGGCCAGTGTCTGGTTGAATCCGGGCCGGGCTGGGGTACCGTTATCCGGCTGACCATCCCGCTGTGATTTCGATCTGACTCCAAGGCCCTCATGAACCACATCCTGCTGCTCGAAGATATCCCGGAGATCCGCGCCTGGTTGAAGGCCCTGGTCAAGCAGGTGTTCGCCAACGCCCAGATCACCGAATGCTCGCGGGTGCAGGACGCACTCTCCCTCGTCAACGGCCAACGCTTCACGCTCGCGCTGCTGGACCTGGGCCTGCCCGACGGTTCGGGCGTCGAAGTCATCGCCGCGCTGCGCGAGAAGCAGCCCGAGGTGCAGTCGGTCATCGTCACCATCCATGACGACGACGAGCACCTCTTCCCCGCCCTGCAGGCCGGCGCCTTCGGCTATCTGCTGAAGGAACAGTCCCGCGAGCTGCTGGTGGAGCAGCTGCAACGCATGAGCGGTGGCGAGCCGCCGCTGTCGCCGTCCATCGCGCGCAAGGTCATCGCCTATTTCGCCGCGCAGGTGAAGAAGCCGTCGTCGACGCTGCTGCACGAGGTCTCACTGACCGACCGCGAGACCGAGGTGCTGCTGCGCGTCGCCAAGGGCTATACGCTGCCTGAAATCGGCGTGCAACTGGGCCTGAGCCGCCACACGATTGCCGACTACGTGAAGCAGATCTACCGCAAGCTCAACGTGAGCTCGCGCGCCGAGGCCGCGCTGGAAGCGCAGCGCCTGGGTTTGTTCGGTCGAAACTAATGATTTGGGGATGGACCTGCGTGCGCAGCGCGCAGCTCCGTCCTCAACTGACTCAGCGTCGGCCCAGATAATGGGGCAATGATTGGAAGACTGACTGGCGTCATCGCCGAGAAATCGCCCCCGCAGGTCGTCATCGACGTGGCGGGCGTGGGCTACGAGGTGGACGTGCCGATGAGCACCTTCTTCAACCTCGGCGGTCTGGGCGAGCGGGCGGTGCTGCTGACCCACCTGACCGTGCGAGAAGACGCGCACCAGCTCTTCGGCTTCCTCACGCACGAGGAACGCGCCACCTTCCGCATGCTCATCAAGATCAGCGGCGTCGGCCCGAAGATGGCGCTGGGCCTGCTGTCCGGCCTGTCCGTGCCCGAACTGGCGCAAGCCGTGACGCGCCAGGAGGCCGGCCGGCTGACCAAGGTGCCGGGCATAGGCAAGAAAACGGCAGAACGGCTGCTGCTGGAGCTCAAGGGCAAGCTCGGCGCCGACCTTGCGCTGCCCGCCACGGTGGCCAACGATGCCCAGGCGGACATCCTGCAGGCGCTGGTCGCGCTGGGCTACAGCGAGAAAGACGCCGCCGCGGCGCTGAAAGCCCTGCCGCCTGATGTCGGCGTCAGCGACGGCATCAAGCTCGCGATGAAGAAGCTGTCGTGAGCATCCAGACCGACGATTTCGCCCCCGCGCCGCGACTGATCAGCGCAGCGCCCGAGTCCGCCCGCGAAGAGGCGATGGAACGCGCGCTCCGGCCCAAGCATCTCGACGACTACGTCGGCCAGGTCAAGGCCCGCGAGCAATTGGAAATCTTCATCGGCGCCGCCAGGAAGCGCCGCGAGGCGCTGGACCATGTGCTGCTGTTCGGCCCGCCGGGGCTGGGCAAGACGACGCTGTCCCACATCATCGCCGCCGAGCTGGGCGTGAACCTGCGCCAGACCTCCGGCCCGGTGCTGGAAAAGCCCAAGGACCTGGCCGCCATACTCACCAATCTCGAGAAGAACGATGTCCTGTTCATCGACGAGATCCACCGTCTGAGTCCCGTCGTCGAGGAGATCCTCTACCCGGCGCTGGAGGACTATCAGATCGACATCATGATCGGCGAGGGCCCGGCGGCGCGCTCGATCAAGCTGGACCTGCAGCCCTTCACGCTCGTGGGCGCCACGACGCGCGCCGGCATGCTGACCAATCCGCTGCGCGACCGTTTCGGCATCGTCGCGCGGCTGGAGTTCTACACCCCGGCCGAACTGCAGCGCATCGTCACCCGCTCCGCCGGCCTGCTGGGCGCGCCCATCGACGCCGACGGCGCGTTGGAAATCGCCCGCCGCTCACGCGGCACGCCGCGCATCGCCAACCGCCTGCTGCGCCGCGTGCGCGACTATGCCGAGGTCAAGGCCGACGGCCGCATCGTGGCCGGCATTGCCGACAAGGCGCTGGCGATGCTGGACGTCGATTCGCAAGGCTTCGACCTGATGGACCGCAAGCTGCTGGAAGCCGTCGTGCATCGCTTCGACGGCGGACCGGTGGGCCTGGAGAACGTCGCCGCCGCCATCGGCGAGGAAGCAGGCACCATCGAGGACGTCATCGAGCCCTACCTGATCCAGCAGGGCTTTTTGCAGCGCACGCCGCGCGGCCGCATTGCGACCGTCGCTGCCTACCGCCACCTGGGTCTGGCGCCCCCTGGCAACAAGAGCGCGCCCGATCTGTTCGGAGAATGAAAAAAGCGCCCCGAAGGGCGCTTTCTGTTTCCGGTCCCGAAGGATCAGAAGTTGTGGCGCACGCCCACAGCCAGCGAGTCGAAGTCGCCAGCCTTGTTGGCCAGCTTCTGGTCGATGCTGGTGTAGAAGCCGTAGACCTTGGTGCGCTTGCTCAGGTTGTAGTTGTAGCCCAGCGTCCACTGCGAACCACCAGCGAAGCGGAACGTGCCGTCGCCGCCGGACTTGGTGCCGCCGACGTTGACGTGGAACTCGGAAGCGCCGGTCGTGTACATGGCCGACACGCGACCGATGTCACGCGAACGGAAGCCGTTGACTTCTTCACGCTGGTAGTAACCAGCCACCAGGAAGGGACCGAACGCGTAATCGGCCTCAAGCGTGTAATTCTTGCGGCGAGCGGCCGTGTCGGCTTGCGAGTAGGTCGCGCCGATGTGCAGGCCATTCATCTCGTAGTTGCCCGACAGATCGAACGCGCGTGCATCCCCGGCCGTGCCTTCACCAGCGTGGGCGCTGGCGATGAAGCTGAAGCCACCCATCGTCGGCGAGAAGTAGCCGATCTTGTTGGTGCGGAAGCCGAAGGCAAAGGACGAGAACAGCGCGTCCGAGGACGTGCCGGTGTCGTGGTTGTGGTTGCTGACGCGGTCGACCGTCGAGAAGTACGAATCAGGGAACCAGGAACCCAGGCGGACAGTACCGAACGAACCGATCAGCTCGACGTTGGCTTGGCGGCTCCAGAACTGCGTGCCGCCGGAGGCTGCACCGGTGTCCGAATTCAGGCCGTGCTCCAGGTTGAAAGCAGCCTTCAGGCCGCCACCCAGGTCTTCCGTGCCACGCACGCCGAGACGGGAGCTGTTGTTCTCCATCACGGACTTGCGATCCTGGTTGCCGACCTTCTGGCTTTCAACCGTGGTGTTCAGGCGACCCCACAGGGTGACCGAGCTTTGTGCGAAAGCGGGAGCGGCCGAAATAGCGGCGAGCGCGGCAACGAGTGCGATTTTCTTCATCGTGGGCCTTTGAAAAGGGGGTTGCGGCGGGTTGACAGCCCGGCCGGGGGAGGACAAGTAGAAACGAGTATAGGAGGGACCTTTGTCACAACCGACACGAGCGACGTGCCGATGCAACAGTTGGCCTAGGGGTCAGTTCAGGCGGCGATGTCGTCGGCACTCAGGCCGGCGAGGTGGCGGTCGTCGTTCCAGCCGACCAGCGTGAAGCCTTCGGGCGTGGCGAGCAGGCGGTTGATCGTCGCGTTGCCAAGCTGCCAGCTGCGCGGCGCGTCCAGTGCGGTTCGCGTCGCCGCTCGATAGAGGCAATCCAGTACGCCGCCATGCGCGACCAGCGCAATGTTGTCGCCCGGATGGGCGGCCACGATGCGGCGGGCGGCTGCCAAGCAGCGGGTGCTGAAGGTGTTCAGGCTTTCGCCGCCGCCGACGTCGAAGTCGGGCTCGCGCCTGCGCCAGCGGGCGGAATCCTCGGGATGGTTCTGCGCAATCTCGTCCCAGCTCAGGCCCTCGAAGCGGCCGAAGGCGCGCTCGCGCAGGCCGGCATCGGTTCGCACAACAAGCCCGTGGACGCTTGCTAGCGCCTCGGCGGTCTGGCGGGCGCGGCTGAGGTCGCTGGCATAGACGGCGGCCAAGGTTTCGTCGGACAAGGCTTCGGCCAGGCGCTGAGCCTGCGCGAGGCCCAGCGCGCTGAGCGGGATGTCGGTATGGCCCTGGATGCGAGTCGCACGGTTCCAGGTGGTCTCGCCATGGCGGATGACGATGAGCCGGGTGGCCTGCTCCAGCACTAGACGCCCCAGACGACGTCCGCACCCTCGCGCTGGCTGCGCACCATCAGCTCGCGCAAGGGCCAGGCCCGCTGGCGCAGGGTCACGCCCTGGCGACGCGGCACGGGTTCGCCGGCCGCCTTGGCAGCGTCGACGGCGCGCTGGAATTGCGCATCGTCGTCGGCGACACCGGCTTCCAGCGCCTGGACCAGGCCGGGCAGGACTGCGGCTTCGAGGATGCCTTGCGGGGCCGGTTCACGGCCCATCAGGCGCAACACGGCGTCGCCGGACTCGCCCAGCATGACGACGTCGGCACCAGCCTTGGATTTGAAGCGGTAGAGCATGGGCGCATTGTGGCGCGCCCGCCGGCAAGGATTCAGCCGTGGCTTGCGAGGCCGAGCCAGCCCGAGACGGCCGCATCGACGACATGACGGCGCGGTCGCACCCGCTGCTCGAACTCGTCGGGCGGCAGCGCCGGCGCGAAGAGATAGCCCTGGAATTCATGGCAGCCGGCCTGGGCGAGGAAGTCGCGCTGCGCTTCGGTCTCGACACCCTCGGCGATGACCTGCAGGCCCAGCGCCCGGCCCATCTGCACGATGGCGTTGGCGATGCCGCAATCGCTGGCGTCGCCCGGAAGGCCTTTCACAAAGCTCCGGTCGATCTTCAGGCGCTGGATGGGAAAGCGCTTGAGATAGCCCAGGGACGAATAGCCGGTGCCGAAGTCGTCGATGGACAGCGTCACGCCCAGGGCCGCCAGGGCCTGCATGCGCTTGAGGCCTTCGTCGGCGTCGCCCAGCAGCACGCCTTCGGTCAGCTCCAGCTCCAGCATGCTGGCCGGCAGCGCGGCGTCCCTCAGCGCGGCGGCGACGCTGTCGACGAAGTGCGCCTGCTGGAACTGCAGCGCCGACACGTTGACGGCGACCGGCATGCGCAGACCGCGACTGAGCCAGTGGGCGGCCTGGTCGATGGCCTCGCGCAGCACCCAGTCGCCGATGGCGATGACGAAGCCGCTCTCCTCGGCCAGCGGGATGAACTCGGCCGGCGAGATGTCGCCGCGCTGCGGGTCGCGCCAGCGGATCAGCGCCTCGGCGCCGATGACGCGGTCGCTGCCCAGCTCGACCTGGGGCTGGTAGTGCAGGCGGAAGCGCCCTTCGGCAAGCGCCTGGCGCATGTCGTGGTCCAGCCGCATGCGCGACAGCAGGTCGACTTCCTTGCGCGGCACGTGGAAGCGAAAGCCCGCGCGGCCACTTTCCTTGACCCAGTGCATCGCGCGCTCGGCGCTGGCCAACAGTTCGTCGGGCGAAGCGCCGTCGCCGGGGTAGAGGGCGATGCCGCAGCTGGCGGTGACGGTGAAGCTCAGTGTGTCGAAGCTGAAGGGCTGGGCCAGCAGTTGCTGCACGCGGCGTGCCGCGGCCTCGGCTTCGAACATCTGTGCGCCGTCGACCAGCAGCGCGAATTCGTCGCCGCCGAGGCGGGCCAGCGTGTCGTTGGCGCCGACTGCGACGCGCAGACGTTCGACGATCTCGCGCAGCACGCGGTCGCCATAGCTGTGGCCCAGCGTGTCGTTGATCTGCTTGAAGCGGTCGAGGTCCAGGTGCAGCAGCGCGAAGGCTGGCGTCGGCTCGTCGGCAGGCACGGCCGCCATCTGTTGCACGATGCGGTCGGCCAGCGCGCGACGGTTGGGTGCGCCGGTCAGCGCGTCCGAGCGGCCGAGTTCCTCGATGCGCTGGTGGGCGGCCAGCTTCTCGCTGAGGTCGCGGAATGAAAAGACCCGCCCGATGGGCTCGCCGCGGCTCATCTGCGGCAGCGAGACCTGCTCCAGCACGCGGCCGTCGGCCAGGCGCAGCACGTCGCTGGAACGCATCAGCGGCGCGTCCAGCAGGGCCTCGATGCGCAAGCGGTACTGCTCGCCGTCACGCATGACGCGTTGCAGGCTCAGCCACAGGCCGGCGTCGCCCGGCTCGTGCAGCAGGCCGCCGGGCAGACCCCAGAGCTTGGCAAAGCGGCGGTTGAAGCTGCGTACGCGGCCGGAGAGGTCGACGACGAGGATGCCGTCGGCGGTGGATTCCAGCGTGGCTCGCAGTTCCGCCAGCAGGGTCTCGCGCTCCGCCTCGGCGCGGCGGCGGCGGGTCTGGTCGTGCAACAGCACCAGCCAGTAGCGGTCGCCCTCGGGCGTGTGGATGGGGCTGATGCTGCGGCTGACCCAGCGCGGCTGGCCGTCGCTGTGCGTCAGCACGGTGTCTGAGCGGATGCGGGCGAAGGGGTCGCGCGCAGCACCCTGCCAGAAGGCCTCGTCTTCCAGCGAGCCGCACAGCATCGCCGGCGCCTGGCCAAGCGCGCGTTCGGGCTTGAGGCCGAGCAGGCGCAGCGCAGCGCGATTGACGACGCTGACGGTCAGGCTCTCACCGTCGACCAGCCAGGCGGGTTCGGGCAGACCTTCGAGCAGCGCGCTGATCACGGACGGCGCCTCTGAGACGCGCGGCAGGGCCGGGTTCGCCTCGCCGCCGACGTTCACGCCGCTAGCTCCCCGGGCCCGGTGCTGACGGCGTCGAAGAAGTAGGCGATGCGCGCCCGGGGGCTGAGGTAGTCCAGCGACGCGCGCGGCAGGAACTGGGGCTTCAGGCTGCGGCGGATGCCGAGGTCGGGCATTTCTTCCAGGTTCAGGATCAGGGCCTCTTCCTTGGCCACCTTGACGTCATGGACCATGACGCGTGGCTTGAGCGGCCGCGCCGAGTTGACGGACACGACCAGCGCATAGCGGTCGTCGGTGAGCTGGACGGTCGAGCCTGGCGGGTAGACGCCCATCATGCGGATGAAGGCGTTCAGCATGGTCGCGTCGAAACGGTTGCGGCCCTGGGCGAACATCAGCGAGAGCGCCTCGTGCGGCGTCATCGCCTTGGAGGTGATGAGCGGGTTGCACAGGCCGTCGAAACGGTTGACCAGCGCGACGATGCGCGCGCCGGTGCTCATGCGGTCCATGTTGATACGCTGCGGAAAGCCGCTGCCGTCGGCGTGCTCATGGTGCTGGGCAATGATGAGGAGCGGCGCTGGTGACAGGCCCATGGTCTGGGCGATGGCGACGCCCTTGGCGACGTGCTGCTGGTAGGCCTGGGTCTCGGCGGCAGTGAAGCTTTCGTCGCGGTGGCGCAGGCGGGCGGCCACTTCGAGCTTGCCGACGTCGTGCAGCAGGGAGCCGACGCCCAGATCCATCATCTCGTCGCGGCCCAGGCCGAAGGCGCGACCCAGCAGCAGCGCAATGATGCAGACATTGAGTGCGTGCGCGGTGCTGCGGTCGCCAGCGGCTTCGTTCAGCAACCGCATATTGAGATCACCCTCGACCAGCATCTTGTCGAGCAGGGCGGCTGTCAGGCTCTCGGCCTCTGAACGGGCCTGCTGCGGGTCGGTCTGGACGTTCTCCATGACCATGCGGAAGCCGTCGGCGGCTTCGCCATACTGCTCCTCGCACAGGCGCAGCGCTTCGCGCTGGGCGGCGAGTGCGCGGCGGTGGGCCTCGCGAGCCAGTTCCTCGGGGCTGGGTTCGGTGGGCGGGGAGGCCGCGGCCTTGTCGTTGCCGCCGGCGCCAACGACTTCGAGCGTCGGCTGAAGGGAGAGGTCGCTCTTGGCGGGGCTCCAGCGCACCTGTGTCAGGCCGAGCCGGCGCAGGATCAGCAGTTGGTCGCTGGAGGCGATCTTGAAGCTCGACAGCGGAAACGGATGCGACATCCAGCCCAGATCCAGGTGGATGAACATTCCCACGGTCAATTGGCTGACGTCGATCAGCGGATCGTTTGATCTATCCTGCATTCACTCAAACCCGCGACCGGGCACCCCTCGCCTTGACTCACGCTTCGGCACCGCTGCCGAGGAACATGAGCCAGCCTCCTGCTATACGTCAAATCGGCAGATCTGCGCCCCAGGCAATTCGGGAAAATTTCCACGGCGGGGCGCAATGCGGAGCTTAGCGCCTGAACGCGACCGAAATTCCGTGCGTTTGTCGGGGCAAACGCGGAGGAATGCATGACCTGGCGCCCGCGTGACACCCGAGACGCGCGCCGGGGAGTGAAGGCCCGGCTCGAACAGGCGCCGTGTCAGCGCCGCGCGTGGTGCCGGGCGATGAGGTCGCTGTACCAGTGGGCGCTGTCCTTGGGCAGGCGCGCCAACGTTTCATAGTCGACGTGAATGAGGCCGAAACGCTTGTCGTAGCCAGAGTTCCACTCGAAGTTGTCGAGCAGGCTCCAGTAGAAATAGCCACGCACATCAGCGCCCAGGCTCATGGCTACGGACAGGGCCTGCAGGTGGGCCGACAGGTAGGCGATGCGCTCGGTGTCGGGCACGCGGCCATCCACCACGCGGTCAGCGTTCGCCATGCCGTTCTCGGTGATGTACATCGGCGGCGGGTTGTACTCGCGCGCCAGGCGCACCAAGTGTTGGGCGAAGACCTCGGGCACGATCTCCCAGCCCATGTCGGTGACGCCGAGCTTGGCCGGCCCCTTGACGGTCTTGCCGTCGGCGCCGAACAGGCTGCGCGTGTAGAAGTTGATGCCGAGGAAGTCCAGCGGCTGGCGGATGCGTTCCAGGTCGCCCAGCTCGATTTTGGGGGCGTCGGCGCCGACGTGATCGATGGCGTCCTGCGGGTAGGCGCCGCGGAAGATCGGGTCCATGTACCAGCGCACGTTCAGGCCATCGTCGATGCGGGCGGCGCGGCGGTCGCCCTCGTTGGGCGTGGCAGGGAAGGACGGCGTGTGGTTCAGGACGATGCCGAGCTGGGTCTTGGTTTCGGCGCGCATTGCCTTGACCGCATCGCCGTGCGACAGCATCAGGTGGTGGGCGACCTGCAGGCTCTCGGCGCGGCTCTTGTGGCCGGGCGCGAACTGGGCCGTCTCGTAGCCCAGCGTGGCAGTGCACCAGGGTTCGTTGTGGGTGGCGATGCTGGCCAGGCGGTCGCCAAAGCGGCGGGCCGTCTCGGCCGCGTAGTCGGCAAAGCGGGCGACGACGTCGCGAGACAACCAGCCGCCCAGGCCTTCGTCCAGCGCCTGGGGCAGGTCCCAGTGATAGAGGGTGGCGTGCGGCTGCAGGCCGGCCTGGAGCAGTTCGTCGATGAGGCGGTCGTAGAAGCCAAAACCGGCTTCGTTCCAGGCACCCTGACCGGTGGCCTGCACGCGCGGCCAGGACAGGCTGAAGCGGTAGCAGTCCAGGCCCAGGCTCTTCATCAGGGCCACGTCTTCGCGATAGCGGTGGTAGTGGTCGCAGGCGACGTCGATGTTGGAGGCGTCGTTGATGCGGCCCGGCTGGCGGCAGAAGTGGTCCCAGATGGACGGGCCTTTGCCGTCCTCGGCACCGGCGCCCTCGATCTGCGCGGCGCTGGTGGCCACGCCCCAGAGGAAGTCGGGCGGAAAAGACTGGGCCAGCGTGGCGGGATCGAGGCGTGCGGGATCGAAAAGATTCATGTTGCTGGAGGGCCGGGCTTGCCGGTGCCGGGACGGGATGGAGGACGTGAATCGGAGTGAGCGCTGCTTACCCCGGGGCGAAACTGCAAAGCCGGCCCACGATGGCACCGATGCGCCGGATCCACGACCCAGCAAAAAAGATCATCCCCGATCGTTGACAACGCTGTCAATCGGAAATGACAGCGGTGTCTTTCAGGAGTTGATCTATTTCACGAGCCAGCGCCGTTCACATCTGCCGCCGCGTCAGTGGCGCGGCAAGCGGAATTCAGCAGGCGCGGGTGGAGTCGCGCACGATCAGTTCATGCGCCAGCACCTTGTGCAATTCGCCATCGTCGGCGGGCACGTCGGCCTTGTGGCCCGATACCAGCATCTCCACCGCAGTTCGCGCCATCTCGGCGACCGGCTGGCGCACGGTGGTCAGCGGCGGCCACACGAGGGCGGCTGTGGCTGAATCGTCGAAGCCCACCACCGACAGTTCGTTGGGCACGTTCAGCCCCAGCCGATGCGCGGCGGCCAGCACGCCCAAGGCCATGTCGTCATTGCTGGCGAATACGGCAGTCGGGCGCTGGCGACCACTGAGCAGCTTGTGCGCGGCGTCGCGGCCACTGGCAAAGGTGAAGTTGCCGCGCTGGATCAGTTCTGGGTCGGGCTCCAGGTCGTGCGCACGCAGCGCCGTGGCAAAGCCTTCGTAGCGCGCTGCGCTTGCCGACTGGTCGGGCGGGCCCTTGATGAAGGCAATGCGCTGGTGGCCGAGGCTGAGCAGCAGGTTGGTGATCTCCTCGGCCGCGTGGACGTCGTCCATGCGCACCGAGGGCACACCCCGGATGTCGCGCTCCGGGGACATCAGCACGCAGGGCGTGCCGCTCTCGCGCAGCGCGGCGAGCACCTCGGGGTTGTCGCACAGCGGCGGCGTCAGGATCATGCCGTCGGGCCGCAGCGCCATGACCATGCGGTCGATCTGCTGGCGCAGGTCGGGCGCGTCGTTGTGAAGTGACTCGACAACCAAGTGATAGCCGAGTTCGCGGCAGCGCAGCGTGGCGCCCTGCTGGACGCTGCCGACGAAGTTTGCGCTGGGGTCGTAATAGAGCAGGCCGATCAGAAAGGAGCGACCGCCTGCGAGGCTGCGAGCCGACTGCTTGGGCCGGTAGCGCAGCGCCTCCACCACCTTGAGCACCGCGTCCCGGGTGCTCTCGTGCACGCCGGGCTCATGGTTGAGCACGCGGGACACGGTCTTGATCGACACGCCCGCTTCACGGGCAACGTCGACGATGGTGGGAGTACCGCTGCGCGCGCTCATGGAGCCCCTCGTCCAAGGTTTACCTTGGCCGGTCCCCCGAGGGGACGGCGATGCTCACGGGGCATGCCCCGCTCGCACATCGCCTGACGGGCCGGCTTGGGAGCGGCCTGGCACTCGGCCCGAAAACCGCTCCACATGCGTTTCACCTTACTTCTTCTTGGCCTTGGCAGCCGGCTTGGCAGCGGCCTTGGCGGCGGGCTTTGCAGCAGCCTTCTTCGCAGCAGCCTTGGGATCGACGGCAGCCTTGAAGCCAGCACCAGCGGTGAACTTGGGCAGCTTGGCGGCAGCGATCTTGATCTTGGCGCCGGTGCTGGGGTTCACGCCGTTGCGGGCGGCACGGGCGTGCTGCTTGAAGGAACCGAAGCCCGGGATCGACACGGCGCCACCCTTCTTGACGGTGGTGACGACGGCGTCCAGCAGCGTCTCGAGGATGCGGCCGGCTTCGGCCTTGCTCAGCTCGTGCTTGGCGGCCAGGTGTTCGATCAGATCGGTCTTGTTCATGCGGGGGGTCTCGTTCAAAACGCGCCCGAACGGCTCGGGCGGGCGGGATTGTGGCGCATACAGTCGGGCCAGATCCCCGTGTTCATCGCCAATGCCGCCGCCCGTGCACTTTGCCTCGCTCCTGGACGCCCTGCCGCAACAGGTCTGGAAGGCCGACGCGCAGGGCCGCCTGCTGTGGATGAACGCGCGATTGGCCGAAGCATTGAACCGCCCCGCCCTGCCGACGCCACTGGCCAGCTGCCTGCACGACGACGACCGCGCCGCCTTCGCGCAGACTTGGGGCGAGGCGCAGATGACCGGCCGCTTTGCGATGGAGTACCGCCTGGGCCACACCTGGGTGCTGGCCCAGGCGCAGCGCCTGCCCGACTCGCCGCTGTGGCTGGGTACGCACACCGACATCGCGGCACGGCGCGCGGCCGAGAACCGGCTGAACGAGGCCGATGCCATCTGGAAGCTGGCTCTGGAATCCAGTGGCGACGGCGTCTGGGACTGGCATGTGCAGGCCGGCACCGAATATTTCTCGGACCGTTGTCTGCGCCTGTACGGCTTCGAGCCCGGCGACGTCGAGGCGACGCCCGAGGCGTTCGATGCGCGCACGCATCCGGACGACTTGGCGCAGATGGCGCGCGACCGCGAGGACCATTTCGCCGGCCGGGCCGCCGTCTACCGCAATGAGCACCGCGTGCGGGCCAAGGACGGCACCTGGAAATGGGTGCTGAGCCGCGGCATGGTCATCGCACGGGATGCGGCGGGCCAACCGCTGCGCATGGTGGGTACGCACACCGACATCACCGACCGCAAGCGCCAGGAGACGCTGGTCTGGCAGCAGGCACGCATCGACACGCTGACCGGCCTGCCGAATCGCCGCTCGCTGCGCGAACGCATCGAGCGCGCGCTGGCCCAGCGCGCCATGCGCGGCGAGGAGCTGGCCGTCATGTTCGTGGACCTGGATCACTTCAAGGAGGTCAACGACTCGCTGGGCCATGACGTGGGCGATGCGCTGCTCGTGCAAGTGGCCGAGCGGCTACGGGGCTGCATGCCGGCGGGCAGCGCGAGTTCCAGCGTGGTCGCGCGCATGGGCGGCGACGAGTTCACCGTGCTGCTGGCGGCGCCCCAGGCCGCGCCCGAAGCGGAGCGCGTCGGCCATGAGTTGCTGGAAGCCTTGTCCGAGGCCTTCGAGGTGGCCGGTGAGCGGGTCTACGTGTCGGCCAGCATCGGCGTCTGCCTGGCGCCTCGCGACGGGCTTGAAATCGAGGCCTTGTTCAAGCATGCCGACCTCGCCCTGTACGAGGCCAAGGGTGCCGGCCGCAACCGCATGGCCATGTTCACCCCGGCCCTGCACGAGGCCGCGCAGCGCCGCAACCGGCTGGCCGCCGAGTTGCGCGAGGCGCTGCGGCTGGGGCAGTTCAGCCTGGTCTACCAGCCCATCCTGTCGCTGCGGGACCCGGCCGCGCCGCCCCGCAAGGCCGAGGCGCTGCTGCGCTGGAAACATCCGCAGCTGGGCGACGTCAGCCCGGCGCAGTTCATCCCGATTGCCGAGGCCACCGGCCTCATCGTCGACATTGGCGACTGGGTGTTCCGCACAGCGGCGGCGCAGGCACTGGCCTGGCGCACGGCGGGGCAGGCAGGCTTCCAGATCAGCATCAACAAGTCGCCGGTGCAGTTCCTCGGCGAGCGCAGCCACCGCGCCCAGCCGGACTGGGCCGGCTACCTGACGGACATGGGTCTGAGCGGCGACGCACTGGCAGTTGAAATCACCGAGGGCCTGCTGCTGGAGCGCGACGAGGCCGTGGCGGAGCGGCTGCGCGCCCTGCGCGAGGCAGGGCTGACGATCTCGCTGGACGACTTCGGCACCGGCTATTCATCGCTGAGCTATCTGCAGCATCACGAGATCGACACGGTGAAGATCGACCGCAGCTTTGTCGCCGGCCTGGAGAGCGGCGGCAAGGCACTGGCGCTGTGCCGGGCCATCGTGACGATGGCGCATGAGCTCGGGATGGAGGTGGTGGCCGAAGGCGTGGAGACCGTGGCGCAGATGCTGGCGCTGCGCGAGATGGGCTGCGACTGGGGGCAGGGGTGGTGGTTTGGGAAGGGTGTGCCGGCGGCGGAGTTTGAGGAGAGGTGGTTTGGCGCCACGCCTGTGGGCTCGGTTTCCGCCACCACTCGCTGAAGCGCCCATTTAGGGCGCATCAGCGGGGACTCGGTCACGTCCCGCGACCCCGGCAGCCACATGCCCTTTGTCGCTGCGCGACCAACTTTGGAGCCAAGCTCCAAAGTTGTGAGTCCTCTCCTGGGCATCAAAACGCAAAAAGCCAGCGCAAGCGCTGGCTTTTGTCTTTTTGTTTTGGTGCCCAGGAGAGGACTCGAACCTCCACGGAGTTACCCGCTAGTACCTGAAACTAGTGCGTCTACCAATTCCGCCACCTGGGCTTTCAGGAGCCGCAGACTATAGCCCAGAAATCACAGGTCGAACTTGACGCCCTGGGCCAGCGGCAACTCGCTGGAGTAGTTCACCGTGTTCGTCGTGCGGCGCATATAGGCCCGCCATGCGTCCGAGCCGCTCTCGCGGCCACCGCCCGTTTCCTTCTCGCCGCCGAACGCGCCGCCGATCTCTGCACCCGACGTGCCGATGTTGACGTTGGCGATGCCGCAGTCGCTGCCAGCCGCGCTCATGAACGCTTCAGCTTCCCGCAGGTCGGTCGTGAAGATGGCCGACGACAGGCCTTGAGGCACGCCGTTCTGAAGCTCGATCGCCTCTTCAAGCGTCGAGTACTTCAGCGTGTAGAGGATGGGCGCAAAGGTCTCGTGGCGGACGACTTCGGTCTGCGACGGCATGCGCACCAGCGCCGGCACGGCATACCAGGCCTCGGGAAAGCGATCTGCAAGCGCTCGCTCGCCGCCCGACACCTGCCCGCCCTGCTCCCGCGCTGCGCTCAACGCGAACTGCATCGCGTCGAAGGCCTGCACGTCGATCAACGGGCCGATCAGGGTGCCTTGCTCAATGGGCGAGCCGATGGGCAGCTGCGCGCGGGCGCGGTCCAGGCGGTCGACCAGCGCGTCATGGATGCTCTCGTGGATGATGACGCGGCGCGTCGTCGTGCAACGCTGGCCGGCCGTGCCGTAGGCCCCGAACAGGATGCCGCGCACGGCCAGGTCGAGGTCGGCGCTGGGCGTGACGATGATGGCGTTGTTGCCGCCCAGCTCCAGGAGCGAGCGGCCGAAGCGCGCCGCCACGCGGGGGCCGACGGCGCGGCCCATGCGGGTGGAGCCGGTGGCGGAAACCAGCGCCACGCGAGCGTCGTCGACCATCACTTCGCCCACGTCGGCGCGGCCGATGACCAGCTCGGACAGACCGTCAGGCGCTGCATTGCCGGCGGCGCGGTAGGCCTTCAGCGCGCGCTCGAACAGCGCTTGCGTGGCGAGCGCCGTCAGCGGCGTCTTCTCGCTTGGCTTCCACACGCAGGCATCGCCGCAGACCAGCGCCAGCGCCGAGTTCCAGGCCCACACGGCGACCGGGAAGTTGAACGCCGAGATGATGCCGACGACGCCCAGCGGCAGCCACTGTTCCATCATGCGATGGCCGGGGCGCTCGCTGGCGATGGTCAGGCCGTGCAGCTGGCGCGACAGGCCGACGGCGAACTCGCAGATGTCGATCATTTCCTGGACTTCGCCCAGGCCTTCACTGGTCACCTTGCCGGCTTCAATCGAGACGAGCTGTGCCAGTTGGCTCTTGTGCGCGCGCAACTCTTCGCCGAACAGGCGGACCAGTTCGCCGCGCTTCGGTGCCGGTACGACGCGCCAGGCCTTGAAGGCTTCGTGAGCCCGGCCCACGGCGGCCTGCATGTCGGCGGCGCTGGCGGTGGGCAGTTGGGCCAGCACGCTGCCGTCGATGGGCGAGCGAACGGTGAGGTCGCCTGCGCCGGGCAGGTGGACGCCCAGTGCGTCCAGAACGGAAAGGGTTTGTTGCTTCATGGCCAGTATTGTCCTGATCAGGAAATCGACTCGACTTGACGCGACTGTTGATACGCCGAGCCGAAGCGGTTGGCCAGAAAGTCAGGCAGCGCGACCTCTTCCTGGCGCACGAAGCCCTTCTGCGGCAGCCGGCCCTCGCGGAACAGGTCGACCGCAGCGCAGATGCCGGCTGCCGTCGTGATCTGGATCGCGCTCAGCGGCTGAGCGCCGTCACGCGTGGCGAAGATCTTGCGCGCAAACACTTCCTGCAGCAGCACGCCGTTCTTCATGCCCGAGACGGTGACGAAGACGAGGACCACGTCCTGCATCGTCGCGGGCATGCTCTTGCGCATGATGTCCTTCAGGTTGCCCTGGTCGCTCTTCAGGCCCAGGTCGCCGAGCAGGAACTGCATCAGGTCGCGGTGGCCGGGGTAGCGCACGGTCTTGTAGTCGAGGTTGCGCACCTTGCCCGCCCAGGTCTCGCACAGCGTGCCCAGGCCACCGGAGGTGTTGAAGGCCTCGTACTCGGTGCCGTCCAGGCTGAAGTGCTCCAGGCCCTCCAGCGGCAGCGCAGCAATGGTCTCGCCCTCGTGGATGGCCTCGCAGGGGTGGCAGTACTCGTTGATGAGGCCATCGACCGACCACGTCAGGTTGTACTTCAGCGCGTTGGTCGGGAAGGCCGGCAGCGCGCCGACGCGCATCTGCACGTCGCGCACCGAGTCGAAGCCGCTGGCCAGGTGGTGGGCGACGATGCCGATGAAGCCGGGCGCCAGGCCGCACTGCGGCATGAAGGCGGTCCTTGCGCCCTTAGCCATGTCCTTGATCGCCTTGGTGGCCGCCACGTCCTCGGTCAGGTCGAAATAGTGGCAGCCGCACTCCAGTGCCAGCTCGGCGGCGGTGATGGCCAGGTGGTAGGGCAGCGCGTTGACGACGGCGTCCTTGCCGCGCAGTTGGGCGGCCAGCGCAGCGCGGTTGTCGCTGTCGACCTCGGCGGTGGCGATGCCCTCGGCGGCCAGCACCTTCAGGTAGCCGGGGTTCTTGTCGAGCACGGTGACCTGGTAGTCGCCGGTGGCGTGCAGCAGGCGGGCGATGGTCTGGCCGATGTGGCCGGCGCCGAGCAGGGCGATCTTCATGGGGGACTCCAGGCGGTGTTTGCGTGGAGGGAACTCTAGGCAGGGTCGGCGACGAAAGAAAGCCATGCTTCGACGAAAGCGATTGATGTTTCGCCGATTCGTCGCGATGATTCGCCGAAATGACCGATGCCCCCACAAATGCACCCGACGACTTCGACCGCCGGCTGATCCTGCTGCTGCAAGCCAATGCGCGCGAGAGCACAGCCACGCTGGCGCGCAAGCTCGGCGTGGCGCGCACCACCGTCGTCGCCCGGCTGGCGCGGCTGGAGGCCAGCGGACGCATCGTTGGCTACACGGCGCGGCTCGGTGGCGACGAAGCGGGCCGCAGCGTGCAGGCGTTTGTCGGCATCACCGTCAGCCCCAAGGCCGGGCGCGAGGTCGTCAAGCGACTAACAGAACTTCCGGAGCTGCGCCAGCTCGCCTCCGTCAGTGGTGAGTTCGACTACATGGCGCTCTTGCGCGCCGACACTACGGCCCGGCTCGACGCATTGCTCGACGAGATCGGCGACATCGACGGCGTGCTGCGCACGAACAGCTCGGTGGTGCTGGCACTGCGCGTTGACCGACAAACATGACGGAGAACTCCATGATCTGGCTCGCCCTCGGCCTCACCCTCTTCCTCGGCATCCACCTGACCCGCGCGCTGGCACCGAAGTGGCGCGAGGCGCAGATCGCCCGGCTTGGCGACAAGGGCTGGAAGGGCCTGTATACGGTGGCGTCGCTGGTCGGCTTCGGGCTGATCCTGTGGGGCTATTCGCAGGCGCGCTACAACCCCGTCGTGCTGTGGCAGCCCATTCGTGGCATGAACCACCTGGCTGCTGCGCTGGTCCTCATTGCCATGATCCTGATGGCTGCCGCCTACGTGCCGCGCAACCACTTCAAGGCCAGGCTTCAGCACCCGATGACGCTGTCAGTCAAGGTCTGGGCCCTCGCCCACCTGCTGGCCAACAACACGCTGGCCGACGTGATGCTGTTCGGCAGCTTCCTGGTATGGGCCATCGTGGTTTTCCGCGCGGCGCGGCGCCGGCCCGCGCCGGTGCTTGCCACGCCGACTGCAGCGGGCACGGCGGCCACGATCGTCGCTGGCGTCGTGTTGTGGGCGGTGTTCGCGTTCTGGCTGCATGCGGCCTGGCTCGGCGTGGCACCGCTGCACTGACCGCCGACCTCAATCGAGAGGATCAGCCTGACCTGCAGGCTTGTCCGGGCCTGCGGTGCCGGCCATCATCCGCTGTTCCTCCAGGAGACAGCCATGGCCACCAAGCCCCGCAAGCCCGCCGCCAAGAGAGCCGGGAAGACCGCAGCCAACGCAAGGCCCACGCCCAAGCTCGACGCCCGCCCCGACCGGCTGGACCTGCGCGACCTCGTCTACCGCGCGCCGCTGCGTTCGCTGCCGGCCCGCTGGCCGCTGGACGCCGACCTGAAGAAGCTGCTGCCCGCCTACGTCAAGTCCGGCCGCATCCTCAACCAGGGCAACGAGGGCGCCTGCACAGGCTTCGGCCTGGCCTGCGTCACCAACTACCTCTACTGGCTGCGCCACCTCGAAACGCCGCGCGTCAAGCTGCCCGACGCGGTCAGCCCGCGCATGTTCTACGAGCTGGCCAAGCTCTACGACGAATGGCCGGGCCAGGACTACGAGGGCTCCTCCTGCCGCGGCGCGCTCAAGGGCTGGCACAAGCACGGCATCTGCTCGTCCACGCTCTGGCCCTATCCGCTGGACGCCAACGGCGGCGGCGTCTTCCAGCGCCCTCTGGCCGGCTGGGACGAGGACGCGACGCGGCGGCCGCTCGGCGTCTACTACCGCGTCGACAAGAAAAGCGTCGTCGACATGCAAGCCGCCATCTACGAGATCGGCGCCGTCTACGTGTCGGCGGACGTGCACGACGGCTGGGGCCTGGGCGAGTCCACGATGCCGGCCAGCCACGACAAGCTGCCGCGCATCGCGCGCATGACGAGCAAGACCGGCGGTCATGCCTTCGCGCTCGTCGGCTTCAACGAACGCGGCTTCGTCGTGCAGAACAGCTGGGGCACCGGCTGGGGTGCCAGCGGCTTTGCGGTGCTGCCATATGAGGATTGGGTCACCAACGGAACGGACGCCTGGGCGGTGGCCCTGGGCGTGCCGCAGGACCTGTCGGACATGTTGTCCCGCCAGCCGGTGGCCGCCAAGGCCGGCAAGGCGGCGGTGCACGCGGTCGGCGGCTTTCGCGTCATGGCCGGGCGCGGCCTCAGCGATGTCGCCGCCACGCTGTGCGTGGGCGACAACCCGCAGGACGACCCCTGGCCCTTCAACCATGAGTTTGCGCACAAGCCCTACCACCCGCTGCGCACCGATGAGGCCTACACGCACACGCTGGTCTCGGGCAACGACGGACAGCTGATGTCCACCGACTTCACACGCGCCCGCGACGACCGCGAAGGCCTGGCGCGCGAGCTCGTCGTCGAGCGCCCGCTGGCCTGGTTCAAGCGCAGCAAGGACAAGACCGTCAAGCTCGCCCTCTACGCCCACGGCGGGCTCAATTCCGAGATCGGCTCCATCCAGCGCATCCGCGTGCTGGCGCCCTACTTCCTGGCCAACGGCATCTACCCGCTGTTCTTCACCTGGAAGACCGGCCCGGGCGAGACGCTGATGGACATGATCGAGGACCTTGCCCACCGCGTCATCGACGGCGACCGCAGCGAAGGCTGGCTGGACCGCCTTCGCGAGGCCGTTGCCGAAGCCAAGGACCGCGCCATCGAGGCCGTCGGGCGCCAGTTCGCCCGCGGCATCTGGAGCGAGATGCGCGAGAACGCCGCCGGTGGCGCGACGGCCGACCATGTGCTCGACCTCACCGCCCGCCTGCTGCGCGAGCTGCGCGACGCGCTGGCCAAGAGCGGCAAGACGCTGGAGGTCCACCTCGTCGGCCACTCGGCCGGCTCCATCCTGCTGGGCCACCTGCTGGGCCGCCTGGGCGGCGTCAACATCGTGCAGGCCGCGAGCTGCGAGCTCTATGCGGCCGCCTGCTCCAGCGGCTTTGCCGTGCAGCACTACGGCGCGGCCCAACAGGCCGGCGTGCTGTCGTTGAAAAACCTGCGCCTGCATGTGCTGACCGACAGCAATGAGCGCGCCGACGGCCTGCCCAATGCCGAGCGCGACATCTACGGCAAGTCGCTGCTCTACCTCGTGTCGCGCGCGCTGGACGACATCCGCAAGCAGCCCCTGCTGGGCATGGAGCGCGCGCTCGTGGCCAGCGACCCGCTGTGGGCCGGTGACCAATGGGCCGACGGCCAGGCCCGCCAGGACATCGCGGCCTGGCGCAAGCTCTGGCCTGCAGGCGACCTGCTGCACCGGGTCACGGCGCCATCGGTGCGCACCACCAAGACCGGCAAGCAGATCGCCGCCAGCCACGGCAGCTTCGACAACAACATCGACGTGCTCACGGGCACGCTGGAGCGCATCCGCGGCGGCGCCCTCGTCGCGCCGATGGAGTGGCTGGACTACTGAGAAACTCGCCTCCATGCGCCTGCCCAAGCTCACTGCTTCTACCCGCCGGTATGCCGGCATCGTCCTCGGCATCAGCGTCGCTCTGGCCTTGGCCGCTGCCGCCAGCAGCGCCGTCGAATTCGGCGAGCCGGCGCCCGTGTCCACGGCAGCGCCCAATGCCGCCGTCCGCGAGCGCATCCGCGCCTTCGAGGCCGATCCCCGGCCGCGCGCGCTGGACGACGTGACCGCCTTCGTGGGCCCGGACAACCGACCGGTCTATCTCTTCACGCCGATGTGCTGCGACCAGTTCAACCCGCTCTATGACGCCGACGGCCGCTTCATCTGCGCGCCCTCAGGCGGCTTTGGGGGTGCTGGCGACGGCAAGTGTCCGACGTGGGCGCACAGCCTCGGCCGAAAGCTGCGCCTGCCAAAGCCCACCGGCGAGCAACTTCAGCAGCCCGGCTGACGGTCGGAGCGACCGATGGACGCCTCCACGCTGCTCTGGGGGCTCCTGTTCGGCGCCATCGGCGCTGGCTTCTTCATCTATGGCAAGAAGCAGCGGGCCTGGGTGCCGCTGTGCTGCGGCCTGGCGCTGATGGTGTTTCCCTACTTCATCGCCAATGCCTGGCTGCTCGTGGGCGTAGGCGTCGTGCTCTGCGGCGTCCCGTATTTCTACCGGCCCTGACGAGGCCATTGCCCAACCGTGAAAATGCGCGCATGAAATACCTTCACACCATGGTCCGCGTCGAAGACCTCGACGCGTCGATGCGCTTCTACCGCGACGCCCTCGGCCTGCACGAGGTCAAGCGCTCCGAGCACGCCGCCGGCCGATTCACGCTGGTCTACCTGGCCGCGCCCGGCGACGACGACGCCCAGGTCGAACTGACCTACAACTGGCCCGACGTGGACGGCAAGGCCGAGTCCTATACCGGCGGACGCAACTTCGGCCACCTGGCCTATGCGGTGGACGACATCTACGCCGCCTGCCAGAAGCTGATGGACCACGGCGTGCTCATCAACCGCCCGCCGCGCGACGGCCGCATGGCCTTCGTGCGCTCGCCGGACGGCATCTCCATCGAGCTGCTGCAGCACGGCCCGGCACTGGCACCGGCCGAGCCCTGGGCGTCCATGCCCAACACCGGCGCTTGGTAGGTCACAAGGCGAGCGTGTCCGCCCAGATGTTGTCGGCCCAGCCCAGCGCATAAGCCGCTTCCGCAGCGCTCGCGGCGGCCGACACGCCGCCCGAGCCGGGCACCGTCTTCATCGTCTTCTCCACCGCGTCGTACTGGTGGACCGAGGCCACGTGCATGGCCTCGGCCGGCGTGACGAAGCTGTAGCAGGTGTTCATCACCACCGGCGCCGGGTTCACCGCCTCGCCCTTCAGCAGCGCCAGCACGGCCGCCGCCGCGAGCTTGGCCTGCTGGTTGGCGAGGTGGGCTGACTTGGGCATGCCGGGCGCCGACAGGATGGCGTCACCGACGACATGCACGCCCGGCGCTGCCTGAGCCTGCATGGTCAGCCAGTCGATGCCCACCCAGCGGCCGTTCACGTTGGCGAAGTCGCGCGCGAGATCACCGGCGCGTTGCGGCGGGATGAGGTTGAGCACATCGGCCTTGATGTCCTCGAACTCGAAGCGCGCGACGCCGCCGCTCACCTCCTTCAGTTCGGCGTTGGGCCGGTACTCCAGCACCCCGGCGTGATGCTGCGCAAAGGCACGCTCAAACAGCGCCTTCTTGCTCTGCACCTCGGGGTTGGCGTCCAGCACCAGCAGCTTGGCGCGCGGCTTGGCGCGGCGCAGGTAAGACGCGATCAGGCAGGCGCGCTCGTAGGGCCCAGGCGGGCAGCGATAGGGCGCCTTGGGAATGCTCATCAGCACGACGCCACCGTCGCGCAGGTCTTCGAGCTGGCGGCGCAGCGCCAGCGTCTGCAGGCCGGCCTTCCAGGCATGCACGGCGCGGCCGCTGACGTAGGCCGCGGCCAGCCCCGGGATGCCGTCGAGCATGAAGTCGACGCCCGGCGCGAGGATGAGGCGGTCCCAGCGCAGCGTCGTGCCATCGGCGAGGCGGACCGACTTGGCTGACGGGTCGATGGCGACCACTTCGCCGCGCACCCGTTTCACGCCCTGCGCCTCCAGGCCCGCATAGCCTTGGCCGATGCTGATGGCGTCGCGCACGCCGGCGACGACGAGGTTGGACATGGGGCAGGAGATGAAGCCCTCGTTGCGCTCCACAAGCATGACGTCGACGTCCGCGCCGCCCCAGAGCTTGAGGTAGCGCGCCGCGGTCGCGCCGCCAAAGCCGCCCCCGACGACGACGACACGGCCGAGGCTGGCCGTCGTTGGCGTGGCGCAGCCCGCCAACGCCAGGCTGCCCACCGAGACGAGTTGGCGCCGCGTGATCATGGCTTGGCCTGCGCAGCAAAGTAGGCGGCCACCAGGCGCAACTGGGCCTCGGTGTAGCCCTTGACGATCTGCGGCATGACCGTGCCGGGCTGGCGGCCGCTGCGGTAGTCGGCCAGCGCCTGCAGCATCACCTCGGCCTTCATGCCGGCCAGTGGCGGCATGGCGGAGCCGCGCGGCCGGCCGTGCGTGCCGTGGCAGCTGGCGCAGGTGGCCGCGAGGCTGCGGCCGGCATTCAGATCTTGAGCCAGCGCCGGAGCGCACAGCAACAGCAGCAACCAGGCCTTCATCAGCAACTCCTCAGAAGCTGTGAACGGACTCCGCGCAGCAGAGCAGACCGCCGCGGCGGCGCCAATCAAGGCGCAAAGCACAGCCGTAGCCGGCACTACGGCGAGCATTTGGAACGCAGAGTGGCGGCGTTGCGGCGGGATGAGCGGCTGTGGGGAGTTCGTTCACGGCTTCTACAGTTTGTGAGACCGGTCTCCGCGTTCAAAACCCAGCGCGTCGAACGGCGCATTCAGCGGCGCGAAGCCGACCACCTTGAACAGCTCGCCCATCTCGTGCTCGGCCAGCAGGCGGTGTGCCATCGCGCGTTCACCCAGCGACGCGCCGGTCAGCAGTTCAGCGATGCCGCAGTTGAGCAGAAAGTTGGCCTGACTGGTATAGCCCAGCACGACGAGACCGGCGTCCTGCCCCGCCAGCGCAATGCCGGTGAAGTTGATGTGCGCCGTGATGTCCTTGTCGCCCACCGACACGAGCGGGTCGGCATCAGCGAGATGGGCCTGGTGGCACATCAGCGTGCCGCCGAGGCGCTGCGGGTGGTAGTACTCCGCTTCGGGGAAGCCGTAGTCGATGAAAAAGGCCGCGCCGCGCCTGAGCGCGCGGGCCAGCGTGCGCGTGAAGGCCTCGGCCTGCGGGTGGATCTCGGTGACGGTGCCAGGCACCAGGCCGGTCTCAAGCGGCGGCCGCAGATGGCTGTCGCGGTCCTCGAAGGCGAAGCCCTCACCGGCGGAGACCACACCGCGCTCGCGCCACACCTGGCCGTCGAAGGCGACGAGCTGCACGGGCATCGCGTCCAGCACCTCGTTGCCGATGACGACGGCCTCGATGTGCTCGGGCAGCGTGTCCAGCCATTCGACACGTTCACCCCAGTGGCTCAGCCGTTCGCGCTGGCGCTCGCGCAGCTCGGCCGACAGCTCGACGATGCGGTAGCGCACCAGGCCCGCGTCCAGCGCATCGAGCTCGGCAATCAGCTGGGCCGCCAGCGCACCCGAGCCGGCGCCGAACTCCATCACGTCACGGCAGCCGCTGGCTGCAAGCGCCTGCGCGACCTGCCGGGCCAGCGCGCGGCCGAACAACGGCGACATCTCTGGCGCGGTGACGAAGTCCGAGCCCTCGCTCGGCATCTGGCCGAACTTGCGCCGGCCACCGGCGTAGTAGCCCAGCCCGGGCTCGTAGAGGGCCATCGCCATGAAGCGGTCGAACGGCAGCCAGCCACCGGCAGAAGCGATCTCGGCGTGGATCTTCTCGGTCAGGCTCACCGTGCGCTCACCCAGGCCTCGAAGTCCGCCGCCGGCATCGGCAGGCCCACCAGCTCGCCTTGCAGCTGCTGGCAGCCCCAGCTCGCCAGCAGCTGCCATTGCGCCGCCGTGCGCACGCCCTCGGCCGTGACGGTCAGGCCCAGGCCCACGGCCATCTGCACGATGGCGCGGGTGATGGCCTGGGCGCCGACGTCGTCGGGCAGGCGGGCGGTGAAGCTCTGGTCGATCTTCAGCTTGTCCAGCGGCAGCTCGGTCAGGTGGGCCAGCGAGGTGTAGCCGGTGCCGAAGTCGTCGACCGACACGGTCAGCCCCATGGCGCGCAGCTGGGCCAGCGTGGCAGGCGCGTGCTCGATGTCTTCGATGAGCATGCGCTCGGTCAGCTCCAGCTCGAGCCACTGGCCCTTGGCCCCGGCCTCCGTCAGCACCCGCTTGACCGTGTCGGCAAAACCGTCGAGGTGGAACTGCATGCGCGACAGGTTGACGGCGATGCGCATCGGCCCGTGGGCGCTGGTCATGCCCTGCTCGCGCCAGCGCCGCGCGGTGATGGCCGCCTCGCGCATGACCCACTCGCCCAGGGCCAGCATCAGGCGGTGGCGCTCGGCCACGAAGATGAAGGTGTCGGGGCTGAGCAGGCCGCGCTGCGGGTGGCGCCAGCGCAGCAGCGCCTCGGCGCCGGAGAGCTGGCCCGTGGCCGCATCGACCTGGGGCTGGAAGAAGAGCTCGAACTCGTTGCGCGTCAGGCCCTGCGCCAGCTCGGCCTCCAGCACCAGGTCGCGCAGGGCCGTCTCGGCCAGCGCCGGCTCGAAGAACTGGTAGGTGGCGCGGCCGCGGGCCTTGGCCCGGTACATGGCCGTGTCGGCATGCTGGATGAGTTCCTCGGCCTGGCGACCATCCTCTGGGAAGACGGCGACGCCGATGGATGGCGTGACCGACAGCGCCCGGCCGTCGGCCTTGACGGGCACCTCGACGACCGACAGCAGCGCCTCGAGCACGACGACGATGTCGGCGCGGCTTTCCAGGTCGCTCAGCAGCACGACGAACTCGTCGCCACCGAAGCGGCCGATGAGGTCGCTGCCACGCAGCGCGCCCACGAGGCGCTCGGACACCGTCGTCAGCACGCTGTCGCCTTCAAGGTGGCCCAGCGAGTCGTTGACGCGCTTGAAGTTGTCCAGGTCGATGAACAGCAGCGCCAGCATCTCGCCCTTGCGCTCGGCGTGCTTGAGCAGCAGGGCCATGCGGTCCATGAAGGCGGCGCGGTTGAGCAGGCCGGTCAGCGCGTCGTGGTGGGCGAGGTGCTGGATGCGGGCGGCGCTGGCAAGTCGGTCGCGGATGTCGCGCACGATGGTCATGCGCAGCTTCTCGCCGTCGCGCTCCATCGTGCGCACGATGAACTCGACCGGGATGCGCGTGCCGTCCTTGTGCGTCACGGCCGTCTCGTAGCGCAGCTCCTTGCCAAGCCGCATCACGTCCTTGACCTTGGGCCGCTCGTCCTCGGCGATGAAGGACAGCACATGCCGGCCCACCATCTCCTCCAGCGTGTAGCCGACCAGCTCGCAGCAGGGCGGGTTCACGTCCGTCGTGATGCCGTCCCGGTGGAAGAGGATGCCTTCGACGGTGGCGAGCATGAACTTGTCCAGCCGCGCCTCCGACTCGCGCAACTGGCGCTCGGCCAGGCGGTGCTTGGTGATGTCGTTGACGAGCACGCAGCTCGCCACCGGCTCGCCGTCCGCGCCCAGCTGCGGGATGAGGTGGACCTCGATCCAGCGCGGCGTGCCGTCGGCCTCGGGCAGCTCGCGCTCGTAGCTGACGGCGACGCGCTCGCTGAGCACGCGGTCGACGGCCGGCTGGATCAGCGCCGCCGCCTCGGCGCCGATGACCTGCGCAAAGGTCTTGCCCAGGATGCCCTGCTCGGTCTCCCCGAAGGCCTCGGCATAGCCGCGGTTGGCGAACAGGCAGACCTGGGTCTTGGAGTCGTAGAGGGCGATCCAGGCGGGCAGGTAATCGGCCAGCAGCTTGAAGCGGGCCGCCTCGACGGAGCGAAGGATGTCGACCGCGTTCACTGTCATGTCGTCGAAGTCGCCAGCGCCAGGCGCAGATCGTCCCAGGCGCCGGCCTTGTCAGCGGGCGAACGCAGGAGGTAGGCCGGGTGATAGCTCACCACCACGGGAAGATCACGCCAGGCATGCACGCGGCCGCGCAGCCGGCCGAGGGGCTCGGTCAGCCCCGTCAGGCGGCGTGCGGCCTGCAGGCCCAGCGCCAGCACAAGGCGCGGTTGCAGCAGTTCGATCTGGCGGGCCAGCACGGCCTCGCAGGCGTCCAGTTCGGCGGCCTGCGGCGCACGGCCACGCGGCGGGCGGCACTTGACCAGGGGCGTCACAAAGGCGGTCGGCGCCTCGCCCGACTTGCCGGCCAGCCGCGTCTGGCCGGCGGCCAGCAGCATGCGGTCCAGCAGCCGGCCAGCGTCGCCACTCATGGCCTGGCCGGAGGCATCGTCGGCATCGTCCGGCGGGTCGGTGACAACCAGCCACTGCGCCTGCTGCACGGCGCCGTTGCCGAAGACGGCATTGCGGCGCTGCTCGCACAGGCCGCAGGCACGGCAGGTGGACACGGCCTCGCGCAGCGCGGCGGCGTCCAGGCAACCGGCGAAACCGGCGAACCCGGCAAAACCGGCGATGGCGGCGGGCACGGCCGGGGCGGTGCGGTGAGCCGGCGCAGGAGTGGGCGCCGGCGCAGCAATCGGCGGCCGTGAGATGACCGCAGGTGGCGCCGACACGGCGGGCCGCTCGACGACGGCAACCGCAGGCTCGTCAGGCGCAACGGCCTCCGCCGCGCGCATCGGCAGCTTGAAACCCATCTCGGCCAGCATGGCCCTCTGACGCGCGTCCCAGCTCATGTCAGGCCGCCACGGACAGGCTCATCAGCACGGCATCCTCACGCGGCCCCTGCTGCGAGGGGTAGTAGGCGCGGCGCCTGCCGACCTCGGCAAAGCCGTAGCGCAGATAGACGTCCCGCGCGCGCTCGTTGCCGACGCGCACCTCCAGCCACAGCTGCGTCAGCCCACGCGCGCGGCAGCAGGCCACCAGCCGGTCCAGCATGGCCACGGCCAGGCCACGCCCCTGCCACGCGGGCACGACGGTGATGTTGAGCAGGTGCAGTTCGTCCACGCCCGGCATGGCAACCCAGTAGCCCAGCAGCGCGGCACGCGGCCCGCGCAGCACCTCGGCCGGGTAGCCGGCGGCGAGTGAGTCGACGAAATTGCCATGGGTCCACGGCACCGGGTAGGCCTGGCGCTCGACGGCCATGACCTCGGTCAGGTCGGGCACGCGCATCGCGTCGGCGTCCCAGGGCGGTGGCTGGCGGTCCAGTTGGGCGCTCACTGATGAACCACCTTTTGCGCCCGCTCCGCCGTGGTCAACGCGACCTTGTCGCGCACATAGACGGGCAGAGCCTCGGCGGCGTCGAGCGTGTCGCCGCGCTGCCAGGCGGCAAGCGCCAAGGCACCCAGGGCTGCGGCGCGAGAGCGGGCCAGCGGCCAGGCGTTGGCCACCGTGCCCAGGGCGGCGGTGTACTCGCTCAGCGCCGAGCCGGCCACGGCGGCCGATTGGCCCCAGCGGCCCGCCAGCACCTCGGGGGCGTAAAGCGCAGGCGCCTCGACAATTTGCCATACGCCATCGGCCCAGCGATAGCGCGCCGCATAGATCTCACCGATGCGCGCGTCCATCGCCACCCAGATGTCATCACCGGCGCCCTGGGCGCGGGCGTCCTCGGCGACCAGCATCAGGCTGTCGATGGCCAGCACGGGTTTGTCGAGGCCGAAAGCCAGGCCCTGCGCCACCGCGCAAGCCGTGCGCAGGCCGGTGAAGGCGCCGGGGCCCTGGCCGAAGGCGATGGCGTCGATGTCGGCCATCTGTACGTCGGCACTCGCCAGCAAGGCCTTGATCTCGGGCAGCATGCGCGCCGACGCCTGGGCGCCGCCCGCCGCCTCGAACAGCTTCGTCTGTCCCGGCGTCACGAGGGCCAGGGCCATCGTGTCGGTGGAGCTGTCGAGAGCAAGCAGAACGGGCATCAAGGCAGTTTACCGTCGGGGTCGACGGCGGGCCGTGCCTCGAGACGGCCGCCCGGCCCCCCTAGAGCAAGCCGGGATTGCGTTGCCAGACCGCCCAGGTCAGCGCCGTAGCAAACGCCACCCAGGCCAGGTAGGGCAGCAGCAGCAGCCCGGCCAGCCGGTGGATGCGCCAGAAGGCAGCGGCGGTGATGGCAACGAGGGCCAGCAGCAGCAGCACATCGGCGAATGCCAGCGCGCCCTGGTGCCAGCCGAAGAACAGCCACGACCACAGCGCGTTGGCCACCAGCTGCATGATGAAGAGGCCCAGCGCCCCGTCCACGCTTTGCGACGGCCGCTGGCGCCACACCAGCCAGGCGGCGACGCCCATCAACAGGTAGAGCACGGACCACACCGGGCCGAACACGCCGGGCGGAGGCGCCCAGCCGGGCTTGGCAAGCTGGCCGTAGAAGGCCGGCGCATCCATTGACGCGATGGCGCCCACGGCCGCCGCGACGAACGTGAGCGCCAGCCAGGCCACCAGGCCGATGAGCTGGACGCGCGTGGAGTTCTTCATCATGGCTGGCACGATAGCGGGCGCGCCTTGCGCCCCCTGAAGGCGCAGGCGCGAACAGCCGGTAGGAACGGGCCTACGGTGCGGTTGAGCCCAGTCCGACCGTCGCAAGGCCGCTGCCGCCCTAGAGTGACTCGACACATCCAAAAACGGAGTTGCCATGTCCTTCGTCCTCTACCTCCTCGGGCTCGCCGTGCTGCTCGGCGGCATCGCCTGGGCCTTGATCAGCGCCGGCCTGGCGGCCACCTATGTGGCCATCGCCTGCCTCATCGTCGCCGGCATCGGCATCATGATGGCCGTGTCGCGCACCCGCCTGAAAGATCCGCCGACCTGAATCAATCGCGGCGCGCCGGGTACGACCGAGGTCTGGACCTTCCGCAGCCGGCTGGCCAGGCCCCGCAGACGGCTGCGGCGCAACAGCGGCCGCACTTTCAACCACGCACCGAGATGAACCACCCGGCGGGCCGGGTTGCAAGGTCGCGAAAAGACGGCCGGTGCAGGAATCAGCCAAACTGCGCACCTCGCAGCCCCTGAAACCCGCCGGAGCGTCACTTGACCGCGCAACCCTTGCTGATCGCGCTCGTTTCGGTGCAGTTTTTCGTCCATGCGCTGGCCTGGGCCATGACGGCCCGTCTCGCGCGACGTTGGCAGGCAGCCGAGGGTCATTTCGCGCTGTTCTGGCTGCTGCTGGCCATGGGCCTTGCGCTGTTCGTGCCGCCCTGGACCAGCGGCAGCGCGCCGCGCAATCTGGCCGATCTGTTCATCGTCGCGGCCTCGATGTTCCAGCACCGCGGCCTGGCGCTGCACTGGGGTCGGCGGCCGGGCCTGCGGGCCTATGCGCTCGGGCTGGCGGTTGCGGCAGCCGTGATCGCGGCGAGCTTCCTGCTTGAGAACGGCCACGGCCTGCGCGTCGCCGTCGTCTGCCTGGGCTGCGCCGCCATGATGCTGGCCAGTGTCAGCCTGATGTGGCGCTTCGGCCGCACGGCCACGCCGCTGTTCGCGCTCATCGCTGCGGCCGGCTACAGCCTGCTGGGTGCCGCCCTGGTGGTGCGCGGCGTGCAGGCGCTGTTGGTTGGCGCCACGACCAAGATCTCCATCGATGCGCCCGGCCACGCCAACATCCCGCTGGCGATTGCCGTGCTCTTTGTCGGCGGCCTCATCAACCTGGCCCACATCCGCCTGGTGCTGGGCCGTGTGCTGGACCTCCTTGGCCAGCAGGCCAAAACCGACGAGTTGACCGGCGCCCTGAACCGCCGCGGCCTGCTGCAGCAGCTCGAAGCCGCACACGCCGGCGCGCTGCAGGGCAAGACCGGCTACGCGCTGATGATGGTGGACGTGGACCACTTCAAGGCCATCAACGACCAGCACGGCCATGCCGAAGGCGACCATGTGCTGCAGGGCATATCCGCCAGCCTGCGCGGCGCACTGCGCAGCGACGACCGCGTCGGCCGCTGGGGCGGCGAGGAGTTCTGCGTGCTGCTGCCGCGCACGCCGATGCGCGACGCCGAGGCGCTGGCCCAGCGCGTCGCGACCCATGTGGCAGCGTCAAATTCGGGCATCCGCGTGACGGTGAGCATCGGCGTGTCGGAGTACGGCCCCGCCGATCTCGACCTGAAGGCCGTCATCCGCCGTGCTGACGACGCGCTCTACCGCGCCAAGGCGACCGGGCGCAACCGCGTCGTCACGGCGGACGCCGCCTGAGACCGACGCGCCGTCGGCAGCTCATTCGCCGGATTCACCATTCGCCCGGCTGACCCTGCCATTCGCCCGCCACGCCTGCCGCGCCATCGCCACCACTCGCACCATGGCGGCATGAAAAACCTCCGCCACACCCTCAAGGCCAACCGCGGCTTCATCGTCTTCCTGCTCGGCCTGGCGCTGCTGCGCACGGCGGTGGCCGACTGGAATCCCATCCCCTCGGGCTCGATGCGGCCGACGCTGCTGGAGGGCGACGTGGTGCTCGTCAACCGGCTGGCCTACGACCTCAAGCTGCCGCTCACCGACGTGGTGCTGCTGCCGCTGGGCGAGCCGCAGCGCGGCGATGTGGTGACGCTCAGCTCGCCGGCCGGCGGCACGCGCCTCATCAAGCGCATCGTCGGCCTGCCGGGCGACCGCATCGCCATGCGCGAGGACGTGCTGATCCTGAATGGCCAGCCGCTCATCTACAGCGACAAGCTGTCGCAGGGCGAGACCGTCGCGCCCGGCTGGGTGGTCGACGCCGTGCGCGCCAGCGAGGACCTCGGCGGGCGGGCCCACGCCGTGCAATTCCTGCCGTCGCTGCGCGCGCGGCGCGACTTTGCCGAGCGGACGGTGCCGGCGGGCCATTACTTCCTGCTCGGCGACAACCGCGACAACAGCGAGGACTCCCGCTTCATCGGCACCGTGCCGCGCGAGAAGCTCATCGGCCGCGCCCACCATGTGCTGGTGGCGGCCGACTGGCTGGGCGAGGACGGCTGGCGCATGGCGCCGCGATTCGGGCGCTGGGCCATGACGATCCGCTGAACCGAGGAACGCACACAAGCTGTATCAAGCTCCGCCGTCAACCGCGCCGACGTGCCAGCGTTCAAGGAGGGCCGACAGCAAGAACCCGTCGGCTCCATCTGACGGAAGCACCGACCATGACCACGCTGACTCTCACCTTCAACGGCCCCTCGAGCCAGGCCCGCAGGGCACTCGGCGGTCTGCTTCAGCGCTACCGCTCGGCCTATTTCGTGGAGCGCAGCAGCAATGAGTACGCCGTGACGGCCGATGAAGTCACCGCCGCAGAACTGGCACGGCAGCCGCTGTGGTCAAGCCGGCTGGCGCCGGCCCAAGCGCCGCGCTGACCCCTCACTCCTCCCACCGGAACCGCCACACCGCCACCGCCATGAACACGGCGGTGAAGCCCAGCATCACGGCGGTGGGCAGCAGCGCCTCGGCAAAGCCCTGGCCGCGCCAGGTCATCGCGTCCAGCGCATCCACCGCCCAGCGGGTCGGCACGACGAGGGACACGGTCTGCAGCCACTCCGGGAAGATGAAGGCCGGCACCCAGGCACCGCCCAGCATGACCATCAGCAGCGTGGTGAGGATGGCCAGGCCGCGCGTGGCCTCGGGTGTGCCGCCCATTGCGGCCACCAGCAGGCCGAAGCTGGCCGTCAGCAGCGAGAAGCTCACCAGCACGAGCGCGAAGCCCGCCGGGCTGCCGAGCACGCGCACGCCGAATGCGGCAATGGCCACCGCGTAGATGACGGCGAAGACGATCAGCGAGATCAGCGCACTGGCCAGCACGCGGCTGCCCAACAGCTGGGCGCGCGACAGCGGCGCCGCTCGCAGCCGCTTCCACAGGCCCAGGCGGCGCATCAGCAGCAGGCCGACGGCCATGTCGACACTCGCCATCAGGATGAACTGCACGCCCATGCCGGCGAAGGAATGCGCATAGCTGTTGTAGGCCACCGGCGCGGCGTTGGCGGTGGCCTGCACGGCCTCGACCTCGCGGGTGGTGTAGGGCATGGCCAGGCCGCCACTCTCGGGCGCTGAAGCCGCAGCGTCATGACGTTGCACGGTGCTGATGGCCTCGAACATGCGCGCCAAGTCGGCACGTTGCGAGTCGGGCATGCTGGCCGCGCCGCTGAGCTGGCGCTGCATCTCGCCCAGGCCCGCCGGGCTCAATGTGGAGCGGCTGACCTCCTGCATCAGCGTCTGGGCCAGCAGCCCGCGCACGACGGCCAGCACGCTGGCCTGCGAGGGGTCGTAATGCAGCACGATCTCGGGCTTGCTGGCGCCGCCAAACATCGCGCCGCCCGCCTGCTGGCCCAAACCCTTGGGCAGCACGGCCACGGCGCGCAGCTTGCCGGCGCGCACCTGCGCCAGCGCATCGGCCTCGTCGGTGACGGTGGTTTTCAGCGAGGCCTCGGCCTGCAGTGCGGCGACGACGCGCTGGGACAACGGGCTGCCATCCAGGTCGACCACGCCGACAGCGATGCCGGCCATCTTGGCGCCGGTGCCGAACAGGCTGCCGAAGAAGGCGGCGATGAGGATGGGCGCGACGATGCTGAGCAACACGGCGCGGCGGTTGGAGAAGTGCAGCTTGAGTTCTGCACGGACAAGGGCGAGCAAGGCTTGCATGATTTCAGTCCCGCAGTTGACGGCCGGTCAGGTTCAGAAAGACGTCTTCGAGCGTGGCCCTCGCCGTGGCGAGGCCGCGCAGCTTCACGCCGCGCTCGGCCAGTGCTGCCAGCACGGTGCCGGTGTCGCGGGTGATGTCGGTCACGCTGACCTCCAGCCGCTGGCCCGAGCGCTTCAGGCCAGAGAGGCCCGCCAGGGCGGCGTCGCCCGGTTCACCGTCGAGTTCGACCTGCAGCATCTGCGCCGCCGGCAGCACCGCGAACAACTCCGCCTGAGTGCCGCTGGCCACCACACGGCCGTGGTCGACGATGACGATGCGGTCGGCCAGGCGCTCGGCCTCCTCCATGTAGTGCGTCGTGTAGATCAGCGCCTTGCCGGCCGCCTTCAGCATCTCCAGGTTGTCGAAGATGGCGTTGCGGCTCTGGGGGTCGACACCGGCCGTGGGCTCGTCGAGCAGGATGACCTCGGGATCGTGGATCAGCGCGCAGGCGATATTCAGGCGCCGCTTCATGCCGCCGGAGAAGGTGGACGGCTTGTCCCTGGCGCGGTCGGTCAGCCCCACCATCGCCAGCACCTCGTCGGCGCGGCGCTTCAGCAGGTCGGGCGGCATGCCGTACAGCGCGCCGAAGAGTTCGAGGTTCATGCGCGCCGGCAGCTCCTCGTAGAGCGCGATGTCCTGCGGCACGAGGCCGATGCGGCGCTTGTAGCCGGCCTCGTCACTGGCCAGGCTCACGCCGCCGGCCAGCGTCACGCTGCCCGCGTCGGGCGCGGTCAGGCCGCTGATGATGCCCACCGTCGTCGACTTGCCGGCGCCGTTGGGGCCGAGCAGCCCCAGCACCTCGCCGGGGCGCAGCGCGAGGCTGACCTCGTGCACGGCCACCCGGTCGCCATAGGCCTTGCGCAGGCCCTTCGCCACCAACACGTTTTCCGTCATGCCACCTCCCTGGATATCGAACTGGCGCCATGCTAGGAAAAAGGCACGGGCGGCGACGGCCTGATTGCGACGGCTCGCCAGCGCAAGGTGTGAATCGACAGCGCAGCGGGCCGGCAGTTCAGCTCGGCGACAGGCCCGGCCCGTAGCCGTCCAGCCGCAGCGCGCGCAGCAGGGCCTTGAAGCGCGGCTGCCCGCGCAGCGGCGCCCAGCGCGGGTCGTCCTTCAGGAAGACGAGCTGGGTGTCGTGCGCCGCATGGGCGCGCTCCAGCGCGTCCAGGGCGAGCGCCGGCTCACCGAGGGCGGCATGCAGCACGGCGATGGACAGCGGCGACACATGGGCCTGGCGGGCGCGCTGCAGCAGCCGGTCGAGGATGGCCCGCGCCTCGTCGGCGTGGCCGAGCCGCGCCAGATACATGCCCAGCAGCGCCTGCGGCCGGCTGTTTCTGCCCGCGCCGGCGGCCATCTCGCGCAGCTCGGCCAGGGCCAGGTCAGGCCGGCCGTCGGCCATGTACAGCTGGGCCTGGCCGCGGTGGGCGAGGTAGAAGTCGGGCGCGATATCGAGCGCGCGCTGCAGCCGCCGCCGCGCCGCCTCGCGCTCACCGCGGGACACCAGGTAGCCGGCCTCCACCGCGTTCAGGAAGGCGGACATCGGGTCCAGCTCGCGGGCCAGCCGCAGGTGCTGCATGCCTTCGTCGGCGCGGTCCTGCGTCAGCAGCAGCTGCGCGAGGCCGAAGTGAGCCATGGCGACGTTCGGGTTCACCGCCAGCGCACGACGGAAGCCGCGCTCCGCACCGGGCCAGTCGAAGTCGAAGTAGTAGCGGCTGAAGCCTTCCTCGGAGAGCGCCTCGGCGAGGCCCGGCGCCAACGCCAGGGCGCGCTGCACGGCCTGACGGGCCGGGGCGAAGACCTCGGCGGGCGGGGCATCCGCAGACAGCAGCGTCTCACGCAGCGCCTCGGCCAGGCCGACATGGGCCATCGCATAGCCAGGGTCCGCGGCGATCGCCTCGCGGAACAGGGAGATGCTCTTGCGCAGGCCGTCACCGCGGCGCGCCTGGGTGTGGCGGGTGGCGGCCAGGTAGAGCTCATAGGCCTGGGTGCTGCGCGTGCCGCCGAGGGGCTTGTCCGGCAGGCCCGCCGACACCGCGCCCGCACCGGCGCTGGCCTGCAGGCGCGGCGCCAGCGCCTGCAGCACGCGGGCGGAGATCAGGTCCTGCATGTCGAACACGCCGGTGAACTGCGCATCGAAGCTGTCGCTCCAGCTCGCGCCGCCGTCGCTGGCGCGCAGCAGGCGGGCGTTGACGCGCAGTTGCTCGCCGCGCCGCTGCAGCGAGCCGTCGACGATCCAGTCCACGTCCAGCTCGCGGGCCGCGCGCACCGGGTCCTGGTCGTTGCCGACGTAACGCCGCACCGAGCCGACCGAGCGCACCACCAGTCCCGGCACCAGCGACAGCCGCGTGATGAGGCTGTCGGCCATGCCGAGCTCCAGCAGCTCGTCGCGGCTCTCGGCGGCCAGTGGCTTGAAGGGCAGCACGGCCAGCGTGGCGCGTGCGGGCGGGCGGTCGGGCTCGCGGCGGCGCCAGACCCACGTGCCGGCGACGGCGGCAGTGAGGGCCAGGGCCGCACCGCCGAGCAGGGCCAGCCGCCGCTCGGGACGGGAGGGGGCGGCCGGCGCGTCGGCCACGGGCTCCGGTGCTTCGGCGGGCGGCGGCTCGGCGCCGTCCAGCACCGTCACCGGCGCGATGAAGCGGTAGCCGCGGCGCGCCACCGTCTGGATGTAGCCCCGCCCGGCCGGCTCGTCGCCCAGCGCGCGGCGCAGCGCGGAGATGGTCTGGCTGAGGTTGTTCTCCTCCACCACCAGGCCCGGCCAGAGCGCGGCCATCAGCCGGTCCTTGTCGAGCAGCGTGTCGGGATGGTCGACGAACAGCAGCAGCGCGTCAAACAGCCGGGGCGTCAGGCTCAGTTCGCTGCCGTCGGGCCGCAGCACCCGCTGCTGCGAGCGCTGGAGCACGAAGTCGCCGAAGGAGAGACGTTCAGGCGCGGGCTTCACAGGTGTTTCAGGGATTTTTCAGACGCCGTTCAAGACGGCGCGGCGGGGTGCGGGCGATTGTGCGTGCCGGGCCGCACGCCGCGGCCGAGGACGCAAGGACACCCCCATGAACCTCACTCACCCCACCTGGTTCAACGCGCTGCTGACCGTGGCCCTGGTCATGTCGGCCTGCGGCGGCGGTGGCGACACCGCCCCTGCTGCCGCGCTGGACGAAGACGGCTGCACGCTGACCGACGCAGCCGCGCTGGCCGCCTCCCAGCCCACCGCCCTGTGCCGGGGCAAGGCCAACTTCAACGACCGCCAGTTGGTGGGCATGGGCGGCAACGGCCGGGCCTGCGCCGACTGCCATTCCCCCGCCGACCGCTTCCAGCTGAGCCCGGCGAAAGCGCAGCAGCGGCTGGCGGCCATGATGGCCACGGGCATCGACGACCCGCTGTTCCGCCCCATTGACGCCGATGACTTCCGCGTGCTGGGCGCCGCAGCGCGCGACTTCACCAATGTGACCGTCAACGGCCTGGTGCGGGTGACCCTGCCGCTGCCAGCCAACGTGAAGCTGCTGGACTGCGGCGCCGCCGTGCCCTGCCCCGCCTCGGCCCAGCCCACCGCCGAGACGCAGGCCGACATCTGGCGCGCGGTGCCGTCCATCCTGGACGCGCGCCTCACCGGCCCCGACGGCCAGCAGCCGGCCTGGCCACGCGGGCCCAACCCCAGCGGCGGCTACCAGCTGGATGGCCGCATCGACACGCTGCAGGCCCAGGCGCTGAGCGCACTGCGCAGCCATGCCGGCACGACGGTAGACGCGCCACCCGCATTCCTGGACGACCTGACCGTCTTCCAGAACGCCATGTTCTCCAGCCCCGGTGTGAAGCTGCTGGCTGCCGCCATGGATGCAGGCGCCGCCACGCTGCCCGACCCCGACCCCGTGCTGGACGACCTGGAGCGCCTGGGCAAGCAGGTCTTCAACCGCGCCTGCGCCCAGTGCCACGGCAACCTGGGCGCCCACCCGAGCGGCAGCGCACCCATCCGCCAGGGCATCGCCGGCACGCCGACCTTGCTGGTGCGCTATCACGACATCCTGACCGCCTGCCCCCGCCCCGTCGACACGGTCAGCCCACCGCGCTTCCTGTTCGCTCCCTGCAGCGCCAGCCAGATGGAGAACGTGCGCACCTACCAGATCACCAACAGCGGCACCCCGCCCTCGGGCACTGCCTGCGGCGGCGCCGCGCCCCAGCCGCCGTGCGTGACACGTGTCACCACGTCGGACCCCGGCCGACTGCTGATCACGGGCTACCCCGCGCCGGGCGGGCCGGGCGACATCCAGAAGCTCGACATCCCCAGCCTGCGCGGCATTGCGCAGACAGCGCCCTACTTCTCCAACAACACCGCCGCCACGCTGGAGGAGATGCTGGAGCACTACAAGCAGTTCTTCAAACGCGTGCAAGTGCAAAACCCCGCCGCGCCACTGCTGACCACGCTGCCCGGCGTGACGCCGCCCGTCATCGACCGGCCCTTCAGCGACGCCGAGACACCGGCGCTGCTGGCCTACCTGCGCAAGCTGTGAAGACCCGGCGCGGCGGTTGATACTGCCGGGCATGAAGGCACGCATCGGCATCATCGGCACGGGCTGGGTCGGCACCAGCGTCGCGTTCTCCACGCTGCTGGCCGGGCATGCGCGGGAGCTCTGGCTCTACGACCCGCGCGGCGCGGTCGCCGAGGGCGAGGCCATGGACCTGGCCGACGGTGCGGCCTTCTACCCGCGCTGCGCGGTCAGCGCCGTGCCGCTGGCGCAGATGCGCGAGGCCGACATCGTCGTGCTGGCTGCGGGCCGCAACGGCCGGCCGAACGAGAGCCGGCTGGACCTGCTGCGCGACAACGCCCGCATCGCGGCCGATATCGGCCGCGGGCTGGCGGGCTTTGGCGGCATCGTCATCGTCGTGACCAACCCGGTCGACATCCTGACCCGCGTGGTCACCGACGCCAGCGGGCTGCCGCCGGAGCGCGTCATCGGCACCGGCACGCTGCTGGACACCGCACGGCTGCGCGAGCGGCTGGCACTGCGCCTGGGCGTGGCGCCGCAGTCGGTGCACGCGCAGGTGGTGGGCGAGCATGGCGACTCGTCCGTGCCGCTGTGGTCGGGTGCCCGCGTGGGCGGCGTGCCGCTGCGCGACTGGCCGGGCTGGCAGGTGAGTGAAGAGGCGGCGCTGGCCCAGGCCGTGCGCCGCGCCGCCTACGAGGTCATCCAGCGCAAAGGCGCCACCAACCACGCCATCGGCCTGGTCACGACCGAACTGATCGGCTGCATCGTCGGCGACGAGCACCGGCTGCTGCCGGTCAGCCGCGTGCAGAGCGACGGCGTGGCGTTGTCGCTGCCGGCGCTGGTGGGCGCGGGCGGGGCAGTGCAGGTGATGGCGCCGGCCATGGATGCGGCCGAGCGCGAGGCGCTTGCGGCATCGGGCGCGGTGTTGTCGCAGGCCTTTGCCTCGCTCGCCGGTTGAGGGGCGCAGTCATGCCTGGAGCTCTTCCTGACCGTCGCCGCCTGCTGCTGGGCGGCCTGGCCCTCCCCGTGCTGAGCGCCTGCGGCGGCGGTGGCAGCACGGGCGCTGCGCCCAGCCCTGCGCCGGCCCCTGCACCAGCGCCTGCGCCTGCAGATGTCCCCGCGCTGAAAACGCACTTCGCCGCCAACTTCAAGATCGGCATGGCCGCCGACCCCGGCAGCTACAAGAACGCGATCGCCAATCCGGTGATCCTGAAGCACGCCAACTCGATCACCGGCGAAAACTGCTTCAAGCCGGCCAGCCTCGGCATCTCGCCCGGTGTCTACAACTGGACGACGGCGGACGAGCTGGCCAGCTTCGCAGCCGCCAACGGCATGGTCGTGCGCGGCCACACGCTGTGCTGGCACTCGCAGACGCCCGACTGGTTCTTCACCGGCACGGCGGCCGAGGTGCGCGCCCGGCTCGAGACCTACATCCGCGACGTGGTGACGCATTTCAAGGGCAAGGTCGCCTGCTGGGACGTCGTCAACGAGTGCACCAGTGACGACGCCGGTTCGGCCTGGCGCAACTCCCGTTGGCTGCAGATCCTCGGGCCCGACTACATCGAGCACGCACTGCGAGCCGCCCGGGCCGCCGACCCCGATGCCAAGCTCTTCATCAACGACTACGGCACCGAAGACCCGGCCAAGCTCTCGCGACTGATGACCATCGTCGCCGACCTGCAGGCCCGGGGTGCACCGCTCGACGGCGTGGGCCACCAGCTGCACGTCAGCACTGCGTCGCCCACGGCCGCCAATGTCGACAACGCGCTGCGCAGCGTGGCCAACAAGGGCCTCGTCAACCACGTCACCGAGCTGGACGTGTCGCTCTACAACGACCCCGGCTCCTGCTTCGCGAGCCGCACCGGCTGCGCGGCCGACATCACCGGCGACCCCACGCTGCTGGCCGCCGCCCTCAAGGCGCAGGCCCTGCAGTACCGCGCGCTGTTCAACGTCTTCAAGCGGCACGCCAGCCTGCAGAGCGTCACCACCTGGGGCATTGCGGACAACAGCACGTGGCTGTCGGGCTTTCCCATTGCGCGGGGGAATCGGCCGTTGTTGTTTGACGTTGCCGGGGCCGCCAAGCCGGCAGCGCGCGCGATCACGGATGACGGCTATGTGCCTTAAGGGGAAAAACCGTACGGCCAACAGCCGCAAGTTCCGACAAGAATCTCACTAGGCCATCTACACGCGGCGCCAACGCTGATGGGAGGTGCTCGGCAACACCATGGGCTTGTGGTGGCCGGGCGCCATACCGCTGTGGCGTTGCCGCTGCGGTTAGGTCAAAAGCCCTTTGGTCATGCAGGCAACTCAGCCCTCGACTGAACTTCCGCGAATTCACGAATTCACGAATTCACGAATTCGCTGACCGTGCCCTTGCGCTGACCTCGCTGCCGCGCCCGCTGCGCCCCTGTCAGTCGATCTTCTTCTTGCGCAGCTCCCAGGCCGCGTCGGTGCACAGGCCGCACTGCGGGCCGATGAAGGCGCGCGCGGCCTGCTTGTCGCCGCGCAGCTGCCAGTCCAGCCACGCCACTACGGCGGCAGCCGCCTTGCCGCCGTGAGGCTGCATGTAGGTGCCGCCGTGACCCACGCCGAGCAGGTTCGCAACGGCGACCGGCACATGACCGATGCGGGCGAAGTCGTCCATGCCGTTGGCGTAGGCGATGTCGCTCGGGCCGCCGAGCACGTAGAGCGTCGGCGTGTGCAGCTGGTCGAGCAGCGACTTGGGCTGGTCCATCTCCACGTGCTTGATGCCGGTGCCGGGGATGAAGAGGCCGCTGTTCATGACGACGACCGTCTTCACGCGCGGATCGGGCGCCACGCGCAGGGCCTGGATGCCGCCGCAGCTGAAGCCCGAGACGGCGATGGCCTTCGCGTCTAACCTGCCGAAATAAGGGCTCTTGGCGTCGGCGTTCTGCGCCAGCGCCCAGTCGATGGCCGCGAGCAGGCCGGTGTAGCTCGTGGGCGGCGGCGGGAAGACCGGCCGGCCTTCGGCATCGAGCTGGCGCGGCGGCTGAGGCTGCGGCGGCGCCGTGACGCCGGGGCCTGAACGGATGCGGCCGAGCGCCACGGCCACGTAGCCGTGGGATGCGATCTCGAGCAGGTGCATGCGGGAGCTGGCGCCGTCGTCGGAGCAGGCGCCGTTGCCGAAGACATAGAGGCCGAGTTGCCCCGGCTTGACGTCCGCGAGCTTCGCCGGGCGGTAGACGACGTGATCGGGCAGCGAGGCCACCTCCTCCTTCAGCGCTGGCCACGGGCCGCTGACCGCGGTGTCGGGCGGGTCGGCCGGCGTGGCGGGTGCCTGGGCATCGGCCGTCAGGGCAGCGCAGGCCAGCAGCAGCGACGAGACAAAACGGGGAGGCAGGCGGAATGAAGTCATGCGCGGCAGTCGGAGTGGCGGGGCGGCGGATTCTGTGCCGCCCCGTCCGGCCGCGGCGGGCGCAGCGAGCCAGGCGAACGATGAAAAAAATTAGGTGCCCGATACCGGTTTGCCAAGCCGGCGCCCCAGCGCGAGGGCGGGGAGGGTTTGCCGCAGGCGTTTCTAGGGGGCTGGTGGTGCGCTGCGTACAAGCCTGCGCCGCCGTCCTTTCCTAGACTGCCGCGCGTCCCACCCCCCACAGGAGTCTCCATGAAACAGCCCGTCTCGCTGGGCCGTGCCCTGCACATCACCGCAGTGTCGGCTGCAGTGTCGGCCGCCCTCGGCCTCGCCAGCGCGGCCTCCGCGCAGATCGGCCCGGACCCGACTTCGGCCAGCCTCAACGCCGCCGCCGGCGCGTTCAGCGTGTCGACCTCGTCGGTGAGCCTGCCGCGCGGCTTCGGTGGCGGCACCATCTATTACCCGACGACCAGCGGCCAGTACGGCGTCGTCGCCATCAGCCCGGGCTTCACCGCCACCCAGTCGTCCATCGCCTGGCTCGGCCGGCGCCTGGCCACGCACGGTCTGGTGGTGATCACCATCAACACCAACAGCACCTATGACCAGCCGGCCAGCCGCGCCACGCAGCTGATGGCGGCGCTCAACCACGTCGTCAACAGCTCGAGCAGCACCGTGCGTGCCCGCGTGGACAGCAGCCGGCTGGCCGTGGCCGGCCACTCGATGGGCGGCGGCGGCGCGCTGATCGCGGCGCGGAACAACCCGACGCTGAAAGCCGCGCTGCCGCTGACGCCGTGGAACAGCAGCACCAACTTCTCCGGCGTGACCGTGCCGACGCTGATCGTCGGCTCCGACGGCGACACCGTCGCCCGCGTCGCCAGCCATGCGCGGCCGTTCTACGCCAGCCTGCCGGCCACCACCTTCAAGGCCTATGCCGAACTGAACGGCGCCAGCCACTTCACGCCCAACAGCACCAACACGCCCATCGGCCGCTACGGCGTGGCCTGGATGAAGCGCTTCGTGGACGCCGACACGCGCTACTCGCCTTTCCTCTGCGGCGCGCCGCACCAGGCGTATGCGACCTCCGCGGTGTTCGACCGCTACAGCCAGAACTGCCCGTACTGAGCGCGGTGATGCGGTCCAAGCGTCGCTGGCCGCTGCTGGCCGTGGTGGCTGCCTGCCTGCTGGGCGCGCTCGCCTTCGTCGGATGGCAGCGCACTCAGCCAACGGGCGCGGTGGCTGAGCCGGGCGGCACCGCCTTCCCGTGGGCCGCAACACCCCTGCCGCGTGAGGCTGCGGCATCGGCCGCCACGGCAGCCGTCGACATGGCACCCATCGCCACGGCGACGACTGCCGTGCCGCCATCTGCGGGCGCCTTCCGCACCGATGCTCAGGGCAAGCTGGTTGTGGACAGCGCATTGCGGCTGCGCGCCGAGGAGCTGCTGGCGCTGCACGACGGGCCGGACCTGGCCGCCCGCCTCGACGCCGAGCTGGCCGTGCTGCCGCCGGCCGCCGCCGTAAGGGCGCGCGACCTCGTCACCCGCCTGGACGGCTACCAGGCAGCCCAACGCGCGGCCTTCCCGCCCGGCGAAGCGCCGCTGGTGCCCGAGGAGGGCCTGGCCCAGCTCGATGCGATGCAGGCGCTGCGCGTCAGCCACTTCGGCGCCGACGCTGCGCAGCGCCTGTTCGGCGAGGACGACGCGGTGGCGCGCCGGCTGCTGCAGTTGATGCGCGATGAAACCGATGCGTCGCTCAGCATGGAGCACAAGGCGATGCGGGCGCAGGCCCGCTACGACCTTGAACGGGGGACAGCGCGCCGTTGACACCTGCCGGCGGGTCTCGGAGCATCGCGGCCCGATGACCGAAACCCTTGCCGCGACACGCCTGGGCCTGCTGGGCGACTGCTTCATCTACGCCGCGCCGGCGCTGGACTCCAGCGTCTGCCGGCACTCCGTCACCCTCGCCTGCGCGCTGACCGCCGAGCCGCTGACCGTCACCGTCGCCGGCCGGCGGTGGCAGGGCCGGCTGCTCGCCGTGCGGCCGTTCGTGGCGCGCCACATGGCCTCGGCCGGCCAGCCGGCGGTGCTGATCGACCTGGAGCCCCTGCACCCCCGGTACAGCGCGTTCAGCCGCCCGGCCGGCGCCGAGCCGGTGCTCGCCCTCGACGACCAGCGCTTCACCGGCCTGCTGGCCTGCGCCGAGTCCTTTGCGCTGCAGGCCCGCAGCGGCCGCCAGCTCCAGGCCGCGTTGCAGTTGCAGATCGGCGACCTGGCGGACAGCCTCGGCCGCCATGAGCCGCCCGACCCTCGCGTGGTGCAGATGATGGCGGCGCTGCGGCTGGACCCGGGCCTGAGCCTGGCCGCCCTGGGCCAGCCGGTCGGCATGTCGGCCACGCGCGCATCGCGCAGCTTCGTTGAAGCGTTGGGCATCACGGTGCGGCAATACGCGCTGTCCGTGAAGATCCGGCAGGCCGCCGGCCTCTACGGCAGCGGCCGGCCGCTCACCGAGGTGGCCCAGATCGCCGGCTTCACCGACTCCGCCCACCTCGCTCGCGTCTGGCGGCGCTGCTACGGCGGCTCACCGTCGCACTTCTTCGCCGAACACCGCAGCGTGGAGAACGGGCGGGTGGAGCATGCGTGGCGACAGCAGGTCCGGTGGGGTGGACCGGCTGAGCGCCGCACCGTGGCGCCCGGGAGCCGGTAGCGCCCCAGCGGCCGAGTCCACGGCGCGCCTCGCTCAGCCTGCGGCCAGCGCCCGCCCGATCAGGATCTTCTGCACCTCGCTCGTGCCCTCGTAGATCTGGCACACCCGCACATCGCGGTAGATTCGCTCGACGGGGAAGTCGCTGAGGTAGCCGTAGCCGCCGTGGATCTGGATGGCGTCGGAGCAGACGCGCTCGGCCATCTCGCTGGCGAAGAGCTTGGCCATGGCCGCCTCCTTCAGGCACGGCCGGCCAGCGTCTTTCAGACTGGCGGCATGCCAGATCAGCTGGCGCGCGGCTTCGATCTGCGTGGCCATGTCCGCCAGCTTGAACTGCACGGCCTGATGCTGAAAGATCGGCTGGCCGAAGGTGACACGGTCACGGCTGTAGCGCAGCGCCGCTTCAAACGCCGCACGCGCCATGCCGACCGACTGGGACGCGATGCCGATGCGCCCGCCCTCCAGGCCCGACAGCGCGATCTTCAAACCCTGGCCTTCGTCGCCCAGCCGGTTGGCGGCAGGCACGCGGCAGTTCTCGAACAGGATCTGCGCCGTGTCGCTGCTGTGCTGGCCCATCTTCTCCTCGATGCGCGCGACCGTGTAGCCCGGCGTGGTGGTGGGCACGAGGAAGGCGCTGATGCCCTTCTTGCCGGCGGCCTTGTCGGTCACGGCCATGACGATGGCGACGTCGCCATGCTTGCCGCTGGTGATGAACTGCTTGACGCCGTTGAGCACGTAGTCGTCACCCTCACGAACAGCCGTGGTGCGCAGGCCGCCGGCCTCGGAGCCGACGTGCGGCTCGGTCAGGCAGAAGGCGCCCAGCATGTCACCGCGCGCGAGCGGCTTGAGGAAGCTCTCCTTCTGGTCCGCATTGCCAAAGCCCATCAGGATGGAGCAGACCGGGCAGTTGTTGACGCTGACGACCGTGCTGGTGCCGCCATCGCCGGCGGCGATCTCTTCGAGGATGACGGCCAGGGCCAGGTAGTCCAGCCCCGCGCCGTCCCACTCAGCGGGCACGGCCACGCCGTAGCAGCCAAGGCTCGCGAGACCCTTCAGCTGCTCGGCCGGGAAGTGGTGGTTCTTGTCCCAGGCGGCGGCGTGGGGGGCGATCTCGGCCTGCACGAAGGCGCGGATGGCGTCTTGCACGGCGAGGTGGTCTTCGGATAAGAGCATGGTGAGCTCGACCTGTGGTTTTGGGGGTGAGCCATTGTCCAGCCGCGCGAGCTGACCCTACAGCGCCGGCAGCCTGATCGGGTCGCGCATGCCGTTCACGCCCAGCCGCGCCTGGCAGCCCGCAAAGTGCTGGCCTTGCGCAGTGCGCTCGATGCGAACCGCACCCGGCAAAGGCTGGCGCTGGACCGTCGCGAGCAGCGTCTGGCGCAGCAGTTCCAGATCAACCTGGCGGGCAACGTAGCCCGTCAGGTGACCGCCCGCCGTGTCGAGCAGCCAGTGCGTCACCGTGTTCCGCCAGACGGGCCAGGGTGTGGGGGTTTCGACCCAGGGCTCCGTCTGCAAGGCTTCACACGCGGCCGGCCCCGCTGCCGGCACCGTCGCCAGGCGCCCCACCCAGCGGGCGTCACTGTCTTGCCGGCTCTGCTCGGGCATCGAACCCAGCGCGAACCGGCACAGCTGACGGTCCAGCCACGACACCGCCGGCCTGCCCTCCGCGTCCTTCGCCTGGTGGCAGCCGCGCACCGGGTCCACCAGGTCGCTGATCACCCCGCGGCCGTACTGGGCCTCGTGGGGAATCCAGTTGCGCGGGCTGAGCGTGAGCGCCGGCAGCGGCTTCAGCAGCGCCACCAATTCGGCGCGATCCAGGCCCCGCAAGGCAATCACGTCACCTGCGAGCACCCAGTTGTTCTGCACCGCGGTCAATCCGATCATCGTGCCGATGAGGCTGCGTGAACCCTGCAACGCGCGGCGGGCGAGTTCGTCGGCACGGGCCAGCAGCGCGAGCGCGCGGCTGTCGTCCTTTTCCAGCACGGCCTGCATGCCGAGCCAGCGCACGCACGAGGTCAGGCCGGCCAAGCGCGGCATGGGCAGGGCCGCGAAGGGCCGAGTGGCCAGCGGTCCATCGTCGGGTCGCAGCGGCCACGCCTCCTCCTCCCAGGCCAGCATCTGCGCAATGCGCTCGCAGCGCTCGCCGAGCACGGCGGCCGTGCCCAACTCCTGGCGCAGCGCCGCCGCCTGGTCGTGCCAAAGCCTGGCGCAGTCGCTCCTGCTGGCACGGCAGTTCCACAACTCGCCCGTCGGCAAGCGCAGCCGGTCGCCAGCGGGCGGCGGCAATCCCTTCAACGCGGCCTGGCCAGCGGCGAGGATGTCGGCGCCATCCGGCGCATCCCATCCCTGCACGGCGACGAAGGCGTTGTGCTCAGGCGCCACATGCACCGGCCGCAACAGCAGCTCCGGCGGCACCGGCTGCGGCGCCGCATCGGCCCAGCGGCCGTTGCTGGCCACCCAAGCCAGTGCCAGCAGCAACAACAGCCCCAGCAGACCGAGCCCCAAACGGCCCAGCACCTTGAACACACGGCGCATCGGCGCGTCCTCCCTCACGGCCGGCAGCATAAGCAGGCGTCAAGCCGGCAATGCAGGTGAGTTTTCCCGTCGGCACGCCAGAGGTTCCGCCGGCGGCAGTCGCTGTGCATACTGGGTCATGGTGAGTTCCGCCCCTGCTTTCACTCCGCCTGCCGCGCTGCCACGTGGCGCGCGGCGCGTGGCCTGGTTGTTGATCGTGATGGCGGTGCTGCTGGCCGCGCTGGGCTTGTTCGCCGTGACCTCGCTGTCGGCGGCGCGTGCCTATGTGACCGGCGAGAGCCAGTGGTCGCGCGCGCAGAAGAGCGCCACGCTGGCCTTGTTGATGTATCTGCAGTCCGGTGACGCGGCGCAGTTCCAGGTGTTCGAGCGCGAGATCGCCGTGCCGCTGAGCGACCGACGCGCCCGCGAGGCGATGGATCGCGGCAGCGACCACGACGCCGAAGCCGTCCAAGCTTTCATTGACGGGCGCAACCATGCGGACGACGCGCCCGGCATGGTGCGGCTCTACCGCTGCTGCCGCAGCCTGCCCTACATGGCCGACTCCGTGGCCATCTGGCGCGAGGCCGACAAGTTGATCGCCGAGCTGACCGCGCTGGCCTACCAGGCCCGCGCCCTGCCCGCCGCCGACCGTGCCGCGCTGCAGCCCCGCGTGCTGGCGCTGGATGCGCGGTTGACGCCGATGGAGCAGGCCTTCTCCGACAGCCTGAGCCTGGCAGCACGGCTCACCGGCACCGTGTTGAACGGCCTGCTGATCGTCTGCGCCCTACTCTTCGGCCTGATCGCCGCCGGCCTGGTGCTGCGCCGCGCCCGCCAGGACCAGGCCGCCAGCCAGGCCTTGCTGCGCAGCGAGGCGCTGTTCCGCTCGCTGTGGGAGACCAGCATCGACGGGGCCGTCATCATCGACGTCGACAGCCAGATCCGCTTTGCCAACCCGGCCATCCACACGATGCTGGGCCATGCGCCCGGCAGTCTTGCCGGCCAGCCGCTGTCCGTATTGCAACCCGAGGCGCTGCGTGCGCCGCACGTTGCCGGGCTCGCCCGCCACATGTCCACGGGCGAAAAGCAGCTGAACTGGCGCGGCGTGGAAGCGCTGGCCCGTCACGCCGACGGGCGCGACCTGCCGGTGGAGATCCGCTTCGCCCGCTTCGACCTCGATGGCGAAGCGCTGTTCGTCGGCTTTCTGCACGACATCACCGAGCGCAAAGCCGCCGAGCGCGCGGCTGCCGAACACCGCCGGCTTCAGGCCGCGGACCGGGCCAAGTCCGAATTCCTGGCACGCATGAGCCATGAACTGCGTACGCCGCTGAACGCCATCCTCGGCTTTGCCGACCTGCTGCGCACCGGCCGCAGCGGGCCGGTCACCCCGGAGCAGGAGCGGCAGCTCGGCTTCGTGGCCAGTTCCGGCCGCCATCTGCTGGCCCTCATCAATGATTTGCTGGACCTGTCGCGCATCGAGGCTGGCCGCGTCGAACTGAGCCTGGTGCCACTGGACATCGCCGCGGTGGCGGCGGATGTGGCCGGCCAGCTGCGGCCGCTGGCCGAGACGCGCGGCCTCACGCTGACGCTGGCGATGGCGCCGTCGCTGCCCTGGCGGGGCGACCGCCTCAAGCTGACCCAGGTGCTGCTCAACCTGATTGGCAATGCAATCAAGTTCAGCGAGCAGGGCGAAGTCGAAATCAGCGCGGGGCTTGAGGACACGCGCCTCGTCATGGCCGTGCGGGACCACGGCCCAGGCGTGCCCGAGGCGCAGCGCACCCTGCTCTTCCAGCCCTTCCGCCAACTCGATGGCGGGCTTGCCCACGCGCAGGAGGGCACGGGGCTGGGGCTCTACCTGAGTGCCCAGTTGCTCGGGTTGATGAATGGCAGCATCCGCCACGAGCCGGCCGAAGGCGGTGGCTCGCGCTTCATCATCGAGCTGAAAGCATTGCCGTGACGCACGTCCTGCTCGTGGAAGACAACGACCTCAATGCCTACCTCGCACGCTATGTGCTGGAGGCTGACGGCTTTGAGGTCGAGTGGGTGGTCAACGGCCAACTCGCCCTGGAGGCCGCCGCCGCGCGCCGGCCCGACGTCGTCCTGATGGACATGCGCATGCCGGTGCTCGACGGCTACGAGGCCACACGCCGCCTCAAGGCCGACCCGGCCTTGTGCGACGTGCCGGTGCTGGCGATGAGCGCCCAGGCCCTGCCCGAGGAAAAGACCCGCGCGCTCGCCGCCGGCTGCGACGCCCACATCGACAAGCCGGTCGACGTGGCCACGCTGGCCGCGCAAGTCAGGGCATGGCTGAAGTGAGTTCCGTCGCTCGATGGATGAACACTGCTTTCGGGCCGAGCGCCGGGCCTGCCACGGGCCAGAGGCCCATGGCCTTCCGTAGGCACAAGCAGTCCGCAGGGACTGCTTGTGTCCGACTCCAGTTCGCCAAGCCGGCCCGCCCTGGCGATGTGCTTGCGGCTCAACGCCGCAAGCATCGCCGTCCCCCTGGGGGACCGGCTGGGAACGCCGGCGTTCAGCGCGGCGGGACCGGACGAGGGGCAGCGTTCAGTCCTGCCCGTCCTTCACCAGCAGCGTGCCACGGCCGATGACGCAGGGGTGGGCGTGGCGCACCGTGGCGCGGCCGTCGGCGTGGAAGAGCCAGCCGCCCAGTGAGGCATTCCATTCGACGCTGGCCACACGCCAGTGCAGCACCAGTTCCTGCTCGGCAAACACCGGCGCCTTGAACGAGAAGTTGAAGTTCAGGCACAGCAGCTCGCGCTCCTGGCCGTCTTCGCTGCGCGAGAAATGGCTGGCAGCAAGGCCGATCATCAACGCCGTCGTCTGCTGGCCGCTGGCGATGATTTCGCCGTGGCGGGCGCGCTGGGCGGCCTGCACATCGTGGTGCAGCGGGTTGCTGTCACCGGTCACGCGGGCAAAAGTGGCGATGTCTTCGCGCGTGAAGCGCACGGTGCGCTCGCAGGTTTCGCCCACTCGCACGAGTGTGCTGGTGCCGGCTTCGGCAAGGGTGGCGTCCATCATTCCTCCTGGTACTTCAATTGGGGGGCGACTCGGCTCGGGACCCGTCTGACGCGGTCAATATAAGCAAGCACGATGCCCGGGATATGACGTTAGCAGCCGCCACGCCATGCCCAGAGGTAACAAATCCTTGCTTCGGTGACGCCTGGCAACCGGCGTGCCTGCCGGTAGCTCGCCCGCCCTTACCAGGCCAGCCTCTGCCCGTCGTAATTGAAAAACGAGCCCGAGTCGCCCGGCTTGACGCTGGCCAACACGGTGCGCATGCCGGCAATGCTGGTGGCCACATCGATGTCGGCGCCGGAACCGCCCATGTCGGTGCGCACCCAGCCGGGGTGAAAGCTGATGACGGTGGCCTTGCCGGCCAACGCCAGCGAGGCGTCCTTCATGACCGAGTTCACGGCCGCCTTGGAAGCCCGGTACAGCCAGCCGCTCGTGCCGGCGCGCAGGCCGATCGAGCCCATGCGCGACGACAGGATGGCCACGCGCGCGCCCGGCGCCAGCGCCTCGGCGATCTGCGGCAGCAGGCGCATGGGGCCCAGCACATTGGTGTGCATGACGGCGTCGAAGTCGGCCACGGTGGGCGTCTCCAGGCCCGCGGTGTCGGGCCCGTAGACGCCCGCATTGATGACGACGACGTCAAAGCGGTTGCCGTCGATGAGCCCGGCCAGGCTCGACGCGCTGGCCTCGTCGGCCACGTCCAGTTGCAACGCGCGCGCGCCGTGCTCGCGCAGCTTGTCCAGCGCGGCTTCGTCACGCGCCGTGGCGGTGATGCGGGCGCCGGCCGCGCGGTACTGGCGGACGAATTCAAGACCGAGACCGCGCGACGCGCCGATGATGAGGACGTTCATGGTTTGGTGATGGCCAGTTTCGCGGCGAGCAGGGTGAAAAGACCGGCGCCGCCCAGGTTGAGACCACGCCCCACCCAGGGCTGCGCCCGGGCACGCCGCAGCTGCGCGACCAGGGCGATCAGCGCCAGCATGAAGAGCAGGCCCTGGACGATGAACCAGGCGCCGAGGAAGAGGAAGGCCAACGTCTTGTCGGGCGCGGCGGCGTCGATGAACTGCGGCAAGAGCGCGAGGAAGAACAGCGCCACCTTGGGGTTGAGCGCATTCGTGAAGAAGCCCTGCCGCGCCGTGCGCCACAGTGATTGCGGCGAAGCCACTTCATCGGTCGCCGCCGCAGGCTTGAGCCCGGCCTTGGCCATGCCCCAGGCCACGTAGAGCAGATACGCCGCACCCACGTACTTGACGACCGCAAACGCCTCGGCCGAAGTCGCCAGCAGCGCCGCCAGCCCGAACGCCGCCGCCAGCGTGTGCAGCACGCAGCCGCTCATGATGCCCACCGCCGCCGCCACGCCCTGGCGCCAGCCACCACGCAGCGTGCTGGCCACGGCGTAGGCCATGTCGACGCCGGGCGTCGCGTTGAGGACGAAGACGGTGGCGGCGAACAGGGGGAGGTCGTGGGTGCCGAGCATCAGAGCAGCTCGACCGCCATTGCCGTGGCCTCGCCGCCGCCGATGCACAGCGCGGCCAGACCGCGCTTGAGGCCGCGGGCCTTGAGCGCACCCAGCAGCGTGACGACGATGCGCGCGCCGCTGGCGCCGATGGGGTGGCCCAGCGCGACCGCGCCGCCATTGACGTTGACGATGTCATGCGGCAGCTTGAACTCGGCCATCGCCGCCATCGTCACGGCGGCGAAGGCTTCGTTCACTTCCCACAGCTCCACGTCGGACGCCTGCCAGCCGGCCTTGGCCAGCGCCTTCTGGATGGCACCGACGGGGGCGGTCGTGAACCAGTCCGGCGCCTGGGCGTGGACCGAGTGGCTGACGATGCGGGCGACCGGTGTGAGGCCACGTGCCTTGGCCGTGCTCTCACGCATCAGCACCAGCGCGGCGGCGCCGTCGGAGATGCTGGACGAGGTGGCGGCGGTGATGGCGCCGTCCTTCTTGAAGGCGGGCTTGAGCGTGGGGATCTTGTCGAGCTTGGCCTTGAAGGGCTGCTCGTCGAACTTGACGACGGTGTCGCCCTTGGGCGAGCTGAGCGTGACGGGCGCGATCTCCCAGTCAAAGGCGCCGCTCTCGTTGGCCGCCTTGGCGCGCTGCGTGGACGTGATGGCGAACTGGTCCATGGCCTCGCGGCTGAAGGCGTATTTGCTGACGCACTGCTCGGCGAACACGCCCATGGCCTTGCCGCGTTCGTAGGCGTCTTCCAGGCCGTCGATGGCCATGTGGTCGAACACGGCGCTGGCGCCGTACTTGATGCCCTTGCGGGCGAACATCAGGTGGGGCGCGTTGGTCATGCTCTCCATGCCACCGGCCACGACGACCTCGGCCGAGCCGGCCGCGAGCATGTCGTGGCCGAACATCATGGCGCGCATGCCGGAGCCGCACATCTTGCTCAGCGTCACGGCGCCGGCCGAATCGGGCAGGCCGGCCTTGCGCATGGCCTGGCGGGCGGGCGCCTGGCCCTGGCCCGCCATCAGGCAGTTGCCCATCAGGACTTCATCGACGGCATCGCCCGGCACGCCGGCACGCTCGACCGCCGCTTTGATGGCGACCGCGCCCAGCTCCCAGCCGGCAAGGCCGGCGAAATCACCCAGCAGGCCGCCGATGGGGGTACGGGCGGCGGACACGATGACGATGGTCTCGGACATTTTGTGGACTCCGTTGGTAGACGAAGCCGCGATTCTCGCGCGAGCTTCAGCGCAATGTCGCCTGCGGCACGATGCCGCACTCGGCAGGGCGGACATCGGGCTTCAGCCGTCGCACCGAGCTGCAGAACTCGTTCCAGAAGGCGCGCGTCCAGGCCGGCTGGCGTTGCGCGAAAAGTCTTGATGCCGGCATGAAATAAGGCAGGCGGGCTACCGGCGGTGCCCACTCGACGAGGCTGGCGCGCTGCTCGGGCCGCAGCGCCTCGCGCGTCGTCAGCAACAGGTCGAAACGGCCGGCCAGCAGCATGCTCACTTCAGCATCCAGCGATGCCACGGCTTCGACCTGCCAGCCGCGTTCCCGCGCCACGGTCTGCTGCACAGAGCCCGCGATGACGCCCACGCGCCAACGTGCATCGAGGCGCCGGCCGTTCCAGCCGGGATCCGGCCTGGTGCCGGCAGGGCCGAACAGCGACAGGTTGCCGAACACCGGCGCCCAGGCCAGGTCGGGCCGGCCGCTGGCGTCGAGCGGGAAGCTCAGCGTCTGCAGGCGTTCGGCCGTGACGCCGTAGAGCAATGCGAAATCAAGGCTGCCCTGGATCAACGAAGCGCTGAGGCGCCGGCCTGGCAATCGCACCAGTTCGGCGGTGCATCCCAGGCGCTCGAGGGCATCCCGCACGGCCACGACTTCCCAGCCCGGCGGCTCGGCGAAGCGGCTGCCCTGGCCCATCAGGCCGGGCGGCGTGGCGCTGTCGTTGAAGCCGATGCGCAGCGGCTGCGGACAGGCCGGCGCGGCGGCGGCCGAACCCCAGGCGCAACACGCCAGCAGCGCCAGCAACAGGCGCTTCATCGCCACAGCCGGTAGGCCCAGAAGGCCTCCTCGACCTGGATGCGGCGACGCAGGTCCTCGGGGCTGAAGCCGGTCAGGCGGCGCGTCTCGCGGCAGAGGTGGCTCTGGTCGGCGTAGTCGGCCCCTGCGGCGATATCGGCCCAGTTGAAGCCGGGCTGCCCCTCGGCGGCTGCCACGGCGTAGAAGGCGCTCTCGGCCCGCGACACGGCGCGCAGCTCGCGCATCGGCAGGCCGGCCCAGGCCTTGATGCGGCGCTCCAGCTGGCGCAGGCTGCGGCCGGCCGCGCTGGTGGCGGCACGCACGGCCAGCGCCTCGGTCCAGGCGGCGTAGCGGTGGCCTGGCTGCTGCGTGCCCAGCGCCTGCCAGCGCGGCAGCAGAAAGGCTTCCAGCAACTGCAGGCGCGCGGCGTCGTCCGGCGCGGCGGTCATGCGCGCGGCCCAGTCGCACCAATCGGGCGGCAGCACCTCGTGCACGTCGACGACCCGGTTCACATGCCGGTCAAGCGCAATGCCGGTCAGCGCCGTGAAGGCGTCAGGCAGCATCAGCAGCTTGAAGGCCCGGACGTCGCCCGTGCTGCGCGTGTGCGTGGGCAGCGTGAACGGGCCGCCGAACATGGCGGGCGCGTGGCGGCGCTCAGGCGGCGGCACTGAAAAGCCGGGCGTGGCCAGCCAGTCGCTGCTGCCCTCGGCCCACCAGAACAGCTGCACCAGCGGCGTCGCGGGGAAGTAGTTCTCGCGCGCTGCGGCACTCAGCGCACGGCCGCGCGTGTCGCGCAACATCACGCCACGCACGCAGCCGGCCAGGGCCAGCGGTGGGAGCCAGAGATGGGTGCCTGCGTCATCCATGGGGGATCAGTGTCGCATTCGTTCAAGACCGCCCGGGCTCGGCGGCGCAGCATTCAGCTCCATGACAGCCACGACCTGGAACGACCTCCCAAGCCACCCCACCCGCTGGTGGGGCCTGCCCGTGTTGATGGCGATGCGCCGCGACTACCTCGCCGTCATCTCTGCACAGCGCCCGCTCGGCGACCTGGTGGCACAGACCATCCTGGGCGAGCGCGGCGTGGACGTGTTCGACCCCGACCTGCTGCGCGCCATCATGGTGGACCACGCCGACGCGCTGGTGCGCTGGCAGCGCGGGCCCGAGGTGTTCGCCGAGCTGATGGGCCAGTCGGTACTCGTCACCGAGGGCGCTACCTGGCAGCGCCAGCGCCGCATGCTGATGCCGGCCTTCACGCCCAAGCGAGTGGCTGGCTACGCGGCGCTGATGACGGAGGCCGCCGTGCAGGGGCTGGACGCGGTGCGCCCCGGCGAGGTGGCGATGGACGCGCTCTTCAGCCACCTGACGATGGACGTGATCTCGCGCACGTTGTTCAGCACGCCCATTGGCAACGACACGGGCGCCGCGGCCCAGGCCGTGCAGGTGCTCAGCGAGACGGCGCTGGCCGAGATGTTCTGGCCCTTCACGCTGCCCGACTGGCTGCCCCTGCCCGGCAAGGCGGCCAAGCGCCGCGCCGGCAAGCTGCTGCACGGCCTGCTGGCCGGCCACATCGATGCGCGGCTCAAGGCCGGTGACGACGGCAGGACCGACCTGCTCGGCATGCTGAAGGCGCTGCGCGACGAAGCCACGGGTGAGGCGCTGTCACCGCAGGAGGTCTACGACCAATGCATGGTGAGCTTCCAGGCCGGCCACGAGACCAGCGCGACGGCGCTGCTGTGGTGGAGCTGGCTGCTCGCCGCCCACCCCGAGGTGCAGGCCCGGGTGCGTGCCGAGGTGGACGCTGCGCTGGCCGGCCGCGTGCCGACGCCCGAGGACGTGGCCGCCCTGCCCTGTCTGAGCGCCACGCTGAAGGAGGCCATGCGCCTGTACCCGCCGGTGGCCGGTCTGCTGACGCGGCGGCTGAAGCGCGACATCACCGTCGGCGGCGTGCGCCTGCCGGCCCGCACCCTCGTGCGCGTGACGCCCTGGCTGCTGCACCGCGACCCGCGCTGGTGGCCGGACGAGCCGCTGCGCTTCAAACCCGAGCGCTTCCTGCCCGGGGCTGCGGAGATCCCGCGCGGCGCCTACATCCCCTTCGGCATCGGCCCGCGCGTCTGCCTCGGCCAGCATTTCGCGGTGCTGGAGATGACGCTGATCGCCGCCCTGGTGCTGCAGCGCTTCGAGCTGGCGCCTGTGGGCACGGATGCGCCGAAGCCGCGCATGGCCGTCACGCTGCGACCGGAGAAGGGGCTGACGCTCAAGCTCAGCGCACGGAGGCCGGCATGAACGCCTGGCTGCTCGGCGCCGCGGCGCTCGTCTTCCTGATCGGCCTTGTGCATTCATGGCTGGGCGAGCTGCGCATCTTTCGTCACCTGCGTGAAGCGGGCGTCGTGCCCACCGGTGGCGCGCCGGTGCTGCGCGCCTTCCAGACGCGCATCCTGTGGGCGAGCTGGCACCTCGTGACGGTGATGGCCTGGGCCTTTGCAGCGCTGCTGCTGTGGCTGGCGCAGCCAGCAGCCCAGGCTGCGTCGGGCGGTACTGTCGAGGGCGCCATTGCCGCGGCTCTCACGGCCGGCGCGATCCTCGTGCTGTGGAGCAATCGCGGCCGGCATCCGGCCTGGATCGCGCTGCTGGCGGCAGCCGCGCTGATCCTGATGTCTCAGCGATAAAACGCTTCGACCGCACCCTTGAGCTTGATGCACAGCGGCCGGCCCTTGCGGTCCAGCGTCTTGCCGGCGGGCACCTTGACCCAGCCTTCGCTGATGCAGTACTCCTCCACGTCGTTGCGCTCCTTGCCGTTGAAGCGGATGCCGATGTCGTGCTCGAAGACGGCGGCGACATGGTGGGGGCTGCGCGGGTCGACGCTGAGGTGGTCGGGGAGATCCGGGCGAGTGGCGGGGCGGGTGGCGGGGGCGTCGGACATGATCGTTCGGGTGCGGTGAACAGGGCGCGCATTGTCGCGCGCCAAGGTGGGGGTTCCCTGCGTGCGCGCTCGCGTGCAGCATGGCACCCATGACGGAGATCACCCTGCTGCTGACGGCCCTCGCCAGCGGCGACGCGCAGGCCCGCGACCGGCTCTACACGCTGCTCTACCCCGAGCTCAAGCGCCTGGCGCGCAGCCACCTGGCCGGCCACGCGCCCATGACGCTGGAGCCGGCGGCGCTCATCCACGAGGTGTGGCTAAAGAGCGCGGGCCGCGAAGGAGCGTTGCACCGCGCCCAGTTCTTCGCACACGCGAGCAAGGTCATGCGCAGCGTCATCGTCGACCACGCACGCGAACGCAACGCCGACAAGCGCGGCGGCGGCGTGGCGGACGTGACGCTGTCCACCGCCGCGATGGACCAGCTGGGCGCCCCTGACGTGCTCAAGCTCGACGAGGTGCTGCAGACGCTGGAGCGCGCCGATGGCCGGGCGCACCAGGTGGTGCAGATGCGCTTCTTCGGCGGGCTGGAGATGGAGGAGATTGCCGAGGTGCTGGGCGTGTCGGTGCCGACGATCAAGCGCGACTGGCGCAAGGCGCGCGCGTTCCTGTTCGACGCGCTCCAGACGTGAACACAGAAGACCGGGCCGACGCGCTGGCGGCCTTCGATGCCTGGCAGGACGCCGCCCCCGCCGAGCGCGAGGCGCTGCTGGCGGAACTGCCACCGGCGCAGCGCAAGCGGCTTGAAGCCCTCATCCAAGCCGACCGCGCCGCCGAGGCGCTGGACTTTCTCGCCGAGCCCGCGCAGATGCCCCACGCGCCCGAGCTTGCCGGCCAGGTGCTGGGCGCATGGACACTGGTAGAGCCGCTGGGCAGCGGTGGCATGGGCGAGGTCTGGCGTGCGCGGCGCAGCGACGGCGCGCACGGCGGCGAGGCCGCGATCAAGCTTTTGCACAGCCCCTGGCGCGGCGAAGGCGCAAGGGCGCGCTTTCGCCGAGAGGGCGAGCTGCTGGCGCGGCTGACCCACCCGCACATCGCCCAGTTGCTGGACATCGGCGAGGCCCGTCTTGGCGGCCTGCCCACGCGCTACCTCGTGCTGGAACTCGTGGCGGGCGAGCGCATCGACGCGTGGTGTGAAGCGCAGGGCCTGAACGCCGAGGCCCGGCTGCGGCTCTTCCTGCAGGTCTGCGACGCGGTGGCTCACGCGCATGCCAAGCTCGTTGTGCATCGTGACCTCAAGCCCGGCAACATCCTCGTCACCGACGCGGCTCAGGTGAAGCTGCTGGACTTCGGTGTCGCCAAGCTGCTGGACGATGACACCGGCCCCGAGTTGACGCGACAAGCCGCCGCCGGCCTGACGCCGGAATACGCGGCGCCCGAGCAGTTGCGCGGCGAGCCGGTCAGCACGGCCACCGACGTCTACGCGCTGGGCCGGCTGCTCTGCCTGCTGCTGACCGGCCAGCGCGAGCCGGGGCCGAAGCTGCGCGGCGAGCTGGCGCTGATCGTGGCGCGCGCGGTGAAAGCGCGGCCTGAAGAGCGCTATGCCGGCGCCAGCGCCCTGGCCGATGACGTGCGCCGCCATCTGGACCACCGGCCCATCGCCGCCAGGCCCGACTCCCTGGCCTATCGCAGCGCCAAGTTCGCGCGGCGCTACCGGCTGCAGCTCGCAGCGCTGGGTCTGGTGCTCGCCAGCCTCATCGCCGGCGTGACGGCCGCCACCTGGCAATGGCGCGAAGCCACTCGCGAGGCCGAGCGCACCCGGCGCGTGCAGAGCGTGCTGACGGAACTGCTGACCGGCCTCAGCCCCGACGCATCGGGCAGCGCGACGGTGCCCATGATCGAGCTGCTGCGGCGCAGCTGGGCCGAGGCCAAGCGGCGCCTGGGCGACGACCCGGCGCTGCTGGCGGACGTGGCCCGGCCGCTGGGCTTGCTGCTGGTGCAGAACGGCGACCCGGCGCTGGCACGGGAAGCGCTGCAGATCAGCCGTCAACAGGCCGCACGACAGTCCGCACATCGGGGCCGCAGCATCAGCGGCGAGCAGCGGGAGGTCGCTTTCGAGCTGGCCACGGTGCTGCGCCACCAGGGTGAACCGGCGCTCGCCGAGCCGCTGTTGCGCGACCTGGCCTCATCGGGCAATGACGAGTTCGCACTGTTCGCGCGCGCCAGCCTGGGCGAGATGGCACTGGAGGCGGGCCGGCTGGACGAAGCGCGAGCGCTGCTGACCCAGACCGTGAAGGAAGCAGAGGTCAAGCACTCGGTGCAGCACCGCGCGTATGTCAAGGCGGCCGACCTGCTTGCCGCGGTGGCGCGTGCGCAAGGCCAGTGGGGCGAGGCCCGACGCTGGTTTGAAGCGGTCGCGACGGCTACCGAATCCGCACGGCCGGTGGACGCCGCAGTGGCGCGCCTGTCAGCCGCCACGCTGGAGGTGGAACTGGGCCGCTACGCGCAGGCCGTGCCGCTGCTGCGCGACGCAGTGCAGACGCTGGCGCGCGTGATGGGTGAGGTGCATACGCACACGCTCTACGCACGCGCCTGGTGGGCCACGGCGCTGTTCCACCACGGCGAGCCTGAGGCCGCCGTGATGCAGGCCAGGCGCGCGGTGGCGGATGCAAGCGCTTCTGCCGACCCGGACACGCGCCCGCTGCTGGGCCTGATCCTGGCGCGGCTGGAGCTTCGCGCCGGCCAGCTGGCCGAAGCCGAGCCCCGGCTGCGAACGGCCTGGGATCACTTTTCACCCATCAAGGGCTCGGTCTCGGCCTGGCGCGCGCAGGTGCTGCTGGGCGAAGCCGCGCTGCGGCGCGGCCGGGCACAACAGGCGCTGCCTCTCCTGCAGAACGCGCACGCCAGCGGCGCGGCCGAGCCCGCCGACCGTTGGCTGGGACTGGCGCTGCTGGGTGCGGCCCATCTTGAACTGGGCGAGGATGCAGCCGCCAAGCAGCACTTTGATGACGCTGCCACGGCGGCGGACCTGGGCCTGCCACCCGGCCACCCCGACCGCCTTCGCGCGCAGGCGCTTGCGGCCGTGGCGGCCTGGGCACTGTCGGCCGATGCCCGGCCGCGCGCCCTTGCCGTGCTGGCGCAGTACGGCCATGCGCTGGACACTCGGGCCGATGCGGCCCGAGTCAGGGTCGAGTTGATGTCGCTGTCCTCTTCCACACGCCCACCCCGGGCGGCCTACCTTGCGCTGCTGCGCTACTGAAAGGACTTCCATGCGCAACTTCATTGCCTATCCGCTGGGCATGCTCCTCAGCTTGGGTGCGGCCGTCGCGACCGCCAACACGGCCGCACAGGCAGCTGCTGCCGAAACGCCCAAGGTCAAGGCCGCGCCCGCCGCCAGCGCGACGGCTGCGGGCACCGGCGCCGGCACCGGAGCGGTGCCCAACGCCGGCGGGTCCGGCGGTGGCGTCGGCAGCAACAAGGGCGTCAGCGGCCAGCAGATCGGCCCCAAGAAGCCCAAGTGCCCCGATCCGACAAAGGTCTGCCCGAAAGAGCAGGTGATCAGTCAGTAGGGCGCAGGCGGCTGGCGGCCGCCTGCACAGCCTCTTCAGCCTTTCGTCACGACGAAGGTCACGTCGTACTTGCCGCCGTCGCCGACGATGGTGATCGTCTTCGTCTTGGGGCCGGCGGCCACGTTGAGCAGATTGGCGCTGAGCGGCACTTCCTTGGTGGTGCCGACACGGTCGTCGAAGTTGGGGAAGCCGGTCGGGATGCCCAGCGCGCCATTGATGTCGGCCTTCAGCTTGTCGACGCGCTGAGCCCGCGTCATGCCGGCAGATGCCGCCAGCGCGCCCACGACGGCGGCCTTGACCAGCTCGCGTGCGGTGCCCGGCTTGCCGTCGTCGTGCTCCATCATGGACACGAGCAGGATGGCATTCGCCGGGTTGGCGATGGCCTTGGCCTGGCCGGATGGGCCCCAGGCGTTGCGGCGCCAGACGAGAAATGGAAAGTCGTTCGGATTGACGCCCGGCTGCAGCGGCTGCGTGCCGTGGGTTTCGCCCGCGTCCACGTCGCTCCACGGGCCGTAGCGCGTGACTTCGGCGTTGGGCAGCAGCGGGTTGCTGAGGTCGACGGCGGTGACGAGCACATAGGGCTCGTCCGAGCCGACCTCGTCGGTCTCGATGCGGCACTTGATCTTCTTCAGGGCGATGGTGACGGGCAATGCGGCCATGATGATCTCCGGTGAGTTGAAGCCCGGCGACATGCCCGGCTCATCAACAAGGACGCAAAGCCCACCTCATCAGGGATCACCGGCGCCGATGTGAAAACTACCGCCCGGCGCTCGCCCTCGGCTGCTGACATGTCCGGTCAGCGATGGCACCGAGCATGGCCGCTCTCACTCAACGAAAGCGCGCCATGCAACCCGATTGCCTCATCCTCTACGTGAACAGCCCCGCCGAAAGCGTGCTCTTCTATCGCTCGCTGCTGGGCCGCGAAGCGGTCGAGCAGAGCCCCAACTTCGCGATGTTCATGCTCAACGACAAGACCTTGCTGGGCCTCTGGGCCGCCCACGACGCGCAGCCCGTGAGCAGCCTGCGCGGCGGCGGCGCCGAGATCGGCATCACCGTCGCCAGCGATGCCGAAGTGAAGGCCGCCTGCGCCGCCTGGCAGGCCGCCGGCTGGCCGGTGCTTCAGGCGCCGACGGCGCTGGATTTCGGCTACACGGCCGTGACGGCCGACCCCGACGGCCACCGCGTGCGGGTGTTCCGGCCGACCCAGGCTTGACGTGCTGCGCCCGGTGACCGCGCCGTTATATTGCGCGCGGCTGCGCTCACCGCAGACGGCCATTCACAGGGAGATTCCACGATGACAACGACATTGCGCGCGCTGGTCGCCGCCAGCGCCTTGCTGCTTGTGGGGCCTGCGCTGGCGCAGCAGCCCGAGAGTTCGGACGAGGTCTGTCGCGTGCAAGCCCCGAAGGTCCCGGTCGTCGACTGGAGCGGCCACGCCGCCTATCGCGCCACGGCGACGGTGAAGAATGGGCGGGTCGTCGCGATGGAGATCGTCAGCCTCACACGGGGTGTCGAGCGACGCGCCCAGCGCAGCATCGTCCAGGCCGTCAGCGAGGTGCTGCAAACCGCCCGCTGCCAGCCGGGCGCCCATGTCTTCGAGAAGACCTTCTCCTTTGACATCCCGCCAGCCGCCTCGGCGGCATCGGATGCCGGGCGCTGAGGCGAGGGCAGCTGCTCCCAGAGCAACAGGCGCTGGCTACGGAGCCGCGATCCTGTCCGACGAGTTGTCGCCCACGACCATGCGCACCGGCTTGCCGCTTTCTTCCCTGAAGTAGACAACCTCGCCGACGGCGGCCCCACCCGTGGGACTGTCAAGACGGAAGCGGCCATTGCCCAGTGGTTCGAGCTTCGTGGCTGCATCGATGCCCGGCGCCGTGGCGCCGAGCAGCACGAGGCGCTTGTTCAGCAGCACGACGAAGGTGTCGCCGCCCCGGCTGCGGTAGAGCCCCTGGAACCGTGCCCACGCGGGGTCCCAGGTCACGGTGGGCGCCGAGGCGGCGGCTGTTGCCTTCGCGACCAGCGGACCGAACGCCGCAATCGCCTGGCGCGTGATATCGGCCACATCGGAATCGACGCTGTTGGTCAGCACGACAACGCCCAGCTTGTCGGCAAGATGGAACATGGTCTGGGTCGTGTAGCCCGGATAGCCGCCACCGTGGCCGATGTAGCTCTTGTCCTTGATGCGGGTGGTGAAGAAGCCCAGGCCGGTACCCGTCGTCCAGTTCTCGTCCACCGACCTGACACGGTGCATCTCCCGCAGGGAGCCGCTGCTGACGACCTGTGCGCCGCCACGCGGGCCGCGGCGGAACTGCGCCGAGACATATTTCGCCATGTCACCCAGCGTCGACGTCAGCCCGGTCGCCGCAGCCATGCCGCGCGCATCAACGAACGGAAAGACCGTGCGTGTGCCATCCGGAAGGCGTCGGCCGTAGGGCGTCGCCAGACCGGGCACCGGCTGGTCGTAGCTGGAGTCCGCCATGCCCAACGGCGCAAGGATGTTGGCCTGGGCGTAATCGGCCATGGATTGCCCGCTGAGCTCTTCGACGAGCAGCCCGGCAACTGCGTAGGCGAGGTTGGAATATTTCCAGCGCACCTGCGGCGCAAAGGCGGATTGCCGGTCAGCGAAAAGCGCCTGCAGTTCCACGCGGGTGGGGAACTGCAGCGACGTCCAATGGTCGCTGGCTTCCCGCTGCAGACCCGAGCTGTGAGACAGCAATTGCTCCACGGTGATGACGCCGTCGTCGTCACCGGCGGGCTTGGCCTTGAACCACGGCAGGTACTTCACCACCGGGTCGTCGAGCCGGATCTTTCCCTGCTCGCGCAGCTGCATGATCGCGATGGCGGTCAGCATCTTGGAATGGGAGGCCATGCGGAACCGGGTCTGCACGGTCATGGGCCGCCTGGACGCGACGTCGGCAAAGCCGAACTCCCGGTGCCACACGAGGTCTTGGTCGTGGATCACCCCGACCACGACGCCCGGCGTGCCGCGATGCGCCATGTGTCCCTCAAGCCAGGCGGAAAAGAGCCGCGCAGCGGCTTGAAGTTCGGCATCGCTCACAAGCGCGACTGCAGATGGGGACGAGGCGGCCGCAGACGGTGGTTGCGCTGGGTCCTGGGCCGATGTGGTCGACGCAAAGACGGTCAGCGCCACGGCCATCAAATACCGCGCCCATGGCATGCGAACGCCGCCGCACCCTGCAGTGCATGCCGCGCGCAGAAGACCTGTGTGGCCTGCGTATGTCATTTGTTCCCTCCCCGATCCCAGGGCACGGTATCCGAGGACGAGAACGCTGTAAACGACGGGCAGTCGCGGGATGCCGGCGCGCCGGCGGACTCCGGCGCCTTGAGACCTTGTCGCTCGATCAGCGTGTGCGCCGCGGCTTGCTCATGCCGCGCAACAGAGCGCCGGCACTGGCATTGCCGCGCGTCGCCGGCTTGTCGGCAGCCGGCTTGGCGGGCTTGACCAGGCCGGTCGCTGCAGACACCGTCACGGTCTGGTACTCGCCGGCGTAGTGCTTGCGCATGCGCACGATCTCGCGCTTGTACTTGCCGGCGAGCTGCTGCTTTTTGGCCTCGGTCAACAGCCGGCCGGCGACGTGGAAGAACTTGGCTTCCTCTTCCTTCAGGTGGTGGCGCACCTTGAAGCTGAGCTGCTTCGCGGTCGTGATCCAGCCGTCCTGTTGCTTGTTGCGCACCGACAGGTCTTCGAGCAGTTCGTCGATCTGGTGGTGTTCATGCAGCGCGTGCCGCGAGGCGTCGAGGCCGCCGTCTTCCATCAGCAAGGGGATGTAGAGGAAGCGCTCCTCGGCCGCCGCATGCGCCATCAGTTCGACCTTCAGCTGCAGGAACAGCAGCTGGCGCACCGCCATGTCGCCGCGTGAGGCCGTGAGCTTGCGACACAGGTCGCGTTGCAGGTCGTGGCTTTCGCGGATGGCGTCGAAGATCATGCGGTCATTTTCCAAGGGGGCGTGGGCTGCGGCTGCGCGATTGTTGGTGCGCGCATGGCCTGCGTCTGTCGGACGGAGCCGCTTCGGCTCAACCTGCGGCGAAGGGCGGCCGCAGGGGCTCTGCTAGGCTCGCGCCCCGCCAAAAACCGCTGTTCACCAAGCCGCCCAACGGCGGCAGACCATGGACCTGATGCTGTTCAAGACACTGTGCGCCCTGTCGCTGCTGACGCCCCTGGCCAGCCACGCCGATGTCGAATGGCTGGCCGACGCACAGGGCTGCAAGCTGGAGAGCCCGCGCGCCTGGCCGCTGCAGTCAGTGACGTGGAGCGGCGCCTGCCGCGACGGCTTCGCCGAGGGCAAGGGCCGCAAGCAGACCTTCGTCGACGGGGTCACGATCTCCACTTACGACGGCGAGGTGAAGGCCGGCCGCCTCGCCGGTCAGGGCGTGCTGACGACGCCCTATGGCCAGCGCTACGACGGTCGCTTCGTGGACGGCCGCTACGACGGCCCCGGGCTGCTGACCTTCCCGCGCGGCACCGTCTACCGGGGCGACTTTGTCGCCGGCCATGCGGAGGGCGCCTGCTCCATCGCGTGGCCCGACGGCCACCACTACCAGGGCCAGTGCAAGTCGGCGCGGCCGCAGGGGCAGGGCGAAGTGCAGTTCGGCAATGGCGACCGCTATGTCGGCCCCTTCAACCTCGGTCAGCCGTCCGGCCAGGGGCGCTACACCTGGGCCGCCGGCGGCGTCTACGAAGGCAGCTTTGACGACGGCGACCTGCATGGCCAGGGCGACTACCTGTTCGTTGACGGCAGCCGCTACAGGGGCGAGTTCAAGCACGGCTTCCCGTCCGGGCAAGGGCAGATCCAACAGCCTGGAGGGCCCAGCTACAAGGGACCGTTCGCTGTCGGGTCGCCGACGATGTCAGGCAGCTTCCTGAACGCCGACGGCTCGCCCGCGCCGGCGTCGATGGCCCTGCGCGTGAAGCTGACGCCGCCCTATGTGTCGCCGCAGAAGTTGCTCTCGGCGAACCGCTACACCGCGCCTGCCGAAATCTGCCGCAAGAAGCTGCCGCCCGAGGTGCCCAAGGCCGCATGGCCGGGCCGGCTGCGGTACCGGGCCTTCGTCGTCATCCACGCGGGCGAGGTGACGCGGGTCGACGTGACGGCGACGGGGCCTGTCCACGAGGCCCTGCATGCGCAGTTCGTCGCCAACATCGAGCGCGCCATCCGCGCCTACGACTGCCCTGGCGACCATGTCATCGAGCAGCCGTTCGCGTTCGAACACGAGAACGACTGACTGCGCCCGAAGCGCCCGTCAGGCCACTGCGGCGTAGCGCGCCTTGACGCGCCCAAGTGCCAGCCGGTAGGCAGGCTCGACGTCCTCGGCCTTGGCCGCCGTGAGCTGCAGGTCTTCCAGCAGGCCGTTGTGCAGGCCGTAGACCCAGCCATGCACGACGACCTCCTGGCCGCGCGCCCAGGCGTCCTGCACCACCGTCGTGTGGCAGGCGTTGCGCGCCTGATGCAGCACGTTCAGCTCGCACAGCGCGTCGACACGCCGGGGCTCGGGCACGGTGTCCAGCCAGTCGCTGTGCATGTGGCGCACGTCCTGCACATGGCGGATCCAGTTTTCCACCAGGCCCACGCGCAGGTCGTACAGCGCCGCCTTCACGCCGCCGCAGTTGCTGTGGCCGACGATGATGATGTGGCGCACCTTGAGGTGGTCTACGGCGAACTGCATGACGGACAGGCAGTTCAGGTCGGAGTGCACGACGACGTTGGCGACATTGCGGTGCACGAACAGCTCGCCCGGCAGCAGGTCCACCAACTCGTTGGCCGGCACGCGGCTGTCGGCACAGCCTATCCACAGGTACTGCGGCGTCTGCTGCTTGAGCAGGCGGGAGAAAAAGCCCGGTTCACCGGCCTCGATGTCGGCGGCCCAGCGCTTGTTGTTGTCGAGAAGATCCTGCAGTTCGTGGTTGGTCGTCGTCATGCGCTGGATTGTCTCAGCGGCGAGTTACATCGTCTCGGCAAAGAGCTCCCGGCCGATCAGCATCCGACGGATCTCCGACGTGCCCGCGCCGATTTGCTGCGGCCGGCGCTCTGCGCCTTCACGCCCACTGCGCGGGCATGAGCCTTCGCGGATTGGCGCCAGCTTCGGCATCACATGGTTTCCGCAAACAGTTCCCGTCCAATGAGCATCCGGCGGATTTCACTGGTGCCGGCGCCAATCTCGTAGAGCTTCGCGTCACGCCACAGCCGGCCCAGCGGGTACTCGTTGATGTAGCCATTGCCGCCAAAGATCTGCACGCCCTCGCCGGCCATCCAGGTCGCCTTCTCGGCCGTCCACAGGATGACGGAGGCGCAGTCCTTGCGCACCTGGCGCACATGCTCGGCGCCGAGCAGGTCGAGGTTCTTGGCCACCGTGTAGGCAAAGCTGCGCGCCGCCTGCAGCACGGTGTACATGTCGGCCACCTTGCCCTGGATGAGCTGGAACTCGCCGATGCTCTGGCCGAACTGCTTGCGGTCGTGGATGTAGGGCACGACGTTGTCCATGACGCTCTGCATGATGCCAAGCGGCCCGCCGGTCAGCACGGCGCGCTCGTAGTCCAGGCCCGACATCAGCACGCGCGCGCCGTTGTTGACGCCGCCCAGCACGTTCTCGGCCGGCACCTCGACGTTGTTGAACACCAGCTCGCCGGTGTGAGAGCCGCGCATGCCCAACTTGTCGAGCTTCTGCGCAATGCTGAAGCCACGCATGCCCTTCTCGATGAGGAAGGCAGTCACGCCGCGCGCACCCAGTTCGGGCTCGCTCTTGGCGTAGACGACGAGCGTGTCGGCGTCCGGGCCGTTGGTGATCCACATCTTCGTGCCGTTGAGCACGTAATAGCCGCCCTTGTCCTCGGCGCGCAGCTTCATCGACAGCACGTCGGAGCCCGCGCCCGGTTCGCTCATCGCCAGCGCGCCGACATGCTCGCCGCTGATGAGCCGCGGCAAATACCTTTCCTTTTGCGCATCGTTGCCATTGCGCTTGATCTGGTTCACGCACAGGTTGCTGTGCGCACCATAGGAAAGGCCAACCGACGCGCTCGCGCGACTGATCTCCTCCATCGCGATCATGTGCGCCAGATAGCCCATGTTGGCGCCACCGTACTGCTCCGGCACGGTGATGCCCAGCACGCCCAGCTCACCCATCTTGCGCCACAGGTCCATGGGGAACTGGTCGCTTCGGTCGATCTCGGCCGCGCGGGGTGCGATCTCTTCGTCGGCGAACGCGCGCACCGCATCGCGCAACGCGTCGATGTCTTCACCGAGCTGGAAGTTGAGGCCGGGCAGATTCATGCTGGAGTCTCCTGTGCAAACCGTTCGGCGCCCGGTTGTGCCAGGCCCGCCGGGCGTTTGATTGACGTAAACGTCAACTTTAGCCGCTGGCGTCCGATGGCTGGGGCAGCAGCCGGCGCACCAACGGGTGGGCGATCTTCTTGTCCGTACCAACGGCGTAGAAGGCCTCCTCCAAGCCCACGCAGTCGCCCACGCGCACCAGGCCGTCACGCTCCACGAGCTTGTCGCTCATCAGCGCTGCGGCCGGAAACACGCCCATGCCGGCCGCGCCGAAGGTGGCCAGCAGCGCGCTGTCCTCGAACTCGCCGGCCACCTTGGCGCGCACGCCGTGACGCTCCAGCCATTGGTTCAGGCGCGGGCGCACGGCGGCATGGTCGGTGGGCAGCAGCAGCGGCACGTCGGCCAGCGACGCGGGGAAGTCCCGCCGCGCCGCTGCCGCCCAGCGCGGGTGCGCGAACCAGGCCATCGGCGAGCTGCCCAGCGCGTGGCTGTAGACGCGCAGGTTGGGGTTGGGTGGCGCAGGCCGGTCGGCCAGCACGACGTCCAGGCGGTGCAAGGCCAGGTCGCCCAAGAGGTCGTCGAACTCGTCCTCGTGGCAGAGCAGGCGCAGGTGGGGCGTGTCGATGATGGGCTGCAGCAGGCTCTGCACGACGAGCTTGGGCAGGCCGTCCGAGATGCCGACCGCCAGCCGCACGGCGGGCGCGGTAGCAGCGTCGCGCACGCGCTCGGGCAGCACCTCGCCGAGCGAAAAGATCTGCTCGGCAACTTCCAGCGCCGCCTGACCCGCCTCGGTGAGCGTCAGGCCCCGGCCGGCCGGCTTCAGCAGCGAGGCGCCCAGCGACTGTTCCAACTCCCGCACCTGGGTCGACACCGTCTGCACCGACAGCCCCAGCCGCTCGGCCGCTCGCGTCAGCCCGCCCTCCTTGGCGACGGCCCAGAAGTAGTAGAGGTGGCGGTAGCTGAAGCTCAGGCTCATGTCGTTGTCATTTCAAGTTATGCGGAAGTATTTCTTCTCGATTTTCTGCTTTTTATTGATACCATGGAAGCCTAGTCTGGCGGTCCTTGTCGATGGCTCAGGAGGCCCTCATGCAAAACCAACCCCGTACCCACGCGATCGCCATGCCCGCCACGCCGTTTGGCAGCGCGGTCGACCGCGGCACCGCTCACCGTGTGCTGCGCAACACCTACGCGCTGCTGTCCATGACGCTGCTGTTCAGCGCCGCCGTCGCCTGGGCGGCCGTCGCCTTCAGCCTGCCTTCGCCCGGCATCATCATCACGCTGGTGGCCTATTTCGGCCTGCTGTTCGGCATCCACAAGTTGAAGAACAGCGGCATGGCCGTTGGCCTGGTGTTCGCGCTGACCGGCTTCATGGGCTGGACGCTCGGCCCGCTGCTGACCCGCACGCTGTCGCTGCCCTCCGGCGGCCAGGCGGTGATGCTGGCGCTCGGTGCGACCGGCGCGGTGTTCCTGGCGATGTCCGCTTACGCCACGACGACGAAACGTGACCTGTCCTGGATGGGCGGCTTCCTGTTCGCCGGCATGATCGTCGCGCTGTTCGCCGGCCTGGCCGCGATCTTCTTCCAGATCCCGGCGCTGGCGCTGACGGTCTCCGCCGTCGTTGCCCTGCTGTCGGCCGGCCTCATCCTGTTCGAGACCAAGCAGATCGTGGACGGCGGCGAGACCAACTACGTGCTGGCCACCGTCAGCCTGTTCGTGTCGATCTTCAACCTGTTCACGAGCCTGCTGCATCTGTTCGGCTTCATGGGTTCGGACGACTGACCTTCCCCGCGGCCCGCCGACAGGCGCGCCCCGCTTCGGCGGGGCGCGCCTTTTTCAACCTAGATCCGGCGGTTGGGCACGTCGGAGGGGCTGGCGAGGCGGGCCGATGGCAAGGCGCGTCGACGAAGTGGGCTGATGCCCACAAGGAGAAGCAACGCGGCCAGCGGGTCGAAGCGCCAGACCAGCGGGCGTGCAGCGATGGCTACCGAAGTGGTGATCGTTGCGTACTGCAGAAGGTGTTGAAGCACCAAGACCCCGTTGAATAGCAAGCGGTCAACCGGTGGGTCTAGGTTCGGTTGACGTTAACGTCAACCGACGGACCTAGAATCCGTCTCCGATCAAGGAGACAAGCCATGACCGATCTCGCCGCCGACCACAAGGCGCTGGCCGAGTACCGCCCGACCCACAAGGTCCGTTTCGTCACTGCCGCCAGCCTGTTCGACGGCCATGACGCCGCCATCAACATCATGCGGCGCATCCTGCAGGGCATGGGCGCGGAGGTCATTCACCTCGGGCACAACCGCTCGGTGGACGAGGTCGTCACGGCAGCGCTGCAGGAGGATGCCCAGGGCATCGCCATCAGCTCCTACCAGGGCGGGCACGTCGAGTACTTCAAGTACATGGTGCAGTTGCTCAAGGAACGCGGCGGCGAGCGCATCCAGGTGTTCGGCGGCGGCGGCGGCGTCATCGTGCCGGCCGAGATCCGCGAACTGGCCGAGCACGGCGTGCGCATCTTCAGCCCCGAGGACGGCCAGCGCATGGGGCTGCAGGGAATGATCGGCGAGATGGTCATGAAGGCCGACCAGGACTTCAGCGTCTACGCGCCCGAGAACCTGTCGGCGATCACCGGTCACTCCGAATCCGCCTGGCGCTCATTGGCCCAGCTGTTGACGGCGCTGGAGAACGGCAAGGCGGACGGTTCAATCGTCGACGCGCTACGTTTGCAAGCGAAAGACATCAAGACCCCCGTCCTCGGCATCACCGGCACCGGCGGTGCCGGCAAGTCCAGCCTGACGGACGAGCTCATCCGCCGGCTTCGCCTCGACCAGGGCGACGCGCTGCGCGTGGCGTTGATCTCCATCGACCCGTCGCGCCGCAAGAGCGGCGGCGCGCTGCTGGGCGACCGCATCCGCATGAACGCCATCAGCCCCTGGTCGCAAGGCCAGCGCGTCTTCATGCGCTCCCTGGCTACACGCGACTTCGGCTCCGAGATCTCCCCCGCGCTGCCCGACGTCATCGCCGCCGCCAAGGTGGCCGGCTTCGACCTCGTCATCGTCGAGACCTCCGGCATCGGCCAGGGCGACGCGGCCATCGTGCCGCTGGTGGACGCGCCCATGTACGTGATGACGCCCGAGTTTGGCGCCGCGAGCCAGCTCGAGAAGATCGACATGCTGGACTTCGCCGAGTTCGTCGCCATCAACAAGTTCGACCGCAAGGGCTCGCTGGACGCGCTGCGCGATGTCAGCAAGCAGGTGCAGCGCAACCGCGAGGCCTTCAATGTGATGCCGGACACGATGCCGGTGTTCGGCACCATGGCCAGCCGCTTCAACGACGACGGCGTGACGGCGCTCTACCAGGCGTTGAAGGTGCGCCTCGGCCTTGGCGCGGGGCGCCTGCCGCTGGTGAACACCCGCCACAGCACCCACCAGACCCCCATCGTGCCGGCTGGGCGCGTGCGCTACCTGGCCGACATCAGCGACAGCGTGCGCGCCTACAAGGCCCGCGCGCGCCGGCAGGCGGCGCTGGCTCGCGAGATCCAGCAGCTGGAAGCCAGCCGCACCATGCTGGAGGCGGCCAACCCCGACAAGCAGGGCGCTCGCGCCGCGTTGGCCGACCTGGCCGAGCAGCGCCGCACGCGCCTCGACGGCGACGCGCGCCAGCTGCTGGCGCAATGGCCCGACATGGTCCAGGCCTACGCGGGCGACGAGTACGTCGTGAAGATCCGCGACAAGGAAATCCGCACCGCGCTGGTCACGCAGAGCCTGTCCGGCACCAAGATCCGCAAGGTCGTGCTGCCAAGCTACGAATGCCACGGCGAGTTGCTGAAGTGGCTGATGCTGGAGAACGTGCCTGGCAGCTTCCCCTACGCGGCCGGCGTGTTCGCCTTCAAGCGCGAGGGCGAGGACCCGACGCGCATGTTCGCGGGCGAAGGCGATGCCTTCCGCACCAACCGCCGCTTCAAGCTGGTGTCCGAGGGCACGCCCGCCAAGCGCCTGTCCACCGCCTTCGACTCGGTGACGCTCTACGGCGCCGACCCCGCGCCGCGGCCCGATATCTACGGCAAGGTGGGCAACAGCGGCGTGAGCATCGCAACGCTGGACGATATGAAGGTGCTGTACGACGGCTTCGACCTGTGCAGCCCGACCACGTCCGTATCGATGACGATCAACGGCCCGGCGCCGTCGATCCTGGCCATGTTCATGAACACGGCGATCGACCAGAACCTGGCCAAGTTCAAAGCCGACAACGGCCGCGAGCCGACGGCCGACGAAGCCGCCAAGATCAAGGACTGGGTGCTGGCCAATGTGCGCGGCACCGTGCAGGCCGACATCCTGAAGGAAGACCAGGGCCAGAACACCTGCATCTTCTCGACCGAGTTTTCGCTCAAGGTCATGGGCGACATCGCCGAGTTCTTCGTGCACCACAACGTGCGCAATTTCTACTCGGTGAGCATTTCTGGTTATCACATTGCCGAGGCCGGCGCCAACCCGATCTCACAGCTCGCGCTGACGCTGTCCAACGGCTTCACTTTCGTGGAGGCCTACCTGGCGCGCGGCATGCACATCGACGACTTCGCGCCCAACCTGAGCTTCTTCTTCAGCAACGGCATGGACCCGGAGTACACCGTGCTCGGCCGGGTCGCCCGCCGCATCTGGGCCATCGCCATGCGCGACCGTTACGGCGCGAATGAGCGCAGCCAGAAGCTGAAGTACCACGTGCAAACCTCGGGCCGCAGCCTGCACGCACAGGAGATCGCCTTCAACGACATCCGCACGACGCTGCAGGCGCTGATCGCCGTCTACGACAACTGCAACTCGCTGCACACCAATGCCTACGACGAGGCGATCACGACGCCGACCGACGAAAGCGTTCGCCGGGCGATGGCCATCCAGCTCGTCATCAACCGCGAGTGGGGCCTGGCCAAGAACGAGAACCCGTCGCAGGGCGCCTTCATCATCGACGAGCTGACCGAGTTGGTCGAAGAGGCGGTGCTGACCGAGTTCGAGCGCATCAGCGAACGCGGCGGCGTGCTGGGCGCCATGGAGACCGGCTACCAGCGCGGCCGCATCCAGGAAGAGTCGATGCACTACGAGATGCTCAAGCACACCGGCGAGTACCCCATCATCGGCGTCAACACCTTCCGCAACCCGCAGGGCGAGACGGTGCCCGAGCACATCGAGCTGGCCCGCTCGACCGACGAAGAGAAGCAGTCGCAGCTGACACGGCTTGCGGAGTTCCAGGACCGCCACGCCGCAGAGGCGCCGGCGATGCTCGCCCGGCTTCAGCAGGCGGTCATCGAGAACAAGAACGTGTTCGACGTGCTGATGGAGGCGGTGCGGGTGTGCTCACTCGGTCAGATCACTGGCGCGTTGTTCGAGGTGGGTGGGCAGTACCGAAGGAGCATGTGAGTCCCGCCAAACGCAAGCTCTGGTGGGCCTTCGCAGGACTGGTCGCCTGTGCGACGGCTTTCGGTCTCCGCCGCCTGAACGACACCCCGTTGGAGTTCAACGTTGACGACTGCGACGTGGTCACCGCGCGGCAGGGCATCGACATCAAGTCGCTGCGCGCGCCCGCCGGTGTCGATAAGCCAGCTTTGCTGAAGCTGCTGAACGCCTACATCCCGAACAGCCGCCGCGACAAGCAAGGCGAGTGGCTGCTGCGCGGCAAGATCGACCTTGCAGTGGCCGAGGCGCTGGAGCAGCGGCTGGCCCAGGGACCGACGCCGAGCGCGCTGCGCGTCAACAGCTACGGCGGCGACGAACGCGCAGCGATCCGCATCGCCGACCTGATCGCCCAGCACCGGCTCCCCGTCATCGTCGACGGCGTCTGCGGATCGGCATGCGCCAACTATCTGCTGGCACCGGCACCCAAGGTCACGGTCGACGGCATCGTGCTGATGCACGGTTCGCCGGCCGCATGCCAGGCCCAGTTGGGAACGTTCGGTGCGTTCGAGAAGCTCGGCTGGAAAGCCGCCCTGTTGCTGCGCAGGGCGGCTCAGCGCCAGCTCGACTTCGAGGAGCGGCATCCGCGCTTCAAGGCACTGGTCGAACTCAGCGTACCGACGAACCGCGGGGACCCGAGCGGCGCCAGGCACGTATGGCGTTTCGTGCCGGCACGCGAGCTGACCGCAGCACACCCGGGCCTGACGATGGGCCCGCACGATGCGGAAGTCGCGGCAGCGTTCCGCGCACTGCTGCTGGCCAATCCGGCCCTGAGCGACGCCTATTTCCCGGAATAGCGGGCTCGGTCAAGCTTGCAAATTGAGCACGGCGCGCTCAATTTGCAACGACTTTTTTTCTCTCTACTCCGCCAGCCTGAGCGTCAAGCGGCGCCCCGCGACGCCCTCCACACGCGCGCTGCCATCCGCCTGCGCCCGCCAGTCGGCCAGGCCGATGGGCGTCACCAGCGCGGCCCGTGCCAGGTCACCCTGCAGGCCGATGACGACGAGCTTGTCGGCGGCCGGCTGCGGCCCCGGGTTGACGACCTTGGCGAGCGCATCGGGCAGGCTCAGCTCGCCACGGCACAGGCCGTCGGCGTCGCGGCGGAAGCTGGCCTTGCCCTGCAGAGCCGCCCCGTCCAGCTCGCCTTCGAAGCGGCTGGCCTTGAGCGGGCAGGCTTGCGTGGCAAGACCCGGCACCGGCGCGCGTAGCGGCGCGCTCAGCAGCTCGGCACTGCGTTCGATGGACGAGGTCCACATCGCGTTGGACAGCAGGCTGACGCTGATGCCACCGCTCTCGCCTTGCGGCCACAGCAGCAGCACGCTGCGCGCGCCCAGCGTGGTGCCGGCGTGGTGGACGGTCTTGCGGCCTTCTGCGTCGGTGTCCAGCCGCCAGCCAAAGGCCATCTTGAAGCTGCGCTCGCGCACCGCCTGGCCGGCGTTGTCGAGCACAGGCTGCCACATCCAGTCGCGCGTCGCGGCGTCGACGATGCGGCCCTGCAGCACGCGGCTGCCCCATTCCGCCAGCGCGGGCGCACTGGCGGCCAGGCCGGCGCCGCCCCAGCTGTAGCTGAAGTCGGCGGCCGGTGCCGCCTGCGCACGTTGCGCACTGAGCACATAGGCCTCCGACATGGTGGGCAATTGACTGGTCTTGCCGGTCTGGTCGGGCCCGATGGCCAGGCCCTGCACGACTTTGCCGGAAAGCAGGTCGAGATAGGGCTGGCCGGCGGCGGCTTCGACCACAGCGGCCAGCAGCGTGTAGCCCCAGGTCGAATAGTTATAGCGGCTGCCCGGCGCCGACTGCAGCTGCCGATCCTTCAAATAGATCAGCGATTCGCGGGCCGTGGTGTGACGGGTGGCGCCGACGGTGGCGTCCCGCGCTTCGTAGTGAGGCAATCCGCTCAGATGGGCGGCCAGCTGGCGCGGTGTCACGGCGGCCAGCGCCGGGTCCAGGCCGGGCAGCAGAGCACCGACGGGCTGGTCGACGTCGAGCTTGCCCTGGGCCTTCAACTGGGCGGCGGCCGTCGCGGCAAAGAGCTTGGAGACGCTGGCCAGGCGAAAGCGGGTGTCCGCCTGCACCGGCAGGCCTTGCGCGACATCACGCAGGCCGCTGCTGCCCTGCCAGCGCAGCCTGCCGTCCTGCCACACCGCCGCGCCCATGCCGGGCACGCCGTTGGCCTCGCGCAAGGCGTCGAGCAGGGCCTGCGCCTGGCGCTCCGGGCTGGCCTGGGCGTGAGCCGCCAGCACAAGGAGGGTGAGAGTGAGTGGCTTGATCATGCGGCGCATTCTGTCCGGCGCCGCAGCCTCGTAGACCTCAACGCGACTGGATGACCTGCATGGCCGCCTTGACCCGCCGCAGCATGGGCGACGTACCCGCCACCTTGGGGTCGAAGGGGTGCATGCGCTGGCCGCCCACGGCCGCCATGATCTTGCGCACATAGAGCCGCGTCTCGGCATAGGGTGGCACGCCGAGGTAGCGGTCCACCGCGCCTTCGCCAGCGTTGTAGGCGGCCAGCGCCAGCATCACGTCGCCCTCAAAGTAGGCCAGCAGCCAGCGCAGATAGGCCATGCCGCCGCGGATGTTCTGGGAGGGGTCGCGCAGGCGGATGACGTTGAAGCGCGCGGCCGTGTCGGGCATCAGCTGCATCAGGCCCATCGCCTTCTTGGGCGACTCGGCCAGCGGGTCGAAGTTGGACTCCTGAGCCATCACCGCCAGCACCAGCGCGGGCGACAACTGGTACTCCGGCGCCAGCAGCTTCACGTAGTTGACGATGGCCGGTGGTGCCTGTTGCGGCAGGGGCAGCGTGGCCCACAGGGACACCGGCTTGGCACCGCGCGCGGGCGGTGGCGCGACCGGCGCGGGGTCGGTCTCGGGCGGACGCAGGCAGGGCGGCGGGTCGCCCAGCGGCGTGCCACCCATGCGGTCGAGCATGTTCTGGGCCTGGTCCATGCCCTGCTCCGCGGCGGCCGCGAACATGTGGGCGGCCTCGGCGTCGTTGCGCTGGATGCCGCGCGCGTTGGTCAGCATCCAGCCCAGGCTGTACTGGGCTTCGGCATCGCCGTAGCGGGCGGCACGGCAATACAGCTTGGCGGCGGCCACCTCATCGCGCTTCATGCCGTCGCCGTACTCCAGCGCCTTGGCCTCCTGGCGCCAACGCTCCACCTGGGCGGGCACCACGGGGCCGCGCTCGCCGGGCGGCATGGTGGGGCGGGGCAGTTGCTCCAGCGTCAGCGTGGGCAGCTGGGCCAGGGCGGCAACTGGCTGGAACAACAGCGCGAACAGCAGCGCCAGAAACTGGGTTCTCACGGACGGGCGGGCGAGGAGCAGGAACGGGCTGCGAGTCTAGAGGACCGCCTGTGCGGAGCGGACCCGCGAACCGGTGGCCGGCCGGCCGCAGCCTCAGAGCCGCTCGCCGGTCTCCGCGTCAAAGATCAGCAGGTCTTCCAGCGGCAGCTTCAGCTCCACTGGCTCACCCGGCTGCAGCGTCGGCCAGCCCGCGCAGCGCCAGTGCAACCGGTGCTCGCCGAGCTGCAACTGCACGAGGCTGTCTACGCCTGTGGGCTCGACCAGCAGCACCGGCGCGCGCAGCGACAGCGCCGGCCCGCACTCCGCCGTGCGAACCGACTCCGCCCGCCAGCCCAGCAGCAGCGGCCGGCCGAGCAGGCGCTCGCGCAAGGCGGTGACCAGCAGCGCCTCAGGCCGCCAGCTCAGCGCCCCGGCGCCGCGCAGCATCAGCGTGAACTCACCCTCGGGCTCCAGCCGCGCGGGCAGCAGGTTCATGGCCGGGCTGGACAGGAACTGCGCGACGAAGAGATTGGCCGGCCGCTGGTAGACGTGCTGCGGCGTGCCCAGCTGCTGCACGCGGCCGTCCTTCATCACGGCGATGCGCTGGCCCAGCGTCATGGCCTCGGTCTGGTCGTGCGTCACGTAGATGGCGCTGCGGCCCAGGCGCTGGTGCAGCAGCTTGATCTCGCTGCGCATCTCGGCGCGCAGCTGGGCGTCAAGGTTGGACAGCGGCTCGTCGAACAGGAAGAGGCGCGGCTGGCGGGCCAGCGCCCGGCCCATGGCGACACGCTGGCGCTGGCCGCCGGACAGCTGTGCGGGGCGGCGCTCCAGCAGCGCATGCAGCTGCAGCAGCTTCGCCACCTCCAGCACGCGCGCCTCGCGCTTCGCACGCGGCCAGCCCTGCATCTCCAGGCCGAAGCCGATGTTCTCGGCCACGCTCATGTGCGGGTAGAGGGCGTAGTTCTGGAACACCATCGCGATGTCGCGTTCGCGCGGGCTCAAGGCCTCGATGCGCCGGCCGTCCAGCTGGATCTCGCCGCTGCAGTGCGGCTGCAGCCCGGCCACCACGCCCAGCAGCGACGACTTGCCGCAGCCCGAGGGGCCGACCAGGATGAGCATCTCGCCGGCATCGAGGTCGAGCGTGATGTCGTCCAGGATGGTGTGTGCGCCGACACGCCGCGTGAGGCCGCTGATGCGCAGGCCGGCTATCTCTTCACTCATTGCTAACCCTTGACCGCGCCGGCAACCAGCCCGCGCGTGAAGTGCCGCCCCGCCAGCAGATAAACGACCAGGGTCGGCGCCGCTGCCAGCAGCGCCGCCGCCATCTCCAGCGGATAGGCGCGTGCGCCGGTCTCGGTCTGCGCGCTCAGCTGCGCCAGCGCCGCCGTGATGGGCCGCGCGTCATCGGGCCCGAACACCAGGCCGAACAAATACTCGTTCCAGATCGTCGTGAACTGCAGGATGAGAACGACGACGAAGATGGGCCGGGACAGCGGCAACACCACGCGCCACAGCAGCCGCCAGAAGCCCGCGCCGTCCAGCCGGGCGGCCTGCAGCAGCTCGTCGGGAAAGGCCAGGAAGTGATTGCGGAAGAACAGCGCCAGCGGCAGGCTGTAGATGACGTGGATGGCGATGAGCAGGCCCAGTGACCGGTCCAGTCCCAGCCGCGCCATGGTGATGGCCAGCGGCAGCAGATAGACCTTGATCGGCAGGAAGAAGGCCAGCACCAGCAGCAGCCCCACCCAGCGCTCGCCACGGAAGCGGTATTTGCACAGCACGAAGCCATTGACGGCCGCGAGCAGCGCCGACAACCCCACCGCCGGCACCGCCATCATCAAGCTGATGCCGAAGCTGCCCGACAGCTGCGCCCAGGCCTGGCGCCATGCGGCAATGCTCGGCTCGCGTGGCAACGCTAGAAAGCCCTGCTGCGCCTCGGCCACGCCCTTGAAGCTGTTCATCAGCATCAGCAGCAACGGCAGCGCGATGACGGCCGTCGCGAAGATGGCCAGCAGATAGAGCGTCAGCCTTCTCATGCCGCCGCCCGCCGCGAACGAACCACCGCATAGGGCAGCGCGATGGACAGCACCATCATCACCAGCACCATGGCGCTGGCCGCTCCCAGGCCGAGGCGGCTGCGCTCGAAGGCCATCTGGAACATGTAGAAAGCCGGCAGCTCGCTGGCCTGGCCGGGGCCGCCCTCGGTGAGCACGACGACGAGGTCGAAGGTCTTGATGGCCGCTGGCAGCAGCACCAGCAGCGCCGACGCGAGGCTGGACCCGAGCTGCGGCAGGATGACGCGTTTCAACAGCTTCCACCCTCGGGCGCCGTCCAGTCGCGCGGCCTGCAGCATGGACTCGTCGATGCCGCGCAAGCCCGCCAGGAAGATGGCCATGACGAAACCGCTGATCTGCCACACCGCCGCCACGACCAGCGCGTAGACAGCCATGTCCTCCTGCGCCAGCCAGTCCCATCGAAAGCTCGCCCAGCCCAGCGAGCGCACGCCTTCAGCCAGGCCTTGCTCCGGGTCCATCAGCCAGCGCCAGGCGCTGCCGGTGACGACCATGGACAGCGCCATCGGGTGCAGCCACACCCAGCGCAGAGCGCCCTCGCCGCGCAGCTTCTGGTCCAGCAGCAGCGCCAGGCCCAGGCCGATCAGCAGCGGCAGCACGACGAAGCCGACGCCGAAGCGCAGCAGGTTCCACAGCGCGGCCTGCCAGCGCGGGTCCAGCAGCAGGCGCTCGTACTGCTTGAGGCCGACGAACTCGTGGCTGGGCAGCAGGTTGGAGCGCGTCAGCGACAGCCAGCCCGTCCACAGCAGGAAGCCGTAGAAGAAGACGGCGCCAACCAGCAGCAGCGGGACCAGGCAAGCAAGTGCAGTGCGGCGTTCAGACATCGTCAATCCACCTGCCGCAGCGCCTGTGCCAGCCGCGTCTGCGCCTGCGACGCCGTCATGCGCTCGCTGGCCCAGTAGGCCGACAGCAGGTCCTTCATGCCGCCATAGGCGCTCTCACCGAGGCGGGCGCTCAAGGCCAGCACCAGCTCGCCGCGTGCCTCGCCGGCGCGGAAGTCGGCCGCCGAGCGCTGGGCGCAGGCGTTGAAGCCGCTCAGGTCCGCATCACGCCGCACCGGGATGCCACCCTTGAGCCTGGCCAGCATCGCTGACGTCTGGGGCTCCAGCAGCAGCCCGGCCAGGCGTTGCTGCGCACCCAGCCGCGCGGGCTGAGCGAAGAAGACCAGCCGGTCGAACTCGAAGTAATGCAGACCGGCGTGGCCGGGGGCGGCCGTGCAGTCGTAGTCCACGCCGGGCTGCCAGCCGGCCTTCTGGAACTCGCCATTGGCCCAGTCGCCGGTGAACTGGAACACCGCGCGGCCCTGCAGCAGCAGCGCCGTCGCGCCGGCCCAGTCGCGGCTGACCTGGCCGGCGTCGGTATAGGCCTTCAACGACCGGAACTCCCGCAGCAGCGCCGTCATGCGCTCGCTGGCCAGCAGCGCCGGGTCGGCCTGCACCAGCGCGCGCTCGAAGAAGTCGCGCCCCGCGCGGCCCAGCACCACGGCGACGAAAAGGCTGAGCTTCTGCCCCGCCGAGCTGCCGATGGCCAGCGGCAGCAGGCCGGCGCGGCGCAAGGCCTCGGCCGTGCGGTGGAACTCGTCCCAGCTCTGCGGCTGCGTCAGCCCATGCGCGCGCAGCAGACGCTGGTTGCTCCACAGCGTGTTGAGGCGGTGCACGTTGAGCGGCACGGCGGCCGGCTTGCCGGCGCTGCGCAGCTCGGTGGCGACGGCATGCGGCAGCGCGGCGAACTGCGCGCTGACGACCGGCCCCAGGTCGGCCAGCGGCACGGCCTCGGCCCAGATGCGCAGCGGCTTGTCGGTCTGGGCCAGCGTCGGCGGGTGGCCGGACAGGAAGCGCGCCTTCAGCAAGGTATTGGCGTTGGACGCGCCGGCCACAGCCGTCGTCTTCAGGTCCACGCCGCCGCGTTGGGCGGCTGCTGCCAGCGCTTTCACCATCACGGCCTCGCTGCCGGACGTCCAGCCATGCAGAAGCTCCAGGTCGGCGGCATGGGCGCTTGCGGTGATCGCCAGCGCGATGACGGCGAAGCGCTTCACGACAGCGCGTCCAGCTGGTGCTGCAGCGGCTGCACGAGGGCGGGCAACATCTCGTCCACCAGCGCGGCCGCCCGGTGCAGGCGCAGTTGCGCATCGTCGGGCTTGTGGCCCAACCAGAGCGCTTGGCCCAACTCGATCAGATCGGCCAGCGTGCCAAGCAGCGGCAATGCCGGGGCGAGGTGGGGCGAGGCGGCGAGCAGCGCGCACCAGGCGGGCAGCTGCGCGCGGGCTTCATCCAGCGCGGCCAGCCACGTCGGGGCGTCATGCAGGCTCACCATCAGCGGGCTCTCCGCCGGCAAGGCGTCGGCCAGGCGGTCCAGCGCCTCGCCCTGGTGGTAGGTCTGGGCGCGCTTCTTGGCGTGCTGGCGGGCATAGCCAGAGCCGGGCTCCAGCCACAGCGCCAATGCATGCAACAGCGCGCGGTCGTCGGGGTCGGGGCACAGCGCCTCGAACAGCGACGCGGCCGGGTCGGCGGCGATGCGGCCGGTGGCGACCAGCCAGCGCTGAGTCATGGCCAGACGTGGGGCCAGGCCTTGCGTCTGCCTGCTGTCGTCCGGCGGGTCGCTCCACAGCCGCTCGGCCACGGCCAGGGCGCGCGGCCAGGTGCGCAGCGCAAGCTGCGGCGCCTCGACCAGCTCGCTCCACAGCGCGACCTCGCCGCCGAGCATGGGAACGGTCGCGCCGCCAGCATCGGCAGGCCATGGCGGTGCTTCGTCGCGCCGCCACACGCAGGGCTGGCGCAGCGCGCCCAGGCGCAGCCAGCCCGTGCCAGCTGCGGCGCTGCCGTCTGCCGGGCCCCAGAACTCCAGCTCGCCCAGATCGCTATCGACCCGCAGCCGCCACGGGCCGCGGCTGCTGACAACGCGTGGCGCCAGCCATTCATCCAGCGTGCCGCTGCTGCGCAGATGCAGCCGGGCCTCATCGCCGCTCAGCCACAGCCTGCCCTCGACAGTCCACGTGCCAACCGTCGCCTGCAGTGCCCAGCCCTGACCACCGGCAGGTGGTGCGCCGGGCCGCGCGGGCGGCCGCAACGGGCGGCGCCAGTGGTAGGCAGCGGGGTGGATCTGGTCCAGGTAGAAGCCCGCGCTGCGCAGCCGCCCGGCCAGGCCCGGCGGCGCCAGGCGCAGCGCCTCTTCGCCGCGCCAGCATTGCAACAGGCTGCCCGGTGGCAGCGCGGTGGACTGGCCCATCTCGTCCCAGGCCACCAGCCGCCGGCCATGGCGGCGCAGCACGGCGCCCAGGCGGGCGAGGTAGACAGCCTGCAGCCCGGCCAGACCGGAGCCGCGCTGTTCGGCCAGCCGCGTCCATGCGGCTGGCGCCATCTCGTCGCCGCCCAGATGGATGAAGGGGTCGGGGAAGACCTCGGCCCATTCGGCCAGCAGGCCGTCGACAAAGGCGTAGAGCGCGTCGCTGTCCGGGTTCACGGCAGCGCCGAAGACGCCGAAGCCGGCCTGCGCCTCGGTGGGCACGGGCGCGCACAGCAGCTCCGGGTAGGCCAGGCCCAGCGCCCAGCAATGGCCGGGCAGGTCCAGTTCGGGCACGACGCGGATGCCGCGCGCGGCGGCTTCGTCGACCAGGCGGCGCGCCTGCTCCAGCGTGTATGAGAAGCCGCCGCTGGCGCGTTGCTGCAGGCGCGGGAAACGCATGGATTCGAGCCGCCAGGCCTGGTCGTCGGTCAGATGCCAGTGCAGCACGTTGAGCCGCGCGGCAGCCATGCCGTCGAGCAGGTGCAGCAGCGTGTCGAACGGCAGCGGCCTGCGCGCCACATCCACGAGCAGGCCGCGCCAGGGATGGCGCGGGGCGTCGTCGATCTGCAGCGCCGGCAGGGTTTTGGCACCCGCCTCGCACGCCGCATGCCAAAGCTGCGACAGCGCATGCAGGCCGTGCTGCACGCCGGCCGGCGTGGCGGCCTGCAGGCGCACCACGTCTGCGCCCAGCCGCAGGCGAAAGGATTCGTCGTCGCCCAGCAGCGGCATCCGCGGCGCCAGGCTGGGCAGCACTAGCCGCGCCGACGCCGCGCTTTCGTGGGCCGGCAACAGCGCCCGCAGTCTGGCCGGCAAGTCCCGCAAACCGGCCACGGCCGGCCCTGCGCCGGGCAGCAGGGTCAGCACTTGCGGCTGGGGCAGCAGCGCGGTGGCGAACGGGGAAAACGACATGCGGCCATCTTCTGCCCGGCCGGCTTGGGCCTATCTCAAGCGCATCTGAAGGTTGTCTCAAGAGGGAGGCCAGAATGCGGCGTCAACACTTGCATGCACCGGAGTTGCCATGGCGAGCGAATCCCCCGCCCAACTGATCGACGCCAAGATCGCCGCCCTCGGCGACTGGCGGGCAGACACACTGAAACGGCTGCGCGAACTCATCCTCGCCACCGACGACGGCGTTATCGAGACGTGGAAGTGGGACGTCCCCGTCTGGGAGCGCGACGGCATCCTGTGCACCGGCGAGACCTACAAGGCCAAGGTCAAGCTGACCTTTCCGCATGGCGCGGCGTTGGCCGATCCGAAGGGGTTGTTCAACTCCAGCCTGGAGGCAAGGTGAGAAGGGCGATTGACTTGGGGCCGGCCGATGAGGTGGACGCGGCGGCTTTCAAGGCGTTGATCAAGGCGGCGGTGAAGTTCAACGAGGGCAAGGCGAAATGAGGGGCTCACGCCGCCCGGCACTGACGGACTGAATGCAGTTCGCGCGCATGCCAGAGCGCCTTGCTTGCCCAACGTGCTGTCAAGGCCGGCGTCGTTGGGCGTTGACTGCGTTCACCCCAACCTCCCAACATCCGGCAGCTTGGCGACGACCTTGATCTCAAAGTCAAACCCGTAGAGCCACGTCACGCCAACGCCCGTCAACGTCGGGTGCGGCGCCTCGCCCCAGAACTCGCCGACGATGGGCCAGATGCGGTCGAACTTGGTGGCCGGGTCGACGATGAAGACGGTCACGTCGATGACATCGTCGAAGCTGCAGCCGGCCGCCGCGAGGACGGCGTTCAGGTTCTGGAAAGCGAGGCGGACTTGCGCCTCCAGCTCGGGCTCGGGTGAGCCATCGGGCCGGCTGCCGACCTGGCCCGACACGAACAGCAAGCCGTTGGAGCGGATGGCCGGCGAGTAGCGGTTGCGCTCATAGAGGGCCTGGCGGCCGGGTGGGAAGACGACGTCGCGTGTGGGCATGGGGAGGCTCCTGCAAGACAAAGTGAGGGGAACGGACACTCTAGAAAGTTCGCCCCTCCCGATAAACAGGCAGGACGCACAAACACTGTTTGGCCGGCCCAAACAACAGGAACCGCTATGGACCGATTCGACGCGCTGCAGGCCTTCGTCCGCGTGGTGGAGGCGGGCAGCTTCACCAAGGCGGCACTGACGCTGCACATGAGCAAGACGACCGTGACGCAGCTGGTGCAGCAGTTGGAGGCGCGGCTGGGCGTGCGGCTGCTGCACCGCACGACGCGCCAGGTGACGGTGACGACGGAGGGCGCGGCCTACTACGAGCGCGTCGTGCGCGTGCTGTCGGACCTGGAAGAGGCCGACACCGGCTTGACGGGCGATCCGGGCGCACCGGGCGGCCGCCTGCGCGTGGACGTGCCCAGCCCCTTCGCGCGCCTCGTCCTGATGCCGGCCCTGCCCGAGTTTCACCGCCGCTACCCAGGCATCCAGCTGGACATGGGCGTCAGCGACCGCGTGGTCGACGTGATCGGCGACAACGTCGACTGCGTGCTGCGCGGCGGCGAGGTCACGGTGCCGTCGCTGATCGCGCGGCGGGTCGGCGACCTGCAGATGGGCGTGTATGCCGCGCCGGGCTACCTGCGCAGCGCCGGCACGCCCGCGCATCCAAGCGATCTCGAAGGGCCGCACCACCGCATCGTCGGCTTCCTGCGCTCCAGCACCGGCACGCTGGCGGCGATAGCCCTGCGGCGCGGCGAGGAGAGCGTGGCGGTGAACGGCCGGTACGTCGTCTCGGCCGACGACGGCAACGCCTATCTGGCCGCCGGCCTGGCCGGTATGGGCGTTCTCTGGCTGCCGCGCTACATGGCCGAGCCGCATGCGGCGCGCGGCGAGCTCCTGCCGCTGTTCGGCGGCTGGCAGATCGAGCCCATGCCGATGTACCTCGCCTACCCGCCGACCCGCCACGTCAGCCCCAGGCTGCGTGCCTTCATGGGCTGGATCGACGAGCTGATGGCGAAGCTCCCAGAGGCCTAGCCGCGCAGGATCTTTTCCATCGCCTTGCCCTTGGCCAGCTCGTCCACGAGCTTGTCCAGCCAGCGGATCTTCTGCATCAGCGGGTCTTCGACGTCCTCCACGCGCACGCCGCAGACCACGCCCTTGATGAGGGCCGTGTTCGGATGCAACGCAGGCGCCTGGGCGAAGAAAGTTTCAAAGTCGACCGCAGCGTCCAGCTGACTGCGCAGGCCGGCCTCCTCGTAGCCGGTCAGCCAGCAGATCACCTGGTCGACCTCCGCCTGCGTGCGGCCCTTGGCCTCGGCCTTGCGGACGTACAGCGGGTAGACCTTGGCGAAGGCCGTCGTGAAGATTCGGTGCGCGGGCATGGGGGCAATCTTGTCTCAAAAACCAGCCTGCCACCTCTCCTGCAAACTCCCCGCCATGCGACTCCTGCACCTCCTGCTTCTGCTGGCCTGCCTGCCCCTGCTGACGAATTGCGCCAGCAGCAGCGACTGTGGCTCGCCCCACGCCGCCTCGGCTCAGTTCAAGAACTGCGCCTTCGCCAACCTGCCCAACCCCGCCACGCCGCCCGGCGCCAGCGGCTGGGCGATCTGGTCGCGCTTCATCTTCGGCAGCAAGACGGGCACCGTACCGGTGGACGCCATCCCCGTGCGGCCGTTGACGACAGCGCAGCTGGAGGCGCTGGACCCGCAGGCCAACCACGTCGTGCGGCTGGGCCACTCCTCGCACCTGCTGAAGCTGCAAGGCAAGTTCTGGCTCATCGACCCCGTCTTCGGGGAACGTGCATCGCCCCTCAGCTTTGCCGGCCCCAAGCGCTTCCACGCGCCGCCGCTGACGCTGCAGCAGCTGCCGGCCATCGAAGGGCTGATCCTGTCGCACGACCATTACGACCACCTCGACGTGCCCACCATCGAGTACCTGGCGCAACGCGTGCAGCGCTACTTCGTGCCGCTCGGCGTGAAGGCACGGCTGGTGGCCATGGGCGTGCCGGCCGAGCGCGTGCAGGAGTTCGACTGGTGGCAGGGCGCCACGCATGCCGGCGTGCAACTCACGGCCACGCCGGCCCAGCATTTCTCCGGCCGCAGCCTCACTGACCGCAACAGCACGCTGTGGGCATCCTGGGTCATAGCGAGCGGCGGGCAGCGCATCTTCTACAGCGGCGACTCGGGCTACTTCCCCGGCTTCAAGCAGATCGGCGAGCGCTTCGGCGGCTTCGACCTGGCGCTGATGGAGAACGGCGCCTACGACGCCTACTGGCCGGCCGTGCACATGACGCCGGAGGAGAGCGTGCAGGCTTTCCAGGACCTGCGCGGCAAGCTGCTTTTCTCGGTGCACAACAGCACCTTCGACCTGGCCTTCCACACCTGGCATGAACCACTGGACCGGTTGGCCGACCTGGCGGCGGCCAAGGGCATCGAGCTGGCGACGCCGGAGATCGGCGAGGTGCTGACGGTGGGGCAGCCTCGGACCAACCGGCGCTGGTGGGCAGGCTTGAAGTAGCCACGCGCCACGACGGGCCACAGCCACGGAGAGCCGACCCGCTGGCTTGCTTTTTGCAGTTCTGCCCTTGACCCGGCGCTTTCCCGGCCGGCGTGCATCAACTCGGGGCGGCCATGCGCCAACTCGAGCCCAGCCGTCATGCCAGGACAGTGAGGAGCGGACCATGCAAGTCACCATAGCCGCGGCGCCCGAGCCGGTGGCCGTTGACCCGGCTCGCACGGCGGTCGTCATCATCGACATGCAGCGCGACTTCATCGAGGCCGATGGCTTCGGGGCCAGCCTGGGCAACGACGTCTCGCTGCTGCGCGCAGCCATCGCCCCCTGCCAGGCGCTGCTGGCCGGCGCGCGGGCGGCGGGCATGCTCGTCATCCACACCCGCGAGGGCCACCGCCCCGACATGACCGACGCGCCGCGCGCCAAGGTGGAGCGCGGCGCACCCAGCTTGCGCATCGGCGCGGCCGGCCCGATGGGGCGCATCCTCATCCGCGGCGAGCCCGGCCATGCCCTCATCCCCGAGCTTCAGCCGCAGGCCGGCGAGCCCGTCATCGACAAGCCCGGCAAGGGCGCCTTCTACGCGACCGACCTGGGCGCCATCCTGCAGCACCGCGGCATCGAGGCGCTGATCGTCTGCGGCGTGACCACCGAGGTCTGCGTGCACACCACCGTGCGCGAGGCCAACGACCGCGGCTACCGCTGCATCGTGCCGGGCGACTGCTGCGCCTCCTACTTCCCCGAGTTCCACGAGGTCGGCCTGCGCATGATCCAGGCGCAGGGCGGCATCTTCGGCTGGGTCACCGATTCGGCGCGCGTGCTCGCGGCCATCGACACAAGGAGCGCTCCATGACGATGCCCTTGACCACCTCGCCAAAGCTCTGGGTGCCCGGCGACTGGAACGCCCTCTTCGGCTTCGGCACCAACATCCTGGTCAACCTGCTGACGCTGACCGCGCTGCTGCGCTTCGTGCTGAAGATGCCCGACGAACTCGTGTTCGGCCGCATCCTGCCCGCCGCCGGGCTGATGATGTTCCTGTCCACGGCCTACTACGCCTGGCTGGCGTGGAAGCTCGCCAAGGCCACCGGCCGCAGCGATGTGTGCGCCCTGCCCTCGGGCATCAGCGTGCCGCACATGTTCATCGTCGTGTTCGTCATCATGCTGCCCATCTCGCTGAAGACGGGCGATCCGGTCAAGGGCTGGGAGGCCGGGCTCACCTGGGTGTTCGTGCAGAGCTTCGTGCTGATGGTGGGCGGCTTCATCGCGCCGGTGATCCGCCGCATCACGCCGCGCGCCGCGCTGCTGGGCACGCTGGCCGGCGTGTCCGTCGCCTTCATCGCGCTGCGCCCGGCGCTGGAGATGTTCATGACACCGGTCCTCGGCCTGGTGTGCTTCTCGGTCATCCTGGTCAGCTGGTTCGGCGGCGTGCGCTGGTTCCGCGGCATCCCGGCGGGGTTGGTAGCCATCGCCCTGGGCTGCGCCATCGCCTGGGGCTCCACCGCCCTGGGCATGCCCATCGGCGGCATGAGCCTGTCCGCGCTCGGCGCCTCGTTTGCCAACTTCGGCTTCTCCGTGCCGCTGCCCGCCTTCGGTCATGTGTTCTCGGGCTTCGAGTTCCTGGCCATCATCCTTGTCACGGCCATCCCCTTCGGCATCTACGACCTCGTGGAAGCGATGGACAACGTCGAGAGCGCCGCCGCCGGCGGCGACAGCTTCCCCACCACCCGCGTGCTGACGGCCGACGGCGTCGTCAGCCTGATCGGCTGCCTGATGGGCAACCCCTTCATCAACGCCGTCTACATCGGCCACCCGGGCTGGAAGGCCATGGGCGGGCGCATCGGCTACTCGCTGGCCACCGGCGTGGCCGTGCTGGTGATGTGCTGGCTGGGCATCATCGCGGTGATGACGACGCTGATCCCGGTCGTCGCCATCGCGCCCATCCTGCTCTACATCGGCATGCTGATCGGCGCGCAGGCTTTCCAGGAGACGCCGCGCAGCCACGCGCCAGCCATCATCCTGGCCTTCATGCCGCACCTGGCGGCCTGGGGCAAATTGCAGATCGACAACGCACTGGGCGCCGCCGGCACCAGCGCCGCCGCCGTCGGGCTGGACAAGCTGGGCCAGACGGGCGTGCTGTATCACGGGCTGGAAGTGCTGGGCGGCGGCGCCATCCTCGGCGGCCTCGTGCTCGGCGCGATTGCCGTGTTCATCATCGAACGTCAGCTCGCCAAGGCCGCCACCTTCGCGGTGGCGGGCGCCGCGCTGACCTTCTTCGGCTTCATGCACGGCGAGCAGATCGGCATTGGCAAGAGCCTGCCGCTGGCGCTGAGCTATCTTGGGTTTGCGGCGGTGCTGCTGGCGTGTGCGAAGTTTGCGCAGACGGCGCCCAAGGCGGTGGAGGCGAATGGGGAGCGGGGGGAGATCGACGAGCCGGTCACAGCTTGATGCCCCTGAGTGCGTGGGCTGGTTGCGCTGATCAACGTTTGACATAAGAGGCGCTGATCGGCTTGCCGGGCAGCGTCCTCTCGATGGGAGCGTTAGCCGTCTCGTTCAATGTGCAATGCCTACAGCTCTAACGAAGCGCAGGCCGAACTCAGTAATGCGTAAGAACCCATGCTCGAAGGTGACGTGGGCATCAGGTGGTGGAAACTCGACACGAAGGCGCAAGACCTCTGGGCGGTTTTCTAGCCAGTCATAGGCCCCCGGCACAAGAATCTGTGCGTCATATCGAAACTCAACCAAACCGAGTCGAATCCAGTTTTCGGCAATGGCTGTGCCGTCGCCATGCTCAGCTGGATCGTTGCTTCCTAGAAACGTAAGGGGCTGGAGGTGTCGGTACACATGACGAATGCCAACGTCGCCGTTTACCTTCAGGAATACGTTGGCGACGGGAATGCTGCTGCCCGATGTGAGAACTGCAATTGGAAGTGTCTTCAGCAACCTTGCCTCTTCGGCACTGAGTTGTTTTATCACTTCAACAAATGAAGGATGCGCGTGGTTCTGTGATCTCCTGTCCATAGCGGTCGCAAGCAGACCTAGGTACAACTCCTTTAGGTCTGGCTCCTCGTGGCTGTACGCGAGGCCCTGAATGGCTGGGCCTGCAACTGACGCTTTCGGTTCGACAAGATCTGATGCCGGAATGCTCGTTGTCTTTTCAGCGAGTTCGCTTGGAAACTTGGAAGAGAAGTAGTTTCTGGCTTTCTCTACGCCGAAGTTGATCGCCGCGAAAGGCAGAAGCAGTGTGTTAATTGTGTTGGTCACTGTCACAGCAGCAGTGCCAAGGTTGGCCGCTGCCTTCTTGACTTTCGGATCATCGCCAGCGGCTTTGATCATCTCGCTGACGACGCTCATTGCCCCCTTGGCGACTTCAATTGGCGACTGATCATCAGGCATTGGCGTAGCTCCTAGACGGCTAACGTGCGAGTTCAGCGGGCGGCGAAGCCGTCCGCTGCAGCAAAAGGTTAGCCAGCCTACGACGTGCCATAAGTGCATTGCGCCGCGCTAGCAAAAATGCCTTTGAGTGATGCGGGACGCGGATATAGAGCTGCAACGCAGCTCGAACTCGCCCTTGGTCAAAAAGTGAATTGGCGATGTTGTAGAGCAGATCCCCTCTGCGTTCCCATTCCGAACGAGCGCGAGCGCGTCGAAAGTATCGTTCCGCCGCGCGCGCTTTGCCTAACTCGCTGAAACACGAACCAAGAGCCCACAACGTATCGACATCGTCGGGAGCCAAGCGTAGCGCTTTGAAGAACGCTCGCTGTGCGGACCTCAGGTCGCGAGTGCGATACAACGCGTCGGCTTCGCGGTAACACGCCAAGTGCTGCTCCCACGCTTGTGCTTCGTTCATACGCTTGGCTGGCTAACGTGTCGTAGATGGATCGTTAACGATTCCTGCCTAACATTTGAGCATGCGAACGTACCGCCACGCCACCAGCGCTGAACGTGACGCACGTGCGGAGCGGCGGCTGGCACGTGCTGCCGAAGGTGGGAATGCCCCGCTTCAAGCGGCTCGAGAAGATCACCGGCAGCCGTTTGACTGGACTTTCGCTTGCGGCGGCGTTTCGTGGCACTTGCACTTCGAGCCCAACCTGAAGGACGTCAGGCAGCGGCGCGTCTTCAGGGATGGACAGCCATGGATGTGTGCAGGGCTCGAACGGGTTTGGCGGACGATGCAAAAGGAGATGGCTCCTGCGCACGGTCGGCAGCATTGGCGCTGACCGCCGAGGCACGGTGACCGCCGCGCCAATCAGCGCTACCCCACCGGCCGATACGCCACCACATCAATCTCCACCTTCGCCGGAATCATCAGCCGCGACTCCACCGTCGAGCGGGCCGGCTTGCCGCCCGGGAAGTAGCCCATGTAGACGCGGTTGAAGGCACCGAAGTCGCGGGCGTCTTCGAGCCAGACCGTCGTCTTGCAGACGTCGGCCAGCGTGGCGCCGGCCAGTGCGAGGGCCGCCTCCAGGTTGGCAAAGACCTGGCGGGTCTGGGCCTCAATGCCGCCGTCGACGATCTGGCCGCTGGCGTCCACCGGCACCTGGCCGGAGACGTAGACGAAGTCGCCGGCGCGCACGGCGGGGGACAGGGGGCGGGGCTGGCGGTCGCTGGCGGTGGGCTCGACGCCGAGGAAAACAAGGTGGGTGTCATTCATGGCGGCGCAGTCTGGTGGCGCGACTGGCCTTGTGCAAGAGCGCCCTTTAGACGGCCTTCAGACAGCGGCGCGATGATTGCCAACATGCAGCAAGACAACACCCCGCGCCCCGGCTGGCTTGGCCCCTGGCTGAAAGGCTTCCCCGCGTTGCAGGCGCCGCTGCCGCTGGCCGAGGTGGCGCAGCGCGGCTGGACGATTGAACAACTGCCCACGCCGCTGGCCGTCGTTCGCCAGCAGGCGCTCGCGCACAACATCGACTGGATGCAGAACTTCGCCGCCGAACGAGGCGTGCAGCTCGCGCCGCATGGCAAGACAACGATGAGCCCGCAGCTTTTCCGCCGCCAGCTCGACGCCGGCGCCTGGGGGCTGACGTTTGCGAACGTGCACCAGCTGCGCCTGGGTCTCGCGGCCGGCGCGCGGCGGGCGTTGATTGCCAACCAGCTCGTCAGCGCGGCCGATCTGGCCGAGCTGCTGGACCTGCGCCGCCGCCACGCCGGCGTGGAGCTGGCCTTCTTTGTCGACTCGCAGGCGCAGCTGGACCTCATCGCCGCGCACTGGGCACAGCTCGGCGCGAACGAAGGCCGCTTGGACGTGCTGATCGAGCTGGGCACCTCGCGCTGCGGCGTGCGCGAGCACGGCCCTGCGCTGGCACTGGCACGGGCGCTCAAGACCCACCCGGCGCTGCGGCTGCGCGGCATCGGCTTCTACGAGGGCCTGCAGGTCGTCGGCGAGACCGAACCCGACATCGCGCTGATGCAGCAATGGCAGGCGCGCGTCGAGGCGCTGCTGGCGGACATCGAAGCCGAAGGCCTCATCGACGTGCAGCCGCTTTGGCTCAGCGGCGGCGGCTCGGCGCTGTTCGACCTTGTTGCGCCCGTCATTGCCGGCAAGCCCGGGCGCCTGGGTCTGCTGCGCTCCGGCTGCTATGTCTGCCACGACCACGCGCACTACGGCCGCTACATGCGGACGATGGACGAGCGCATGGGTACGCCCATGGGCACACCCAGCCTGCAACCGGCGCTGGAGGTGTGGACGCAGGTGCTGTCCAGCCCCGAGCCGGGCCTGGCGCTGCTGAATGCCGGCCGGCGCGATGTGTCTTTCGACCAGGGCTGGCCGGTGCCGGTGTGGCACCTGCGTGGTGGCGAGCGGGTAGTGCCCCAGGGCTGGCAGGTGACGGGGCTGAACGACCAGCATGCCTACCTGCGCTGGGACCCGGCCGAGACCGATGGGCCGGCCGTTGGCGAGCGCGTGGCGCTTGGGCCGTCGCACCCGTGCACGACCTTCGACAAGTGGGCTTGGATGGCCGTCGCCGACGAGGACGACCGCGTCGTGGACGCGATCACGACGCAGTTCAGTTGATGGAGCTTCTAGAGGGGGCGCTGATCGTCGATGGCAGCGGCGCGCCGGGCTGGACGGGTGATCTGCTGATCGCCGGTGACCGCATTGCCGCGCTGGGGACGGCGCTGCAAATCGACCCAGCCGTGCCACGCCGCGACTGCGCCGGCCTGGTGCTGGCGCCGGGCTTCATCGACGCGCACAGCCACGACGACGCGGCCCTCATCACGGCGCCGGGCATGACGCCCAAGCTCAGCCAGGGCGTGACCACCGTCGTCACCGGCAACTGCGGCATCTCGCTGGCGCCGCTGGTGACAGCCGACCCGCCGCCACCCATGAACCTGCTGGCGCGCGAGCAGTTCCGGTATCCCGGCTTTGGCGATTGGCGAACCGCTGTTGACGCGGCCCGGCCGGCGGTGAACGCGGTCGGCCTGGTCGGCCACACAGCGCTGCGGCTGCGCTGCATGAGCGACACGAGCCGCCCCGCCAACGACGCCGAACGCGAGGCCATGTGCGCGTTGCTGGATGACGCGATGAGCCAAGGCGCCGCCGGCCTGTCCTCCGGCACCTTCTACGCCCCCGCCGCTGCGGCTGACGCCACCGAGCTGCTGGCGCTGGCCCGCGTGGCCGCGCGGCATGGCGGCGTCTACGCGGTGCACCTGCGCAACGAGATGGCCGGCGTGCTGGATGCCATCACCGAGGCCGCCGACTGCGCCCACGCGGCCGGCCTGCCGCTCGTCATCTCCCACCACAAATGCGCCGGCCGCGCGCAGTGGGGGCGCAGCCTGCAGACGCTGGCGTTGATCGAGCGGCTGAGCCAGCGCCAATCGCTGGGGCTGGACGTCTACCCCTACCTCGCCGGCTCCACGGTGCTGCGCGAGGACCTGGCCGACGGCCTCACGCCCATCCGCCTGACGTGGAGCGAAGCCCACCCCGAACTGGCCGGCCGCTGGCTGACGGACATTGCGCTCGACTGGAACGTCAGCGAGCCCGAGGCCGTTGCGCGCCTTCAGCCTGGCGGCGCCTGCTATTTCCAGATGCATGCCGACGACGTGGACCGCATCCTCATGCACCCACTGGCCATGATCGGCTCGGACGGCCTGCCGCACGACCGCTTCCCCCACCCCCGGCTGTGGGGCGCATTCCCGCGCGTATGGGCCCACTACGGCCGCGAGCGCGGGCTGCTGACGCTGGAACAGGCAGTTCACAAGATGACCGGGCTGACAGCGCGGCGCTTCGGGCTGCACGACCGCGGCGCGCTGCGCGCCGGCGCGGCGGCGGACCTGGTGCTGTTCGATGCCGAACGCCTCGCCGACGGCGCCGGCTACGGCACGCCGACGCTGCCGGCGGTGGGAATCGCGGCCGTCTGGGTGAATGGCGAGCTGGCACTGGACGACGGCGAGCCACGCGCCCGCGCCGGCCGCCTGCTCAGGCGACTGGCTCGCGCGGAAAGCTGACCTTCACCGTCAGCCCGCGCCCATCGGGCCCGTCCAGCAGCCCGACCGTCGCGCCATGCTGGGCGGCAGCGCGCTCGACGATGGTCAACCCCAGGCCGCTGCCGTGGCATTGCTGGTCGCCGGCCAGGCGCACGAAGCGCTCGAACACACGCTCGCGCAGCTCGGGCGGAATGCCCGGCCCGGCGTCGCTGAGGGTCAGCGTCACGGTGTCGGCCTCTTCCACCAGCGCGGCGCTGACGTGGCCGTTGGCAGGCGAGTACTTGATGGCGTTGTCGACGAGGTTGTCCACCAGACTGCACAGGGACTCGCGGTTCAGCCACATCGTGATCTGCTCGGGCGCCACCAGCTCCAGCTCGATGCGCCGCTTGACGGCCAGGCCGCTGGCCAGCGCGATGCGCTCACGCACCAGGTCGACCAGGTCGTGGCGGGTCTTGCTGAGGTCCAGCGCGTCGGCGCCGGAGCGGGCCAGCGCCAGCAGCTGATGCACCGTGTGCGTGGCGCGCTGCACGCCCAGGCGCAAGCGGTCCCTCGCCTCATCGCGGGCGCGCATGTCGGCCTGGTCCAGCCCTTCGGAGCTGAGCTGGATGACGGCCAGCGGCGTCTTCAGCTCGTGGGCGGCGTCGGCCAGGAATTCATGCTCGCGGTCCAGGCGCTGCTGCAGCCGCGTCATCAGCGAGTTGACGGCGTTGACCAGGGGCGCCAGCTCCACATAGGGCGTGGCGGGCAGCGGTGTCAGGTCTTGTGCCGAGCGGGCCGAGATCTGCGCGCCGATGCGCTTGAGCGGCGCAAAGCCGAGGCGGAACAGCAGCCACAGCGGCAGCACCAGCAGCGGCAGGCCGTAGAGCAGCGGGCGGGCGTAATAGCTCAGCCCGGCCAGGCTGAAGTGCCAGTCGCCGGGGCGCTCCTGCCAGCGGCGCACGACGAGTTCGCGGGCGGCGTCGCGCACCTCCGTGTAGAGCCAGCGGTCGTCCTCGCCGGGCACGGCCTCCTGGGGCAGCACGCGGTCGCGGCCGGTCAGGTCAGGCTTGAGTTCGGCCAGCACGGCGTCGCGCTTGAGCACCTGCAGCAGGCGGAAGGGCGAGCGGTGGCCCTTGAGCCGCCACTCGCGGTCGCGCATGCCTTCCAGCGCCAACAGGGCTTGGTCGAGCCGGGCGGCGTCGGCATGCGTGTCGCGCGCACGCTCAAGCGCCAGCTCGGCCCACAGCATGTTCTCGGCCTGGCCGTTGTTGACCTGCAGCACGCGAATGTCGATCAGCTCGCGCGCCACCAGGAAGAGCCAGCACAGGAACAGCACGGCAAACACGGCCGCCAGGCTGCGCCGGAACAGCGAGCGCTGCGCGGTACTTGCGTCAGCCGGCATGGCGATGGTGCATTGCGGGCCGAGCGCCGGGCCGTCCCAAGCCGGCCCGTCTGGCGATGTGCGCGCGGCTCAATGCCGCAAGCATCGCCGTCCCCTCGGGGGCTGAGGCCGGACACGGCAAGTCCTGTGGACTTGTCGTGCCTGCCGAAGCTCTGCGGCCGCTGGCCGCAGAGCGGTCCCGGCCAAGGTACCCCTTGGACGAGGGGCTCATCATCCGCGCTCGACGAGATAACCCACCCCGCGCACGGTGCGGATATAGCCCTCGCCGATCTTGCGGCGCAGGTTGGAGATGTGCACGTCCAGGCTGCGGCCGTCCATCTGGCAGGGCGCGCGGTTCTCCAGCTGGCGGCGCGTGACGACGCGGTCGGGCAGCTTGATGAGGGTGAGCAGCAGGCTGAACTCGGTGCGCGACAGCGGCAGGCGCTCCTGGCCACGGCGCACCTCCATGCGGGGTTCGTCCAGCACCAGGTCGCGCAGCTGCCATTCGGCGGGCTGGCCCTGCGCCTCTTCTCCCTGGCTGCGGCGCATGACAGCGCGCAGCCGCGCCAGCAGCTCGGAGCCGGCAAAGGGCTTGACGAGGTAGTCGTCGGCGCCGCCGTCCAGGCCGTCCAGGCGGTCCTCGATGGCGTCGCGCGCGGTGATGACGAGCAGCGGCAGCTTGCGGTGGTTGCGGCGCAGCGTGCGCAGCAGCTCCATGCCATCGCCGTCGGGCAGGCCGAGGTCCATGACGACGGCGTCGAAACCGCCCTCGGCGATCCACAGCCGTGCGTCGGCGATGCGGCGCAGCCACATCACGTCGTGGTCAGCGTTCTGAAGCAGGGCCTGCAGGGAGCGGCCCAGTTCCAGGTCGTCTTCCAAAAGACAAATTCGCATGTCCTGGACTTTAGTGACATCCGCGTTAAGACGGTCTTAACAAGCCGTTGAAGCAGCGCATAGGCACCCCGGCAGACAGTCGTGGCCATTCTTGATTCGCCTTGATACCTGCGCATGAACCGCGTCCGCCTTCTGCTTTGCATCTGTCTCATCTCACCGCTGACCGCCTTCGCGGCGGGCGCGGCCTTCCTGCCCAGCCGCGCGCAATTCGACGCACTCTTCCCCGAGCGCATCGCCTTCTACAGCTACGAAGGTTTTGCCGAGGCGGTGCGCCAGACGCCCGGCTTCGCGGACTGGGGCAACGCGACGCAGCGCCGGCAGGAGATGGCCGCCTTCCTGGGCCAGATCGCGCACGAGTCCGACCAGCTGCGCGCCCAGCGCGAGTACAAGCGCGCGAACTGGGACAAGTACTGCCGCGCCGACGCCCGCCTGGGCTGCGCACCCGGCCAGCAGTACTACGGCCGCGGCCCCATCCAGCTGAGCTGGAACTATCAATACAAGGCGGCGGGCGACTTCCTCGGCATCGACCTGTGGAGCGACCCCGACCGCGTCGCGCGCGACTCCACCGTGGCCTGGCGCACGGCGCTCTGGTACTGGATGACGCAGCCCGGTGAGTCCACGCAACCGGCGCACGCCGCGCTGCGCGCGAACGCCGGCTTCGGCGCGACGACCCGCGCCATCAACGGCCCGCTGGAGTGCGACAAGCCAGCCGACCCCGAAGCCCTGCGCAAGAACGACCGCCGCAGCCAGTTCTACAGACACGCCAGCGAGCTGTTCGGCGTCCCCCTCATGCACCCGCTCGGGTGCTGACAACCCACCCCCGGAGAAAGTGACCATGCGAGAGAAGAAGTCCATCCACCCCCAGACCGCCATCGCGGCCGCCGTGCTGCTGAGCCTGGCGCTGCCGGCACTGGCCCAGGAGGCCCCGAAGAAGGAGACCCTGGAGGCCGTCGTCGTCACCGGCATCCGCGCCAGCATGGAGAAATCCCTGCAGACCAAGCGCAATGCCGACGCCATCGTCGACGTCATCACCGCTGAAGACGTGGGCAAGCTGCCCGCCACCAACGTCGCCGAGGCGCTGACCACCATCCCCGGCGTCACCATCGACAAGGCCTTCGGTCAGGGCGAGAAGGTGTCCATCCTGGGCACCGACCCGGCCCTCAACCGCACGCTGATCAATGGCCAGACGATCGCCTCGGCCGACTGGTTCATCGCCGACCAGCCGGGCCGCACCTTCAACTACTCGCTGCTGGCGCCGCAGCTGATCAACAAGGTCGAGGTCTACAAGTCGCCCGAAGCCTGGCTCGACGAAGGCTCCATCGGCGGCACGGTGAACATCTCCACCCGCAAGCCGCTGGACCAGAAGGCCTTCACGCTGGCGGCTTCGCTCGGCTATCTCTACAACGACCGCATCGGCAAGGGCAAGCCCACCGTGGCCGGGCTGGTCGGCTGGCGCAACGACGCCAAGACCTTCGGGGTCATCTTCTCGGCCCAGCGCTCGGAAGAAGGCATCCGCCGCGATGGCGTGGAGTCGTACGGCACCGTCAAGGGCAGCGACTACATCAACGGCAGCGGCGGTGGCGGCTCCATCAACAACCTGCCGACCGACTGGTCCGTCGCCCCCAACCCGGACGGCAGCCAACCGAAGAAGCCGGCCTCCTGCGTCGGCAGCTGCGCCACCACGCTGCTGGCCAACCCGAACGCCGTCGGCCCCAACTCCGTCAGCGCGCACTACTTCGAGCAGACGCGCGAGCGCGACACGCTGTCGCTGTCGCTGCAGGCCCGCGCCAACGACAAGCTCGACTTCGAGTTCAACGCCCTCAAGGTGAAGGCCGGCTACGACAACCGCAGCCACTCGATGTTCGCCTTCCAGGGCAATGCCTACAACGGCCTCATGAAGATGACCGACCTGGCCGTGGATGGCGGCGTCATCACCAAGGGCACGTTCAAGAACGCACTGATGGTGTACGACCTGATCGACCGCAAGGCGACGGTGGACACGACGTCCTATGACCTCAAGGGCAACTACAAGGACGACCGCTGGTTCGCCTCCTTCCACGCGGGCGCCTCCAAGGCCACCGGCGGCACCAAGCTGCAGGTCTACGGCGAGTTCCTGAACTGGTCCGACTACAGCTACGACATCAGCAGCGGCACGCCCAGGCTGAGCATCACCGGCGTGAACCCGCTGAAGGACCCGAGCGCCTTCCAGATCGACGGCGGCTGGGGCTCCGACCCCACCAAGAAGGAAACCTGGAACACCGGCTGGGGCGGCAACATCGTCTTCAAGCCGACGGTGGACAAGGAAGAGTTCATGCAGGTGGACGGCGGCCTGAAGTTCGACGGCCCCATCTACCAGCTGCGCTTCGGCGCCAAGCACCGCGAGCACAACACCACGCAGACGATGGGCGGCGTGTCGCTGGCATCGGTGAGCGGCTATGGCGACGCCAGGGCCAGCCAGTTCTCGCCAAAGCAGTTGCCGGGCAACTATCTCAGCGGCTTCGGCAACGTCGGCGATTTGAGCAACCGCTACACCATCGACGGTGAAGCGCTGGCCGGCTACATCACCAGTGGCAAATGGCTGGCTCCGTGGCAGACCATGCCGCAGCCCGCCACGTTCAACGACCCCTCCTTCGTCGCCAACACCTGGTCGGTCAAGGAAGTCGTCGATGCTGCCTACGTGCAAGCCGACTACGCCATCGACGCGCTGCGCGGCAACTTCGGCGTGCGCATCGTGGACACCACCTCCAGCAGCGGCGGCTGGGCCTGCACGGTGTCCACGGGCCAGGCCTGCCCGGCAGACAAGTACGTGGCGACGACCGTGCAGAAGAACTACACGAACATCCTGCCCAACCTGAACGTCGCCTACGAGTTGAACGGCAACGTGGTCCTGCGCGCCTCGGCCGCGAAGGTCATGTCGCGCCCGAACTACGGCGACATGTCCAGCTACCTGTGGATCGGCGATCAGACCAAGTCCGGCGGCGGCGGCAACCCCGACCTCAAGCCCTACAAATCCACCAACCTGGATTTCTCGGCCGAGTGGTACTTCGCCAGGAACGCCATCCTGGCCGGCACGATCTTCAACAAGAAGGTCACCGACTACGTGCTCGTCACGACGCAGCAGGAAGTGCACTTCAACCAGTTCGAACGCCAGAACACCACCTACGCCGTCTCGCGCCCGAACAACGCCGGCCGCGCCACCATCAAGGGCGCGAGCCTGGCCTTGCAGGCCAACATCGGCTGGGGCTTCGGCGCACTGACCACCTACACCTTCTCGGACGCCAAGACGAGCACGGCCGGCTCGCACCTGCCGTTCAACTCCAAGCACCAGTACAGCCTCAGCCCGTTCTATGAAAGCGACCGCTTCAGCGCCCGCGTGACCTACACCTACCGCTCCAAGTACTACACGCAGGCTGACCGCGGCAACTTCCTGGTCACCGACGGCAGCAAGGACCTGGCCGCCAGCGTCAACGTGAAGCTGACCGACCGCCTCAGCCTGGGCCTGGACGCGATGAACCTGCTGGACAGCGAGTACCGCAACTACGCGGACGTCACCGGCATCGCCAACACCGAGTTGCTGACCCGCGGCATCTACCGCACCGGCAAGCGTTACCAGGCGGTGCTGCGCTACAACTACTGAGCGTCATCCGCCGAGCCGGCCTGCGGGCCGGCCCCGTTCCTCGTTGTGGCAGGCCTACTGGCCACGTTAGGGCGGCCCGCGAGGGCCGCCCCTTTTTGCCTTGTAATCGCGCCCCATGACTGCAAGCGCCTCCGCCCCGTCCCGCCTCGCGGGCATCGACCTGCTGCGCGGCCTGACCGTGGCCGTGATGATCCTCGTCAACGAGTGGGCCGGCGTGGCCGGGCTGCCGGCCTGGATGAAGCACGTGCCGGCGGACGCGGACGCGATGACCTTCGTGGACATGGTGTTCCCCGCCTTCCTGTTCATCGTCGGCATGTCGCTGCCATTCGCGCTGCAGGCCCGGCTGGCCCAGGCCGGCCGCCGGGGCGCGCTGCGGGCGGTGGGCGAACGCACCGCGGCCCTCATCGTCACCGGGCTGTTCATGGTCAACGCGGAAATGGCGCCGGCCGGCTTCAACGCGTCGGGCTGGCTGCTGGGCGCCTTCCTCGGCATCTTCCTGCTGTGGGGCAGCGTGCGCGGTGGGCCGCCGCTGGCCTGGCCCTGGCGCCTGGCCGGCGCCTTCCTGCTGGGCGCGCTGCACGGCGCCTATCCGGGCGGCATGGGCGTGCACTGGTGGGGCATCCTCGGCCTCATCGGCTGGGCCTACGGGCTGGCGGCGCTGCTGTTCATCTTTGCCGCGCCGGGCGCGCGGCTACCTTTGGCACTGGCGGGCATCGCGGCCTGCGTCGCCTGGTTCGCGTGGGCCGCGCCGCACGCGGGCGGTGGCGGCCACGCCACGCACACGGCGCTGGTGCTGGCCGGCCTGGCCACCGCCGTGCTGCTGCACGACCCCCACCACATGCTCGCACCCGACCGCGCCACTCGTGCCGCGCTGCTGCTGGGCTTCGTGCTGCTGGCCGTGGGCTTCAGCCTGCGCAGCCACTTTCCGCTGTCCAAGATCCAGGCCACGCCCACCTGGGGCCTGGTGTGCGCGGGCGCCACGCTGCTGCTCTACCTCGCCGTGCGCCCGCTCGCCGAGGCGGCGCCGGGCCGCGCGGCGCTGCGCGTCCTCGGCGACGCGGCGCGCCACCCGCTGCTGGCCTACCTGCTGCCCTACGTCGTCGGCGCCGCGCTGGCCCTGCTGCACTGGCAGTGGCCGGCGGCGCTCAACGTCGGCTGGGCCGGCGTCGCGCGCGGCGTCGTCTTCCTCGCTCTTGTCCTCGTGCTGCTGCGACTGTTGCTGCGCACGGGTTTACGACTCAAGCTCTGATGCTCCGCCGCCACCTGCTCACCCTGCCCGCCCTGCACCTGATGCCAGCCCTCGCCGCCACACCCGCCCGCTTCCTGCATGTCGGCACCTACGCGCCGCTGGGCCAGGGGATCTACAGCTTCGCCATCGGCGGCGACGGCGCGTTGAAGCCGCTGGGCGTCACGCCCAACGCCGGCAGCCCGAGCTGGCTGGCCACCGACGGCCAGCGCGTCTACGCCGCCGAGGAAGGCAGCAGCCACATCGCCGTCTACGAGCAGGATGGCGCCGGCCGCCTGACCCTGCTGCAGCGCGAACCCAGCGGCGGCCAGGGGCCCGTCCATCTGTCGCTGGGCGCGGGCCGCGTCTGGGCGGCCCACTATGGCGACGCCCGCTTCTCCGCGCTGCCACTGCGCGCCGATGGCCGCGTCGGCGCCGCCGAGAGCTGGCCCGGCTGCACGACCGACTGCCGCCCCGGCCCGCCGCGCGCCGCCAAGGCCCCGACCGGCAGCCAGGCCAACAGCGGCCACGACGCGCCGCACGCCCACATGATCCAGGCCAGCCCCGACGGTCACTGGCTGCTGGGCACCGACCTCGGCCGCGACCGCCTGCTCGTCTGGCCGCTGACCGCCACCACGCCGGGGGCGCCCGCGCAAGAGCTGGCCCTCAGCCCCGGTTCCGGCCCACGCCATTTCGTTGTCGTGGGTGAACTCGTCTACGTGCTGCAGGAGGAGTCGTCCACGCTGACCACCGTCGCGCTGACGGCCGACGGCCCGCGCCTCGTCGACGAGATCAGCGTACTGCCCGCTGGCTTCGCCGGCACCAGCTACGCCTCCGACCTGCTTGTCGCGCCCGGCAGCAAGCACCTCTACGCCTTCAACCGCCTGCACGACAGCCTGGCCGTCGTCTCGCTGGCCGAGCCGCGCCAGCCCCGCCTGCTGGACCACCACTGGGTGCACGGCAGCTACCCGCGCAGCGCCTGCATCGCCGGCGGCCACCTCTATGTGTGCAACCAGCGCAGCGACCAGCTCAGCCACTTCGACCTGAGCCGCCCCGAGGCGCCGCGCTTCACCGCCCGGCAGACGGCGGTGCCGAGCCCGGCGGGGGCCTGTTCGCTCTAGACTGGGCCGATGAAGCAAGCCCTCCTTCTTCTCCTGCTCACTTCGGCAATCGCCCACGCCGAGCCCATCGGCTCGGTCGACACCGCCTTCAAGCTCATCGGCCCCGATCACAAGATCGTCGTCGACGCCTACGACGACCCCAAGGTGCAGGGCGTGGCCTGCTATGTGTCGCGCGCCAAGACGGGCGGCATCAGCGGTGCCATCGGCCTGGCCGAAGACAAGGCCGAGGCCTCCATCGCCTGTCGCCAGGTCGGCCCCATCGCCATCAGCCAGCCGCTGCCCCGGCAGGAAGAGGTCTTCAACGAGCGCATCTCGCTGGTGTTCAAGAAGCTGCGCATCGTGCGCATGGTGGACGCTCAGCGCAACACCCTCGTCTACCTGACCTACTCCGACCGCCTCATCGACGGCTCGCCCAAGAACAGTGTCACCGCGGTGCCGGTCGGTCGCGAAACGCCTATCCCGATCCGCAAATGAGCAAGGTCGAAGACCGCCAGCGGGCCGAGCGCTGGGCCGCTCCCGAGCCGGCCCGCATCCCCTTGGGGGCTGAGGCCGGACATGGTGAGTCCAGCGGGCTCGCCGTGCCTGCCGAAGAGCAGCGGCGCCGACCGCTGCGCGGCCTGCAAGGCCGGCCGGCGTACCCGACGGACGAGGGGCCATGACATTCACCGACGCCCTGTTCGCGCTGATGCCCATGCAGGCGCTGGCGGCGGCGCTGGTGCTCATCACCCTGGTCGGCTGGCGCGGTGCCAACGCGGGCGGGCGCTGGGCCCAGATGGGCATGGTGGCGCTGGGCCTGGGCCTGGCGCTGTCCAGCCCCGCGCTGGGCTACCACTTCACGGTGCCGCATGCGCTGCGCAGCGCGGGCGTGGGCCTCACCAGCCTGGGCCTGTCGGCGCTGTGGTGGGCGTTCGGTCTGTGGCTCACGCCGCGCCCGGGCCGCTGGGCCATGGCGGCGGTGCCCGGCGCGCTGACCGTCGGCCACGCCCTGCTGTGGGCCGACCCCACGGCGGCACGGACATTGACCGACCTCCTGCTCGGCGCCCAGCTCATCTGGCTCGGCGTGGCGCTGACGCTGCCTGGCCGCAGCGCCGTGCTGCAAGGCCTGAACAGCCGGCGCTGGCGCCTGCTGGGCCTGGCCGCCGTGCTGCCGCTGCTGGCCGCCCTGTTCTACCGCGCCGCCACCACGCTGCTCGGCCTGGGCCTGGGCGCGAGCACCGGCATGCCCTGGCCCGACCTGCTGCTGGCCCTGGCCGGCCAGCTCGCGCTGCTGCTGGCCTTGCCCATGCTGCTGCTGGCCTGGCGCGGCCAGACCGAGGCCGACCTGGCCCGCCTGGCCCAGACCGACGGCCTGACCGGCCTCACCGACCGCGCCGCCTTCACGGCGCGCTCGGTCGACATGATCTCCATGGCGCGCCGCTTCGACGAACCGCTCGCCCTCGTCGTGCTGGACATGGACGACTTCGCCACGCTGCAGTCCGAACGCGGCGCGGACTTTGCCGACCGTGCGCTGGCGCTGTTCGCCAGTTGCGTGCAGGCCCAGATGCGCCTGGGCGACCTGGCCGGGCGGCTGGCGGGCGAGCAGTTCGGCGTGCTGATGGCGCGCTGCCTGCCTGAAGGCCCGCAGGCGTTGGACGCCCGGCTGCGCAAGGCCCTGGCCGAGCTTGCACCGGCAGAATTGGGCATGCCTCTGTCCTTCAGCGCCGGCTGGGCCCGGCTGCGCCCCGGCGACCGCGGCCTGCCCGACCTGCAGCGCCGCGGCGAGACGGCGCTCTACGAGGCCCAGCGCGCCGGCCGAGGGCAGCTGATGGCAGAACCCGGAGTGCAGGACTGATGGCCACCGCCGACAACCTCGTCGACGAGTGGGTCGGCCACAACCTGCTGACCAGCGACCCCGCCCTGCTTGTTGCGCTGCGCAACGCAGCACCAGACGCCGTCGAGCCGCTGACGGCCTACGGCGCCGAGCTCGGCAGTGCCGAGACCGCCCAGCTCGCCCGCGACGCCAACCGCTTCAGTCCCGCGCTGCGCCAGCTGGACGCGCGCGGCCGCCGCATCGACGCCGTCGATTTCCACCCGAGCTGGCATGCGCTGCTGGCCATGTACCGCCGCCAGGGCCTGGTGGCCGACGTCTTCGCCACCGACACGCCCGGGCGCTGGGCTCGCTTCGCCGCCGGCTGCTACCTGCACGGTCAGGTGGAGGCCGGCTCGCTGTGTCCCGCGACGATGACGCAGGCCGCTGTTCCGCTGCTGGCCAGGCAGCCGGCGCTGTTCGCGCCGCTGCGCGACAAGTTCTTCAGCCGCACGCACGACCCGCGCGATGTGCCCATCGCCGACAAGGCGTCCATCTGGGTCGGCATGGGCATGACCGAGAAGCAGGGCGGCTCCGACCTGCGCCGCGTGACGACCACCGCAACGCAGCAGCCGGACGGCAGCTACCTCGTCACCGGCCACAAGTGGTTCTTCTCCGCGCCGACGAGCGACGCCCATCTCGTGCTGGCGCGCACCGACGCGGGCCCCACCTGCTTCTGGCTGCCACGCTACACGCCCGACGGCGCGCGCAATGCCGTGCAGGTGATGCGCCTCAAGGACAAGCTGGGCAACCGCAGCAATGCCAGCAGCGAGGTCGAGTTCCACGGCGCCTGGGCGCAGCGCCTGGGCGACGAGGGGCGCGGCATTCCGACGCTGATCGAGATGGCCGGCTACACGCGGCTGAACTGCGTCATCGGCAGCGCGGCGCTGTTGCGCGCCGGCCTGGTCCAGGCCCTGCACAACGCCCGCGAGCGCTCGGCGTTTGGACGCCGCCTGGCGGAGCAACCGCTGATGCAGACCGTGCTGGCTGACCTCGCACTGGAAAGCGAAGCCGCCATGCGGCTGATGCTGCGCCTTGCCAAGGGCTTCGAGCAGGGCGAGCCGGCCTGGCAACGCCTGATGACGCCGGCGGCCAAGCTCTGGGTCTGCAAGCGCGCTATCGAATGCAGCGGCGAAGCGATGGAGCTGCTGGGCGGCAACGGCTATGTGGAAGACGGCGTGCTCGCTCGCCTGTACCGCGAGGCGCCGGTCAACTCCATCTGGGAGGGTTCGGGCAATGTGATGGCGCTGGACGTGCTGCGCGCAGTGGCCCGCGAGCCCGACGTGGCGCTGGCGCTGCTCGAAGAATTTGCCGCCAGCCCGGACGAGCCGGTTCAGGCCGAGGCACTGGCCCTGCGCCGCCTGCTGACCGGCGACCCCGCTGCGCTGGAGGCGCAGGCACGCCGCGTTGCCCAAGGCCTGGTGCTGTGCGCTCAAGGTCTGCTGATGCGCGAGCAGTCGTCCACCGTGACGGCGGACGCCTTCATCGCCACCCGCTTCGGCGACAGTGGCCGCCTCGTCGGTACGCAAGCGGTGCCGCAGGCGGCGCAGATCCTGGATTGCTCGTTGGTCTGACTTGATCGCGCCTGGACGCGCGACCCAGGCCTCGATCTCCAGCTCGCCCTGTCGGCGTTCTCCGACACGCCGAGGCGCCGCCCGCCGATGCGCAAGCGCGCGTGCTGCCCCGATCCTTGACGGCGACATCACATCACTGGAGCACTTGATGGCCGACCTCAGCACCCACTCAGAGCCCGCGATGCCGGCCGCCCAGTCGAACCGCCTGCTGCTGTCGTCGCTGGCGCGTTGGTGGTCGCCGGCCGAGACCTCGTCGTCGGTCGATCCGGACCTCGGCTATGAGTCCGCACTGCCTTGGACCCTGGGCGACACCCAGGACGCCCGCGCCTACGACTGAGCCACTGAACCGCCGGGCCGTCGGCCCCCGGCTCCGCACAACACGCCCGCCCCGGCACGAAGACCGCGGCGGGCGTTGCGCTTATTGAATCAGGCCGTTCTTGAGCGCGTAATAGGTCAGGTCGCTGTTGGTCGCCAGCTTGAGCTTTTCCAGCACGCGCGTGCGGTAGGTGCTGACGGTCTTGACGCTGAGAAACAGCGCCTCGGCAATGTGGCCCACGGTCTCGCCCTGGGCCAGCCGCAGGAAGACCTGGAACTCGCGCTCCGACAGCAGCTCGTGCATCGGCTTGTCCGCACCACTGCCGCCCGCGCCGCCGCCGACGACGCTGTCGGCCAGCTGCTCGGCCACGGCGGGGCTGATGTAGCGCCGGCCACGCGACACCAGCCGGATCGCGTTGGCAATCTCCTCAGGGTCGCATTCCTTGTTCAGATAGCCGCTGGCGCCCTGGCGCAGCAGCGTGGTGGCGTAGTGCGCCTCGGGGAAGCCGCTGAGGATCAACACGGGCAGTTCAGGAAAGCGCGCCTTGATGGCCGCCAGCGCGTCCACACCGCTCTGGTCGGGCATGGAGATGTCCAGCAGCAGCACGTCAACGTCGCCGCGCCGTGCCATCTCCAGCGCTTCGTGGCCACTGGCCCCTTCGCCGGTAACGCGCAGGTCGACATGGTCGGACAGGAACTGGCGCAGCCCGGAGCGCACGATGGCGTGGTCGTCGACGATACCGATGCGGATCATGATGAGCCCGATGTTTGAGTGACGGCTGAGCGTAGCAGCCGGCACAGGCAGCCGGCAGCGGCCGGTGTCCTACGTCGACGCCAGCGGAGTCCTACAAGTCTCCCCGCCACGGGACTATCCCGCCGCATGCACGCTGCTCCGATAGTCGCTGCACGGCCCCTGGGCCGCCACCAGCCACACAAGGAGCCTCAAATGCTGAACAACAAACCCGTCCTGACCCTGGCTCTCGCCGCCGCCCTCATCAGCACCATCGGTGCCACCAGCGGCTGCGCCGTCGCCCGCAATCAGGAAACCGTGGGCGCCTACGTCGACGATGCGGCCCTGACGACGCGCGTCAAGGCCAAGTTCGCCGCCGACCCGACGGTCAGCGCCATGTCGATCAGTGTCGAGACGCTGAAGGGCACCGTGCAGCTGGCGGGCTTCGCCAAGAACTCCGAGGAGCGTGCGGTCGCCGAGAAGCTGGCGCGCGAAACCTCAGGTGTCGTGGCCGTCCGCAACGACATTGCCATCAAGAACTGACCCTCTAACCGTGACGCGCCTAGGACTAGTCCTACGGCGCGACGCGCTGCTGGCGCCATCGGCACAGCGCCGAAGCAGTTCATACTCGGCCCCACTCACGCCCCTACCGCTGCCGTCGACCATGCCTGCACTCAAAGCCTTCATCGTCGAGGACAGCCCGGTCATCCTTGAGAACCTGGTTGCCACGCTGGAAGAGCTGGCGCAGGTCGAGGTGGTCGGTTCCGTCGCCGATGAGGCCAGCGCGGTGCGCTGGATGAGCCGGGACCCCGACGCCAGCGCCGACCTTTTCATCGTCGACATCTTCCTGCGCTCCGGCACCGGCCTGGGTGTCCTGCAGGCCGCGCAGAAGCTCGGCTTGCGTGCCAGGCGTGTCGTGCTGACCAACTACGCCACCGAGGAAATGCGCCGGCGCTGCGCCAGCCTCGGCGCGGAGCGCGTGTTCGACAAGAGCCGCGAGCTGGACGACCTCATCGCCTACTGCGCCGAGCTTGCCGAACACGTTGCCGCCCCGCGCCCTGCTGCCGCAGCCAGCTGAGCAGCACATGGTCCTGCGTCATCTCGACCCCTGGCTTCTGGGCTCAAACCGGCATCGCGGCATCGCCGTGGCCTGCGCAGCGCTCGCCGCCGCCGCGGTCATGGGCGTCAGCGAGGCCGCCTTCTGGGGCGCCGACCAGGCACTTGCCCAGTCGCGGGCCCGCCATCTCGCCCGCGACGACAGCCTTCGCCTGCGCGAACTGCTCACCAGCGCGGAGACCGCCCAGCGTGGCTTCCTGCTGACCGGCCGCGACAACTACCTCGCCCCGGTGCAACTTGCCGAGCGCGAGCTGCCCGACGTGCTGCAGCGGCTGCGCGGCCAATACGAAAGCTCGGAGTGGGCGGCGCTGGTGGCCGACGCCAGCCTGCGTGCCAACGAGAAGCTCTCGGAGCTGCAACTGGTCATACAGCTGTACCGGCAAGGCAACGAACCTGCATGGAAAGGGCTGGTGGAATCCGACATCGGCCGCGAAAAGATGATGGCCGTGCGCGACGCCGTCAGCCAGCTGGACCGCCACGAGCTCGGCCAGATCGCCCTGGAGCGCGACGCCGTCTACCGCTCCCTGACCTACGGCCGGCTGGGCGTGCACGGGCTGACCGTGCTCAGCCTGTTCGGCCTGGCCATCTTTCTGCGCCGCAACGAGGCCTTGCACAACGCCCGCCGCCAGCACTCGCAGGAGCTGGCCCAGGAGCGCGACCGGCTGGACGGGGAGGTGGCGCGCCGCACCGCCGAGCTGACCGAGCTGGCTCATCACCTGCAAAACGTGCGCGAGGACGAGCGCGCCCACCTGGCCCGCGAGCTGCACGACGAACTCGGTGCGCTGCTGACGGCCGCCAAGCTCGACGTCGCCCGCATCCGCCGCATGACCAAGACGGCGCTCGACATCGACGAGCGCCTCAAGCACATGAGCGAGCTGCTGGACCAGGGCATCGCGCTGAAGCGCCGCATCATCGAAGACCTTCGGCCCTCGGCGTTGTCCAACCTGGGCCTGATCCCGGCGCTGGAGATCCTGACGCAGGAATTCGCCCAGCGCTCCGGCCTGAAGATCGAACTGGATCTGGCCGAAACCGCCACCTCCGACGGCGACCGCCTGGCCCTGTACCGCATGGTGCAGGAGGCGCTCACCAACGTGCTGCGCCACGCCAAGGCCAAGAACGTGCGCGTGTCGCTCGGCGAGGCCGACGGCTGGCTGCAGCTGCACATCCGCGACGACGGCCAGGGCTTCAACCCCGATGCCGTCGGCGCCGGCCACCACGGCCTGCTGGGCATGCGCTACCGCATCGAGGCCATGGGCGGGACGCTGCAGCTGCTGTCCTCACCCGGCCGCGGCACGCTGGTGCTGGCGCGCCTGCCGCACCGGGCCGACCCCGCGACAGACGCAGTGCCCGCCGCCGAACGCGCCGCCTGAAGTCCTACAGGCCAAGCCTGCGGGCGCCGACGTGGCAGCCGCGCCGCCAACGCCAAACTGGACGCAAATCTTCTGCACGGAGGCCCGTCATGCGGCTCCCCAAACCAACGCATTCCGAGGGCTGGCTGGCGCACCTCCACCAGTTGCGCCTGTCGTCCCATGATGGCAGCGGCCTGCCCGCGTCCAGCGAACGCCGCGGTGTGAACGTGCTCATCGCCATCGCAGCCGTCGGCGGCCTGTTGACCAGCGGCGCGCTCGGCATGGCCGAGGATCCTCGCCCGCTGGACGTTCAGCTGAGCAGCGCCGTGCGCGCGGCCGGTACCACGCTGGTGGCCTGGGAGCAGCAGCTGTCGCGCGGCCTGCAGGTCTCTCTGCGCGCCGTGGCCGATGGCAGGGACGCGCCTGCGGCACCACAACCCGTGGTGGCCGTCGCCACGCCGGCCTCTCCACCGGCGCCCCAGGCGACGCGCTAGCACCCCTACACGGGCTCAGGCTCCGGCTCCTGCGCCGCCGCCAGCAAGCCGGCCATCGGCTCGGGGCGGTGCAGCAGGAACCCCTGAACCTCACCCACGCCCAGGCGCACCAGTTCCAGCAACACCTCACGCGTCTCCACGCACTCGGCCACCGTCGTCAGGCCCAGCGCCTGCGCCACGTCAACGAAGCTGCGCACGGCCACCTGGTCCAGCGGGTCGTTCATCAGTGAGCGGACGAACTGGCCGTCGATCTTCAGCACGTCCACGGGGAGCACCTTCAGATAGCTGTAGGACGACGCCCCCGCGCCGAAATCGTCCAGCGCGATACGCGCGCCGAGCGCGCGCATCTGCTTGATGAAGCGCGCGGCATCGGTCAGCCGCGTGATGACGGCCGTCTCGGTGATCTCCAGGCACAGGGCGCGCGCGCGGGTCGGCCCAAGCGCCGAGAGCAATGCCTTCGCTTCCTCGTGGAAGGCCGCGTCCTGCAGCGTCACGCCTGACAAGTTGACCGACAGCGACGCAATGTCCGGAGCACCCTCACGCTGCAGCATCGCCACGGCCTGACTCAGCACCCAGCGGTCGATGCGCGGAGCGATGTGAAAGCGCTCGGCGGCGGGCATGAAGGCGGCGGGCAGCACGCGGCTGCCGTCACGCTCACGCAGGCGCAGCAGCAGTTCGCCGCGCAGGCGGCCGTCGTCCTCCGGGCCATGCGCCGCCATGACGCGTTGCAGGTCGAGCTCGAAGCGGTCTTCGTCCAGCGCCTGCTGCAGCCGGGTGGCCCAGCGATGCTCGCTCTGGTGGGAGCGCAGCGTCGCGTCATCGGGCGCCCAGACGTGCACACGGTTGCGCCCCAGTTCCTTGGCAATCATGCAACAGGCATCCGCCTCGCGCAGCGCAGTCTCGGCGTCGGGCCAGCGGTCATCCAGCGGCGCCACGCCGATGCTGGCGCCGATGCGGAAGTTCTGCCCGTCCTGCGCGTAGCGGTATTGGTCCAGCGTGTCGCAAAGCTTCTGCGCGACGCGCAGGGCCTCCTCCGGCGAACAGTTTTCCAGGATGGCCGCGAACTCGTCGCCCCCCAGCCGGGCCACCGTGTCGCGGCCGCGCACGCCGGCCTCCAGGCGATGGGCCACCTCGCGCAGCACCTCGTCGCCGGCGGCGTGGCCGCAGTGGTCGTTGACGAGCTTGAAGCGGTCCAGGTCGAACGCCAGCAGCGCGTGCTGGCTGCCATCGCGCGTGGCGCGCTCGAAGGTGCGCGTCAGGCGCTGGCCGAACTCCGCGCGGTTGACGAGGCCGGTCAGGCTGTCGTGGCTGGCGCGCCAGCGGATCTCGTCGAACTGGCGGCGTTGCTGCGTCACGTCGCGAAAGACCAGTACCGCCCCCAGCACCCGGCCCGCCTTGCCCCGGATGGGCGCCACCGAGTCGTCCACGGCGCGCTGCTCGCCGTCGCGGCCCTGCAGCACCGCGCCAGGCGGCAGTTGGGCCGGCTGGCCGCTGTCCAGGCATTGCTGCACCGGGTCGGGCAGGGGCTCCTGGCCGTCCTCGCGGCGCGGCTGGAACACCCGGCTGGCCGGCTGGCCGCGCGCCTCCTCGGCGGTCCAGCCCGTCAGCCGCTGCGCCACCGGGTTGAGCCAGGTCACGCGGCCCTGGGCATCGGTGGTCAGTACCGCGTCGGCGATGGACTGCAGCGTCACCTCCAGCAACTCGTGTTGCTCCTCGAGCTGCTGCTGAAGGAGGCGCTCCTCGCTGACGTCCCAGCAGACGCCGCACAGGCGCAGGGCCTGGCCGCTGCCGTCGCGCAGCAAACGGCCCGAGCCCCGCAGCACGTGGAGGCTGCCATCCGGCCAGACCACCCGCCATTCGCCGTCGAACTGCCGATTGCCATCCCGGGCATCGCGCAGGGATTGCAGCGCAGCGCGGCGGTCCTGCGGGTGCACGCGCCGCTGCCAGGCGCCGGGCGTGATGCGCTGGCCGTGCGGCGCTTCGCCGTGCAGCCGCCACATGGCATCGTCCCAGGTCAACCGGCCGTGGCGAGATTCCTGCAGGTCCAGCTCCCACACGCCGATGCCGCCGCCGTGGGTGGCCAGGTCCAGGCGCTCCAGCGTGCGCTCCAGTTCGGCGCGCACGGCGGCCGGATCGGTCACATCCTGCATGACGACGCCGACACGGGCGCTGCTGCCAGCCCCGCCGTCGCCGTCCGGCCCGCCCACCACACGCAGCACGCGCGGTCCGCGCTCGCCGGCGTCGCAGGGCAGTTCGACGTCCCAGCCCAGGCCCTCGGCCGCTGCGCGGCGCAGGGCGGCGTCCAGCATCGCAGCACCGTCGGGGCCGAAGCGTTCCAGCAGGCCGGCAAGCGTAGGCACCCGGGCGGCGGGCAGGCCGAGCAGGTCGCAGGCCGAGTCGGACAGCACCAGGGCCTCGGTATCAGCCTGCCATTCCCAGGCACCAACGCCGGCAAGCCGGCTGCAGCGCTCCAGCAGCCGCGCGTTCTGCGCGAGCGCCTGTTCCATGGCGTCCAGGTGAGGGGGCTCGCTCATCAATGGTTGGTTGAACAAAGACGGCAAAGCTTGATCCGGGTCCCGTAGCGACCGCGTCAGCGGGATGAGGTCGCCCTTGTAGGACAAAAGCTTGTCTGCCATTTGTTACAGCCCCGCCGCCAACCACCGCAGTTGTCACGCGTTCAATACCCACAGCAAAGGAGCACTGCATGAACGACAAACACCCCCTCACGCGCTGGATCGCACCCGCCCTGCTTGGCCTGGCCGGCCTGGCCACCCTGCCCGCAAGCGCGGCGGACGTGGGCGTGTCCATCGGCTTCAGCCAGCCTGGCGTCTATGGCCGCGTCGACATCGGCCGCTACCCGCAACCGGTGCTGGTGGCTCCGCGCCCGGTGGTCATCGGCCACCCGGTGTATGCCCAGCCGGTCTACCTCTGGGCGCCTCGCGAGCACCGCCGCGACTGGCGCCACCATTGCAGCCGCTACGGCGCCTGCGGCGCGCCGGTCTACTTCGTCGACGACGGCTGGTATCGCCGCACGGTCGTCGTGCGCCATGAAGGGGTTGAGCGGCCGCGCCACTCCCATCGCCATCACGACCATGACCGCGGTCGCGGCCATGGGCATGGTCACGGCCACGGCCACCGGGACTGATCCAGCGCAAAACGGCACGCCAGGCCCGCAGTTCCAGGCATTGCGGGTCGGTCTGGCGGCCTAAAGTCAGTGCATACCCTGACCGTTGCGCCGCCGTTGAGCGGTTGGCCGGATGCCTGACGCTGACTCCACTGCCCTCCCCCCGCTGACCCCGCCGCCGGCCCCGCGCTGGCGCTCGGCCTATGCCTGGCCGATGGCCCTTGCCCTGGCGGCCTGCGGCGGCGGCGGCAGTTCGTCGCCCGGGGACACCGGCACGCCGGTCCCCCCGCCGGTGGCCACGCCCAGCCCGCTGCCGATGCCAACGCCCACGCCGACACCCGGCGCACCGGCACCCACGCCCGGCTCACCCGCGCCAACACCGGGCACGCCACCGCCGCCGCCGCCCCC
>NZ_CEEDEB010000017.1:0-102305 GCF_979253795.1 Roseateles sp. AC306
CCCCCACGCCCCCGCAACCCCAGCACTGACCCGCATGAACGACGCTGCCGATCAAGACAAGCCCCTGCCTTCCGCCGCTGACGCCGAAGCGCCAGCAACGCCCAAGCGCCGCCGCACGACGGCCAAGGTTGCGGCTGACGCTGCGCCTGCAGTCGCGGAGGTTGCTGAATCCGTTGAAGCCGCTGTGCCTGTGAAGCGCACGCGCCGCAAGGCAGAAGCGGTCGTGGAAGAGGCCGCGCTGGTGCCCGAGGCCGCGCCCGCAGAGGACGTGCCGGTGCCAGCCCGCAAGCGCGCACCTCGCAAGACGGCAGTGGCCAAGGTGGACGAGGCCGCCTCCGGCGCTGTCGCCGAAGCGCCGCCGGCACCCGTCCAGGTGCCGATCTTCACGCTGGCCGATGAGGCGCCTGCCGTGGCGGCGCCAGTGGGTGGCGATGCGGATGAGGAGGGTTCGGAAGACGACGCCGACGGTGAAGACGGCGAGCGTGGTGGCCGTGGCCGCAACCGCCGCCGCAACCGCAAGGAGCGCGCCGAGCGTCCGACGGACGCCGAGGTGGCTGTTGGCGCGGGCAGCGTGGGAAGCGCAGGCAGCGGCGAGCTGCCGGTTCCGGCACTTTCGCAGGAACTCGTCGAGGCCGCGGGGGCGCGCTTTGCCGATGTGCTGTCGGGCAATCTGGACGTCGAATCCGAAGGCCCTGTCGGGGAGCCGCCTCAGCTGAGGCCCGAATCTTCGGGCGATGAGGCAGAAGGTGCCGCAGAGGGCGAGGCCAAGCGCGTGCTGGCACCCGATGCCGATGCGCCCAAGCTCCAGAAGGTGCTGGCGCAGTCCGGCATCGGTTCGCGCCGCGACATCGAGGAGTGGATCGCCGAGGGCAAGATCGAGGTCAACGGCCAGGTCGCGCATGTCGGCCAGCGCATCTCCTTCGGCGACCGCGTGCGCGTCAACGGCAAGGATGTCCGCATCCGCATCTCGCCGCCCAACCCGCGCATCCTGGCCTATCACAAGCCGACCGGCGAGGTCTCGACCTTCAACGACCCGGAAGGCCGCCCGACGGTGTTCCGCTCGCTGCCGCGCGTGCAGGGCCAGAAGTGGCAGTCCGTCGGTCGCCTGGACATCAACACCGAGGGCCTGCTGCTGTTCACGAACTCCGGCGAGCTGGCCAACCAGCTGATGCACCCGCGCTTCGGCGTCGAGCGTGAGTACGCCGCTCGTGTGCTGGGCGCCCTGAGCGATGAGCAGCGCGCCAAGCTGCTCGACGGCGTCAACGTCGAGGGCCAGGTGGCCGCCTTCAAGAGCATCGAGGACGGCGGCGGCGAAGGCGCCAACCGCTGGTACCGCGTCGTCATCACCGAAGGCCGCAACCGCGAGGTGCGCAAACTCTTCGAGGCGGTCGGCATGGTCGTGAGCCGCCTGATCCGCATCCGCTACGGCACCGTCGTGCTGCCGCGCGGCCTGAAGCGCGGCGTCTGGGTCGAACTGGGCGACGACGACGTGCGCGTCATCCGCCGCCTGGCCGGCCACACGTCCAACGCGGGGCAGGGCCAGCAAGGCGAAGGTTTCAACCAGGGCCTGCGGCAAAACCAGGGCCAGGGTGGCCAGCAGGGCAGGGCCCAGCCGCCGCAGCAGCAGGGCAACAAGAACGACCGCAACAAGCGCCGCAATGACGAGCGCCACAGCGGCAGCGGCGGCCCGCGCCCGAGCCGCCCGCCCGAGGCTCAGCAGCCGCAGCAGGTGCGCCCGCCGCGCGAGGAGCGCGCACCCCGCCGGGATGACGACGAGGACGACGGCTTCATTCCGCACCACATCAACCCTTTGGAGCAGACCTTCGACCGGCGCCAGGCCACCAGCGGCAAGCGTGGCTTCCCGCAGGGTTTCGGTGCCGGCGGCAGCCAGCAGGCCAACAAGCCGGGCCAGGGCGGCGGCAACAAGGGCAACGGCCCGCGTGAGCCTGATCCCTTGCAGACCTCGGTGGGCTACATCGGCGGCGACGCCTTCCTGCGCCGCGGCGGCGGCGGTGGCGGCCGTGGTGGCAAGGGCGGCGGTGGCGGCGGTGGGGGTGGCCGCTCCGGCGGCGGATACGGCGGTCGCCGTTGAAGCGGCTTGGGTGACCCTGACTAGGGTCATCCCTGCCCGCTACAATCGCAGGCTTTGTCCAATACAGCCCTTCAGGAGAACTCCATGGCGATCGAAACCACCCTGTCCATCATCAAGCCCGATGCCGTGGCGAAGAACGTCATCGGCCAGATCTACGCCCGTTTCGAAGGCGCCGGCCTGAAGATCGTCGCGGCCAAGCTGGTCCAGCTGTCGCGTGCCGACGCCGAGGCTTTCTACGCCGTGCACAAGGCCCGCCCCTTCTTCAACGACCTGGTCAACTTCATGATCTCCGGCCCGGTGATGATCCAGGCGCTGCAAGGCGAAGGCGCCATCCTGAAGAACCGTGACCTGATGGGCGCGACCGATCCGAAGAAGGCCGAGAAGGGCACGATCCGCGCCGACTTTGCCGACAGCATCGATGCCAACGCCGTGCACGGCTCCGACGCCGCCGAAACGGCCGCCGTCGAAGTGGCGTTCTTCTTCCCTGGCATGAACGTCTACGCTGCCAAGTAAACCCCCAACGGGGTCGGTGACCCCGGCCCAGGAAGCTCGTATGGACGCGGTCAATCTCCTTGGCTTCGATCTGCAAGGCCTTGCCGCCTACTGCGAGCAACTGGGCGAAAAGAAGTTCCGTGCGACCCAGCTGTTCCGCTGGGTCCACCAAAAGGGCGCGTCGGACTTCGAACAGATGTCCGACCTCGCCAAGTCCCTGCGCGACAAGCTCAAGGGGCGAGCTCACATCAGCGCGCTGCAAGTGATCTCCGAGCATGTCTCGAAGGACGGCACGATCAAGTGGCTGTTCGACGTCGGCAATGGCGATGCGGTCGAGGCGGTGTTCATTCCCGAATTCGGAGATGCCGGGCCGTCCCAAATCGCCGAAGCGGCCCCTCGGGGGGCAGCCGCCAGAGGCGGCCAGGGGCCAACGGTTCTCGATCGAGGCACGCTCTGCATCTCCAGCCAGGCCGGTTGCGCCGTTGGCTGCCGCTTCTGCTCGACCGGGCACCAGGGTTTCAGCCGCAACCTGACGACGGCCGAGATCACCGCCCAGCTCTGGTTCGCCGAGCACAACCTGCGCAAGCGCCTCAACACCGAGGAGCGGGTGATCTCCAACGTCGTCATGATGGGCATGGGCGAGCCCTTGCAGAACTATGACCAGCTCGTGCCGTCGCTCAAGACCATGCTGGACGACCATGCCTACGGCCTGAGCCGTCGCCGCGTGACGGTGTCGACCTCCGGCGTCGTGCCCATGATCGACCGGCTGCGCGAGGACTGCCCCGTGGCCATGGCCGTCAGCCTGCACGCGCCGATCGACCCGCTGCGCGACCAGCTCGTGCCGCTGAACAAAAAGTACCCCATTGCCGAGCTGCTGGACGCCTGCAACCGCTACCTCGAGAAGGCGCCGCGCGACTTCATCACCTTCGAGTACTGCATGCTCCAGGAGGTGAACGACTCGCCCGAGCTGGCGCACTCATTGGTGAAGCTGCTCAAGGGCAAGGTCGGTTGCAAGATCAACCTGATCCCGTTCAACCCCTTCCCTGCGTCGGGCCTGACGCGCAGCACCGATGCGCGCGTGAAGGCCTTTGCAGAGGTGCTGATCCAGGCCGGCATCGTGACGACGGTGCGCAAGACGCGCGGTGACGACATCGACGCAGCCTGCGGCCAGCTGGCGGGCGAGGTGCAGGACCGCACCCGCGCGCATATCCGCATGGTCAGGGCGCCCGTGACGGTGGCCAAATCCGCCCCGTGACACGCTTGGTGTCCAACCCAGAGGATTTGATGAAGCGACTGCTGACCGTCCTGACCGCCACCCTGCTCGCCGCCTGCGCGACCACCGGCACCGCACCCACCGCCGAGCGCGAGATCAAGACCGATTCGGACCAGACCGATGCCGACCGTCGGGCGGCCATCCGGCTGGAGCTGGCCCAGGGCTATTTCTCGCGCGGCCAGTTCAACACGGCGCTCGACGAGCTCAAGCTCGCGCTGCAGGCCAAGCCGGACATGCGCGAGGCTGTCAACCTGCGCGGCCTCATCTACGCCTCCATGGGCGATTTCCCACTGGCAGAGGAAACCTTCCGCCGCGCGCTGGCCGTCTATCCCAACGACCCCGACACCCTGCACAACTACGGTTGGTTCATGTGCCAGCAGCAGCGCTGGCCCACGGCCGACTCGCTGTTCGACCAGGCGCTGGCCCAGTCGACCTACCGCTCGCCGGCCCGCACGCTGCTGGCCAAAGGCGTCTGCGAGGCCCGCGCCGGCCGCCTGCTGGTCGCCGAGAAGACGCTGTCGCGCGCCTTCGAGCTGGACCCGAGCAGTCCGGTCATCGCCGTCAATCTGTCCGAGGTGCTGTTCCGCAACCGCGAGCTGGAGCGCGCGCGCTTCTATGTGAAGCGCGTCAACGATCAGCCCGAGCAGCTGAACGCGCAGAGCCTGTGGCTGCAGCTGCGCATCGAGCGCAAGCTCAGTCATACCAACGTCGTTGACGACCTGGCCCAGATGCTGCGCCGCAGGTTCCCGCAGGCCCCCGAGACGCAGGCGCTGGACGCCGGCCGTTACGAAGACTAAGAAGAACAAGACGATGGAACCCATTTCCGAGGGACGGGCCCAAGAGCCGACCACCGCCGGCGCCTGGCTCAGGGCCGCCCGCCAGCAGCGCGGCCTGCATATCGCGGCCCTGGCCGTCATGCTCAAGGTGCCGCAGGCCAAGCTGGAGGCGCTGGAGGGTGACCGCTTCACCGAGCTGCCCGACGCGACCTTCGCGCGCGCGCTGGCCACGGCCGTGTGCCGCGCGCTCAAGGTGGACTCAGGTCCCGTGCTGGCCTTGCTGCCGCGAACCAGCGAGCTGGGTTTTGATGTGCGCCCGGGACTCAACCAGCCCTTCCGCGAGCGCGGCGCCGGCCCCATCGACGGCGGCTTGCTGTCCTTGTTGAAGCGGCCCGTCGTCTGGGGCCTGGGACTGCTGCTGATCGTCGCGGCAGCCATCTACTGGGTGCCAGCCGGCTGGCTGGAGCACGAGCCAACGCCGGCCTTTCCCCCGGTTGCGCTGCCGGCCTCCGGTGTCATGACGAGCGCAGCCAGTGCGCCGGTCGTCGAATTCATTCCGGCGCCAGTGGCGGCGGCTTCTGAGCCGGTGCTGGCAATGTCGCCGCCGGTCGTGGCCGCCTCGGCGCCGGCCGTGATCGCATCCGCGCCAGCTCCTGTCGCAGCCGCAGTCAGCCCGGCCCTCCCAACTGGCCCGGCGCTGCGCGTGACGGCCACCGCCGACAGCTGGATCGAGGTCGTCGACGCCAAGGGCCAGACGCTGCTTTCGCGCGTGCTGCGCCAGGGTGAGCAGCAGGATTTCAGCGGCGCTGCACCCTACAAGGTGCGCGTCGGCAATGTGAGCGGCACGAAGATCGAGTGGCGCGGCAGCGCCTACGACCTGAACGCGCGTGCAAGCAACAACATCGCTCGAGTGGAGTTGAACTGATGAGCGAATACATCATTCCCGAAGCGGCGCCCGCGCCGCGCAAGAGCCGCCAGGCCCGCGTGACCTGGGGCAGCCGTGTCGTCACCGTGGGTGGCGACGCGCCGGTGCGTGTGCAGTCGATGACGAACACCGACACGGTGGACGCCATCGGCACGGCCATCCAGGTCAAGGAGCTGGCCATCGCTGGCTCGGAGATGGTGCGCATCACCGTCAACACGCCCGAGGCGGCCGAGCAGGTGCCCTACATCCGCGAGCAGTTGGACCGCATGGGTATCGATGTGCCGCTGGTGGGCGACTTCCACTACAACGGGCACCGCCTGCTGACCGAGTACCCGGCGATGGCGCAGGCGCTGTCCAAGTACCGCATCAACCCCGGCAACGTCGGCAAGGGCGACAAGAAGGACCGCCAGTTCGCGATGATGGTGGAGGCCGCCGCCAGGTACGACAAGGTCGTGCGCATCGGCGTCAACTGGGGCAGCCTGGACCAGGAGTTGCTCGCCCAGTTCATGGACGAGAACGCCCGCCGGGCCCAGCCCTGGGATGCCAAGCCGGTCATGTACCAGGCCCTCATCGAGTCCGCACTCACGTCAGCCGACTACGCCGCCGAGCTGGGCCTGAACCGCGACAACATCATCATCAGCTGCAAGGTCAGCGGCGTGCAGGACCTGATCTCGGTCTACCGCGAACTGGCCCGCCGCTGCGACTACGCGCTGCACCTGGGCCTGACCGAAGCTGGCATGGGCACCAAGGGCACGGTGGCCTCCAGCGTCGCGCTGGGCATCCTGGCGCAGGAAGGCATTGGCGACACCATCCGCGTCAGCCTCACGCCGCAGCCGGGCGAGTCGCGCACGCAGGAGGTCGTCGTCGCGCTGGAGATCCTGCAAGCCCTGGGCCTGCGCCACTTCAACCCGAGCGTGACGGCCTGCCCCGGCTGCGGCCGCACGACGAGCACCACCTTCCAGGAACTGGCCAAGCAGATCGACGACTTCCTGCGCCTGCAGATGCCGGTCTGGCGCAACAAGTACCCCGGCGTCGAGGAGATGAAGGTGGCCGTCATGGGCTGCATCGTCAACGGCCCGGGCGAGAGCAAGCATGCCGACATCGGCATCAGCCTGCCCGGCACCGGCGAGGCGCCGGCGGCGCCCGTCTTCATCGACGGCGTGAAGGCGCTGACGCTGCGCGGCGACAACATCGCCAACGAGTTCCACGCGCTGGTCGAGAACTACATCGAGAAGCGCTTTGGCGCGACCGCTACCGCATGAGTGAAAGCAAGAAGGTCCAGCCCACGCAACAGGCGAGCGATCGGAAGACGACCCTTCAGGCCGTCAAGGGCATGAACGACATCCTGCCGCCGGAATCGGCGCGCTGGGAGCAACTTGAAGCGACGATGCGCAGCGTGCTGGCGCGCTACGGCTACAGCAACGTGCGTGTGCCCATCGTCGAACCGACCGCGCTGTTCGTGCGCGGCATCGGCGAGGTGACGGACATCGTCGAGAAGGAGATGTACGCCTTCGAGGATCGTGCCGACAAGCACGGCCAGGCCGAGCACCTGGCGCTGCGCCCCGAGGGCACGGCCGGCGTCGTGCGGGCCATGATCGAACACAGCTACCTGCGTGACAGCCCGCGCCGCCTGTACTACGTCGGCCCGATGTTCCGCCGCGAGAAGCCGCAGAAGGGTCGCTACCGCCAGTTCCACCAGATGGGCATCGAGGCGCTGGGCTTTGCCGGCCCGGACGTGGACGCCGAGGTCATCCTGCTGGCCCGCGCGCTGTGGCGCGAGCTGGGCCTGAAGGAGGGTGTGGACGTCACGCTGGAGATCAACTGTCTGGGCCAGCCCGAGGAGCGCCGTGCGCACCGCGAGGCGCTCATCAGCTACCTTGAACAGCACCAGGACGTGCTGGACGAAGAAGCCAAGCGCCGCATGTACGCCAACCCGTTGCGTGTGCTCGACACCAAGAACCCTGCCATGCAGGCCATGGCCGAGGGCGCGCCGCAGCTGTTGGACTTCCTGGGTGTCGAATCTCAGGCCCACTTCAGCGGCGTGAAGGCGCTGCTGGAGTCGGTCGGGCTGGCCTACCGCATCAACCCCCGCCTCGTGCGGGGCCTGGACTACTACAACCTCACCGTCTTCGAGTGGGTCACCGACAAGCTCGGCGCCCAGGGCACGGTCTGCGCCGGTGGCCGGTATGACGGCCTCGTCGAGCAGCTCGGCGGCAAGCCGACGCCGGCCGTCGGCTTCGGCCTGGGTCTGGAGCGGCTGCTGCTGCTGCTGGAGACGCTGGGTCTGCAGTCGCCCGCACCCGCGCCCGATGTCTACGCCGTCGTGCCCGACCCCGCCGAGCTGCCACGCATCCTGCCCGCGCTGGAAGCGCTGCGCGCAGCCGGTGTCGCCGTGCAGATGCATGCCGGCGGCGGCTCGTTCAAGTCGCAGTTCAAGAAGGCCGACGCCTCCGGCGCCCGCTTCGCGCTGGTCTTTGGCGGTGACGAACTCGCTCGTGGCGAAGTAAGCCTGAAATCGCTGCGCGAAGGCAGTGAACAGGTCGCCCGCCCGCTCGCCGACGTGGCCGCCTGGGCGGCCGAGTTGCGCACCGCATAATCCCGGGCCCTGCCCGAACCACGCTGTATTCCTCTCATGGCATCGCATCTCGACCTCGAAGAACAAGAACAACTCGACCAGCTCAAGGCCTTCTGGAAGCGCTGGGGCAATCTCATCACCTGGGCGCTGACCGCCGTCCTCGCTGCCTTTGCAGCCTGGCAGGGCTGGACCTGGTACCAGCGCGAGCAGGCCGCCAAGGCCGCAGCGATGTACGAGGAGTTCGACCGCGCCCTCACGGCCCAGGACGCCGACAAGGCCGCCGCCGCTGCGGGTGACCTGAAGACACGCTATGCCGGTACCGGCTATGCCGCCCAGGCCGGCCTGCAGGTCGCCAAGCTGCAGCTCGACAAGGGCAAGGCCGACGAGGCCAAGCAAAGCCTGACCTGGGTGGCAGAGCAGGGCTCCGAGACCGCCTACCGAGACCTCGCCCGCCTGCGTCTGGCCGGCCTGCAGCTCGACGCCAAGGCCTTCGACGAAGCGACCAAGACGCTGGACGCGATCAAGTCCGCCGAGTTCGCGCCTCTGGTGGCCGACCGGCGCGGCGACGCCCTGCTGCTGCAGGACAAGCGCGACGCCGCCAAGGCCGAGTACCAGAAGGCCCTGGCCGGCCTGGAGAAGACGCAGGACTACCGCCGCATCGTCGAGGCCAAGCTGGCCACGCTGGGCGTGCCCACCGTCGTCGAAACCACCGGAGCCGCGCAATGAAGCGCCTCGTTCAGATCACGCTGATGTCCCTGGCGGCGGCCTCGCTGTCGGGCTGCTCGACGATCTCGTCGACGTGGAACAACTGGTTTGGTGACGCCAAGACCAAGCCCGCCGTGCTGGAGACGCTGTCGGGCCCGGCCACCGGTCGCGTCGTCTGGAGTGCCAAGGGCGGCGATGTCAGCTTCCCGCTCAGCATCGCGACGCTCGGCGACAGCTTCGTCGTGGCCAGCAACGACGGCAATGTGCGTGCCCTGGCCGCCGCCGACGGCCGCGAGCTGTGGCGCGGTGACGCCGGCGCCAAGCTGGCCGCCGGCATCGGCAGCGACGGTCGCTTCGCAGCGGTGGTCAACCGCGACAACGAACTCGTCGTGCTGGACGTCGGCCGCGTCGTCTGGAAGAAGGCGCTGCCAACGCCCGTCATCGCCGCGCCGCTGGTAGCCGGCGAGCGCGTCTTCGCGCTGACGCTGGACCGCCAGGTGCTCGCCTTCGACGCCCTCGACGGCCGCAAGATCTGGGAAATGCGCCGCCCCGGCGAGCCGCTGACGCTGGCCAAGGCCGGCGTGCTGCTGGCCTACAAGGACACCCTCATCGTTGGCCAGGGCTCGCGCCTGGCCGGTGTCGACCCGCTCAAGGGCCAGTTGCGCTGGGAGGCCAGCGTGGCCACGCCGCGCGGCACCAACGAGGTCGAGCGCCTGGCCGACCTCGTCGGCCCGGCCGTGCGGCAGGGCGAGGTGATCTGCGCGCGCGCCTTCCAGTCCTCCGTCGGCTGCGTCAACGCCGAGCGCGGCAGCGCGCTCTGGAACCGCGTGGTCGGCGGCACCAACGGCATCGGCGCGGACGACCAGGTCGTCGTCGCGGGAGATGCCTCGGACCGTCTGTCCGCCTGGAAGCTGGCCAACGGCGACCTGGCCTGGTCGGCCGACCAGTTCCAACTGCGCAAGCTCTCCGCCCCGGTGGTGCTGAACAAGCAGGTGCTGGTGGGCGACTATGAAGGCCAGATCCACCTGCTGGACCGCGACACCGGCAAGACCCGCTCGCGCATCGCCACCGATGGCTCGCCCATCGCCGCTATCGCGCTGCTGGGCGACACCGCCCTGGTCGCGACCAGGAACGGTGGCCTGTTCGCCATCAAGGCCGAATGAAACCCGTCATCGCGCTCGTCGGCCGCCCCAACGTCGGCAAGTCGACGCTGTTCAACCGCCTGACGAAGTCGCGCGACGCCATCGTGGCCGACTTCGCCGGCCTGACGCGCGACCGCCACTACGGCGACGGCCGCATGGGCGACCGCGAGTTCATCTGCATCGACACCGGCGGCTTCGAGCCCGACAGCAGCACCGGCATCATCAAAGAGATGGCGAAGCAGACGAAGCAGGCGGTGGCCGAGGCCGACGCCGTCATCTTCGTCGTCGACATCCGCCTGGGGCTTTCGGCCCACGACAGCGACATTGCCCGCTACCTGCGCAGCGTCAACAAGCGCGTGCACCTGGCCGTCAACAAGGCCGAGGGCATGAGCGAGTCGCCGCTGATGAACGAGTTCCATGAACTCGGCATGGGCGAACCGCACCCGATCTCGTCGGCCCACGGCCAGGGCATACGCAGCCTGCTCGACGCCGTGCTGGAGCCGTTTGAAGACGCCACCGAGGAGTTCGGCGCCGGCCCGCAGGAAGACGGCGTCATCCGCTTGGCGGTGGCGGGCCGCCCCAACGTCGGCAAGAGCACGCTGATCAACACCTGGCTGGGCGAGGAGCGCCTTGTCGCCTTCGACATGCCGGGCACCACGCGCGACGCCATCTCGGTGGATTTCGAGCGCAATGGCCAGAAGTTCAAGCTCATCGACACGGCCGGCCTGCGCCGCAAGGGCAAGGTCTTCGAGGCCATCGAAAAGTTCTCGGTCGTCAAGACGCTGCAGGCCATTGCCGACGCGCACGTCGTGCTGCTGCTGCTGGACGCGACGCAAGGCGTGACCGACCAGGACGCCCACATCGCCGGCTACATCCTGGACAGCGGCCGCGCGGTGGTGCTCGCCCTGAACAAGTGGGATGCCGTCGACAGCTACCAGCGCGAAACCTTGCAGCGCCAGATCGAGCAGCGCCTGACCTTCCTGAAGTTCGCGCCCATGCACAACATCTCGGCGCTGAAGCGCCAGGGTTTGTCGGCGGTCTGGAACTCGCTGGCCGACGCCTATGCCTCGGCCTACCGCAAGATGACGACGCCGGTGCTGACCCGCCTCATCCAGGAGGCCACCGAGCACCAGCAGCCCAAGCGCTCGGGCGTGTCCCGCCCGAAGATGCGCTACGCCCACCAGGGCGGCCAGAACCCGCCCATCGTCGTCATCCACGGCAACGCGCTGGACGGCGTCACCGAGGTCTACAAGCGCTACCTCGAAGGCCGCATCCGCGCTCACTACAAGCTGGTCGGAACACCGCTGAAGATAGAGCTACGTTCTTCGAAGAATCCCTTCGACGAAAAGACCTAGGGTGACGGCCGGATGCGGCAAAACCCTGTGTTAAGGTCCAACCCGCATTCCCGTTTCCCCCCTCTTTCCCCCGAAAACTCGGAGCATACCGATGAGCAACAAAGGCCAACTTTTGCAGGATCCTTTTTTGAACCTGCTCCGCAAAGAGCATGTGCCGGTCTCGATCTATCTGGTCAACGGCATCAAGCTGCAAGGCCACATCGAATCGTTTGACCAGTATGTCGTGCTGCTTCGCAACACGGTGACCCAGATGGTCTACAAGCACGCGATCTCCACCGTCGTGCCGGGCCGTGCGGTCAACTTCCACGCTGGCGACGCCCCTGCGGACGCCTGATCCGACCCCCTTGTCCTCGACCATCGACAACGCCGCGACGCCGCCCTCCGAGGCGGCGCGCGCCATTCTTGTGGGTGTCGATTTCGGTCGGCAATCCGCCAAGCAAGGCTTCGACGAAAGCCTGGACGAGCTGGCGCTGCTGGCCGAGTCCGCCGGCGACACGCCCGTCGCCAAGGTCATTGCCCGCCGCCAGGCGCCCGACGCAGCGCTTTTCGTCGGCTCCGGCAAGGCCGACGAGATCAAGCTGCTCGTGCAGGCCCACCAGGCGCACACGGTGCTGTTCGACCAGGCCATCTCGCCCGCCCAGCAGCGCAACCTCGAAAAGGTGCTCGGCGTGCCCGTCGCCGATCGCACGGCGCTGATCCTCGAAATCTTTGCCGCCCGCGCGCAAAGCCACGAGGGCAAGCTGCAGGTCGAACTGGCGCGGCTGCAATACCTGTCCACACGACTCGTACGCCGCTGGAGCCATCTGGAGCGCCAGAGCGGCGGCATCGGCATGCGCGGCGGCCCCGGCGAGGCGCAGATCGAGCTGGACCGTCGCATGATCGAGGACCGCATCAAGAAGACCAAGGAACGCCTGAAGCAGGTGCAGCGCCAGCGCAGCACGCAGCGCAAGGCCCGTTCGCGCAACGGCGTGTTCAAGGTCTCTTTGGTCGGCTACACGAACGCGGGCAAGAGCACGCTGTTCAACGCGCTGACCAAGGCGCGCGCCTATGCCGCCAACCAGCTGTTCGCAACGCTGGACACCACGACGCGTTCGCTTTACCTCGAGCAGGCCGGCGCCAGCGTCTCGCTGTCCGACACGGTCGGCTTCATCCGCGACCTGCCGCACAAGCTCGTCGAAGCCTTCCGCGCGACGCTGCAGGAGGCGGCCGATGCCGACCTGCTGCTGCATGTCGTCGATGCTTCCAGCCCCGTGCTGGAGGAGCAGGTCGCCGAGGTCGAGCGCGTGCTGGAGGAAATCGGCGCCGGCGGCGTACCGCAGATCCTTGTCTACAACAAGCAGGACCTGCTGGCCGACGACCAGCGCCCGCGCGAGATCGTTGACGCGGTGCTGCGCGACGCCGGCGGTACCGGGCCTACGCCGCGCGTCTTCGTCAGCTCGCTGGACGGCAGCGGCCTGGCCGAACTGCGCCAGCTGATTGCAACGGCCATGCAGGCCCAGCCCTTGATTCCCGACGAGCGGGACCCACGTTTCGACTCTGATCCGTCGGACGACCCCGAGCCCTCTTCCTCAGACTCCTCGCAGGCATGAGCAGCACTTCCCACACACCGCCCCGCAGCCCTTGGGCGCAGCGTCTGATGACGCCCATCGCCAGAGCCGCGGGCCGGCTGCTGAACAACGGCCGCAACGACGGCCCGCCCGATCTCGACGAGCTCTGGCGCGACTTCAATCGCAAGCTCTCAGGCATGTTCGGCGGCAAGTCCGGCGGGCCTGCCAACCCTGGCGGTTCCGGCGGTGGCACGCCCGACATGAAGGGCGCCGGGATCGGCGCTGGCCTGATTGGCGTCGTCGTTGTCCTGGGCTGGCTGTCCAGCGGCTTCTTCATCGTGCAGGAAGGCCAGCAGGGCGTGGTCACGTCCTTCGGCAAGTACAGCAAGACGGTCGAGGCCGGCTTCCAGTGGCGCCTGCCCTACCCGCTGCAGCAGCACGAGGTGGTGTCGGTCACACAGCTGCAGCAGGTCGAGGTGGGTCGCAATGCGGTCGTGGCCGCAACGGGCCTGCGCGACTCCTCCATGCTGACGCAGGACGAGAACATCGTCGACATCCGCTTCACCGTGCAGTACACGATCAAGGACGCACGCGAGTTCCTGTTCGAGAACGCGCAACCCAAGGACGCCGTCATGCTGGCCGCCGAATCTGCGGTGCGCGAGATCGTCGGCAAGAGCACGATGGACTCGGTGCTGTACGAGCAGCGGGATGCGATCGCGACCGATCTGGCCAAGTCGGTGCAGCTGCAGCTGGACCGCCTGAAGGCCGGCATCCAGGTCAAGAACGTCAACGTGCTGAGCGTGCAGCCGCCTGAGCAGGTGCAGGCCGCCTTCGAAGACGCCTTCAAGGCCGGGCAGAACAAGGAACAGACAAAGAACGAGGCGCAGGCCTATGCCAACGAGGTCATCCCGCGCGCCCAGGGTGAGTCGGCCAAGCTGCGCGAGCAGTCCGAGGGCTACAAGGCCCGCGTCGTCGCCACGGCCGAGGGCGATTCGCAGCGCTTCAAGAGCGTGCTGACCGAATACCAGAAGGCGCCGCAGGTGACGCGTGATCGCCTCTACATCGATGCGATGCAGCAGGTCTACAGCAACGTCAGCAAGGTCATGGTGGATAGCAAGAGCGGCTCCAACATGCTCTACCTGCCGCTGGACAAGCTCCTGCAGCAGGGCAGTGGCAGCGTGACCGTGTCCGCTCCCCAGGCCACCACGCTACCCGACCCGCAGACCGTGCCCAGTGCCAACGACCTGCGCAGCCGTGACAACCAGCGCAGCCGCGACGGCCGCTGATCGAGGATGCCCTCCATGAATCGAATTGCCGCCATCGTCGCCGGCGCCCTCGTCGTGCTGATGCTGTTGTCGTCCATGCTCTTCATCGTTGACCAGCGTCAGTTCGCTGCGGTCTATGCGCTGGGCGAGATCAAGGAAGTCATCACCGAGCCAGGCCTGAAGTTCAAGCTGCCGCCGCCGTTCCAGAACGTCGTGCTGCTGGACCGCCGCGTGCAGACGCTGGACAGCGCCGAATCGCGCCCCATCTTCACGGCCGAGAAGAAGAGCCTCGTCATCGACTGGCTCATCAAGTGGCGCATCACCGAGCCGCGCCAGTTCATCCGCAACAACGGTGCGGACATGCGCAACATCGAGAACCGCCTCTCGCCCGTCGTGCAGGCGGCGTTCAACGAAGAGGTGACCAAGCGCACGGTCATCGCCGTGCTGGCCACCGAGCGCGAGAAAGTCATGAACGATGTGCGCAAGCGCCTGGCCGACGAGGCCAAGCAGTTCGGCATCGAGATCGTCGACGTGCGCATCAAGCGTGTGGACTTCGCCTCCGGCATCACTGACTCGGTCTATCGCCGCATGCAGTCCGAGCGCCAGCGCGTGGCTGCCGAAGCCCGCTCCACGGGCACGGCCGAGGGCGAGAAGATCAAGGCCGACGCCGACCGCCAGCGCGAAATCATCGTTGCCGAGGCTTATCGGGATGCGCAGAAGATCAAGGGTGAGGGCGACGCGAAGGCCTCGGCCCTGTATGCCGAAGCCTTCGGCCGCGACCCGCAGTTCGCGCAGTTCTATCGCTCGCTGGAAGCCTACCGCGCCAGCTTCGCGAAGAAGAGCGACGTGATGGTCGTCGACCCGAGCAGCGATTTCTTCAAAGCCATGCGGGGCTCCGGCTCTGCACCTGCCGCCGCCCCAGCGCGCAAGTGAACGAGCTGCTGGCCGCGCTGGCGTTGGTGCTGGTCATCGAGGGGCTGATGCCCCTGATCAGCCCGGCGCGCTGGCGTGAGGTCTTCAGCCGCGTGCTGGCGATGAACGACGGCCAGATCCGCTTCATCGGCCTCGCCAGCATCCTGGTCGGTCTGTTGGGACTGCTCTGGTTGCACTGATCTGAAGGCCGGGGCCGGGAGGCGCCGGTAGAATGCCGTTTTTAACCGCCTGCCTTCGCTCATGTCCTCTGCTTGGCTGCTGCCCGAGCACATCGCCGATGTCCTGCCGTCGCAGGCGCGCCGCATCGAAGAGCTGCGTAGAGAACTGCTCGACATGGCCCGCAGCTACGGCTGCGAGCTGGTCATCCCGCCGCTGCTGGAGCATGTCGACTCTCTGCTTTCCGGCACGGGTAGCGGCTCCGACATCAAGCTCTTCAAGCTGGTCGACCAGCTCTCCGGTCGCACGCTCGGCGTACGTGCCGACACGACGCCGCAGGTCGCCCGCATCGATGCCCACCTGCTGAACCGCCAGGGCGTCACGCGCCTGTGCTACTGCGGCCCGGTGGCGCATACGCGGCCCGACGGCCTCAACACAAGCCGCGAGCCGCTGCAGTTCGGCGTCGAGATCTACGGCCATGCCGGCCTGGAGGCCGACCTCGAAGTGCATGAGCTGGCCCTGGACGCGCTGCGCCGCGCCGGTCTGCGTGACGTCATGCTGGACCTGGGCGACGCCCGTCTGCTGCAAGGCGTGCTCGATGGCGTCAAGCTGGCGCCGGAAGCGCTGGCAGCGTTGACCGCCGCCTTGGCCGCCAAGGATCTTTCCGCGCTGTCTGCGCTGAGCGCCGACATGCCCGCCGTCACGCGCGATGCGCTGCTGGCCCTGCCCAGCCTGTTCGGTGGTCGCGAGGTGCTGGCCGAGGCCGCACGCCGCCTGCCCGACCACCCCCTCGTCAAGGCGGCCCTGGCCGACCTGGACTGGCTGGCTGGTCATCTCGCCGTGGTCCACCCCGAGGTCGGCCTGGGTTTCGACCTGGCGGACCTTCAAGGCTATGCCTACTACACGGGCATCCGCTTCGCGGCCTATGCATCGGGCTGCGCCGACGCCGTGCTGCGCGGCGGCCGCTACGACGAGGTCGGTGCCGCCTTCGGACGCCGCCGCCCGGCCGTCGGCTTCAGCCTGGACCTGAAGACGCTGGTGACACTGGCGCCCCCAACGCCGCTGCGTGCCGCCGTGCGCGCCCCCTGGGGCGAGGACGCCTCGCTGCGCCAGGCCGTGCGCACGCTGCGCGAGCAGGGCGAGACCGTGGTCTGCGTGCTGCCCGGGCACGAGCACGAGGCCGATGAATTCGACTGTGACCGCGAACTGGTTCGCGAGCACGCTGACTGGGTCGTCCGGGCGCTCTGAGCGCGCGGCGGCCCAAATCCTTTCCAAGTTTCAGCAGGCAAACAAGATGCAAAGCCAAACCGCGCGTGGACGCAATGTGGTCGTCGTCGGTACCCAGTGGGGTGACGAGGGCAAGGGCAAGGTCGTGGACTGGATGACGGATCACGCCCAGGGCGTGGTGCGCTTCCAGGGCGGCCACAACGCGGGCCACACGCTGGTCATCAAGGGCGTCAAGACTGCGCTGCAGCTGATCCCCAGCGGCATCATGCGCGACGGCGTGGCCTGCTACATCGGCAACGGCGTGGTGGTCGACCCGACCCATCTGCTGAGCGAGATCGAGCGCCTGGAAGCCGCCGGCGTCGAGGTGCGTTCGCGCCTCTTCATCAGCGAGTCCTGCCCGCTGATCCTGCCCTTCCACGTCGCCGTGGACAAGGCGCGCGAGCTGCTGCGCGAGAGCAGCGGCAGCGGCAAGATCGGCACCACCGGCAAGGGCATCGGCCCGGCCTATGAAGACAAGGTGGCGCGCCGCGCACTGCGCGCCCAGGACCTGAAGCATCCCGAGCGCTTTGCCAAGAAGCTGCGCGAGCTGCTGGAGCTGCACAACTTCGCGCTCACCGGCTACCTGAAGGCCGAGGCGCTGGCCTTCGAACCCATCTTCGAGCAGGCCATGAAGATGGCCGAGCAGATCAAGCCCATGCTGGCCGACGTCGGCTACCTCATCCACAAGGCCCACCAAGCCGGCGCCAACATCCTGTTCGAAGGCGCCCAGGGCACGCTGCTGGACATCGACCACGGCACCTACCCCTATGTCACGTCCAGCAACTGCGTGGCCGGCAATGCCGCTGCCGGTGCCGGCGTCGGCCCGCAGCTGCTGCAATACATGCTGGGCATCACCAAGGCCTACACGACCCGCGTCGGCTCCGGGCCCTTCCCGACCGAACTGGACTGGGAGGTGCCGGGCACCGTCGGCTACCACCTGTCCACCGTCGGTCAGGAGCGCGGCACGGTCACCGGCCGTGCCCGCCGCTGCGGCTGGCTGGACGCTGCAGCGCTGAAGCGCTCGATGATCATCAACGGCATCAGTGGCCTGTGCCTGACCAAGCTCGACGTGCTGGACGGCCTGGCCGAGATCAAGATGTGCGTGGGCTACGAGCTCAACGGCCGTCAGCTCGACATCCTGCCGCTGGATGCGGACGAGATCGACGCCTGCACGCCGGTGTTCGAGACCTTCCCGGGCTGGACCGAGATCACCTTCGGCGCCACGTCCTGGGACGCTCTGCCCGCCAATGCCCGCAGCTATCTGAAGCGCGTCGAAGAGGTCATCGGCACACCCATCCACATGGTGTCCACCGGCCCCGACCGCGAGCACACCATCGTGCTGCGCCATCCCTATTCCGCCTGATCCTCCTTACACCACGGAGCTGCGACCACCATGCTGACCGACGACGGTAAACATCTCTACGTGTCCTGGGACGAGTACCACCTGCTGACCGAGCGACTCGCTCTCAGGGTGCACGCCTCGGGCTGGCAGTTCGACCAGATCCTGTGCCTGGCGCGCGGTGGCATGCGGCCGGGGGACGTCTTGTCGCGCGTCTTCGACAAGCCGCTGGGCATCATGTCCACCAGTTCCTACCGCGCCGAGGCCGGCACCATCCAGGGCCGGCTGGACGTCGCCAAGTACATCACCATGCCCAAGGGCGAGGTCGCCGGCCGTGTGCTGCTGGTGGACGATCTGGCCGATTCAGGGGTTACTTTGCAGGCCGTGGTCGAGCGCCTGCGCGGCATGCCCGCCATCACCGAACTGCGCTCGGCCGTCATCTGGACAAAGAAGGTCTCGGCCTACACGCCGGATTACTACGTCGAGATGCTCGAAACCTCGCCGTGGATCCACCAGCCGTTCGAGGACTACGACGGCATGGGTCCGGAGCAGCTGGCGAAGAAGTTCGTCGTTTGAGAATGGGTTTGTGGCGCGGATCGAAGGAGCTCGGTTTGTGCCACCACTCGACGAAGCGCCCATCGAGGGCGCATCGTCGGGGACTCGGTCACGCAAGCGCGACCCCGGCTTGGAGCGCAGCCCCAAGCCTTTCTCGTCCTCCCGCGATGTCCACTGGACATCGCTTCCTGAGCCCCAAACGACAAAGGCCAGCACTTTCGTGCTGGCCTTTTCTGTTTGGTGCCCAGGAGAGGACTCGAACCTCCACGGAGTTACCCGCTAGTACCTGAAACTAGTGCGTCTACCAATTCCGCCACCTGGGCAAGGTGCTCAAGACTTCGTGTCGAAGACCTGGGCCGTTTCAGGAAAGCAAGGATCATATCATCAAAAACTTGAAGAACTCTAACCCTTCGCCTACGGGCGATGGCGCGGGCCTGCTCGCGGAAGTCGAAGGCACGCTGCAAGGTCATCGGGACGGGCATGGTTTCCTGATTCCCGATGACGGCTCGGCCGATGTCTACCTGTCGTCTCAGGAGACCCATGCCGTCATGCATGGAGACCGTCTGCGCGTGAGGGTGGTGCGCTTCGACAAGCGCGGCCGGCCCGAGGGCAAGGTGCTGGAAATCCTCGAGCGCAAGAAGCGGCCCCTCATCGGCCGCCTGCTGCTGGAGTCGGGCATTTGGCTCGTCGCACCCGAAGACAGGCGCATGGGCCAGGACATCCTGATCCCCAAGAACGGCATCGCCAACGCGACCGCAGGTCAGGTCGTCGCCGTCGAGCTGACCGAGCCGCCGTCGCTTTACTCCAAGCCGGTTGGCCGCGTCGTCGAGGTGCTGGGCGAGATCGACGACCCCGGCATGGAGATCGAGATCGCCGTGCGCAAGTACGACGTGCCGCACCGCTTCAGCCCGGAGACGCTGGCGCAGAGCGCCAAGCTGCCCGAGAAGATGCGGGCCGCCGACCTGAAGGGCCGCATCGACCTGCGCGATGTGCCCCTGGTCACCATCGACGGCGAGGACGCACGCGACTTCGACGACGCCGTCTACTGCGAGCCCTTCAAGCAGGGCCGCGGCAAGAAGGCCGTCGAGGGCTGGCGCCTGCTGGTCGCCATCGCCGACGTGTCGCATTACGTCAAGCCCGGCGAGCCGCTGGACGCCGACGCCTACGAGCGCGCCACGTCGGTCTACTTCCCGCGCCGCGTCATTCCCATGCTGCCGGAGAAGCTGTCCAACGGCCTGTGTTCCCTGAACCCGTATGAAGACCGGCTCAGCATGGTCTGCGACATGCTGGTGTCCAGCGACGGCACCGTCAGCGCCTACCAGTTCTATCCGGCCGTCATCAGCTCGCACGCGCGCTTCACCTATACCGAGGTGGCGGCCATCCTGGCCAACACGCATGGTCCCGAGGCCGCCAAGCGCCGCGAACTGGTGCCGCATCTTCTGCATCTGCACGAGGTCTATCGCGCGCTGCTCGGCGAGCGCGGCCGCCGCGGCGCCATCGATTTCGAGACCACCGAGACGCAGATCGTCTGCGACGACAACGGCCGCATCGAGAAGATCATCCCGCGCACGCGCAACGACGCGCACCGGCTGATCGAGGAGGCCATGCTGGCCGCCAACACCTGCTCGGCGGACTTCATCCAGTCGAACAAGCACCACGCGCTGTTCCGCGTGCACGAAGGCCCCACGCCCGAGAAGCGCACGACGCTGCAGAACTACCTGCGCTCGCTGGGCATCGGCATGGGCATCTCAGACGACCCGACGCCGCGCGAGTTCCAGCAGATCGCCCAGGCGACCAAGGACAGGCCCGACGCGCAGCAGATCCACACCATGCTGCTGCGCTCCATGCAGCAGGCCATCTACACCGGCATCAACGCCGGCCACTTCGGCCTCGCCTATCCGGCGTACACGCACTTCACGAGCCCGATCCGGCGCTACCCCGACCTGCTGGTCCACCGCGTCATCAAGTGCCTGCTCGCCAACAAGCGCTACACGCTGGACGCCAGCAAGATGAACGTGCCGCAGGCGCCCAAGCGCCCCGGCCGCGCGGCGCCGCCCAACCCGGCCGAGGCTCGCAACGAGGCCGAGCGCTGGGAAGTCGTCGGCGCGCATTGCAGCGCCAACGAACGCCGCGCCGACGAGGCCAGCCGCGACGTCGAGGCCTGGCTGAAGTGCCGCTACATGCGCGACCGCCTCGGTGAGGAGTTCGCTGGCACCGTCTCGGCCGTCACCTCGTTTGGACTGTTCGTTCAACTGGACGCGCTCTACGTCGAAGGTCTGGTGCACATCACCGAGCTGGGTGGCGAGTACTTCAAGTTCGACGACGTGCGCCAGGAGCTGCGCGGCGAGCGAACCGGCATCCGCTACGCCACCGGCGCGCGCGTGCAGGTGCAGGTCAGCCGCGTCGACCTGGACGGCCGCCGCATCGACTTCCGCCTCGTGCGCGATTCGGATGAGGGGCGCTCACCGAGCCGCGGTGCTACCGGCAAACAGCAAGGCAAGCCCTCTGGAAAACCATCCGGCAGGGCGCCGGCCAAGAAGCGCGCGCCCAAGACCGCCGTCGAGGCGCTCGACGAGCTGCAGCAGACTGACCGCGACGTGAAGCAGAGCCGCAAGGCCGTCGTCGCATCCCTGCACCCGGTCAAAGCGGCGCAGCAGGCTGCCAAACGGGCGTCCAGCCGGGCTGCGAAGAAGACGGCGCCCAAGCCGCCGACACGCAAGCGTCGCTGAGCGCCGCCTCGCGTCAGTGCTGCGCGGCCAGGTGTTCGATGAGATCGCTGGCGCGCAGCACGCCGTTCACCTCGCCGGCCCGGCCGTGCGCATCTGCGCCGGCGCAGGCGATGCGATGGGCGCTGGCGCCGAGTTCCTGAGCCCACAGGCCGCCCAGCCAGCCGGCCAGCACGTCGCCGCTGCCGGCCGTAGCCAACGCCGGCCCGCCGCTGGCGCAGATGGCGGGGCGCTCGTCGGGTGACGCGATGACACTGCCGGAGCCTTTCAGGACGACGGTGCAGTTGAAGCGCTCGGCCAGTTCGCGTCCGGCGGCGAGGCGGTCCACCTGGATGCCGGTGGTGCTGCGGCCGAGCAGGCGCGCGGCTTCGAGCGGATGGGGCGTCAGCAGCGTCGCGCTGGCGGGCCGAGCCCGGAGCAGATCCTGCAAGGCTGCATCGGCAGCGATGGCGTTCAGCGCGTCGGCGTCCAGCACCACGCGCGGCAGCGTTTGCAGCAGCGCGGGCAGGGCGCCCGCGATGGCCGCCCCGGCACCGCAGCCGATGACGCCGACGGCCTGCGGCACGTCTGCCAGCCGGCCGCGCATCAGTTCGAGCTGACCGGCATCCGCAGCTTCGCCGGCAGCCAGACCGATCAGGTCCATGTAGACGCGCCCTGCGCCGCAGGCCAGGGCCGCCCGAGCCGCCAGTCGGGCCGCACCCTGCATGCCCGGTGCGCCACCGATGACGAGTACCTCGCCGTGGCTGCCCTTGTGGCTCGTGGCGCCGCGTTCAGGACGAGGCGCCGGGCCGAGCAACTCCGCCGTCGGTTCTTCATCGGGCGCGATGCCCAGGCCATCGAACCAGATCCGCCCGGCATGCGCGCGTCCCTCGCCGGTGAAGAGGCCGGGCTTGAGCGTCAGCAGCGTCAGCGTGTGGTCGGCGCGCACGGCCCGTTCGCCGCCGGGCTGGCCGGTGTCGGCCAGCAGCCCGCTGGGCAGGTCGACGGCCAGGATGGGAGCACCGCAAGCCTGCATCGCGGCGATGGTGGCAAGCAGGGCGGCCGCCGGCGCGCGGTTCAGCCCCAGGCCAAGCAGCGCGTCGATGACGAGGGCAGCGCGAGGTGGCGCGTCATGGCCGACGTGAACGGCGACGCCGGCTTGCGCCAGCCGCCGCGCTGCGACCAGGCCATCGCCGCCGTTGTTGCCCGGTCCGCAGACGACCCAGACTGGCCCCTCGCCGCGCCGCAACGCCAGCGCGAGCTTGGCGACGGCCAGGCCGGCGCGCTCCATCAGGTCCGGAGAATGGACCAGCGCGCGCGCCTCGATGCGCCGGCTCGCGGCGACGTCGAACACCGGCAGGGCGGTGGCGGTGGGCAGCAACGCTTGCATGCCCGTGAGCTTAGGCCAGGCGCTGCGGGCCCAGCGGGGCGATGTCGAGCGCGGCTGTCTGCCCGGTGATCTGCTGCGCCAGCACTTGGGCCGCACCACAGGCCAGCCCCCAGCCATGGCCGCCGGGTGACAGGTTGAGCCAAAGGCCGGGCCTGCCGCTGGCGCCGAGCAAAGGCAGGCCGTCGGCCGTCAGCGCACGCCGACTCTGGCCGTGCTGCACCTGGCTGTGCAGGACCGAGCCGGGGAACCAGTGCTGCAGGCTGCGGTGCAGGGCCTCGAAGTCTGCTGTGTACTGGCCCTTGCGCCCCGTCACCGCAAGACCGCCCGTCACGCGCACGCGTTGGCCGATGCGCGCGATGGCCAGGCCACGCGAGGGGTCGAGCCAGCCGGCCTTGGGGCCGAGGTCGGGGTGGGCCTCGAGCAGGCGAAGCGGCGCCGTGACCGAGGCTTCATGCCGAGCTGCGAGCTTGAGCCCAGGCAGGCGCTGGCCGAGCAGGGCCGGTGCGTCGAGACCGTTGCAGAGCACCACGGCGTCGAAGCGTTCTTCCTGGTCGCCCAGCAACTGCGGCAGCGTGTCGCCCGCGTCGCGCTCGGCGGCGCGTGTCGGCGCGTCCGGTGGCGGCGTGTACTCGTGGCGCAGCGTCAAGCCGGCGCTGTCGGCGGCGATGGCGCGCACCGTCGTGTGAAAGCGAAAGGCAGCACCCAGCTGCTGGGCCTGTTGGCGCAGTTGTTGGGCAAAGAGGCGGGCATTGCCGGCACCACCGTTGGCGAGCGCCACCGCGCCGGCGAGCGGCGCGTTGGCATTCAGGCCGGGCTCGCGGAGGCGCGCCTGTTCGGGGTCGAGCAGTTCGATGGACAGACCCATCGCCTTCCACGCATCGACCCGGGCTTGTGCCGCCGCGACGCGCCTGTCGTCGACGAGAGCGACGAGCAGGCCATCCGCAGCCTCGTCGTCCAGGCCGAGGCTGCGGCGCAATTCATCCGTGCGCGCCAGGCCGAGCTGGCTCAGCGCCGCCAGTGTTGACGGTGCATCGCCGCCGCGCCGGCCGGCACGCCAGCGGCGCCAGCGCCAGCCCAGGGGCGCGGGCGCTGGTGCGTCACCGAGATGAGGCATGAAAGGCGACAACAGCGCGCTGTTCGCGAAGCTGGCCTGCTCGGCCACGCTGCCGCCGCGCTCGAAGACATGGACCTGCCAGCCCAGTGCGGCCAGTTCGTAGGCCGTTGTCACGCCAGCCAAGCCGGCGCCCACCACCGCGACGCGGCGGCTCAAGCGCCCACCTGAGGAAAGGCCCGGGCGGGCGAGCTCGCGGCCACTGTGGTGTGACGCCGGCTGAAAAAGGCCATGGGCTTGTGTATACTCTGCGGGTTTTGCCGGAGGCGGTAGCGCTTTGAAGCGCTGCAAGACCTTGGCAAGACGGTTGTGATGGGTGTGTGGCTGAGGAATTCAGCGCCCACGCGTCGCAACAAATCGCAAACCGGTCCACAAAGGTGTTGTGGTTTGCGGCCTTGTGAACCAGCTGAAACGGCTGTATCCAGGTGCTGCAACGCAATTCGGGCCGGATTTTAGACACAACCTTCGGAGTAAGACCCATGTCTGTCACGATGCGCGAGATGCTGGAAGCCGGCGTCCATTTCGGCCACCAAACCCGCTTCTGGAATCCCAAGATGGCCCCGTATATCTACGGCCATCGCAACAAGATCCACATCATCAACCTCGAGAAGACGCTGCCCGCGTTCAACGATGCGTTGAAGTTTGTGCGTCAACTGGCTGCCAAGCGCGGCACGATCCTGATGGTCGGCACGAAGCGCCAGGCCCGTGAAGTCATCGCCTCGGAAGCCCTGCGCGCCGGCATGCCCTTCGTCGACGCCCGTTGGCTCGGCGGCATGATGACCAACTTCAAGACGGTCAAGACCTCGCTGAAGAATCTGAAGGACATGCAGGCCCAGGTTGACGCCGGCACCCAGCCCGCGATCAAGAAGGAAGCGCTGATGTTCCAGCGTGACATCACCAAGCTTGAGAAGAACATCGGCGGCATCCAGGACATGACCTCGCTGCCCGATGCCATCTTCGTCATCGACGTCGGCTATCACAAGATCGCCGTCGCCGAAGCCAAGAAGCTCGGCATTCCCGTCATCGGCGTGGTGGACACCAACCACTCGCCCGTGGGCATCGACTACGTCATCCCCGGCAACGATGACTCGGCCAAGGCTGTGGCCCTGTACGCCCGCGCCATCGCTGACGCCGTGCTCGAAGGCCGTGCCAACGCCACGAACGAAGTGCTGGCCGCGGTTGCCCCCGCCGGCGACGAGTTCGTCGAGGTCTCCGAAGAGGCCTGAAGCCCTTTCGACCCTGCATCTGAAAGGGGCCGCGAGGCCCCTTTTGCCAACTGAATTTGGCCAACCGAAATCTGGAGAAGAGATATGGCTGCTATCACCGCAAGCATGGTGGGCGAACTGCGCGCCCGCACCGACGCCCCGATGATGGAGTGCAAGAAGGCACTGACCGAGGCCGACGGCGACCTGGGCCGCGCTGAAGAGATCCTGCGCGTCAAGCTGGGCAACAAGGCCGGCAAGGCCGCCTCGCGCATCACCGCCGAAGGCATCGTCGCCTCAGCCGTGGTCGGCGGCAACGGCGCGCTGATCGAAGTGAACTGCGAGACCGACTTCGTCTCGAAGAACGACGCCTTCCTCGCCTTCGTCAGCGCACTGGCCGGTCTGGTGGCTGAGCAGAACCCCGCTGACGTGGCGGCTCTGTCGGCGCTGCCGCTGTCGCAGGAAGGCTTCGGCCCGACGGTGGAAGACGTGCGCAAGGGTCTGATCGGCAAGATCGGCGAGAACATGTCCATCCGCCGCTTCCAGCGCTACACCGGCAGCAAGCTGGCCACCTATCTGCACGGCACCCGCATCGGCGTGGTCGTTGAGTTCGAAGGTGACGACGTCGCTGCCAAGGACGTCGCCATGCACATCGCTGCGATGAAGCCGGCTGCGCTGTCCAGCGCCGACGTGTCGGCCGAGCTGGTCGAGAAGGAGCGCCGCATCGCCACCGAGAAGGCTGCCGAATCCGGCAAGCCGGCCGACATCATCGCCAAGATGGTCGAAGGCTCGGTGCAGAAGTTCCTGAAGGAAGTCTCGCTGCTGGACCAGGTCTTCGTGAAGGCCGCCGACGGCAAGCAGACGGTGGGCGCCCACCTCAAGGCTGCCAACACGACGGTCAAGGGCTTCACGCTCTATGTCGTCGGTGAAGGCATCGAGAAAAAGGTCGACGACTTCGCGGCCGAAGTGGCCGCGCAGGTCGCGGCTGCCAAGGGTCAGTAAAGACTCTGGCGAAATGAAAGGGCGCCAAGTTGGCGCCCTTTAAACTTCCGGGCCACTGCCAGCCCTTCCCCAAGACTCCAGAGGACACCATGCCTGCGTACAAGCGCATCCTGCTCAAACTCTCCGGCGAAGCCCTCATGGGTGACGACGCCTACGGCATCAACCGCGCGACCATCGTGCGCATGGTGCAGGAAGTCCGTGAGATCACGCAGATGGGTGTCGAAGTCGCCGTCGTCATCGGCGGCGGCAACATCTTCCGCGGCGTGGCCGGTGGCTCCGTCGGCATGGACCGCGCGACGGCCGACTACATGGGCATGCTGGCCACGGTGATGAACTCGCTGGCCTTGGCCGACACGATGCGCCAGGAAGGCATGATCGCCCGCGTGATGTCGGCCATCGCCATCGAGCAGGTCGTCGAGCCCTATGTGCGCCCCAAGGCGCTGCAATATCTCGAAGAGGGCAAGGTCGTCGTCTTCGCCGCCGGCACCGGCAACCCCTTCTTCACGACCGACACGGCCGCCGCGCTGCGCGGCGCCGAGATCGGTGCCGAGATCGTGCTGAAGGCCACCAAGGTCGACGGCGTCTACACGGCCGACCCCAAGAAGAACCCCGACGCGACGCGCTACACCAGCATCACCTTCGACGAGGCCATCTCCAAGAACTTGCAAGTGATGGACGGGGCCGCCTTCGCGCTCTGCCGCGACCAGAAGCTGCCGATCAAGGTGTTCAGCATCTTCAAGACCGGCGCGCTCAAGCGCGTGGTGCTCGGGGAAGACGAGGGCACGCTCGTCCACGTTTAAATTCAGTCTTAGTCAGTTGGGGGCAGGAGCCACTCGTTAGCGCTCGGGCGGTCTGTCCCGCAAGGAAAAAAGATGAGCATTGCAGACATCAAGAAGAACGCTGAAGGCCGCATGGCCAAGTCCATCGAGTCGCTGAAGAACGATCTGCACAAGATCCGCACCGGCCGCGCCCACCCCGGCCTGCTGGATCAGGTCAACGTCGACTACTACGGTTCGCTGGTGCCCATCTCGCAGGTGGCCAACGTGACGCTGCTGGACGCCCGCACCATCTCCGTCCAGCCCTGGGAAAAGGGCATGGGCGCCAAGATCGAGAAGGCCATCCGCGAGAGCGACCTGGGGCTGAACCCCGCGAGCCAGGGCGACCTGATCCGCGTGCCGATGCCGCCGCTGACGGAAGAGCGCCGCAAGGACCTGACCAAGGTGGTGCGCAACGCCGGCGAAGACGCCAAGGTGGCTGTGCGCAACCTGCGCCGCGATGCCAACGAGCAGGCCAAGAAGCTGCTCAAGGACAAGGAAATCGGCGAGGACGACGAGCGCCGCAGCCTGGACGAAGTGCAGAAGCTCACCGACCGCGTGATCGCCGAGATCGACAAGTTGATCTCGGGCAAGGAAGCCGAGATCCTGGCGGTTTGAGCGCAGTCCTCATGGCGCAAGACCGCCTGGCGCCGCCGCGCCACGTCGCCATCGTCATGGATGGCAACGGCCGCTGGGCCAAGAAGCGCTTCCTGCCGCGCTTCTTCGGCCACAAGGCCGGGGTGGACAGCCTCGTCAAGGTGGTCCAGGCCTGCATCGACCGCGACATCGAATACGTCACCGTCTTCGCCTTCTCCAGCGAAAACTGGAAGCGGCCGAGCGATGAGGTCTCGGGCCTGATGGGCCTGGTGCTGGCGGCGGTGAGCCGGTATCTGGCCAAGATGGGCGCAATGGGCGTGCGCATCCGCATCGTTGGCGACCGCGAGGCGGTCTCCGACAAGCTGCGCAATGCCTGGAACGAGGCCGAGACGACCACTGAGCACAACACCAAGCTGACGCTGAACGTTGCTTTCAATTACGGTGGCCGCTGGGACATCGTGCAGGCCTGCAAGGCCGCCATCACCGCCGGCGTGAAGCCCGATGAACTGACCGAGGCCAAGCTGTCTGAGTTCATGGCCATGAGCTATGCGCCTGACCCTGACCTCTTCATCCGCACCGGCGGCGAGGTGCGCATCAGCAACTTCCTGCTCTGGCAGGCGGCCTACACCGAGTTCGTGTTCTCGGACTGCCTCTGGCCCGAGTTCGGTGAGCGGGAGCTGGATGCGGCGATTGCCGCCTTCCATGAGCGCGACCGCCGCTTTGGCGGCGTGAAGGAAGCGCCGCCTGCGGCCTGAGGTGAAGCCATGCTGAAGACCCGTGTCATCACCGCCGTCGTGCTGCTGGCCATCCTGCTGCCGGTGCTGTTCATGGCATCGCCCTGGCCCTTCGCCTGGGTGGCTGTGGCCATGATCGGCGCGGCCGGTTGGGAGTGGGCGCGGCTCAACGGCCTGCCCGGCACGGGCGCGCTCGCGGCCGGTGTTGCACTTGCGCTGGCCTGCGTGTGGACGCTGCTCATCGGCGGGCTGAACGCGCCACCGGCTTGGGTCTGGTCCCTGGCCAGCCTCGTCTGGGTGCTCGGCGGCGCCTATGCGCTGCACGCCGGGCCGGCGGGTTGGCCGCGCATCGCCCGTGGCACGCGGCTGGCGCTTGGCGCCGTGCTGCTCTGGGGTGCCTGGCTGGCCATCGTGCAGGCCAAGGTGCATGGCATCAACTTCATCCTGTCCGTCTTCTGCCTCGTGTGGATGGCCGACATCGCCGCCTACTTCTGCGGCCGCGCTTTCGGCAAGCGAAAGCTTGCGCCGGCCATCAGCCCGGGCAAGAGCTGGGAGGGCGTCTGGGGCGGCCTGGCCGGGGTCATCCTGCTCGGCTTCGTCTGGGTCCATGTCATCGATGTGCGGGTCGCCGTCGACTCGCCGAGCCTCTACACGTTGCTGGTGCAGCGCCACGGCATCGTCTCGTTGCTGGCCCTGGTTTTCCTGGGCGCGATGAGCGTCGTCGGCGACCTGTTCGAATCCCTCGTCAAGCGTGCGGCCGGCGCCAAGGACAGCAGCAACCTGCTGCCCGGCCACGGCGGCGTGCTGGACCGCATCGATGCGCTGCTGCCGGTGTTCCCGCTGGCTCTCGCGCTGATCAGCCTCTGAGCCCTCACATGACCCGCCAACGCGTCTGCGTCCTCGGCTCGACCGGCTCCATCGGCGTCAACACGCTGGACGTGATCGCCCGGCATCCCGACCGCTACGAGGTTGTCGCGCTGAGCGCGATGAGCCGTGTCGACGAATTGCTGGCCCAGTGCCTGACATGGCAGCCGCGCTTCGCAGTCATGCCCGAGCGCGAGGCCTCCGCCCGCCTGCGTGAGCGCCTGCGTGAAGCCGGCAGCCGCACCGAGGTGCTGGATGGCGCGCAGGCCCTGACGGACATCGCCGCGCACCCGGACGTCGACACCGTCATGGCGGCCATCGTCGGCGCCGCCGGCCTGGCGCCCGCCATCGCCGCCGCCCGCGCCGGCAAGCGCCTGCTGCTCGCCAACAAGGAGGCCATCGTCGTCGGCGGCGCCCTGTTCATGCAGGCGGTGGAAGAGGGCGGCGCGACGCTGCTGCCCATCGACAGCGAGCACTCGGCCATCTTCCAGTGCCTGCCCGAGGACCGCACGACCTGGCACGACCGCATCGACCACATCGTGCTGACGGCCTCCGGCGGCCCCTTCCGCAGCCGCGACCCGCAGACGCTGTCCGATGTGACGCCGGACCAGGCCTGCGCCCACCCCAACTGGGTCATGGGCCGCAAGATCTCGGTTGACTCGGCGACCATGATGAACAAGGCGCTCGAGGTCATCGAGGCGCGCTGGCTGTTCAACCTGACGCCAGATCAGATCAAGGTGGTCATCCACCCGCAGAGCATCATCCATTCGATGGTGGTCTGCCGCGACCAATCCGTGCTGGCCCAGCTCGGCACGCCCGACATGCGCGTGCCGATCGCGTACGGCCTGTCCTTTCCCGAGCGCATCACGTCGGGCGCCAGCCGGCTCGACCTGCTGACGACGCCCAGCCTCACGTTCGAGGATGCCGACGTTGTGCGCTTCCCAGGCCTGCACCTGTCCTGGCAGGCGCTGCGCGGCGCCGAAGGCAGCACGACGGTGCTGAACGCGGCCAACGAGATCGCCGTCGACGCCTTCCTGAACGGCCGCCTGCGCTTCGACCGCATCCATGCGCTCAACGCCCATTGCCTGGGCGCCGTCAGCACCGACGCGGGGGAATGCACCAGCATCGACGGCCTGCTCGCACTGGACGCCCGCGTTCGTGAGCTGGCGCAAAGGCAGGTGCTCGCATGGACCTGATCCAGAAGGCCTTCTGGTTCATCATCGCGATTGGCATCCTGGTGCCCATCCATGAGTGGGGCCACTACAGCGTTGCACGCGCCTGCGGCGTGAAGGTGCTGCGTTTCTCCGTCGGCTTCGGCCGCGTGCTCTGGAGCCGCGTAGGCCGCGGCGGCACCGAGTTTGCGATCAGCGCCGTGCCCCTGGGCGGCTATGTGCGCATGCTGGGGATGGGCGACGAACCGGTCGCTGCCCAAGAGAGCGACCAGGCTTTCAAGAACCGCCCGGTGCGCCAGCGTGCCGCCATCCTCGCGGCCGGTCCGGCGGCCAACTGGCTTCTGGCCATCGCGCTGTTCGCGGTGGTGGCCTGGATAGGCAGCGAGCAGCCCAAGGCGCTGCTGGGCACGCCGCCCAGTGCCTCTCTGGCCGAGCGCGCCGGCCTGCACGCGGGTGACTGGGTGCGCGCCGTTTCTGATGACGGTCAGCAATGGGACGACGTCCAATCCCTGCCCGACCTCCAGGCTGCAGTCGCGCGTGCCCAGGCGTTGGGTGAGGGCATTCATTTGTCCGTCACCAGCGCTCAGGGCCATGAATCGCGCAGCCTGCGTATGGAAACCGAGCGTCTCGCCGGCCGCGCGCCGGACGCCAAGCTTTTCAATGACATTGGGCTGGTGCCGCTAGCCGAGCCCTTGATCCGCCAAGTCGTGACCGGCGGGGCGGGTGATGCGGCTGGCCTGCAAGCCGGCGACCGCGTGCTGTCCATCGACGGCCAGGCCGTGCCGGATGCCGGCTATCTGCGCGACGCGATCCGCCGCGCGCACGACGGCGACCAGCCGCGCACGATGGCCTGGCGCGTCGAGCGTGGCGGTCGTTCGGTCGAATTGAGCCCGACGCCGCGCATGGTCGACGACCCAGGTGGCCGTATCGCGCGGCTGGAGATCGGCGTCGGTACGTCGCCGCAGACGGTCGCTGTCAGCTATGGCCCCATCGACGGCCTGTGGCGCGGTGTCAAGCAGAGCTGGGACATGGCCGAGACGATGGTGCGGCTGATCGGCCGCATGCTGATTGGCGAAGCCTCGGTAAAGAACTTCAGCGGGCCGCTGACGATCGCAGACTATGCAGGCCAGTCGGCGCATGCCGGCCTGTCGCCCTTCCTCGATTTCCTCGCCAAGATTTCGATGAGCCTGGCGGTTCTGAACCTGCTGCCGCTGCCAATGCTCGATGGCGGGCACCTCATGTATTATCTTTTCGAGGGTATTAGTGGCCGCCCCCTCTCCGAGTGGTGGCAGCAGCAATTGCAGCGAGCTGGCTTGCTGATCCTGATGCTGATGATGGCCTTGGCCCTTTCCAACGACGTCGCCCGCTATGCGGGTTGGCACTGAAACTCCCGTTCCCCCATGTCCTTTCCTTTCAGTTCGGGAGCGTCACGTCGCCCCTTCCGCCTTGGCTTGCTGGCTCTGGCTGTCACGGGGATGTTCCAGTCAGGCCTGGCCTGGGCCGTCGATCCCTTCGTGCTGCGGGACATCCGCGTCGAAGGCCTTCAGCGCACCGACCCCGGCACCGTTTTCGCTTCGCTGCCCTTCCGCATCGGCGACACCTACAACGATGAAAAAGGCGCCGCCGCGCTCCGCGCACTGTTCGCCACGGGCCTGTTCAAGGACGTGCGCATCAGCATCGACGGCACCGCCGTCGTCGTCATCATCGACGAGCGCCCCATCATCGCCAACGTCAACTTCGTCGGCCTGAAGGAGTTCGACACGGAGGCGCTGTCCAAGTCGCTGAAGGACGTCGGCATCGGCGAAGGCAAGCCCTTCGACCGCGCTCTGGCCGACCGCGCCGAGCAGGAGCTCAAGCGCCAGTACCTGACCCGCAGCCTCTACGGCGCCGAGGTCACGACGACGATCACGCCGATCGAGCGCAACCGCGTCAACGTCAGCTTCAACGTGACCGAAGGCGAGCCGGCCAAGATCGCCGAGATCCGCATCCTCGGCAGCAAGGTCTTCTCCGAGAGCACGCTGCTCGGACTGCTGGAGCAGACCACGTCCGGCTGGCTCACCTGGTACACCAAGACCGACCGCTACTCGCGCGCAAAGCTGAATGCGGACCTGGAAACCATTCGCAGCTATTACCTGAACCGCGGCTATCTCGAGTTCGCCGTCACCTCCACGCAGGTGACCATCTCGCCGGACAAGCAGAGCATCAGCGTCGCCGTCACGGTCAGCGAAGGCCAGCCCTACACCGTCACCGGCATCAAGCTCGAAGGCGATTTCCTCGGCCGCGAGGAAGACTTCAAGCACCTCATCTCCCTGAAGCCCGGCCAGGCCTACCAGGGCGAGGCCGTCGCGCAGACCACGCGCGCCTTCAGCGACCTGTACGGCACCTATGGCTACGCCTTCGCGCGCGCAGACAGCAAGCCCGAGATAAACCGCGAGACCGGCCAGGTTGTCGTGACCTTCATCGGCGAGCCTCAGCGCCGCGTCTATGTTCGCAAGGTCATCATCTCCGGCAACTCGCGCACCCGTGACGAAGTCATCCGCCGCGAGTTCCGCCAGTTCGAAGCGGCCTGGTACGACGGCCAGAAGATCAAGGCCTCGCGCGACCGGGTGGAGCGCCTGGGCTATTTCAAGGACAAGGAAGTCAGCATCGACACCCAGGAGGTGCCGGGTGCGCAAGACCAGGTCGACGTCATCCTGACCGTTGTCGAGCGCCCCACCGGCGCCATCACTGTCGGCGCCGGCTACTCCAGCCAGACCAAGCTGTCCTTCACCGGCTCCATCCGCCAGGACAACGTGTTCGGTTCGGGCAACTACCTCGGCATCGATGTGGCGACCGCCCGCACCGGCCGTCAGCTGCAGATCAGCACGGTGGACCCGTACTTCACGGTCGATGGCGTGTCTCGCGCGCTGGACGTGTTCTATCGCACGACCAAGCCCATCAACACGCTGGGCGAGGAATACGAATACGTCACCAAGGGCGGCGCGGTGCGCTTCGGCGTGCCGTTCTCGGAGCTGGACACCGTGTTCCTCGGCATCGGCTACGAGCAGACCGACATCACGACCTCGCGCGGCTTGCCCAACAGCTATCTGCTCTATGTCAACCAGTTCGGCCAGCGCAGCAACGCCATTCCGCTGACCGTCGGCTGGCAGCGCGACAGCCGCGACAGCGTCATCACGCCGCTCAAGGGCCGCTACACGCGCGCCAACTTCGAAATCAGCCCTCTGGGCGATGCCCGCTTCGCCCGCCTGAACCTGCAGTACCAGGAATACTTCGAGATCACGAACAAGATCACGCTGGGCATCAACAGCGAACTGGGCTGGGGTGCAGGCCTGAGTGGCCGGCCTTATCCCGTCTTCAAGAACTTCTACGGCGGTGGCCTGGGCTCGGTGCGCGTTTTCGAGGCCGGCTCGCTCGGGCCGGTCGACAACACCGGTTCCTACAGCGGCGGCAATCGGCGCTTCAACCTGAACGCCGAGCTCTACCTGCCGGTACCCGGCAGCGGCAACGACAAGAGCTTCCGCATCTTTCTGTTCGGCGACGCGGGCAACATCTGGGGCGAACAAGAAAAGATCAAGCTCGACACCGTCCGCGTGTCGGCCGGTATCGGCCTGTCGTGGATCTCGCCGATGGGACCGCTGCGCCTCAGCTACGGCAAGCCTATCCGCAAGGAACGCACGGATAGAATCGAGAAATTCCAATTCCAGATCGGGACTGCATTCTGATGATGAGCAAGCTCTTGCAATCGGTGGCTCTGGCCGCTTCGATGATGGTGGCCGCCTCGGCCGTGCAAGCCCAGGAACTGAAGATTGGCTACGTCAACAGCGAACGTGTGCTGCGCGAAGCCAACCTGGCCAAGACGGCGCAGATCAAGCTGGAAACGGAGTTCGGCAAGCGCGAGAAGGACCTCCGCGACCTGGAAGCCAAGCTGCGCGGCGCTGCCGAGAAACTTGAGAAGGACGCGCCCACGCTGTCCGAAGCCGAGCGTGGCCGCCGCCAGCGCGATGTCGTTGAGCAGGAACGCGATTTGCAGCGCAAGCGCCGCGAATGGCAGGAAGACCTGACCCAGCGCAAGAACGAAGAGCTGTCGGTCGTCGTCGAGCGCGCCAACAAGGTCATCAAGCAGATCTTTGAGGCCGACAAGTACGACCTCATCCTGCAGGACGCGATCCACTTCAGCGCCCGCGTGGACATCACCAAGAAGGTGATCGACGCGCTGAACGCGCAGAAGTAAGTCGCCTCGCCATGAGCCCGACGCAGAGTTCTGCGGATGTGGCGCTCAGCGAACTGATCGCCGCCTTGGGCGGCGATTTGCTTGGTGGGGCCGACATCCGTATCGCCGGCATCGCGCCGCTGGATGAGGCCGATGCAGGCAGCATCAGCTTCCTCGCCAACCCGCGCTACCAGGCCCAACTCGGCACGACGCGGGCCGCCTGCGTCATCGTCGCGCCGGCGCTGGCCGAGGCTGCGGCCGCCCGTGGCGCTGCCATCGTCACGCCCGACCCCTACCTCTACTTCGCCCGGCTGACGCAGTGGTGGGCGGTGCGCACGCGCCCGGCGCGCCAGGCCGGCGTGCATGCGAGCGCCGTCGTGTCGCCTGATGCCCGGCTGGGGCAGGGCGTCGAGGTCGGCCCGCTGGTCGTCATCGAGGCGGGTGCCGTCATCAAGGACCGCGCCCGCATCGGCGCGCATTGCGTCGTCGAGCGAGATGCGGTCGTCGGTGAGCACACCCGCCTCGCCCCGCGCGTCGTGCTTGGCTACGGCTGCCGCATCGGCGCGCGCGGCATCGTGCACAGCGGCGTGGTCATCGGCGCTGATGGCTTCGGCTTTGCGCCGTCCAAGGCCGGCTACGTGAAGATCGAGCAGCTCGGCGCGGTCAGCATCGGCGACGACGTCGAGATCGGCGCCAACACCTGCATCGACCGTGGCGCGTTGAGAGATACGGTCATCGAAGACGGGGTCAAGCTCGACAACTTGATCCAGATCGCGCACAACGTCCACATCGGCCGGAACACCGCGATGGCAGGTTGCGGTGCCATCGCGGGCTCGACGACGGTCGGCGCGAACTGCACCATCGGTGGGGCGGTCAACATCATCGGCCACCTGAATATCGTGGACGGCGTGCACATCACTGCTTGCACCTTGGTGACTCGGGACATCACTCAGCCCGGCGCCTACAGCGGCGCCTATCCCTTCGAAGAGAATTCGAGCTGGCAAAAGAACGCGGCGACGCTGCGCCAGCTCCACACCCTGCGTGACCGCGTGCGCGCGCTGGAGAAGAACAAATGACTGAACCGATCACGATGGACATCCACGAAATCCTCAAGCGCCTGCCGCACCGCTATCCCATCCTGCTGGTGGACCGCGTTTCCGAGGTGATCAAGGGCGAGCGCATCCGCGCGCTGAAGAACGTCTCGATCAACGAGCCGTTCTTCCTCGGGCATTTTCCGCACCGCCCGGTGATGCCCGGTGTGCTCGTCCTTGAAGCCATGGCCCAGGCGGCCACGCTGCTGGCGCTGGCCAGCACGGACACGGTGCTGGACGAGAACTCGGTCGTTTACTTCGCCGGTATCGACAACGCCCGATTCAAGCGCCCCATCGAGCCGGGCGACCAGCTCATCCTCGAGGTCACGCTGGACCGCGCCAAGGCCGGCGTCTACAAGTTCAGCGGCCGCGCGCTGGTCGGTGAGCATTTGGCCGCCGAGGCGCAGCTCATGTGCACGATGCGCCGCATCGAAAGCTGATGGCAATTCATCCGACTGCCATCGTCGACCCCGGCGCGCAGCTGGACAGCAGCGTCGAGGTGGGTGCGTATTCGCTGATCGGCCCCTATGTGCGCATCGGCGCTGGTACCAAGGTCGGCCCGCATGTCGTCATCGAAGGCCACACGACCATTGGCCGCGACAACAGCTTCTTCCAGTTCAGCTCCATCGGCGCAGCCAACCAGGACAAGAAGTACGCCGGCGAGCCGACGACGCTGGTCATAGGCGACCGCAACACCATCCGCGAGTTCTGCACGCTGAACGTCGGCACGGTCCAGGACCGCGGCGAGACGACGGTGGGCAACGACAACTGGATCATGGCCTACTGCCATCTGGCGCATGACGTCGTCATCGGCAACGAATGCGTGCTGGCCAACAACGCCACGCTGGCAGGCCATGTGCGCGTCGGCGATTGGGTCACCATCGGCGGGCTGACGGGCATCCTGCAGCGCATGCGCATCGGCGACCACGCCATGATCGGCTTCCAGGCCCATGTGGCCCAGGACGTGCCGCCCTTCATGACGGTGGATGGCAATCCGCTGGCGGCGCGCGCCGTCAACATCGTCGGCCTCAAGCGCCGTGATTTCAGCAGCGAGCGCATCGCCGTCATCCGCCAGATCTACAAGCTGCTCTATCGCAGCGGCCACACGCTGGACGAGGCCAAGGCTGGCATCGCGGCGCTGCGTGGCAGCGATGGCGGCGCAGCTGATGGCGACATCGACCTGATGCTGAACTTCCTTGCCGCGTCGACGCGCGGCATCGTTCGATAGCTGATGCACACCGCGCCCCGCCTCGGCATGGTGGCCGGCGAGGCCAGCGGCGATCTGCTGGCCGGCCTGCTGCTGCAGGGCCTGCGTGCGCGCTGGCCGGGGCTGAGCAGCGAAGGCATCGGCGGGCCGAAGATGATGGCTCAGGGCTTCGAGACCTGGTGGCCGCACAGCAAGCTGTCCATCTTTGGTTATGTCGACGCGCTGCTGAACATCCGCGAGCTGCTGGCCATCCGCAAGCAGCTGGGCACGCGCCTCATCTCGAACCGGCCCGACGTCTTCATCGGCGTCGACGCGCCCGACTTCAACTTCGGCCTGGAAGCGCGGCTGCGCGAGGCGGGCATCAAGACGGTCCACTTCGTCTGTCCGTCCATCTGGGCCTGGCGACCGGAGCGCGTCGAGAAGATCAAGGCGGCGGCCGACCATGTGCTGTGCCTCTTCCCCTTCGAGCCCGAGATCCTGCACAAGGCCGGCATAGGGGCGACCTATGTCGGCCATCCGCTGGCCGATGCGATACCGATGGAGCCGCCGCGTGCGGCGTCCCGCGAGGCGTTGAAACTTCCGGAAGGCGACACCGTCATCGCGTTGCTGCCCGGCAGCCGCAAGAGCGAGATCAACTACATCGCCCCGGCGCTGATCGGCGCCGCCCGGCTGCTGGCCAGGCCCGGCCGGCGCTTCGTCATGCCGGTCGTGCCGGGGCTGCGTGGCCTCGTCGAGCCCATGCTCGGCGGTGCGGACATCCAGCTCGTCGATGGCCAGTCCCACGCGGTGCTCGCAGCCTGCGACCTGACATTGGTGGCCAGCGGCACGGCCACGCTCGAGGCTGCTTTGTTCAAGCGACCGATGGTGATCGCCTACCGCATGAATGCGCTGAACTGGTGGCGCATGAAGGGCCGGGGCCTGCTTCCCTGGGTGGGCCTGCCCAACATCCTGGCGCGCGAGTTCCTGGTGCCTGAGCTGATCCAGCACGCCTGCACGCCCGAGAACCTGGCGCCCGAGGCCGAGGCCCTGCTGGCCGATGCTGGCCGCCGCGCCGCGCTGCACGAACGTTTCGTCCAACTCCACGAACTGCTGCGTCAAGACACTGCACGGCGGGCCAGCGATGCCATTGCGACGCTCATTGAAGCCTGAGCAGGTCAGCCTCGACTGGACGCCCACGGTCGGCCTCATCGCCGGCGTGGACGAGGCTGGTCGTGGCCCGCTGGCCGGCCCCGTGTTCGCGGCCGCGGTCATCCTGGACGACCTGCAGCCGATCAAAGGGCTGGCCGACTCCAAGGTGCTGACGCCGGCCAGGCGGGCCAGGCTTTATGACGAGATCCGCGCCAAGGCGCTGTGTTGCGCCATCGCGCATGCCACGACCGAGGAGATCGACCGCATCAACATCCTGCAGGCGACGATGCTGGCCATGCAGCGCGCGGTGACGGGCCTGCGCCTGAAGCCGACGCTGGTGCGCATCGACGGCAACCGCCTGCCCGTGCTGCCCATGGCAGCCGAGGCCATCATCAAGGGCGACGCCACCGTGCAGGCCATCTCGGCGGCCAGCATCCTGGCCAAGGTGGCGCGCGACCTGTTCTGCGAGCAGATGCACGAGAGCCATCCGCAGTACGGCTTTGCCACGCACAAGGGCTATGGCACGCCGGAGCACCTGGCTGCGTTGAAGCAGCACGGCGCCAGCCCCTGGCACCGCCGCAGCTTTGCGCCCGTCCGGGAGGTCTGCGTGGACGTGACGATCAATCCGCTGGCATGAAGCTCGACCACATCACCTCGCGTGACAACCCGGCGCTGCTGCGGCTGCGCAAGCTGACCGCCGATGCAGCCGGCTATCGCAAGACCGGCAGCGTGTGGATCGAGGGCGACCACCTGCTGCGCGCGGCCCTGCAGCGTGGCTGGCAGCCGGCTTTGGTCGTGCTGACGGAGGGCGCGATGCAAGACCACGCGCTGGCGGCGCTGGCTGACTCGGCACCGCGCGCGTTGGTCGTGCCGACGGCGCTGTTCAAGGGCCTGAGCGGCCTCGAATCGCCGGCGCAGATTGGCGCCGAGCTGACGCTGCCGGTGTCGCCGACGATCGATGCGCAGGCAGCCAGCGTCGTGCTGGATCGCCTGCAGGACGCCGGCAACGTCGGCGCCATCCTGCGCAGCGCGGCGGCCTTTGGCGTGCGCCAGGTGCTGGCGCTCAAGGGCACAGCGGCGCTGTGGTCGCCCAAGGTGCTGCGCGCAGGGCAGGGCGCGCACTTCGGTCTGCGTCTTGTGGAAGGTCTGGCGGCGGACGACCTGGCCGCACTGGCCGTGCCGCTGGTCGCGACGAGCTCCCACACCGAGCAGGTGCTGCATCGCGTTGCCTTGCCCAGCCCGTGTGCCTGGGTCATGGGCCACGAGGGGCAGGGCGTGTCGCCGGCGTTGATGGCCCGCTGTGCACTGACCGTGGGCATCCCGCAGCCCGGCGGCGAGGAGTCGCTGAATGTTGCGGCAGCGGCGGCTATCTGCCTTTACGAAAGCGAACGCCAGCGCGGCTGATCACGAGCGCCATTGCGGCATCGCTATGCTTGCAATCGAGAATGATTCTCATTACAGTGCCAGCATGCTTGCTGATCCCAACCCGCCGAAACCGCCGGCAGCCTCGCCGGCCTTGACTCAAAGTGCAGGTCAAGGTTCAGGCCAGGGCGTGGGCCAGACGCGCCGCATCGACAGCGCCGCGTTGCTCGGCCCTCGCGGCGAGGTGCTCATCGCCCACGGTCAGCAGGTCTACCGCCTGCGTGTCACGTCGCTCGGCAAGCTGATCCTGACCAAATAAGCCCCTTTCCCGTCTCGATACCCCGCGCCAGCCAGCCGCTGCCAGCCCGCGCTTCCCTGCTCGGAGATCTCGAATGGCTGAAGCCTGCTGCGAAACCGCTGGCGCCCACGCCGCGCCGCCCCCACTCGTCGCCGGCTCGCGCCGCCGCCGCCTCTGGGAACTGGGCGGCCATGCGCATTGCCCCGTCGTCGGTGTCTGCCTGCCGCTGGAGCGGGTGCGTGTGCTGGCGAAGAAGCTGCTGGTGCTGCAGGGTGATGAGGACGACTACACGCTGCACTGCAGCCTCGTCACCGCCAGCGCCCGCCGCAATGCCCTGGCCGAAGCGCTGCAGAAGGACCTCGAGCAACGCTTCGCCCTCGACGTGCGCGCTGCTGCGCAGGCCAAGTGCCGCGAGTCGCTGATGACCTGGTGGCGCAACCGCGCCGCCCAGGGCGAGATTGCCGGTGCGCTGTGGGCGACGCTCACGCACGCGCGCTGCGACGAGTGGCTGGAGATGCGGGTGCTGGGTCAGGTGCACATGCTGCAGCACCAGGTTGGCGCCGCCCAGCGCGTGGATTTGCTGCGCCACCGGGAGCTGTCCGCCGAGCACCAGGCGCTGGCGCGCGACTATGCCGAGGTGCAGCAGCGCGTGACGGCCTGGAGCCTGGAGCGCGCCCGGGAACAGCAGGCCTGGGAGCAGGAGCGCATGCAGCTGCGCGCCGCGCAGATCGGCCTGCAGACCCAGCTCGCGCAGGCGCAGGAGCAGCTCCAGCACTGGCAGGCGGTGCGGCCTGACCTGCCCGAGCGCGAAGCGCTGCGCGACCGGCTGGCCGAGCAGACCGAACGCAACCACCGGCTGCAGCGGGACCTGAGCCGCTTGAACGCGCGCGTGGCTGTGGTGGCCGAGGCCGTCGAGCCGGCGCCCGTCGGCGAGGAGACAGCTTCCGAGCCGGTCAGGCTGGAGCACCGCGTCATCCTCTGCGTGGGCGGCCGCGGCGGCAGCGTGCCGCAGTACCGCCAGGCGGTGGAAGGCTGCGGTGCGCAGTTCCTGCATCACGACGGCGGCAGCGAGCACAAGCCGGCGCAGCTGGAGCCCCAGCTCGCCGCGGCCGACCTCGTCATCTGCCAGACCGGCTGCATCAGCCACGACGCCTATTGGCGCGTGAAGGACCACTGCAAACGCCACGGCAAGCGCTGCGTGTTCGTCGAGACGCCCAGCCGCAGCGCCTTTGAGCGGGCGCTGGCACAGGCAGCGACGGAGGCGGCGTGAGCAGGGCCCCGCGGCGCTACCTGGCGGCGCGGTTTACGGTGTCGGGCCGAGGACCGGGCTGCCCCAAACCGGCCCGCCAGAACTGGCTTGCGGCTTGATGCCGCTGGTCAGTTCGTTCCCAAGCGGGACCGACCAGGCTCGCCGCGTGCTGCGAACGAGACTGGGCGAGGGGCCGACAGCCTCTAGAGCTTGTAGTTCAGCGACACGCCGTAGTTGCGCGGGGGCGTGTAGATCGCGCCATAGGCCAGGCCGCCGACGGCCTTCTTGTCGAACAGGTTGTTGATGTTCAGGCGCAGCGTGGCGCGGTCGTTCAGGTCATAGGACGCGAAGGCGTCGGCCCTCACATAGGCGTCCTGTCTGGCGCTGCCGATCTTGTAGACGTCGGACTGCCAGCGGGCGGCCAGGCCAAGGCGGAGCGCCGGCAGCGCCGGCAGGCGGGTGTCCACGCGCAAGTTGACGGTGCTGCGCGGCACCCATTCGTAGATGTCCTGGCCGTTGGGGCCGGTCAGCTTCAGCCGCGTGTAGCCAGCTGTCAGCTTGGTGTCCTTGCCCAGGCGGCCCGAGGCCTCCAGTTCGAAGCCGCGGGAATTCACGTCCTTGGGCTCGTAATACTCCCGCGCGTCGTTGCCCGTCCCGGTGAAGCCGGCAGAAGTCGCCAGGCCTTGCTGCCTGGCCGAGAAGATGGCGAAGGTCGTCAGCAGGGACTTGCCGAACCATTCCGCCTTCACGCCCGCCTCCGTGTTGACGCCCTTCATCGGCGCAATGATGTTGCCGTTGATGTCGGGCTGCTCCTGCGCCTGGAAGATGTCGGAATAGGACACGTAGCCGAGCAGGTCGGGCGTGACGTCGTAGGTGAAGCCGAGGTAGGGGCTGACCTTCTCGGTCTTGGGGTCGAGCAGCTGCCCGCTGCTGCCGTAGCGCGAGCCGCCGCCCCGCTCCAGCCGCGCCGCGTTGACACCGGCGATGGCGGTCAGCGCGTCGCTGAGCGACAGGCGCGAGGTGACGTAAAGGCGCGTCAGCGTCTGCTCGCCGGCCGAGCTGAAGGTGCGCGGGCCCCAGTCGGGCTCCGGGCTCGCGTTGCCGGCGTAGGGGAAGGCCGGCAGCGGCTGGAAGGCGTTGGTCAGCGCGGGGAAGTAGTCGGTGCTGGCCTTTTCCTTGGCGCGGCTCAGGCCGATCAGCAGGCCGTGCTTGCGGCCGAACGCCGAGAAACTGCCGCTGAGGTTGGCGTCGAAGGTGTTGTTGATGCTGTTGCCGAGGCTGCGGTAGGGGTAGCTGGTCAGGCCGGTGTTGTCGTTGTTCAGCGGCGGGCTGGGCGTCGTGAAGGCCGTGTAGGCATAGAAGAGCTTTGTGGCCTCGTCGCTGTGGCGGTGGTTGTAGGTCAGCTTGGCTTCCCAGTCGTCGCCCAGGCGGTGCACGTACTCGACGAAGGCGCTGCGTGACCTGGTGTTCCAGAAGGTCCAGTCCTGCGAAGTGGACGAACCCACCGGGAAATCGGCCTGCGTGCCGTCGGTGCGCATCAGCGTCAGCGAACCCCACATCGGCGATCTCTGCCTCGCGTCGGCGGCGGTGATGCCGAGCGTCAGCACGCCGTTCTCGCCGACCTGGCCGTCGACCACGCCGTAGACCGTCGTGCGCTTGTCCTGCAGGGCGCGCAGGTAGGAGTCCTTGTCCTCGTGGGCCACGACGAGGCGGCCTGCCCAGGCGCCGTCTTCGGTCAGCACCTTGTTGTAGTCCAGCCCGGCGCGCTTCTTGTTCCAGGAGCCGATCGTCACCTCGACCTCGCCGCCGTCCTGGTTGGTGGGCCGCTTGCGCACGTAGTTGATCGTGCCCGACGCGTTGCCCACGCCGGTCAGCAGCCCGTTGGCGCCGCGGATGAGCTCGATCTTGTCGAACAGGAAGGTGTCCTCCCGGCCGACCACGGTGCCCCAGGAGTTCGTCATGCCCAGGCCGTCGAGCTGCGTCGACTGGATCTCGAAGCCGCGCGCGTTGAAAGTCGCGCGGTTGGTCTCGTACTGCTCGACGTTGATGCCGGTGGCCAGGCCCAGCGCCTCGTTGCTGCCGCTCAGGCCGAAGTTGGTGATGTCTTCCTTGTCGAGGGTGCTGATGGTCTGCGGCGTGTCCTTCAGCTCCATCGCCAGGCCGGTGGCGCCCTTGGAGATGCGGTTGGCGCGCTTGCCGGTGACGACGACCGATTCGATCCGCTGGGTTTCGGCCCGGCGTTCGGTCTGCGCTTCGGCCTGGGCCTGCGCATCCGCCAGCATGGCGAGGGTGGCGAGCGCGCAGGCGCTGAGCAGGAATTTGTTGTGCATGAGGAACGAGGCGGGAAAGATTTAAATGCGATCATAAATGCAAATGAGAATGACTCGCATGTAGATTGAAGTAGACTTTCGGCCGTTGGCCCCTCTTTGTCACGACGCCACAGCAGGAGATCTTTTTCGTGTCAGCTCACTTCCGCCGCGTCTGGGCCTGGCCCGTCGCCCTGGGCGCCCTCAGCGCCTCCGGGCTTGTCAGCGCCCTCGTTTCTGACGACTGGGGCGACGCCTGGGCCTGGGTCTCGCTGGGCCTGCCGCTGGTCGTCATGGCGCACCACAGCCTGCGGAGCCCGGCGCGATGACGGCGCGTTCGCTGCGCACTTGGGCCTGGCTGCACAAGTGGAGCAGCCTGGTCTGCACCGTCTTCATGCTGTTGCTGTGCCTCACCGGCCTGCCGCTGATCTTTGCGCACGAGATTGCCCACCTGACCGGCAAGGCCGTGGAGCTGCCCCAGGCGGAGGCGCAGACGCAGACCCGCGCTGGCATGCAGCCGCTGGACGCCATCGTCGCCGCCGGCCGCGCACGCCACCCGGACCGCGTCGTGCAGTACGCCTCGCCCGACGACGAAGACGCCCGCCTCTGGTACGTCACGCTCACACCCACCGCCGACCCGACCGACGACTACCGCTCCGTGGCCGTCGATGGCCGCAGCGCCCAGGTGCTCGCCGAGCCCCGCTTCGACGAGGGCTTCATGTACTGGATGACGCGGCTGCACATCGACCTCTTCGCCGGCCTGCCGGGCAAGCTCTTCCTCGGCCTGATGGGCCTGCTGCTCGTCATCGCCATCGTCTCCGGCGTGGTGCTCTACGCACCCTTCATGCGCAAGCTCGACTTCGGCACGGTCCGGCAGGCGAGCGGCCCGCGCACGCGCTGGCTGGACCTGCACAACCTGCTGGGCATCGTCACGCTGGTATGGGCGCTGGTCGTCGGCGCCACGGGCGTCATCAACACCTGGGCCGACCTGCTCATCAAATACTGGCAGTACGACCAGCTCAGCGTCCTGCTCGCGCCCTACAAGAGCAAGGCCCTCGTGCCCGAGGCCGAGCGCGCGCCACTGCAGCTCGCGTTGGCCGCCGCGCAGGCCCACGCGCCGGACCGCAAGCTGAGCTTCATCGCCTTCCCCGGCACGGCGTTCTCCAGCCCGCATCACATCACCTTCTTCATGAAGGGCGATACGCCGCTGACCTCCAAGCTGCTGCTGCCGGTGCTGGTGGACGCGCGCAGCGCCGAAGTGACCGTGGCGCCGCGGCTGCCCTGGTACCTGACGGCGCTGCTCGTCTCGCAGCCGCTTCACTTTGGCGACTACGGCGGCCTGCCGATGAAGATCATCTGGGCCCTGCTCGACGTGGCGACCGTCCTCGTGCTCGGCAGCGGGCTCTATTTGTGGATCAAGAAGCGTCGGCAGGTGCCAAGCCCTGCCTCCACGCTGATTCAGGCCGACGCGGTGTAGTTTTCCGGGGAACTCCCCTTGGCGGGGGGGCGGTCGCCCAAGCAGACTGGGGGCAGCCCGCCACTTGCAGTCGTCCCATGCCTCCCATCGCACTCTCGCCGCACCAGCTGTCCCGCCGCGCCATCGCCCTTGTGCTGGCCGGCGGCCGCGGCTCCCGCCTCAAGCAGCTCACCGACTCGCGCGCCAAGCCGGCCGTCTATTTCGGCGGCAAGTTCCGCATCATCGACTTCGCATTGAGCAACTGCGTCAACAGCGGCATCCGCCGCATCGGGGTCGTCACCCAGTACAAGAGCCACTCGCTGCTGCGCCACATCCAGCGCGGCTGGAGCTTTCTGCGCGCCGAGCTGAACGAGACGGTCGACCTGATGCCCGCCCAGCAGCGTGTCGACGAAGAGAGCTGGTACCGCGGCACCGCCGACGCCGTTTACCAGAACCTGGACATCATCCAGAGCACCGAAGCCGAGTACATCGTCGTGCTGGCGGGCGATCACATCTACAAGATGGATTACTCCAGCATGCTGGCCGACCACGCCGCCACCGGCGCCGGCTGCACCGTCGGCTGCATCGAGGTGCCCAAGGCGGAGGCCAGCGCCTTCGGCGTGATGGCCGTGGACGGCGACCGCCGCATCACGTCGTTCCTGGAGAAGCCCGCTGACCCCCCCACCATGCCCGGCAGCAGCGACGTCTGCCTGGCCAGCATGGGCATCTACATCTTCAACGCCGACTACCTTTACCGCCTGCTCGCCGAAGACATCGCCGACCCGACCTCCAGCCACGACTTCGGCAAGGACGTGATCCCGAAGATCGTGAGCGAAGACCGCGCCGTGGCCCACCCGTTCAGCATGAGCTGCATCATGAATCCGAACGGCGCGACGCCCTACTGGCGCGACGTCGGCACGCTCGACGCGTTCTGGTCCGCCAACCTCGACCTGGCCTCCATCAGCCCCGAGCTCGACATCTACGACACCGACTGGCCCATCTGGACCTACCAGCGCCAGCTGCCGCCCGCCAAGTTCATCCCCGACCACAATGGCATGCACGGCATGACCGTCAACGCCATCGTCAGCGCCGGTTGCATCGTTTCCGGCTCGCACGTCGTGTCGTCCGTGCTGTTCAACAACGTACGCATCCGCTCCTTCTGCAATGTGCACCAGAGCGTACTGCTGCCGGGCGTCAGCCTCGGCCGCCACTGCCGCCTCACCAAGGTCATCGTCGATCGCGCCTGCGAGATCCCCGATGGCCTCGTCGTCGGCGAAGACGCGGCGCTGGACGCCGCCCGCTTCGAACGCACGGAGAACGGCGTCGTGCTGATCACCAAGCAGATGCTGGCCAGGTTGTGACGCGGGTCCTGCAGGTCAGCGCGGAGCTGTTTCCGCTGCTGAAGACCGGCGGTCTGGCCGACGTGGCTGGCGCCTTGCCCACAGCGCTCGCTGCGGCCGGCGCCGAGCCTCGTCTGCTCGTACCCGGCTTCCCCGCCATCCGCGAGGCACTCAACCAGGAATGCGCCGTCGCACCCGTAGCCCTGCCGTGGAGCGAGGGCAGGGCGGCGCTGCTGCGCGGCCGGCTGCCGGGCTTTGGGGTAGCCGTCTACGTGCTCGACGCGCCCGGCCTGTTCGACCGCCCCGGGAACCCCTATGCCGACGCGGCGGGCATGGCCTATGCGGACAACCATCGCCGCTTTGCACTGCTGGGCTTGGCCGCCGCCCGCCTCGCCGAGGGCGTGGACCCGACCTGGCGGCCGGAGATCGTGCATGCACATGACTGGCACGCCGGCCTCGCCTGCGCCCATGTGAGCGCCAGCCGCTCGCGCCGCCGCACCGAGGCGCGAACGGTCTTCACCGTGCACAACCTTGCCTACCAGGGCCTGTTCCCAGCCGACAAGTTCAACGAGCTGGGCTTGCCACCCACGCATTACGCCGTTGACGGCCTGGAGTTCTATGGCCAGGTCAGCTTCATGAAGGCGGGCCTGTACTTCGCCGACGCAATCACCACGGTCAGCCCCAGCTACGCCGGCGAGATCCAGACGCTGGAGCAAGGCTGCGGCCTGGACGGGTTGCTGCGCCATCGTTCAGTTGCGCTGCACGGCATCCTGAATGGCGTCGACTACGGCGTCTGGTCGCCCGAGAACGACGACGCCATCGCCGCCCGCTACAGCGCCGACGATGCAGCCGGCAAGGCGGCATGCAAAGCTGCACTGCAAAGCGAATGCGGCCTCGCCGTCCAACCCGACGTTCCACTCTTCGGCATCGTCAGCCGCCTGACCGAGCAGAAGGGCCTGCCTTTGGTGCTGGAGGCCTTGAACGACCTCATCGACGCCGGCGGTCAACTCGTCATCCTCGGCAGCGGCGATGCCCGGTTGGACGCCGCCTTTGGTGACGCCGCCGCCGCACACCCCAGCCAGATCGCCCGCCGCACCGGCATGGACGAAGGACTGGCTCACCGCATCTATGCGGGCAGCGACGTGGTGCTGGTGCCCAGCCGCTTCGAGCCCTGCGGCCTGACGCAGCTGTACGGGCTCAGCTACGGCGCACTGCCTTTGGTGCACCGTGTCGGCGGCCTGGGCGACACGGTCGTCGACACGACGCTTGAGGACCTCGCCGCCGGCACCGCTACCGGCTTCGTCTTCAACGCTTTCACGGCAGACGCCTATCGCCGCGCGCTTCGTCGCGCGTTTGCGCTGTGGAGCGAGCAGGAATACTGGGGCCGCGTGCGGACGGCGGCGATGCGGCAACGTTTTGGCTGGGATGTGGCTGCGGCATGCTATGTCGACGTCTATCGCGAATTGGCCGCGCGCTGACCGCGCCTAGCTTCCCTCGTCGAGGGCCTTCAACGCGTTCCTGAGGAGGTCATCGTTCCTCCGAATCCCGGAGCGCTGCCCGATGTTCCTCAGCTTCTCGATCTCTGCAACCACCAAGTTGCGGCCCTCGTGAGGGCCACGAGCCAGCACGGCTAGGCTGATTCGCCCAAACGGGTTGATCTGCCATTCACCCGTGGACAGCAGGCTTTCCGCGGCGGTCCAGATCGAGTCGCCGCATGTCAGCGTGGCCGATGCCTCTGACACGAGAGGCCAAACCAGTTCGTAGCAGACGGGCGCATCCACGGCCAGCACTTGCTGCAGAGGGCTGGCCTTCAGGAACCTTCCGTAGATGCGCTGGCTGTTTTTGACCGCGAACGCCTCGTAGCCGCCGTCGCCGCCAAAGAGCCGTGCCGACGTGGCGCCGACAGCCGTTGATTCCAGTTGAACGTGCGCTTGAAAACGGTACCCAAACTCCTTCGTATCGAACTGGACCGCATAGTCCCAGGAAGTGCCAACGGGTCTGGCGTGCGGCCCGGCGATGAAGTCCAGGACGAGGTTCGCTCGCGTTTCGGTGGACACATCAGCCAGCAGGCCGCCGTCGCCCTCAACCCAAGCCAGATCAGAGTCCGCCCTCAACCTGGACCTGAGGTCGTTGCTGATCGCTGCCGCAAGTCTTTTGAGTGACGTCGCCATGCCTACAGAGCCAGCGCGATGACTCCGACACCGATCAACGCGGCACCGGCAATGCGCCAGCCTTTCTCCTTTTCCCCCAGCAACTGCCCGCCCAGCAGCGCCGCGAACAGCATCGACACCTCCCTGGCCGGCGCCACGCGGGACAGCGGCGCATCGCGCACGGCCAGCAGCACCAGCACATAGGCCAGCGGGCTGATGACGGCGACCGTCGCCACACCCTTCCAGGTGCGCCGCATCTCCGCCTTGAAGCTGTGCCGGTTGCGCAGCACGACGGGCAGTTGCATCGGCACGCGCAGCACGTTGCCGCAGTAGTCCAGCAGCAACGGCGACACGGCCAGCACCTTGACCGCGTAGCCGTCCAGCACCGTGTAGCCAGCGATCAGCGCACCCGTGGCCACGCCCCAGTACACGCCGCTGCGGCGACGCAGCGCGGCGGTGACCTCGGGGTCCACGCCCCGGCCCAGCAGGCGCGGGCCCATCGTGATGAGCAGGATGCCGCCCACCACACCGGCCAGCCCCAATACGCCCAGGGCACCCAGATGCTCGTCCAGCAGCAGCACGGCCGCAGTCGCCGACAGCAGCGGCCCCGTGCCGCGGGCGACGGGATAGACGACGGTGAGGTCGCTGGCCCGGTAGCCGGCGATCAGGCAATTGAAGTACAGCAGGTGGACAACGGCGCTGGCAACGACGAAGGCCCATGCCAGCGCGGACCAGCCCGGCAGTTCATCCAGGCCTATCCACAGCACCGCCGGCAGCCAGAACAGCACCACACCGATGGCGCAGGCGAACACGAAATGCGGGCCGCCGCCCCACTTCTTGGCGGCCACGTTCCAGAGCGCGTGGAGGAGGGCGGCGGTGAGGACGAGGGCGAGGACGTGGGCCGGCATCAGTACATCAGCCGGTCCGGGCGGATGTCGCGCAGGATGGTCGTCGCGATTTCTTCGATGGACTTGTGCGTGGACGACAGCCAGGAGATGCCGTCGCGCTTCATCATGGCCTCGGCCTCGTTGACCTCGTAGCGGCAGTTCAACAGGTCGGCGTACTTGCTGCCGGGGCGTCGCTCGTTGCGGATGGACGAGAGCCGCTCGGGGTCGATGGTCAGGCCGAAGCATTTGCGCCGGTGCGGCACCAGCGAGGGCGGCAGCTTGCGGCGCTCGAAGTCCTCGGGGATGAGCGGGTAGTTGGCGGCCTTGATGCCATGCTGCATGGCCAGGTAGAGCGACGTCGGCGTCTTGCCCGAACGGGACACGCCCACGAGGATGACGTCGGCGACATCGAGGTTCTTGCTGCTCTGCCCGTCGTCATGCGCCAGCGAGAAGTTGATGGCCTCGATGCGGTCGTGGTACTCCTGGCTCTGTGCGATGTCGGAAAAGCGGCCCACACGGTGGTTGCTCTTGATGCCGAACTCCTCCTCGAGCGGTTCGATGAAGGTGCCGAACATGTCCATCACGCGGCCCTGGCAGTGCTCGCGGACGATCTTCAGCACGTCGCGATCCACGAGGGTGGCGAAGACGATGGGGGTTTGACCCTCGCGCACGGCCGTCTCGTTGATCTCGGCGACGACGGCATGCGCCTTTTCCACCGTGTCGACGAAGGGCCGGCGCACATGGCGGGCCTTGATCGTGAACTGCGCCAGGATGGAGTTGCCGAAGGTTTCGGCGGTGATGCCGGTGCCGTCAGAGACGAAGTAGACGGTTCTGGCGATCATGGCAGCGGCTCGCGTAGTTCAACAGCGAGGCCATGATAGTCACAGACCTTCTCAGGTCTGGCCCTTGATGCGGTCCATCAGCTCCCGCATGACGGCAACCTCCGCGGGCGGCAACAGGCCGGCACGCAGCATCGACTCACGCTCCAGTTCGCGCAGGCGCCACTCCAACTCGGCCACGACGGTCATCAGCTCCGTCTGCAACTCGGCGTCGCGCTGCTCGGACAGCACCGCCACGAGCTCATCGGGCGCGTGTGCGTCCAGGCCCGTGCTGGAGAAGGCGGTCTGGATGCGCAGCAGCCGTTTCAGTGCGGCCTCCAGCACGGCACGCAGCGCCGGGCGGGAGGCCTTGATGCGCTCGTCCAGCCAGGGTCGGGCCTCGGTGAAGCGCCGCAGCACAGCGGCGATGTGCACGACGCGCGGGATGGCCTCGTGGACGGCGTCCGGCTCCGCGCGTGGCGCCAGTTGCGGCAGTTCGGCTGCTGCTGCGGCGATGGCCCCGGTCAGTTCGCGGCTGAACTCGCCGGGGATGAGCTTGGTCGCGACGCTGGCGCGCGTCATCGGCGTCAGCCCCGTCTCGATGAGTCCCATCAGCCACTCGGCCGCGGCAAGGATCTGGCCCGTCAGCGGCAGCGCCTTGCCCTGCACGCCGCGCGGGTAGCCGAAGCCGTCCAGCCGCTCATGGTGATGCAGCACGGCCTGGGCGACGGCCTTGCCGGCGCCGGCCATGCCGCGCAGCACGCGCTCTGCCACCAGCGGGTGCGAGGCGACATGGCGCCACTCCGTCGGGCCGAAGGGCGTACCGGCGCGGATCAGGTTCGGGTCGATGTAGAGCTCGCCGATGTCGTGCACGAGGCCGGCCAGTGCCAGCAGGCGGTGCTGTTCGGTCTCGCCCGGCAGCATGCGCCGCGCCAGCGCAAGCGCCAGCATGGCCACGCCGACGGTGTGCTTGAGCCGGTCGCCCTGGTGCTCGGCATAGACGGTCAGCAGCGACTGCAACGGCCCGCTGAGCTTGAGCGTCGCCAGCGTCGTCGGCGCGCTGGGGTAGAGGTCGTGGGCGCAGATGGCCTTGAGCAGCGGATGCTGTGCCAGCAGCGCCTCGCCGATCGGCCCGAAGCTTTCGGGCATCACGCCGTCGACGACCTGGATGCAGTCCTCCAGCGGCTTGCTCAGCTTGTGCATCAGCAGGCGGTCGCGCACCCGGGCGTTGATCTGGGCGCCCTTGGCGAGCAGCTTGATGCCGTTGTGGCTGAGGATGTCCTCGCTGGCTTCGACGGCCTTGGTCTCGGCCGTATGGATCACATGCTCGAGGTAATGCGGGTTGACTTCAGTTGCGGCGTCGGTGGTCACGCCGCAATTGTGCATAGCGCACAGCGGTTACACGCCGGTACGAACCGCCTAGAATCCGCCCCAATTCCTCGCGATCAGCCCATGCGTGCCGACACCCTCCTAGAAGAATCCAGAAATGGGTGGAGCGGCGCCTGCCTTGAGCATCTCTGCTCGGCACCGGGCTTGGACGACGCGACGGCACCGGTTTTTCAACCTCCCGGAGTTTCCCCATGTCCACCCTGTTCGAGGCGACCGCCCTGGTCGTACCGTTTGAGAACCTGAGGATGAGCGATGTCGAGGCCGTTGGCGGCAAGAACGCCAGCCTCGGCGAAATGATCTCGCAGCTCGCCGCCAGCGGCGTGCGCGTCCCCGGAGGGTTCGCCACCACGGCGCACGCCTTCCGGCAGTTCCTCCGGCACGAGGGCCTGGACGCGCGCATCGCGGCGCGCCTGAGCACGCTCAACACCGACGACGTCCGCGCGCTGGCCCTGGCCGGCGCCGAGATTCGCGGCTGGATCGAGAACCAGCCCTTCCCGGCCGACCTGGAAGCCGGCGTCCGCACCTCTTTCGCGCAACTGACCGCCGACAACCCCGGTGTGTCCTTCGCCGTGCGTTCGTCCGCTACGGCCGAAGACCTGCCCGACGCGTCCTTCGCCGGCCAGCAGGAGACCTTCCTGAACGTCGTCGGCATCGACGAGGTGCTGCACAAGATGCGTGAGGTGTTCGCCTCGCTCTACAACGACCGCGCCATCAGCTACCGCGTGCACAAGGGCTTTGCCCACAACGACGTGGCGCTGTCCGCCGGCGTGCAGCGCATGGTGCGCAGCGACCTCGGCTCGGCCGGCGTCATGTTCACCATCGACACCGAAAGCGGCTTCCAGGAGGTCGTCTTCATCACGTCCAGCTACGGCCTGGGCGAGACGGTGGTGCAGGGCGCCGTGAACCCGGACGAGTTCTATGTTCACAAACCGGCGCTGAAGGCGGGCAAGCTGGCCATCATCCGCCGCAACCTGGGCTCCAAGCTGCTGCGCATGGAGTTCGCGTCGCCCGAGGAGAAGGCCGCGTCCGGCAAGCTGGTCAAGACGGTGGACACGGCCGTCGAAGCCCGCAACCGCTACTCGCTGAACGACGCCGAAGTGACCGAACTGGCCCAGTACGCGCTGATCATCGAAAAACATTACGGCCGCGCGATGGACATCGAGTGGGGCCGTGACGGCGTGGACGGCAAGATCTACATCTTGCAGGCCCGCCCCGAGACGGTGAAGAGCCAGGCGGCCGGCCAGGTCGAGCTGGCCTACAAGCTCAAGGCCCACAGCGCCGTGCTGGCCGAGGGCCGTGCCATCGGCCAGAAGATCGGCACCGGCCCGGTGCGGCTGGTGGAGAGTGTGGCCGAGATGGACCGCGTGCAGCCGGGCGACGTGCTCGTCACCGACATGACCGACCCGAACTGGGAGCCGGTCATGAAGCGCGCCAGTGCCATCGTCACCAACCGCGGTGGCCGCACCTGCCACGCGGCCATCATTGCCCGGGAACTCGGCATCCCGGCCGTGGTCGGCTGCGGCGACGCGACGGAATTGCTGAAGGACGGCCAACTCGTCACGGTGGCCTGCTCCGAGGGCGACACCGGCTACATCTACGACGGCCTGCTGGAGACCGAGGTCAGCGAGGTGCACCGCGGCGAGCTGCCGTACTGCCCCATCAAGATCATGATGAACGTCGGCAACCCGCAACTGGCGTTCAACTTCGCGCAGATGCCCTCGGGCGGCGTGGGCCTGGCGCGGCTCGAGTTCATCATCAACAACAACATCGGCGTCCACCCCAAGGCCATCCTGGACTATCCGAACATCGACAACGACCTGAAGAAGGCCGTCGAGTCGGTGGCGCGCGGTCACGCCTCGCCGCGCGCCTTCTACGTGGACAAGCTGGCCGAAGGCATCGCCACGATTGCCGCCGCCTTCTTCCCGCGCCCGGTCATCGTTCGCTTGAGCGACTTCAAGAGCAACGAGTACCGCAAGCTCATCGGCGGCAGCCGCTACGAGCCGGATGAAGAGAACCCCATGCTGGGCTTCCGCGGTGCGTCGCGCTACATCAGCGGCGAGTTCCAGGACGCCTTCGCGATGGAATGCGAGGCACTCAAGCGCGTGCGCAAGGACATGGGCCTGGACAACATCGAGATCATGGTGCCCTTCGTGCGCACCGTGAAGCAGGCCTCGCGCGTGGTGGACATGCTGGCCGAGCGCGGCCTCAAGCGCGGCGTCGACGGCTTGCGCATCATCATGATGTGCGAGGTGCCCAGCAACGCCATCCTGGCCGAGCAGTTCCTCGAGCATTTCGACGGCATGTCCATAGGCTCCAACGACCTGACGCAGCTCACGCTGGGCCTGGACCGCGATTCGGGACTGGAACAGCTGGCCGGCGACTTCGACGAGCGTGACCCGGCCGTCAAGGCCATGATCTCGCGCGCCATTCGCGCCTGCCGCGCCACCGGCAAGTACATCGGCATCTGCGGCCAGGGCCCCAGCGACCACCCGGACTTCGCCGACTGGCTGGCCGAAGAAGGCATCGTGTCGATCTCGCTGAACCCTGACACGGTCATCGAGACCTGGCAGCGCCTCGCCGCCAAATAAGCGGCAGCCTTTGCTGACCGGCCCGGGTTCTCCGCAAGGGAGCCCGGGCTTTTTATTGCCATGATCGCGGCCGTGTCTGCCCGCCCTCATCACCACCTGCACCGCCGCTACGTCGTCTTCGCGCTGAGCTTCATCGTGCTGGTGATCGCGCTCGGCCTGGCCGAGCAGCGCGGCCTGCCCAAGGCCTGGATCGGCTACACGTTCCTGGGGGCGACGGTGGCGGTCTACGCCGTCATCGGCATCCTCTGCCGCACCACCGACCCGGCCGAATACTTCGTCGCCGGCCGCCGCGTGCCGCCGCTCTACAACGGCATGGCAGCCGGTGCGGACTGGATGAGCGCGGCCACGTTCATCGGCCTGACCGGCACGCTCTACGCCAGCGGGTATGCGGGCCTGGCCTACGTGCTCGGTTGGAGCGGCGGCTTCGTCCTCGTGGCGCTGTGCATCGCACCCTATCTGCGCCGCTTCGGGCAGTACACGCTCGGGGACTTCCTCGCCGAGCGATTTCAGAGTCGCACGCTGCGTCTGGTCGGAGCTGCGGCGGCCATCCTCGTGTCCTTCGTCTATCTGGTCGCGCAGATCTACGGCGTGGGCCTGATCACGACGCGGCTCACGGGCCTGGGCTTCGAGGTCGGCGTCTTCGTCGGCCTGGGCGGGGTGCTGGTCTGCTCCTTCCTGGGCGGCATGCGTGCCGTCACCTGGACTCAGGTGGCCCAGTACCTGATCATGATCCTGGCCTACCTGGTGCCGGTCATCTGGCTCAGCGTGAAGCAGACCGGCTGGCCACTGCCCCAGCTCGTCTATGGCCAGCAACTGCACCAGCTTGCCGAACGGGAGCGCGAGCTGATCCGCGACCCGGCCGAACTGCAGGTTCGGGCCATCCACCAGCAGCGCGCCGACGCCACCGCGGCGCGCCTTGCCGATGTGCCCAAGGCGCTTGCCGACGAGCAGGCGAGGGCGGCCGCGAGCGTGTCGGCACTGAAGGCGAAGGACGCGCCCCTTGCGCAGATCCAAGCCGCCGAGAAGCAGCGCGCCGCGCTGCCGGTCACGCCAGCCGAGGCAGAGGAGCGCTGGCGACGCGAGCTGGTCAGCGAGACCCAGTACGCCCAGCCGCTTTCCGGACTGGCGCCGCATATGCAGCCCTTTGCCGGCAATCCGGACGGCAGCCCCAGTGAACGTGATCAGGCCAGCGCAGGCCGCCGCAACTTCATCGCCCTGGTGCTCTGCCTGATGGTGGGCACGGCCGGCCTGCCGCATCTGCTGACGCGCTACTACACGACAAGCTCGGTCGCGACGGCGCGCCAGTCCGTGGCCTGGTCGCTGGTCTTCATCTGCCTGCTTTACCTCACCGCCCCAGCGCTGGCCGTCATGGTGAAGACGGAGGTGTTCAACAGTCTGGTGGGCACGAGTTTCGACCAGCTGCCGGCGTGGATACGCCAGTGGCAGCGCGTCGACCCGGCGCTGCTGTCGGCGGTGGACCTGAATGGCGACGGCCGGCTGCAACTGGGCGAGCTGCGCCTGCACCCCGACCTTGTCATGCTCGTGATGCCCGAGCTGGGCGGGCTGCCCTATGTCATCTCGGGCATGGTGGCCGCCGGTGGGCTGGCGGCCGCGTTGTCCACGGCGGACGGCCTGCTGCTGGCCATCTCCAGCGCGTTGTCCCACGACCTTTACTACAAGGCCATCAACCCCGAGGCCTCGCGCACGCGGCGGGTCACGCTGTCCAAGGCGCTGCTGCTGGCGGCGGCTCTGGCTGCGGCGGCGGTGGCGTCCAGCCGGCCGGCAGACATCCTGGCCGTCGTCACTGCGGCCTTCTCGATCGCCGGCTCGACCTTCTTCCCGGCATTGGTCGCCGGCGTCTTTTGGCGTCGCGCCAACCGCGCCGGCGCGCTGGCCGGCATGCTGACCGGCCTCCTTGTCTGCCTGACCTATCTGTTCGTCGCCCACCCGTCTCTGCGGGCGCTCATCGGCCTGCCCGGGCCGGCGACGCTGGTCTGGGGCATTCACCCTGCCTCGGCCGGCCTGTTCGGCGTGCCGGCCGGCGCGCTGGCCCTGGCGCTGGTCAGCTTTCTGACCGCCGCGCCCACGCAACGCGACCGCGAATTCGTTGACGCGCTGCGCAGCAGACCAGGTCCTTGACTCGGCCTGATTTGGCCGATCGCCCCTTCCGGGCTAGAATCCTGGGTTCCCCCTTGCCGTAACCACGCGTCGACGCCGTGGCGCGGCTTCCTCAGCCGAGAGGTCATCCCGACCACGCTTGGCTGGAACCCACAAGGAGTACACATGCGTCACTATGAAATCGTTCTGCTGATCCATCCGGATCAAAGCGAACAAGTTCCGGCCATGCTGGAGCGCTACAAGGGCCTGATCACCACCGGTGGTGGTGTCGTGCACCGGGTCGAAGACTGGGGCCGCCGTCAGCTGGCCTACCAGATCCAGAAGCTCGCCAAGGCCCATTACCTGTGCCTGAACATCGAAGTCAGCAAGGAAATCCTGGCTGAGCTTGAGACCGGCTTCCGCTTCAACGACGCCGTGCTGCGCCACCTCACCGTGGTCCAGGACAAGGCCGTCACGACCCCCTCGGTCATGATGAAGGCCGTCGAGCGCGAGGAAGCCCGCAAGGCGCCGCCGCAACAGCAAGAAGCGGCCTGAGCTGACGCTCATCGCTAAAGAACCAGGTTTTTCGAGCAGCTTGCCTCTAGCGTGAACCAGCTTCACCTGCAGGCGCAGATCCAGCAACTCGGACAAGTTCGCTACACACCCGCCGGGCTGATGGCCCTGGACGCAAGCCTCAAGGCCGAGTCCGAAGTCATCGAAGCCGGCAAGCCGCGCAAGGTCTCCCTGGAGATCAAGGCGGTTGGGGTGGGCGAGTTGGCCAAGCAGTTGCAGGCGTTGGGAGTCGGTGGTGTCGCGGTGTTCCGCGGTTTCCTGACCCACCAGCGCAACGGCCGGGGCTTCATCGCCCACGTCACCGTGATCGAACCCGCTGCTCCACAAGAACCCGGAAATCATTGAATCCGGATAGATTTAACAGAGGTCCTCTATGCCCCCGCCACGTGGTAAAGGTCGCTTCTCCAAAGACAAGAAGCCCAAGCGCAACCAACAATCGTTGCTGTTCCGTCGTAAGCGTTTCTGCCGCTTCACCGTCGCCGGTGTCGAAAAGATCGACTACAAGGACATCGACACGCTGCGCGATTTCGTTTCCGAGAACGGCAAGATCACGCCCGCTCGCCTGACCGGCACGCGCGCCTTCTTCCAGCGTCAGCTGACGGTGTCCATCAAGCGCGCGCGCTTCCTGGCCTTCCTGCCGTACAGCGACCAGCACAAGGTCTAAGGAGCTGACGACATGCAAGTGATCCTGCTCGAAAAAGTGTCCAACCTCGGCAACCTCGGCGACGTCGTCAAGGTCAAGGACGGTTATGCCCGCAACTTCCTGATCCCGACCAAGGCCGCACGCCGTGCGACCGAAGCCGCTATCAAGGAATTCGCAGTCAAGCGCGCCGAACTGGAAAAGGTCGCCGCCGCAAAGCTGGCGGAAGCCCAGAAGCTCGGCGAGAAGCTGGCTGGCAGCACCGTGCGCATCGCCCAAAAGGCTGGCGTCGACGGCCGCCTGTTCGGCTCGGTGACCAACGCCGACATCGCCGACGCGCTGACGAAGGCCGGCACGGCCATCGCCAAGTCGCAGGTGCGCCTGCCGAACGGCCCGCTGAAGAACGTCGGCGAGTTCGCGGTCGGCGTGGCTGCTCACACCGACGTGGTCGTTGAGATCAACGTCCAGGTGGTGGCTGCGGTCGAGTAATCGCCCTAATGGTGAAGTAGCCCAACAGGGCTACAACCCAACGAAGGCCGAAACCTCAGGGTTTCGGCCTTCTGTCTTTCAGGACCGAGTTTTCCCGCCCGGTCCACCGTCTGTTCCCAGTTCGTCCACAGCTTTATCCACAAGCGATGTCCGCGATCTTCCCCACCTCTTCCTCCGCACCCCATGACGACGAAGTCGCGCGGCTGCGCGTGCCGCCGCACTCGGTGGAGGCCGAGTACAGCGTGCTCGGCGGCCTGCTGATCGACAACTCCGCCTGGGACCGCGCGGGCGACCTGCTGACCGACAGCGACTTCTATCGCTTTGAGCACAAACACATCTTTGCGGCCATCGGCAAGCTCATCAACGCGGGTAAGCCGGCGGACGTCGTCACCGTCTTCGACGAGCTGACCTCGGTCGGCCGCGCCGAGGAGTGCGGCGGCCTGTCCTACCTGAACTCGATCGCGCAGAGCGTGCCCAGCGCCGCCAATCTGCGCCGTTATGCCGAGATCGTTCGCGAGCGCGCCATCTTGCGCAAGCTGGTGGCCACCAGCGACGAGATCGCCACCGCTGCGATGAACCCTCAGGGTCGTGCGGTCACGCAGATCCTCGACGAGGCCGAGGGCAAGATCTTCCGCATCGGCGAGGAAGGCTCGCGCAACCGCCAGGGCTTCCAGAGCATGGACAACCTGGTGGTGGCGCTGATCGATCGCGTCAACGAACTGGCCGAGAGCGGCGCCCAGGACGTGACCGGTGTGCGCACCGGCTTCTACGATCTGGACAAGCAGACCGCCGGCCTGCAGCCCGGCGACCTGATCGTGCTGGCGGCCCGTCCGTCCATGGGCAAGACGGCGTTCGCCGTCAATATCGCCGAGAACGTGGCCATCAACGAGGGCCTGCCGGTCGTCATCTACTCGATGGAAATGGGCGCGGCGCAACTGGCACTGCGGATGGTGGGCTCCATCGGCCGCATCGACCAGAGCCACCTGCGCACCGGCAAACTGGCGGACGACGAATGGGGCCGCCTGTCCGAAGCCGTCGACAAGCTCGGCAAGGCCAGCATCTTCATCGACGAGAGCCCGGGTCTCAGTCCGTCAGAAGTGCGCGCCCGCGCGCGGCGCCAGGCGCGTATATGCGGCCAGCTCGGGCTGATCGTTGTCGACTACCTGCAGCTGATGAGTGGCAACGGCGGCGCCAGCGAGGAGAACCGCGCGACGGTGATCGGCGAGATCTCGCGCGGCCTGAAGGCGCTGGCCAAGGAGCTGAAGTGCCCGGTCATTGCGCTGTCGCAGCTGAACCGTTCGGTGGAGCAGCGGCCCGACAAGCGGCCCATGATGTCGGACCTGCGCGAGTCTGGCGCGATCGAACAGGATGCCGACATCATCATGTTCATCTATCGTGATGAGTACTACACCAAAGATGAGTGCAAGGAGCCTGGGGTGGCGGAGATCATTATTGCGAAACAGCGTAACGGTCCCGTCGGCACAGTCAAGCTCATGTTCCAGCGGATGCACACCAAGTTTGAGAACCTGGCTCCTGGGTACGTGGGGGTGGAGCGGGACGAGTACTAGCCTTCAACCGGCGCCGATTCAGAGGCGCCACTGATGCGCGCGGCGCATCAGTGGCCCTGCTACTTCTAACGTTTCTATCGATGGGTGCGGGGAGGATTTCTGTTCGCCGTTCCCAACATTGCGGCTGAGACTGTTGGGAATTGCAGAAAACCGTGAGGAAAACGGGAACACGATGCCGCGAGATCAGCCAGAAAGAGGCGATTGTTAGTGAGCACTCTCCGCGGATCGTTGATTTTATTGATGTGAAGGTGCCACCGGTTCATCTGCCGGATGCAGATTTGCCCCACCGGTTTCCTCCCGCCGGGTGCCAATCCGGCAGTCAACCGGCGGGAGAACAGGCGGGGCTTTCGGCAGGCCCTTTGGAGCCTTCTCGTCGACAGCCTTTCCCATGACAGCACTGCGTATGGACAGTTCAGCCTGCGACGCCGCCTCCGGTCGTCGGACTGACCGGCAAGAGAGGGCCCAGTCAGTTTTCTGATGCTGCTATTCGGCCGGGCGCCGACCAGGCCTCGCTTCAGAACGCAGTTTGCGTTCTCGCATCTCGCATACATCTTGGTAGTCACAGGTCGAGCAGGAAGCGCAGAACGCCCGCGCATCGCTGACATGCTGCAAGCCTTCGGATGGGACGCCAAGATTCGAGATGGCCTTAGCCAGGAACTCGTTGCTCAGCTTGTAGGCTCGGGTGCTTCTCTCGTACATCTCGATCCGGACGGCTGCCTCCCCCGGATTGGTGAACCTGTACTTGAACTGGCGACCCACCCATTCCGAGCTCTCGATCTCGGCAACGTCAGTTGTACGCGCCTTTCCGAACTGGCGCCCTTGCTGAAGCTGCATGCGCATCTGCACCTCAAGCAAAGTGACGACGACGCGCACGCGGTGGTCGTCTGCTGTCGACTTGGTGGCGATGGTCAGAAGCGCTTCTTCCATCGCGTCGCCAGAAGATGCGGAAGGCGAATCTCTCGTTGCGCCAAGCGCTTCTTCAATTGTTCGCTGCAGCGCCTGCGATCCGCTAAGTTGAGCAAGGACACGAATGGGAGCAAAGATCTCCTCATCCCGTGTCGACACCTCAGGAAAGATTTCTGTATAGGTCCGGGCGAGCGCCTCGACGTTTGAGAACGCCCATACGTGCAGGTGGTCTCGCAGGGTCGCTCGCTGCTCACTATTAAGCCGACCACCGCGCGGCAGGCTTTCGCCGGCTGGCATCTCACGCGTGTGAATGGTGAGCATTCGACTTCCTAGGATGTCGTCCACGCCCAGCGTGTTGTTGATCAACTTAATGCCATAAAAGTTGATTCGCTGCAATTGGTTGTTTTTGTTCACGTCGGTCAGGATCTTCCGCGCTGACTCCTTCTTGTAACTGAGCTTGAGTGCCTGAACGATCTCTGAAAACTGAGACTCAGTTTTGAGCCTCTCGAAGTCGTCGAAAACGCAAAATCCATGGCTTTCGTCGACCATTCGTGTCATGGAAGCGGCGGAGATCTGTCCGATGGCGCCGGGGCTGTTGCAGCAGATGCGTGCCATCGCAATCGATAGCTCTGATTTCCCCGAGCCCTTGGGGCCGGTCACGAGTACCAACGGAACCGCGTCGAAAATTTGCTGGCAATAAGTCGTTGCGACGACGCACGCCAAGAGCGCGTAGCCTACCCACGTGCCCGGTGCCTCCTTGGCGCGAACCGTCCTCATCAGCTCGTAGCCGTCCATCCCCTGCATCCCGACGTCGCTGATGACTATCCGCAGTCGGTTGGGCCTTCTGGTCTTGACCCCTCATCCCGATCGACTGCTTGACGCTCGAGGCCGCATTCAAGGTTTACCGCGACACGGCAAGCTGCCGTCTCCGACGTTGCCCTTGAAGCGGCAAAGCCTCTTTCGCTGGTCGTAGAACGGGAACTGGCCGTACGCTCAACCGTGCTGAAGACGCTCGCAGCGTCATCGGCACTGGCACGACAGGACGTGGCGACGTTCCACCGCGAGGCCGACAACGTGGTGCCAAGCAACCTAAGGCAGACGCTTGTGCATTTTTGGTTCCGGCCACCAACAAATTCCATGTGACTGCACCATGGAGTTTGGGTCGGATCAAGGACGCTACATCGTGGTCTCAGCGAATGTGTCCCGGCCGGCCGCCTTCGCCCGATATAGCGCGCGGTCAGCCCGCTCCAGCAGCTCAGCAGGACTGGCGTCGCGCCCCGAGTAGTTCACCAGCCCCAGACTGGTTGTGACGGCGACGGCCTGGCCGTCAACGATCATCGGCAGGTGCATCGCGCGGACGATCTTGTCGGCCACCACAACGCCATCGTCCTGCGTGTTCAAGCCATCGAGAATGACCACGAACTCGTCGCCGGCCAGACGGAATGCCTTGTCCGTTATGCGGATGGCGCCACACAGGCGGCGAGCAAACTCTTTGAGTACTTCGTCTCCAACCTGGTGTCCCAGGGTGTCGTTGACGGTCTTGAAGTGGTCGATGTCAAGAAAGACCAGCCCCATCGGACGTTTGCTGCGGCGGCTGCGCGCCATCGACTCTTCGATCCGTTCTTCGAAATCACGTCGGTTGGGCAGCCCTGTGAGCACGTCGACTCTCGCGAGTTGCTCCAGCTTCAGCTCGGCCAGCTTCAACTCCGTGACGTCCTCGTGACTGATCACGGCACTCTCGCCACCGCTGAGCGAAGTCACGAGCATCCGGAACCAGCGCTGCTCATGCGGCGAGTGGCAGGGATAGGTCATTTGGAACGCCGGCGACTCTCCGCAGATGACGGCGCGGATTCCACGGTTCGCGTCGTCGGCGGCGTCGCAAGCGGCGACCGATGCCTCACAGACGTTGAGATAGTTCGTGCCGAGGTAGTTGGTCCGCGGAGAGCCATTGTTCTGAGCGAAGCGCGTCCACTGGGCGTTCACATCGATGATCTTGCCATTCGCGTCCACGATGGCCACAGATGCCGACATGCTGTCCAACACAGCGCGGGTGAATGCCTGGCTCTTCGCCATGACCCCCTTCACACGGCGCTCGCGCTCGCTGGACCGCACTTGGTTACCCAAGGCCGCTGAGAGGAGGATCAGCGCCATGGCCAACATCAACGCAGACGCCACGAACTCTCGCTCGACACCGGCTGCGATCGGATCACTGCTGACCGTTGCAACAACAACCAACGGCATCTCCGTCGATGCCCGAAAGGCCCCGAGGCGCTGTCGCCCGTCGAACGGCGAGATGTTCACGAACGTGCCGTGACGGCGCTCCTGCAGGTGGCGCGTGAAGAGAGCCTCTGCCGACAGGTCCATCTTTTCCAGGTCGGCCACCTGCGGGACGCGGACGAGCGGCTTGCCGTCGTTTCGGATCAGCGCGATTGACGCGCCCTCGCCCTGGTCGATGGACCGGTAGAAGTGTTCGAAGTACTCGAGCTCCATGGAAGCCAGCGCCACTCCGACGAACTTGCCCTTCTCGTCGGTCAAGCGGCGACTCAGCGTGAACACCCGCTTGCCCGAGCCGGACTTGATCAGCTGGCCCAGAAAGCTCTCATCGCCGCGCCGATGCGCCAGGAAGTAGTCGCGCTGATGAAAACTGCCTTTGACCGCAGCTGGAAACTGCTGTGTGTACATCACCACCGCCCCCTGGGCGTCGATCACGAGGATGGCACTGAGCTGCTTCAACGTCTTTGCGGCCGCCTTTGTGTGAAGCCACTCATCGTGTGAAGACGCAAACGGTTCCAGGCCACCCTTTCGGACACGCTCCACCACCGACTGCAGCAGCAGGTTGACTGGGTCCATCGTGCGGTGTGCGTGTTCGGTCAGCACCTGCACCCCATTGATCACCTTGGACTCGGCCTCGCGCCGCGCATGGTCGCTGGTGCTGACGACCACGAACGTCCAACCCGCAATAAGGATGAGGCCAACCGTCGAGGCAGCTCGAATCAAGGCCGGGTAGCGTCCGAGCGCCCGTATCCCCCGCTTGCGCAACGTCAGCGCCAGGAATGCGGCGGACAACACGCTCTGAAGCGCGGCGGTCAACGGCGATGCCAGCAGCAAGTACAGCGCCTCTTTGCTCCCGAGCCGCCAGATCACGAAATAGGCAGCAACGCTGACGGCAATCAGCAGCGACGCCATGCCAAATGCGGTTGGGAGTTGGCTCGCCCGAACTTTTCGGAAGCGCAGCGACAGCAGGCCGAGTGACAGCAGCGCAAAGCTCAGTGCTACTGACGGCCGCATCTGCGTCCATCGCATCTCGAGCAGGCTGGCGCCGGCGAGCGTGAGCACGCATGCAGCCAAGACTGCGGATTGCTTGAAGCGGCCGGCTGCCTCCCAGGCGATGCTCGCTGCCGCAAGCATCAGGCCCACCGCCGCGCCGCTGCCCACCCAGGGGTTGTTCGGGTCGTGGGCCTTGCTGCTATGGGAGCCTGACCACCACGTCCAGAGCACGTAGGCAGCGAAGCAGGCCACTGCCAGCGCGACAAGCTGAACTTGGCGCGCCAGCGAGGGTGGCGCGCGAGGCACGTCGGGCGAATCGGACGAATCGGAAGAAGGCATGACTGCGGAAAAAAGTGCGGCCGTCTTTCGCAGCTGGCCAAGCCACGCAGACGGCTTCAAAGCAGGAACGTCAGCCCCGCCACATTCGGCGGATCGTGCAGCGCGCGGTGCGTTTGCCAAGCCATGTCATGCCCGCGCGGGGCTGGTGGCGACGTGTGGGAGAAGCGAGATGGCGTGCTCCCCGCACCGCTGCGGGAGTGGGCAGTGACGGCCTTTCGCACGCAGGCAGCCGGAGGCAAGCTCGGGGCGGTCACGCAGTTGTCAGAGTTCTTCCCAGCCGTCGTTGCCAGCCGAGGCCAGGGCCGGCGCCTTGGCCGCCCGGGCGACCGACGGCCGCGCTGCCACGGGCGCCTTGCGGGCCAGCGCAGGCCGCGGTGCAGCCGCCGCCTGCGGGCGGGCACCGCCGCCGTCCGTCCTGAAGGTCGACACGGCCTTGACCAGCATGTCGGCCTGCGTGCGCAGGCTGTCGGCCGCGGCGGCGCTTTCCTCCACCAGCGCGGCGTTCTGCTGCGTCACCTGGTCGAGTTGCGTCACAGCATCGTTGATCTGGCCGATGCCGCTGGTCTGCTCGACGGTGGCGGCACTGATCTCGGCGATCAGGTCGTTGACGCGGCGCACCTGGGCCACGATGTCGTCCATCGTGCGGCCGGCCTCGGCGACCAGGCCGGTGCCGTTCTCCACCTTCTCGACACTTGTGCCGATCAGGGACTTGATCTCCTTGGCGGCTTCAGCGCTGCGCTGGGCAAGCAGGCGCACCTCGCCGGCCACGACCGCGAAGCCGCGGCCTTGTTCACCGGCCCGCGCCGCCTCGACAGCGGCGTTCAGCGCCAGGATGTTGGTCTGGAAGGCGATGCCGTCGATGACGCCAATGATGTCCGAGATGCGCTTGCTGGAGGCGCTGATCTCTTCCATGGTGTGGACCACCTTGCCTACCACTTCGCCGCCCTTGGCCGCCACGCTGCTGGCCGAGCTGGCCAGCGAGGTGGCCTGCCGAGCCACGTCGGCGTTGTTGCGCACGGTGCTGGTCAGCTCCTCCATCGACGCAGCCGTCTGCTGGAGATTGCTTGCCTGCTCTTCGGTGCGCTGCGACAAGTCGGCGTTGCCGGTGGCGATCTGGCCGGAGCCGATGGCGATGCTGTCAGAGCCGCTGCGGATGTTCTCCACCATGTCGACCAGTGCCACCTGCATGCGCTGCATGGCGGCCAGCAAGCTGGTGGTGTCGCCAGTCTTCACGTCCACCGGCACCGACAAGTCGCCGCCGGCGATGCGGCTGACGACGTCGGTTGCATAGGTCGGCTCGCCGCCCAACTGCTTGACGATGCTGCGCGTCAGCACGATAGCCGCAGCAATGCCAACCAGCAGCGCGACCAAGCTGGAGCCGAGCATGGTGTTCCGGCCGATCAAGTAGTCCGCCTGGGCCTCGGCCGCGGCCTTCTCACTGAGCTCGTCTTCCATCTTGGCCAATTGGCCCAAAGCCTGTAGCCACGCGTTCTGCGCAGGCTGCGCCTCTTTCATCAGAATGGAAGTGGCGTCGGCCATCTGGTTGGCGAGGCCCAATTCGACGACCTTGTTGATGGCCGGTCGCGCCGTTGCCTTGAACTCCTTGATGCGGGCGAACAATGCCTTCTCGTCCGTCGAGGTCTCAGCAATGGTGTCGAACATTTTGCCGAGCTGCTGCTCAGCAGCGTCGTAGTCGGCACGAGACTTCTGCAGGCGCTCCATCTCGGCCTTCATGTCTGCTTCCTCCGTCAGCAGCACGACGTTCCGCGTCGAGGTGGCGACCTGGTTGATCGCCACGCGCATGGCAATTGCGAGGCGAGACTCCTTGTTGTTGATGTTGACGATGTCGTCGAGCTGGCTGTTCAGCTGCGACATGCGGGAAATGCCGACTGCCGCGACGATGGCCAGCAGTGTCAGCACGAGGCCAAAGCCGAGCGCCAGGCGGGAGGAAAGTTTGAGGTTGTTCATATGACTTCCTGATGTTCGGTTCAGAGGCCGATGTCGGCGTCGGTGAGCAGGCGCTCGATGTCCAGCACGACGAGCATGCGGCGGGCGTCGCTGCCTTCATTCACGCAGGCGATGCCCAGCAGGGCGGCCGACGTGGCGCTGTGGCCGAACTCGGGGGCGGGGCGGATGTCAGCGTCAGACAGCGACAGCACGTCGGAGACGGCGTCGACCACGGTGCCGATGACGCGGGCGCCGAGGTCCAGCACGATGGTGACGGTGTCCTCGTCTTTGAACGACGACGCGGCCTGCAGACACAGCCGCAGGTCCACCACCGGCACGATGACGCCGCGCAGGTTGATGACACCCTTGACGACGTCCGGCGCGTGGGCGATGCGCGTCACCTGGCCATGCCCTCTGATCTCCTGCACGCGCAGGATGTCGATGGCGTATTCCTCGGCGCCGACGCGGAACGTGAGGTATTCACGCGCACTGGCCGGCCGCGCCGCCGTCCCAGTGGTCGCGACCAGCGATGCGGATGGGCGGACCGCCACGGCGGTCTCGGTTGCGAGGGACATGCAGGCTCCTGGGATGGTCCACAACCGCGCTCATGGATCGTGGAATGCAGGTTTATCGGCCCGTCTCACCTTTGGTTCAATCGCTCCATTGGCGGGGGTGCGGCACTCCAAAACCTTATGCACTTTCGAAATACACGGTAAACACCCTTCGAGGCGATCCAGCCCGTGATGAACTTCATGGCCCATCGGTTGAACAGGAGGCTGCATGCATGGAAACCCCAGGAGTGCGGAATCCACGATATTCACACTCAGTATCAAAAATTGAGCCACTGCGCGCTGCATAGCCCCGGTCTGACTGGCGCGCGGCGATACATGCCGCGCTCGATAGTGCTCATCATCACGTTCATCGCAACCTATGGAACCCGTGCGGTGTCGTGCTACTTCCGGTTCGGTCGGTAAGCGGCCGCCGGGACGGTCTGCTGCGAACGTCGGGAAGCAGCCTATCGCCGTAGTACAGCGAATTTCGGCTCCGGGCACTGACCTGCCCCCGAGGCGCGGTCCCGCAGGCCGTAGGCAGCTTGGTGCCCAAAGCCGAAGTGGCGACCACGGTGGAAATCAAATCCGCAGCGGCTGCCGTCATCGGCGGTCATCGTCGAGTCGACGTTGCTCGGCCTGAAGCGGTCGCCGGCCGACCTGGCCGTATGACGGCTTGAACGACTGGTGTCGAGGGTGAAGCGGTTTTCCAGCTTGGCTGGTACCGGCTGTGGTCATCGTCGCGCGCCGGAAGTCTGCTGTTCGATGTGTTCGAGCGGCGCTCTCGACCCCTGTGCATGGGTCGCCATGCAGAGCTTCGCACAGTGAGCCAAAGACGTCGGTCGCGCCGCAGCACTTCGGATGTTCGTGATTGACTTCGGTCAGCCCCGCGCCGTATGAGCAGTGATAAGAAGCGACTGAAAGTGCCATCGGCGACCGGACTCAGGATCGCACCACCCCGCGTGATCAAATGAGATCGTGCTGTGCGTCCGCGTCCGCGCATGCGACTCAGAGCACCATACCCACAGCTAACGGACCCGCCTGGCGCGTTGCCGGCCGCCTGCTAATGCCCGGCAAAGGCCCGCCAAAACCGTGCGCAGGCAGATGCGTGAACCTGTCACGGCGCGTTGCTGCTGCCCCCGCATGCCCGGACCGATGCGTGTCGAGAATCCAGCTGTCGTAAGCAACCCGGTTTTGTCTCCATGTCCACGTACAACCCCCAGCCTCCGGTGTTGGCTGATCAGGCCCGAACTGTAGGCCTGCTATCGGCACTCGATCGCGCTCAGTGCATCGTCGAGTTCGACCTTCAAGGCAATCTCGTGCGCGCGAACGCGCTCTTTCTGACTAGCATGGGCTACAAGCTGAGCGAAGTGGTCGGACGGCACCACTCGATGTTCTGTGAGCCCGAATTCGCACAGAGCGATGCCTACGCACAACTTTGGAAAGCGCTGCGTGCCGGCGGCATCAACGAGGGCGTTTACAAGCGCATCAGGAAGAACGGCGAGGCGATCTGGCTGCAAGCCACCTACAACCCGGTGCTCGATCAAAGCGGTGAGCCGGTGGGCGTGGTCAAGCTGGCCACGGATATCACGTCGGCATGCACTCAGCAGGCCGATGTCGCAGGAATCCTGGCGGCGATTCATCGCGTTCAGGCGGTCATCGAGTTTGATACGCGCGGCCAGGTGCTCACCGCCAATCAGAATTTTCTGGACACGTTCGGCTACCGGCTGGAGCAAATCGTTGGCCAGCACCACCGCATGTTCTGCGACACCGCCTTCGCGCGCTCACCGGAGTACATGGCGCTATGGGACCGGCTCGGCCGGGGTGAATTCGAGACCGGCCGCTTTCGTCGCGTGGCCAGCACCGGCAAGGACATCTGGATTCAGGCCTCCTACAACCCCGTGCTCGACGCCTCGGGCAAGCCCTACAAGGTCATCAAGTTCGCCACCGACATCACGCACGAGATGCTCGCTGTTGCTGAGACCAAGGGAAAGCTCGACGCCATCGCTGTTTCGCAGGCAGTCATCGAGTTCGATATGCAGGGCAACATCCTGACGGCCAACGCCAACTTCCTGCGCACGATGGGCTACGGTCTGACCGAAATTCAGGGTCGTCACCACAGCATGTTCTGTGACGAGGAGATGGTGAAGTCGCAGTCCTACCGGGATTTCTGGGCCAACCTTGGCGAAGCAAAGTTTCAATCCGGCCGGTTCAAGCGCGTCGGCAAACATGGGGCGGACTGCTGGATTCAAGCGACCTACAACCCCATCCTCGACATCGACGGCAAGCCCTACAAGGTCGTCAAGTTCGCCATGGACATCGGCGCACAAGTGGCCCGTGAACAAGGGGTCACAAAAAAGGTTCAGGAGATCACGCAGGTTCTGGAACAGATGACGGGTTCGATCAAGCAGGTCGCACGCGGTACTGAGCGCACCAGCAATTTGGCTGGACAGACCCAGCGCGAGGCAGATGAAGGCAACAGGCTCCTTGCTCGCTCCCGAGAAGCCATCGTGGAGATCGAAAGGGCGTCGTCCAACATCCATGAAATCGTCGACACCATTGGCGAAATTTCGGGCCAGACGCATCTGCTGGCCTTCAATGCGGCCATCGAGGCGGCACGAGCCGGCGAACATGGTGTCGGCTTCTCAGTCGTGGCCGACGAAGTGCGAAAGCTCGCGGAGAAATCCTCCGTCGCCACGCGCGAGATTGCCAAACTGATCAACAAGACGGTGAGCAGCGTGATCGATGGCAGCCGCCTTTCGGAGGATGTGGAGCAGGCCTTCGTGCGCATCCAGCAATCGGTGGACAAGACCAACCGCTCCATCGACGAAATCCAGGCAGCGATGACAGACCAGGAGTCATCCACCCTTGGCGTTGCCACTCTGCTCAATGAACTTGAACGCGCCGGCAGCCGCGCAGTCGCTGCATGACAGTTGAATCAGGCCCCCTGTCTTACGCGCGGGCGAGGGTGGGAGCTTCATCGCTTGCCATCGCCACGGCAGACATAGAGCGGGCCATCTCCGTGCCGACGGGTGGCCTCAGCCACGTGCCGCGGCGCGCGGGCGCGTTGGCTGGGGTCATCGAGCTTGACGGCGTCGTCATGCCCGTCGTTGCACTTGACCAATGGGTTGAACTGGGCCCCTCAGCCCAGGCCAGCCCCGAAGACGCACGCATCCTGATCCTGCGTGGCGCAGACGGCCGCGTTGGCGTGGCGGTCGACGCGTTGCTAGGCGTCGCTTCGGTGGCGCGGCAGCGCGTTCAGCGCATCCACGGCGAGGAAGATCCGGAGGAGCTTTTTGATTGCGCGCTTCCCTCAGGTGAGACGGGCTCGCCGCCCTTGCCGCTGTTGGAGGTGGGCCGTCTGATGCGTCTGGCCAAACTTTGGTGCGAGCGCGATGGCCTGCCGCAGGCAGTGCGGCAGGCGACTGTCAAACGCGGCCCTGCAGGACTAGACCGGTATGCCGTATTCGCCGTGGGCGCCTCAGAACAGGAGACGCTGCTCGCGTTTCCTGTCAGGATGGTCGCCGAGGTGATGGCCTGCCCGACGCCGGAGTCGGTGCTGAAGATGGGCACTCGACATTGCGGGGTGACGACCTACCAGGGTCGCAAGATGGCGATGGTGGACATGGGCGCCCTGCTGGGGGGCCCTAGCCTGAGCGCCAACTGGATGGCGGTACTCGCGCATGACGGGCAAATGCTCGGCGTTTTCGTCACTGCCGCGAAGTGCCTTGTTGACCTGTCGACAGCAGACATCAAGCCAGCCCCTGAGCACCCAATGCTGCAAGGTCTCGCCTGCGTTGAAGGTCTTGGCGACGTGCGAGTGCTGGACATGAACCGGTTCTTCGAAGCAGCACCTGAATCGGCGATTGGCGGCCGGGCAATCCGCGCAGCCGCCGACGCTCGGCCGTCTGTCGCCCTGGATGGCAGCGTAAGCGTTGCCCACATCGTTTACGAAACGGATCGGCGGTATGCGTCGCCGATCAGCGGCATCGTTGGCATCGTGCCCCTAGACAGTGCCGCCGCAAAGACTTTGGGTTCAGGATTAAGCGCAATGATCAGCTGGCGCAACCGACCGGTGCGGGTCTCGGCGATGCCTTCCATGGATTCGCAGGCGCGCGTCACGTCCAAGCTCGCGGTCATCGTGCAAATCGGGGACGACGACTTCACTGGCATCGCGATCAGCCGGCTCGAGTCGTGGCTGCCGCCTCGGTCGGTGAAAACTGACAGCATGCGAATGGGCTCGGCGGGCGAGTTCAACATGATCACCTTGCCCACGACCGGCCAGCACTCCAGCGTGGTGGTCATCGATCTTCAAGACATGGGTCATCTTCTCAGCTGACCCAACACGCTTTCAGGCTGCCTCATCCACCAGCGCCTCAACGAACTCACACACCATGCTGCCAGCTCCCATCCCGCCCGGCGAGGCTTCGCGCCTACTGGCCCTCCAGGATCTTGTCGTGCTCGATACGCCGCCGGAAGAGCGATTCGACCGCATCGTGCGTTTCGCTGCAGAAGAGCTGGACACGCCCATCGCGTTGGTGAGCCTCATCGACAAGCATCGTCAGTGGTTCAAGTCCCGCTTCGGACTCAGCGCAGAAGAGACTGGCCGTGACATCTCGTTTTGCGGTCACGCCATCGCGCAACCCGAACTGTTCATCGTCGGCGATGCGGCTCAAGACGAACGGTTCGCCGACAACCCTTTGGTCACTGGCCCCCCGTACATCCGCTTCTACGCCGGCGCGCCCGTGTGTGCGCCGTCGGGAGAACGCGTCGGAACGTTGTGTGTGATCGACACGAAGCCACGTGAGCTTGGCCAGGTCGAGCTTGCGGTCATGAGGGCGCTGAGCCAACTGGTCAATGAGGCACTCGCGGGCGAGGCGGACACATGAGGAAGGACCAGCGCCCACCGCTCAGCGTGCTACTGGTCGAGCCGCAATTCGTGCTGCGGCGCACGCTCTGCGCCGTGGCTGCCGACCTAGGCCTGGCCCAGGTGACGGAGGCTTTCAGCATAGAGTCGGCCCAGTCGAAACTCAAGTTGGCAACATTCGACGCCCTCATTCTGGGATGCGTGGAGGACCCGGCATTCGCGCCTTGGGTCCGCCTGATTCGCAGTGGCCAGTCGCCTTGCCCGACGAAGATTCGGATCGTCGCGCTTTCGACGCCCGCATGCGGCGTGTCAAGGGCCGAACTCATAGACATCGGTGCAGACGTCGTCCTTCAGAAACCGTACAAGATCGGCGCAGTGTTCGAGGCGGCCGCGACGTCTTGACGGCCGCTCCGGCAGCGTCGCCTCTGGCACGATCAAATTCAGGTCGACGCGATGACGCTGCAAGGGCGATGGTATGACGGGGCAATCGGCCGCCTGTCAAGCTGGATGACCGCAGCGCCCCCCGATACCGTCACTGGAGCCGCTGAGTTGTCAGGTGAGCCGATGACGGCTTCATGGCACTCACCCTGACCGGGTGCCCGGCCGCCAATAACGACACCCGCTGCGGCGCAGGCTTTCGTCGTCGATCACGAGCTTCCGCTATGGGCACCTAGCCGCCGCCGACTCGCTGACGGCGGTCGGACTGTGCCCGAAGCGGACCACGGGACGCGTATGAAAACCGACCGTGCGCGGCAGCGGCGCTGCCGGTTCCGTCTTGATCTAGGTGATGCGAGGTCAAAGTGTTGTCCTCCTACAGCCCGAGGGTGGTGCGGCTCCTAGAGTCGCATGCTTCAACCTCTAGGAGCTTTCATGACCTTCATCCTCTGGCTTGTCATCGGCGGCCTCATCGGCTGGGTGGCAAGCATCATCATGCGCACCAATGACCAGCAGGGTATGTTCTTGAACATCGTGGTTGGCATCATCGGGGCGTTCATCGGCGGCTGGCTCATCGCGCCCATGCTCGGCACCGGCACGATCAACAGCAATGACTTCAGCATCGCGGGTCTTGCGGTTTCGCTGCTCGGCGCGGTGGTCCTGCTCGGATTGGTGAACTTCTTCCGTCGCGGCAGCATCCGCTAACTGACCAATCAAAGGAGACCCGCCATGAGTGTGATGGATATCCTTCAGTCCTATCTAGCCCGGCCGACGGACACGCATCAGGACTTCGACGACGTGGCACGGCAGGTGCCAAGGGACGCCTTAGCCGGCGGTCTGGCCGACGCCTTCCGGTCCAATCAAACGCCTGACTTCGGTCAGATGGTGTCCAGTCTTTTCACGGGCTCGAATTCCCAGCAGCGCAGTGGCTTGCTCCAGCAGCTTGCGGGATCGCTTGGTCCTGGCGTGTTGGCGTCAGTTGCAGGTGGCCTGCTCGCCCGCTGGCAGCAATCCAGCGCACAAGGTAACCAGCAGGGCGAACCGCCGTACCTGAACCCGAAACAGGTGCAGGAAGTCGCGGCGGCAGCGGAGAAGCAGGACCCTTCAATCCTGGACCGAATCGGCAGCTACTACGCCCAGCATCCAGAGGTAGTTAAGGTGCTCGGTGGTGCCGCGTTGGTGGTGACTTTGGGTCAGATCGCCAACCGAATGAAGAACTGATTTTTCGGCCGCGCCCGAAGACAGCGTGGCCGAACCCGCTGCAGACGCTAAAGACTCGGCCTCTTGGACCTCGTGCGGGTCCGGGAGGGCCAGAGCCATTGCGCGAACGGCAGCTACCAGCGGTTGCTGAGATTTAGGCAAGTTTCCCCTCTGGGCAAATATCTGCCTGAGGCATGCCGAGTGCGAGCGGCGGCAGCCAGCCTGGAGCCGCAGTTCGACCGAGGTGTGCTATGGGCACATCTGACGGTGGCGGCAAAGTGCCCGAAGCGGAAGCTCATCAATGTCCGCTTCAGAGCGCCCCGGTAACTGGCAGTGTGTCCAGCGGACTTCGCACTGCCCCGCCGCCAACCTTGAGATGATGGGTATAAATCATGGTCGTCGCTACGTCGCCGTGGCCGAGCAAGTCCTGCACCGTCCGAATATCGCTGCCCGCTTGGAGCGACAAACCGGCTACGCCTCACACGCTGCGTCACTGTTTCGCGACCCATGTCCACCCCTGCGGAGCCACTCCCGTGTGCACCAATGCGCGGCCCCAGGCCAGCTCGCGGTCGAGCGCTGGCGAGTAGACCCGCTGCCAGCCGGACAGCGACGGCCGCCACACGACGTCATCAGCAAGCACCTCTTGCTCACCTGCCGTCCACCGGCTCTGCGATAGCACGACTTTGCGCCCGCCGTCTTCCAGGTCGAGCACCGTCACGATGACGCGCGCCACCTTGCCTGGCGCCGTAGCGTCGGCCAGAGCCACAGCCCTGACTTCGAAACCTTCGCCCAACTCCGCGCCTGACGCGGCCAAGGGATCGGTGCCGGCCGCCACGCGCAACGTCGCGGTGGCCGCGCCTGTGCGCATACTGCACAGCAATTCGGTTGACTGCGCGTGCTGAGCGGAGGCGACCCTCGTTGCGAGGCAGAGAAGCACCGCAACGCCGAGACCGCCGCGACCGAGGCGTGCCGCGAAACGTGCACGAACGAACATGAAATCTCCACTGTGAAAAAGGCAAGGAGTGCTGCTCCTGGCAACACCTGCTAATTCACTGAACGAAGCCCCAGGCCGCCGATGGACATCGGGCCCAAATTTCGTCGCAGGCTGCCGGATTTGCTGGTCGAGTCGGCTATTCAGCTTCGGCTCGGTTCCCGGCCTTGCAGATGTTGGGCTGACTCGCTTTGATCGCGTGTCCATCCGAGACAGCCCATCTCGTACACCTCGACAAGACCGCGCGATATCTCGCGACGTCACTGAGAGGGCACGATGGATACGCTTTTCAAGGCGCTGCTGACCGCAGGCACGGTATTGCTGGTGATACTGACTGCCCACTACGGTGGGCGCAGGTTCGCGGGCGTGGTTGCCGCACTGCCGACCATCACTGCGCCGACGCTGGCCTGGCTGGCGGACGACGAGGGGATGGCATTTGCCATCAGTGCCGCGGTCGGCAGCGTCGCCGCCTGCGGCATGCTGGCTATATTTGCACTGGCCTACGCCCGCGCCGCACGCTACTGCGGCGGCGTCATCGCACTGCTGTGCGGGCTGTGCGGCGCGCTAGCCATGGCGCCGCAGGCTGAGGCTGTCAGTGCGGACCTGACCTGCGCACTTGCATTGGCGCTTGCAAGCTGTGCAGTCGCCGTCGCTGCGATGCCAAGGTCGCATGCCGACGTCGTGTCAAAAAGAGCTCCACTTCGCCTCATGATCCTCGTCGCGGTGGTATCCGGCGGAGTCACGGCTCTCGCGGCGTGCGTCGGCCCTTCGATTGGGGGTTTTGCAACCGGGCTTTTGTCGTCACTGCCGCTGGTCACCGGGCCGGTCGCCATGGCCGAGCACGCTGTTCACGGGCACCGTGCTGCTGCACAGTTCTTGCGCGGCTACGTCGGTGGACTGTTCGGCAAGGCGGCGTTCGGCGCCGTCTTCGCGTTGCTCGCCCCCCGCCTCGGCGTGGTCGCTGCGCTATCACTCGCGTGCGGCGTTGCCTGCCTGCTGTCGACGTTGCGTCTTCGCGAACCGCCTGCGCGCCGCGCCCTGGTCGATGACTCGCGCGAAGCGACGGCGCGGTTGATCAGATGAAGCGACCCTCGACCGACTTAGGGGGACCTGGCAGCCCAGCCCGCTCTGTGGTCTCGTTACGATCGCGGCTCGAAAGCATCTATCGGGCGGGTCGACGGCATGGGGGAAGTAACGCAGCTGATTGGTGCGGCTCGTGCAGGCGACCGCGAGGCCTTCAACCGAATCTTCGAGCTGCTCTATCCGGAGCTCCGTCGGGTCGCCCGTCGGCGCCTGGCGCGCGGCTCCCGCGACGGCCTGATGGAAACGACCGCGCTGGTCAACGAGTGCTACCTGAAGTTCCTCAAGGGGCAGAGCCTGACACCGGCAGATCGCTCGCACTTCCTGGCCTACGCGGCCACGGTGATGCGCTCGATCATCGTGGACGCCGCACGCGTGGCGAAGACGGACCGCCGCGGTGGCGACGCCGAGCAGGTCACACTCGATTCCGAACTCATCGGTTCCCTGCCCGCCGCATCCGACGAGATCCTGGATGTCCACGCCGCGTTGGAAGAACTCAGCCGCATCGACGAACGGCTGGGGAGAGTCGTCGAGATGCGCTATTTCGGCGGCCTGGACGACGACGAGATCGCCGAGACGCTGGGCTTGTCGTCACGCACCGTGCGCCGCGACTGGGACAAGGCCCGGCTGCTGCTGGCCCATGCATTGCGCAACTGAGATTTGGCGCAACACGTGAGTGACGCGATGACGCCCCTCGCCGCGTTTGCTGCCGATTGGCCGGCCATCAACGCGCTGCTCGACGAAGCGCTCAGCCTGCCGGCGTCCGAGCAGACAACCTGGCTGGACGACCTCTCGGGCGAACAAGCCGCGCACCGCGATCTGCTGCGCTCGCTGCTCAAGCAGCGGCACGACATCGAGACCGACGACTTTCTCGGCCAGTTGCCCAGGCTGGATATCGGTCCGGCAGCGGAGCCGGGAGACAGCCTGGGCCCGGGCAGCCAGGTGGGCGCCTACCGGCTGATCTCGGAGGCAGGGCGCGGCGGCATGGGCACCGTGTGGCTGGCCGAGCGCTCGGACGGCTTGATGAAGCGACGCGTGGCGCTGAAGCTGCCGCGTGTCGTCTGGGGCGATGCCTTCGCCGAGCGCCTCAGCCGCGAACGCGACATCCTCGCGACGCTGGAACATCAGCACATTGCCCAGCTCTACGACGCGGGCGCGGATGGCCAAGGGCGTCCCTTCCTGGCAATGGAGTACGTGCAAGGCCAGACCATCGACGTTTATTGCCGCGACCATCTGGCCGGCGTGCCCGATCGCATCGCACTCCTGAGTCAGGTGATGGCCGCGGTCTCGCACGCTCACGCTCGGCTGGTCGTGCACCGCGACTTGAAGCCAGGCAACATCCTCGTCACCCAGGATGGGCAAGTGAAGCTGCTGGACTTCGGCATCGCCAAGCTGCTGGAGGGCGACCGCACCCGAGAAACTGCGCTGACCGAATTCGGCGGCCGTGCGCTGACGCTGGACTACGCAAGCCCGGAGCAATTCCGTGGCGAGCCGCTGGGCACAGCCAGCGATATCTACAGCATGGGCGTTGTCGCCTATGAGCTGCTGTCGGGCGCGCGGCCCTACCGACTGAAGCGGGACAGTGCGGCGGGGCTGGAGGAGGCGATTGCCAGCGTCGAGCCGCCGCTGGCGAGCAGCAGCGCCTCGGACCCAAACGTGGCACGCCAGCTGCGTGGCGATCTCGATTCGATCCTCAACAAGGCGCTCAAGAAGGCCCCGGGTGACCGCTATCTGACGATGGACGCCTTCGCCAAGGACCTGCAGCGCCATGTGCAGAACGAGCCGGTCGAGGCGCGGCCCGACAGCTGGCGCTACCGTGCCTCCAAGTTTGTGCACCGATATCGCTTGCAGGTCGCAGCGGGCACGGTCGTCACCGTCGCGCTCGTTGCCGGCGCCTCGGTCGCGCTGTGGCAGGCGCGCGAGGCCCGGCTGTCGGAGCAACGGGCGCAGGCAGAGGCCGCGACGGCCAAAGCGGTTCAGGGATTCATCGAGTCGGTCTTCAACGCCAACACCACCAATCAAGCCGATCCGGTCGCGGCGCGTGCCACCACGGCACGCGAGTTGCTGGACCGCGGCGCCGAGCGCATCGACCGGGAGCTGGCTTCCGCACCCGAGGCTCGGCTAAGGCTCTACAACCTGCTGGCGGACATGTACCTTGGCATGGCGTTGAACGAGCGCAGCCTGGCGCTGGAACGCCGCAGCCTGGCGCTGGCCACGCAGCTGCACGGCGCGCAAAGCGACCAGGCCCTGAGCGTGGCCGTCGAAATCGGCTTGTCACTCGAAGACATGGGCCGGCGAGACGAATCGGTCGAGGTCTTGCGGCAGGCAGATGAGGCGGCCCGTCGTCGCCGCAACGATGACGACACCATCCGCATGAAGATCGATACGGCGTTGGCCTTCGTCTACCTCGGCGCCGATCCGCGCCAGGCGTTGGCGCGCGCGCGCCACGCGGCGGCCATCGCCCGTGCGCAGGGCGCTTCGGCGCCAGGAACGGATGGCGTCAATGCGCTCTACAACCTCGGCGAAAGCGCCCGCATGTCCGGGCACCTGGCGGAGGCGCAACGTGCCCTGGCCGAAGCCGAGATTTGGATCGATCGGCAAGGCGCGGTGGGTTGGTTGCCGGGTGTGCTGTCCCTGCTTGGCCAAGTCCAGGCACAACTGGGCCAGATCGAAGCCGCTGGCGCCACGCTCGTCCGCGCGCTCACGCTGGCAGAACGCAGCGGCGATCCGAAAAGCCTGCACCTGGCTCGCTTCAAGATTGCGCACTTTCAATTCTCGAACCGGCTGCTGCGCGAGGCGCTTGCTTCCGCCCGCTCTGAAGCCGCATGGGCTCGCGAGGCGGGGCGCAGCCAGGACTTTGGTGATCTGCCGTCAGTGGTGATGGTCAACTATGGCTGGGCGCTGACCGCGTATGGGGATGCCGAGCAAGGGCTGGCCGCGATCGAGGAAGCGCGGGCCTTGCTGCGGCAGGCCACGCCCGACCGCATGGGGCCGCTGCTGGCGGCTCGTGTGGATGCCCTCACAACGCTGGGTCGGCTGGACGAAGCGAGCGCCGACGTCGAACGCGCCGTCGCGGCCACGGCCATTGCGAGCGACCGCCTTGTCGAGGAGGTCCGCGTCGTGCGCCGTCGCTTCTTGGCAGCCTCCGGCCGGCCCGAGGAGGCACTGCAGGATTTTCGGGACCATCCTCTGAAGGTCGGTGAAAGCAACAGCGCACAGATGCACCTGCGCCGTCAGGCCGAGGAAGGGCAACTGCTCCTCGCATGCGGCCGTCATGCCGACGCGCGCACGGTCGCCTCGGAAGCGTTGGCCGAACTCGAGCGGCTGCCAGAGCGTCGCTTTGAGCGTGATGCCCAGGCGCGGCTGACCGCCGTACGCGGCGAAGCGCTGCTGCGTGAAGGCCGGATTGCCGAGGCGCTGCCGGCTCTCGAACAGGCGCTCGCCCTGCACGAGGCTCAATATGACCCGGCGCGAAGCCGGGCGACCGCCAAGTTGCGTCTCGCACTGGCCGAGGCGCAACGCCGCGCGGCCCACTGAAGGGCGCGGGGCCGGCATCGGCGCACGGCAGTGACGCCGAGACACGTGACCGCGTGACACCTCTCTCCGTGTGTCAGCGATCGCTGCCGCGGCGTCCACACGGGGTGAGAAGGACTTGCCGACGTTCCCCGGTTCTGCGATTTCGCGGCCCCGCCTCTGCAGCCTTGCGGCTTCCGGCTGGCGGACTTGCGTCTTAGGCTTTGCGCTAAGGCTTCACATCGAGGGCGACCGCCCGCAAGCACACCGCATCGTTCACGCGCCATGTCCAACCTGGCGTCCCAAATTCGTTCACCTCATAGAAGTCACTGAAACGGGATCTTCATGCGAAGTGAATCACGGACGGCGCTGGGTTGCCTGGCCCTCGCGCTCACGGTGCTGGCCGCCACGACACCACCCGCGCAAGCCGCGGCCGCAGCCACCTCACCGGCCGCGACAAGCGCCGGCCGCGCGCTGCCGAGCTGGCCGGTGCGCTCGCGCGTGATCGCGACCGGCATGCGCCGCGCGTTCGGCGTGCGTCAGGTCGGTCGCTTCCACAAGGGCGGTCCCTTCGTGTCGAACCCGGAGTTCCTGCTGCAAACCCAGGCGGGTCGCGCCCTCGATCCGCAACGCGTGCTGGTCGCTGTGGAGCAGAACTTCGGTGCGGCACCGGGCAACGCGGCCCATGCGCCGGGTGCGATCCTGTCCATCGACACGACGGCCGCGACCGCTGGGCACGCGCTCGTCGTACCTGCCGTGCTGACGGCGCACAAGCCGGCCGAGGGGGGTGCCGTTCAGTTGTACAGCGTGCAATCGCCGGCCCAGCTCAACCGGCTGCGCAACGCCGGCGCGCGCACCGCCGGCTTTGCCGGCGTCTCGGGGCCGCGGTACCTGTCCATCAACAACGGCTTCGGACGGCCATGGGTGGCAAACGCCCCTTTCGGGCTGCTCGGCGACGGCAGCGAAAGCGTTCTCGATCCCGACGGGGCGCCATTGGCGAACGCGCCGAGCGACAGCGCGGGTGGCGTGTTCGTGGGCGCGCAAAACCCTCGCACCAGCCGGCCCAAGGCCGTCCGATCGGGCTGGCTCGCTTCGCTGCTGAACCGGCAGGACAGCGGCCAACTCACGCCTGGCGCGATCGATAAGGGCGCTTTGGGGACCGCCTTCCTCGGCTCGTCGCCGGACGGCAGCGGCTTCGCCGTGTTCGCGGTGGTCACTGGCAACGGCGCGGTAGTACAGGTGCACGTGCAGGACGGCGTGGATGGCCTGGCGCCGCCGGGCACGGTAGGCGTGGGCAACGAGGACCCTGGCGTCATCGGCATCGCCTTCCAGTGGATTCCCGAGCGGGCGCTGTTCGTCACCGACGCTCAGCGTGACCGCATCGCCGTGCTGCAATTGGCCGACGACACGCGCCAGTTCAAGCTGCAACGCACCCGCTACCTGCAGTCGCCATGGCTCAAGCAGCCAGTCGACCTGGCGGCCTGCGTGCCCGAGGTCGCGAACCCGCGCTTCGCAAGCCACACCACGCTCGCCGGAGGGTCCGATCTGTATGTCGTCAATCGCGGTGACGGCTCGGTGCTGCGCATGGGGCAGGACGGCAGGGTCGTGGCACGCGCCGTGATTGCCTGGCCGGACGGCCGCGAGGTAGGTGCCGGCAGGCTTGGTGCCATCGCGGTGTCCGCCGATGCGCAGCGCTTCTGGCTGATCGCCGAACGCGAGGCTGCGGGCGGCGCATCAGAAAGCGTGCTGATCGAGGCGAGCGGATTCGACGCCGCTGGCGCGTTCACCTCGCACGCAGAGGCCATTGCGGCACGGCCAAAGCCATCGGAAACAGCGGCGGAAGGCGCGCGCATTTTTTCTGCGGTGCTCACGCCCGAGACGGGGCTAGGCCAGCGGTTCAATGCCGCGTCCTGCGTGGCCTGCCACCCGGGTGCGGGCGGCGCGAGCTCACGCGAGGAACACTTTGCACGCCGCATTGCTCGCATGGACCCGGTGAGTGGCAGGGTGCTTGCCAGCGACGACCGTGCCCCTGCGATGGCGCCGCGGCACTCGATGACCGCGTCCGCAGTGCTGTCCGAACCGCTCCCACGCGCCGCCAATGTCGTCTCCCTTCGCATGCCCTTGGCGCTGGCAACGGCAGGCCGGCTCGACGAAATTCCAGATGCGGTCATCGAGGCGCAAGCCGTCAGCAAGGGCGACGGCATCAAGGGTCGCGTGCATTACGTGACTGGCGCAGACGGCACGCAGAGGGTCGGCCGCTACGGCTGGAAGGCCGATACCGCTCACCTGCATGAGGTCGTGGCGGAGGCGCTTGCCAACGAGATGGGCGTCAACAGCGTCCTGGCCGTGCACCCGGCGCCCACGGCAACGGACGACGGTGCCATGGTGAGGGCGCTCTCGGCCTACCTGCGCGAGCTCGCCGCGGCGCCGCCGGGCCCGTCGCCTCAAACGTCGACCGGGAAGCGTCCCGTCGAAGCGCTGCGATGACGGGGGCACTTCGTTGGCCCGGCGTCGGCCTGAAGCTGCGCGAGCGATCCCCCGGCCTCGCCGTGGCCGCCGCACTCGCTCTCGCGGCGGGCTGGATCGCCGGCGGCCTGGGCGACCCGATCGCACGCAACCCGGTGCTCGTCTCCATGCTGCTGGGCCTCATGCTCGGCAACGTGTTTGCCTGCCCCGCCTCACTGCGGCCCGGGCTCGACTTCACCAAGCGCTTCCTACTTCGCACCGGCATCGTGCTACTGGGATTCCGCATCACCGTTGACCTGTTGAGCGATCTGGGCCTGGCGCCGATTCTGATTGCCGCGGCCGAACTGGTGGTGGTGCTCGTGCTCGTCCGATGGGTGGCGGTGCATGTCTTCCGCCTGGATCCGCAACTGGCGCTGCTGGTGGCGGTCGGCTCGTCGGTGTGCGGCGCGGCCGCCATCTTGTCGGTAGCGTCGATGGACAAGGCCCGGGAACGGCATGCCGGCGTGGCGATCGCCCTCGTCACGCTGGCGGGCACCGTCGCCTTGCTGCTGTACCCCATCGCATATCTCGCCGGTCACATGCCCGGCCTCGACGAGCGCGGCTTCGGCATCACCGTCGGCGCGAGCATCTTCGAACAGGCGCAGGTCTACGGTGCCTCGTTCGCAATCTCGGAGGGGGCACTGAACACCGCGACGTTGGTGAAGCTCAGCAAGGTGGTGATGCTCATCCCGCTGCTGCTGGTGCTCGGCCTCCTGCAGCGGCGGCAAGCCGTGGGCGCCGCGCGGCGTCAGCTGCCGGTGCCCTGGTTCGTCTTGGTCTTCCTCGCCGTCTTGATGTTCAACTCGGCGGTGACCGTCCATCCCCAGGTGCGTGCCGCCATCCTGCAGGGCGACCAGTTCCTGTTCCTGATGGTGATGATCGCGCTGGGCCTTACCACCCCGCTAAAGCCCATGCTCGGCGGCGGCGGCCTGCGGCTGATCGGTGCCGGCTTGTTTGCGCTGGTGGCATCGGCCGGCATCGCCTACACGCTGACGCGTTTGAACCAGGGCGCCAGCGCTGTCGGGACGCCCGCTTCTGTGGAGAGCGCGCCATCCGGCAAGGGCGCCCGGTTGTTCAACGCGGTCGGCTGCGCCAAATGCCACGTCCCCAGTCTGCGTGGAAACAACGGCGATGTGCCGCTTTACTCGGACCTGCTGCTCCACGACATGGGCTCGGCGCTCGACGACAAGATCGCACAGGGTCAGGCGGGCGGCGCTGAATGGCGGACGACACCGCTGATCGGCACACGACTGCGGGACCGGTATTTGCACGATGGCCGCGCCGCCAGTCTGCGTGACGCGGTGCTGGAACACGGCGGAGAAGGGGAAATCGTACGGAAGCGATTCTTCGAACTCGACGAAGAGGAGCAGAAGGCTGTCTACGCGTTTGTTGCTGTGCTGTGAGAGCAGGCCGGCAATTTTTCAGCGCCGCTCGATGCCAACGGCTCCGCGCTCGAGCGCGTCCGGCCGGGGCGCCGGATTCATTTCGACCTACCCTTGGCCAGCTGAATGGCGTCATGGGAGCTCGCAAAGTTGAGATGTCCTACGACCGCTCGTGGCCGATTGCGTGAACTGATCGACCCAGGCCAGTACCCGCTTCGGGCACCAAGCTGCCAGCGGGCCGCCAGTCCGCGTCTCAGGGGGCAGGTCAGTGCCTTCAGAGCCGAAATTGAGCCAGCTACAGCAACAGGCTGGTTGCCGTTGTTTCAGACCGCCCAAAAGCAGGGATGCGCTGCGCGCGAGGGACATATTCAGCGTTGCCTTAGGTTGGATCCTGCCGCTCGCTGCGCCGACGCAGCCGCATCATCAGCACGCCCAGCAACCCGGCCGACCACAGCGCGCAGGTGCCGGGCTCGGGCACCGCTGGGGCCTGCATCCAATCGATGCCGCTGTCCGACTGCAGCGTGTAGCCGTCCATCGCCAGACCGCCCAGATAAAGGCCGTCCGAGCCGCCGTACTGCAGACCGTCGCTGAAATCGAGCTGCGTGGCGCCGTTCCCGCCCGCCGTGGTCTTGCCCACGGTGGCGTAAGCGCTGGCATAGACGCCCCAGACGAAGGACTGCCCCAGCGTGACGGGCACGGCGAACGTGACGACATCGTCCACCACGCGGCTGGTGCCGTAGGTCGCGGCCCAACCCACCCGCTGGCGGTCGGTGCCGATGGCATCGGAGGCGCCCGTGTGGAAGCCGGTGACATTGCCGAACAGCTCTTCCTCGTTCTTGAAGGCGCTCAGCATCACAGCGGAGAAGGAAAAACCGCCGCTGGCCATCGAGCCGCCCACACGCATGGTGTAGCGCCAAATCGCCGCTTCCCCGCTGTGGTCCGCGAGGTCCACCACCAGGCTGTCAGACCAGCCAGCGCCGCCAGCGGCCACTGCGTGCGGCGAAATGTTGGGGGCTGAGGTCGCCGCGCCAAATCGCATGCCTCCCATCGTCACGGCCGCTGACGACTGAGCCTGCACCGTGCTAGTGGCGTAGCTGGCAGCAGCCGTGGACCCGGCCGTACCGCTGTAGTACTGGCCCTGGCAACTGGTGCGCGCGGGGTAGGCACTGAAGGCGTACAGCAGGTCCCCGCCAGGAAGGTAGCTCTGCCCAGAGCTGAGATCGGTCGCGCAGGCCGACACGAAGCCACCAGGCGGGTTGACGCCGCCCTGGCTGGGCCCGGCAGCGGCGGGCAAGGTGGACAGGGCCGCGACGCAGGCGAGCGCGGGTGCAAGGTGCTTTGCCAACATAAAAATACTCCCCGGCGCATCGATGAGCACGCCATGGGGCAGCTTTGCAGGCCGCCGTTGCCGCGCCGTTGCCGCGCTGCGGCAAGGTTCGCGCTTTAAGGCGCAAAGGCACGACGACAACTTCTTGCCCAAAGCCGAAGCGTGCCGACGAAGGAAGACAGCACGGCAGTGGTCAATGCCGGTGGTGGCCGGCAGGCTTACTCACGCTGTGTGGCATCAAGCAGTCATTGGAGTTGGCTGCAGGGTGATGGCCTGAATGGCCGCTATTTCGCAAGCGTAGGCGTCGGCGCTGGCGCTGAAGCTCAGCGGCAAACTAGCTGCTGGCTAGGCCACCCGTCGAGCCCTGCACCTCCAGGAGATTGTTAATGCCTAACTGCCCACTGGCCTGGAAGGCATCGTGGTCGGTGTTGCCGAGGAAATGGAAGGTGACTGCCAAGCCTGCCAGTTCTACCTCGCTGCCTCCCGCCATCCGTTGCACCTCGCCGCCTTTTGGCTGATCCTGCGCTTCGAACACCGACACGAAATAGACCGTCAATGCATCAATGGCCCAGGTCAAAATCTACGCGGCGAACCTCGTGGACTGGTAGCTATGAGCATGTTGACTGAAATGGGAAGATGGTGGCGCACGCCGAAGGCGTACCCCAACGGGTCCACGTACACCGGCGCCCAAAACGTCGGATGGGCGTGCGTTGTGTTCAGCGCGGGCGCCTGCCTTGTGGCCTCCTGGATCGCTGCCTTCAAGTTTGCTTCAATAGGGACGGTCGCAGCGGCTGCGGCGCTTTCGGCCGGTGCGGTCATCTATCTCCATGCCGTCGGAGACTTTCCGGCGGCGGCTGCTAGGTCTGACGATCAAGCCTGAACTTGCGTTGGCTCGTCGCTGGCACTTGCCGTCCGAGAGTCAACAAAGTGCCCAATGCCAAAATTGATCCGGTGGCAGCGGGAGGCTGGTTCCATCAGCTGGTCTATCGCGGGTTGGGCACTTCGGCCGCCGTCGCCCCCCGTCTTGCGCGCTTTACCCCTTCTTCAACCTTATAACCAAGCGAAATGGGGCCTGCCGTGAAGGATGCAGCAGACGCCTGAGCTGCGCCTGCATAAAGTGCCTGGTTAAACGACTTAAGACCCTGACCAGTGCGAGAACTGACCAACCCGAACCTCCTCATCATCGGCGTCGCGCTGACGTTGGCCGCCGTGGTAAGCGTCGAGTTCTTGCCTGCCCGGACCCTGGAGCTGACCGCGCCTGGCACTGCCAGCGGCCCTTACTTAAACACTTCTGACGGCAACCAGAAAGACGCCTCCGTCCGATGGGTAGACCCAAAAACTTCGCGCCTGAGCTGCCACTACACCACGGCCATCGGCAACTACCTGGGCTGTGGCGTTACCTTCGTACTGACCGGCGCTGACGCGTCGCGCGGCCGAGACCTCAGCCGCTTCGACACGATGGAACTGGACGTGACGTACAAAGGCCCATCGCCTTCAGTGAGGGTAGCCCTGCGTAACTTCGATTCCCGCTTCTCCAAGATCGAGGACAACAACAGCTCGCGCTTCCATTCAATCAACCTTCGTCCACGTGACGTCGAGGGTCCCATCGTTCTAGAGATGAGCGAGCTGACCGTGCCGGAGTGGTGGATCGGGCAATACAACTTGCCGCACGAGCTCAACCGGCCGGGGTTGGAGAACGCGACCGCGGTGTCGGTTGACCTGCCTTCCATCCAGGCAGGTGAGGAGCACGAGTTGCAACTGAAGCGCCTCACGCTCAGGGGCCACTGGGTCAGCCGCGAGCAGGCCTACCTGGGTGTGCTAGGTGCGTGGATGATTGGCGCCATGTTGATGGTGCTCAATGGTTGGGCCCAGCTACGACGCAGCCACATCCGTCAGCAGCGCGAAATCGACGCGCTGACTTCGCGGACACGTCACTTGCGCGTCGAGCAGGAAAAACTGCGCCGCTTGGCGACGATCGACGAACTCACCGGCGTGCTGAACCGGCGTGGACTGGAACAGTCACTGACCGATTTTGAAGACGCAGCGCGGGGCATGACACTGGTGCTGCTGGATATCGACCACTTCAAGCACATCAATGACCGTCATGGCCATGATTGCGGTGACGAGGTGCTGCGTCGAGTCGCCGCCATCGTTGCCTCCAACCTCCGTGCCAGCGACGTCTTCGGCCGCTGGGGCGGCGAGGAATTCTTGATCGCTTCCGAAGGTACGCGCATCCGCGAAGCAGGACGCCTTGCCGAAAAACTATGCGACCGCATAGAGGCGGGCAATATCACAGTCGCGGGCCAGCGAATCAGCGTGACGGCGAGCTTTGGCGTCGCCGTATCACCGCCCGCGGAGCCGACGGCCGAAGCGCTTAAACGCGCTGACGAAGCCCTATACCGCGCCAAGGAGGCGGGGCGTAACCGGGTTGAGATTGACAAGACGTCTGAAATCGCGCCTACCACTGTCTAGGGTTATGCGAATCCGCAGCAATCTGCTGCTGGCTGCCCGGCCTCGTGCACCACAAGGTCATTTGCGCCCATTCTGTGCCATCGGTCCGAAGCGCTAGGTCGGGGATGAATCGGGGATGAGGTCAATGAGGCTCAGTGCTTAGGCGACTACGAACCCGGCCAGCGCCCTCACTGCCGATGTGCGCGGCTGGGGGCGGCAAACCACCTGCGTGGCGAGCGCTGGCTGCCAGTCGCCCGCCTTTTGGCCGACCTAGCGCCAAGCCGCCGCTTTGTAACGGCCGGTTGAACGGCCGCTGGACGTGACTTCCGACAACAACAGGCCCAGGCCGGCCCCGTAAACTTTTGTTTCATCTCCTGCCAGACCGTCCTCATGACGGCAGACGACCTGTGACCTGCCGAATCCATGCCATCGCTTCGGCGGTATTTTTTTTGTTGCTACAGCCGGCCGTTGCCAACACCACCCTAGACACGCAGGACGACAAAGCACTGGAGGCGCTGCTGACGAGAGAGGTCCAGGGAGCCTCCCGTTATGCGCAGAGTCTGATGGACGCGCCCGCATCGATAACCGTTATCGAACGGCGTGAATCCGGCGCGCTAGGACATCAGACGGTCGGCGACATGCTGGCGCGTCTCCCAGGGGTGTACATGACCAACTCGAGGTCATACAGCGCCATGGGATTGCGTGGCTTTAACCGGCCCGGTGACTACAGCTCGCGCATCTTGATGTCGATCGACGGTCAACGTACCAACGACGCGATCTACGACCAAGGGCTGCCCCAGTTCGAGCTTCCCGTCGTGGCGGAGTGGGTAAAACGAACGGAACTGGTTCAGGGCCCGGGTTCGTCCGTCTACGGAAGCAACGCACTATTGGGTGTCGTGAATGTGGTCACCCTGGACGGTGCCGACACGCCGGGTTTGACGACTCAGGCAAGCCTAGGTGACCGGGGCATGCGCCGGGCGGAACTGCACTACGGCGCTGCGGCTTCCTCCGGGCAGGACCTGTTTGTCGGCTTGAACCTGTATCGCAGCGCCGGCGAAAGTCTTTATCTCCCGGAACTTGGCACCTCAGAGGGCTGGGTGCATGGCCTAGACGGCGAGCGCCAGGCCGCGTTGCTCGCCAAGTACCGCACCGGCCCATGGCGCTTATCGTTCAACGCGGTACGCCGGGAGAAGGACCCAGCGACCGCGCCGTATGGCACGCTGGCTGGCGTGCACGGTACGACCTACAGCGACACGCTCGCGCTGGGGGAGGTGGCTTATGACGGCGGCTGGCAGGACGATGTCCGACGTACCCTGAGGCTGAATGTCGCCGCCTATGATTTCCGCGGCCGTTACGTGTTCGGTGAAGCGCCTGCGCTCATAAACAAGGACATCGCCCGTTCGCAGTGGACCACCCTTGAGGGACGAATGATGTGGCGCGGCCTGCTCAACCATCAAGTGATGGTGGGCGCTGAGGTTCGAACGTCGCCCTACGGCGTCCAGCGCAACTTCGATGTCCAGCCCCAACGGGTTAGCCTCGACTCTGACGTCAGGCAGCATTCGATCGCGGCGTTTGCCCAAGACCAGTGGCGACTGTCGTCGTCACTGCACCTGACAACAGGGTTGCGCGTTGACCATGTCAAGGAGTTTTCGCCTGCGCTTTCGCCCCGTGTGGTCATGGCCTACCGACCCAACGAGCGAGAGTCGCTGAAGTTGATGTGGGCTCGATCGTTCCGGACGCCCAATGTCTACGAGCGCTTCTACGAGGATGGCGGCATCTCGCAACTGAGCAACAGCGCGCTGAAGCCAGAGCGCGTGGGTTCCGGCGAGGCGGCCTGGGAGTACTTGCTGCCCAGCGGCCATGCCTTCAGCGCAAACGCCTACTTCACCCGGATGAGCAGCCTCATCGAACAGGTACCGCTCAACGATGATTCAGACGCTCCCGTCCAGTACCGCAACGTGGGTCGAACCAGCCTGCGCGGTCTTGACCTTGGTGTGGAGCAGCGATCGACCGAAGGTTGGACGTGGCGCATGAGCGCCTCGTGGATGGACGGGCGCGATCACACAGGCGCCAGGCTCAGCAACTCTCCGACCTGGTTGCTCAAGGGGCACGCCATCGCCCCTCAGTGGTACAGCTGGCAGCTTGGCGCCGAGTGGACCGTCATGGGTCCACGCAAGGGGCGCATCGATGTGCCCACGACGGCGGTATTGAACGCGCACCTTCGCTACCAACTGGATGCGCGCCAGAGCTTGGCTTTGCATGTCAACAACGCGCTGGACCGCCGCTACGCTGATCCGTCGACGCCAGACGTCGTTCTGGCGACGATTCCACAGCCCCGCCGCAGTCTGCGCCTGGATTGGCGCTTTACTCTCTGAGTGCCTGAATGATCGCCCGGCCGAGAGAGTTGCTTAGATCAGGGATTTGGCACTGCGTCGTTGCCTGCCTGATCGCGTTCGGCGGAATGACGGGCACGGCCGCTGCGCAGGGATCGAGCCCTGCAGCGCTCAAAGCCGAGGTGATCTACCGCTCGCTGATGTTCATCACGTGGCCAGCGGATCGCGGTGTCTCCGAAAAGGAAATGCGGATATGCATCGTGGGAGACGGGCCTGTGGAAAGCGCACTGCAGTCTCTTGTTGGCCGCAACATCCGCCAGATCGCTATCGTCGTGCGGCGCTTGAGCCGGTCAGACCCGCCCGCAGGGTGTCAGGTGCTCTACCTGCCTTCACCTCAGCCAGCGCTCATTGCGCCGCTCGCTGAAATGCCCGTCCTGATCGTCTCTGATTCGGCCAACATGCTTGACCAAGGAGCCATGATCAACCTTCAGGTTGAGGACGGCCGCATTGTCTTTGACGTTGAACTCGATACCGCTCGACGCGCGGCGCTCACAATCAGCACCAAGCTCTTGCGCCTGGCGCGCTTCGTCCGCCGCGTGCAGGCGCCTGCGTCATGAAAGCCAGTCTCATCCAGGCTGTTGATCGGCAGCGAGAACTGCTCGTCGCCCTGGCAGCCTTGTTCGTTTTCGCGGTTGCCTTGAGCGTGTTTCAGTACGTGCGCTTGCAGGACCGGCTGATCAAAGATCTGCAAACCCAGGCGGATGTCGTCGCGCAAACGGTATCCGCTGCCCTCGTTTTCGAGAGCCGCAGCGACGCGGGCGAGAGCCTGGCCGCCCTCCAACGGAGCCCCGCCATCGTGCATGCGCGGGTGCTAAACCGGGAGGGCAGGGTGTTCACGGAATACTTCCGCCAAGTGGATGAGCCCTCGTCGTTGGAAGCATGGGCCGGGGAGGCGAGGGTGGAAGTGCCCGTCGACGCAAATGGAGAGCGCGTGGGCCAACTTGTTCTCGAAGCAAGCCGCCTTCCGATGTACACAGATCTCGCTCAGTTCCTAGGCGCAACCATGGCAACGCTGGTGGCGACCGGCGGTCTGGCGTGGTTGATGTCCAAGCGCCTGCGCGTTCAGATTCGCGAAGTCGAGCGGCGCACCCGCTACCTCGCGCGCTTCGATGCACTGACCGATCTACCGAATCGAGACCAGATGCGAAGTCTGTTGGAGCCCGCCTTGGCGCAAGGCGGTACGACCTTGCTGCTCCTGAACCTCGACGACTTCAAGCAGATCAACGATCAACACCGCCATGCGGCGGGTGACGCCGTCCTTCAGACCGTCGGGCAGCGGCTGCGGATGATGTGTCGTCCTGGCGACCAGGTCGCTCGCTTGTCCGCTGACGAATTCGCCATGTTGCTCATCCCCGGCTTGGATGAGCAGGCTTTGCGTGAGCACGTCGCAGAGTTGCAGCTCGCATTGACGCAACCCGTCAGCCACGACGGCCACTGGCTCTCTCTGCATATCTGCGTGGGGGCAGTGGCACTGCCGGACTTTGCCAAGGACCCCAGCGAGGCCATGCGATGCGCCGACGCTGCGATGCGGCACGCCAAGCAGCTCGGCAAGGACAGCTTCCAAGTATTCACCGCCGAGATCGGAGAAAGCCTGCGCAAGCGCCAGGCGTTGGAGCATGACCTGAAGTTGGCGCTGTCGACTGACGGGCAACTTTCGCTGGCCTACCAACCGCAATACGACGCGCAACGGCGCATTCGAGGGTTCGAAGCCCTCGCGCGCTGGAAACATCCGGAGCGCGGTTGGATCTCTCCGGCGGAGTTCATCCCGGTGGCCGAACGGTCCGGCCTCATCGTTGACCTCGGACTGGGGATGTTGACCATCCTCCGTTCGGATCTGGACCGGTGGAAGGCGCAAGGCGTCAACTGTCCGCTAGTCGCCGTCAATCTATCTTGGGAACAATGCCGCAAGCCCCAATATCGTGACCGGTTTCTGCAGCAGCTGAAGGCGCTTCACCTCACGCCGGCGGAAATCGAGTTCGAGCTGACGGAAAGCGCTGGATTTGAGGACGTCGACAACCCGGATTCATTTATCTTCACCTTGCAGGGGTTGGGGTACAGCTTGGCAATTGACGATTTCGGCACTGGGTATAGCTCGCTCGCCTACCTTCGGCGCATCCGTTGCCGCAAGCTCAAGATCGATCGGTTCTTCGTTCACGGCATGTCGGCCAATGCCGACTCGCGCACCCTTGTGGCTTCAATCATCAATGTCGCCCACGGGATGCGCATGGAGGTGGTCGCCGAGGGCGTTGAACTGCCGGAGGATGAGGCCATCCTGATCTCAATGGGTTGCGACTTCATGCAGGGCTTCGGTTTTTGCAAACCGGTATCCCCCGACCAGGTTCCCGCGTTGATTTCCTGATGGCAAGAAGCGATAGCCGCTTCTACGGCCGGCGCAAGGTGAAGTCGAGCAACATGTACTCGCTGCCCTGTCCAGCGCACTGGTCGTGCGCACCAGCGCCTTCTTCGTAAGCGTGCGGCGATCCCGTCTTGACTGAGCCAACCTCTGAACTCAGCGGCGACTTCGTACGCAAGCATTGAGCGGTGGGACTTTATTGGTCTCTTCAGGTTTGCCAGTACCGTTGACGTCACTTCCCAGCCTACCTTAATACGCCATGAGCAACTCGCGACCTCCACGCATCAAGCGGGTGAGCATAGAAGAAGACCTCTGCTGTGCCCATTACCTTTGCGAAGGCGAGGCGCCTGAGATCTTCCATGCGGTCGACGGCGAGTGGACAGTACGACTGCACGACGAAATTGACGAGAAAAAGCTGCAAAGTAACTTCCGCTGTGTCATGTGGGCGGCCAAGGTTTGTCCGGTGTCCGCGATCCAGATCGAATTGGATGACGGCCAAAAGCTGAACGGCGACAGCCCCCAACTTGACGCGCTGCTAGGCAGTTGATTTCCTTGCGATACCGTCTGAATGACGGCTCTGCAGCATTGGAAACGCAAAGTCGAAGGACAGCAACGGTGCAGTTGCCGCTGGCGCCCTAGCGCCATGAGTCAGTTCAGAAGGAAGGCGTCGAAGCGTCGTGCTGCTGCCTGGCATCGATGTGAGTGCGAAGGGCTCATCGGTTCGGGTATGAGCTCCCTACAGCCCCATCAACTCACTGGAAGTGCAATCCCGACCCCGATCCTTCGAAAGGTACAGCGCCCGGTCGGCTCGTTCCAGCACCGTATCCACCGTATCACCCGAGCGTGCCTGAGCGACGCCGGCGGAGAACGTGTAGCGCATACCGGCATGCGGCTCGAGGGTGTGACGGATTCGCTCTAGTGCCGTCTGTGCCTCATCCAGTTCTGTGCCGGGGAGTAGCAGCAGGAACTCCTCGCCACCCAGGCGGCCTATCGCCTGCCCCGCACGCATACAGCTCTGAGCGTGTTCGCAGAAGTGACGCAACACGGCGTCGCCGCCGGCATGGCCATACGTGTCGTTGACCGTCTTGAAGTGATCCAAGTCGAGTACGGCAAAGCAGACCGGCTGGGAGTGCCTTCGCGGGTCCGTCAATGCGCTCGCCGCTAGTTGCAGGATGTGTCGGCGATTGGGAACGCCGGTCAATTCGTCGGTGAAGGCCGCCTGGACCGCCTGCTCGTGTTCCTGCTGCAACTCGGCGGCCATCCGTTGATTGGCACGCAAGAGGCGCTCGAAGTAGTCCTTCTCATCGCGCAGAGACTTGCGCTGAAGATAGAGCGAGACGAATGCGCCAACTTTGCTTTCCAGAACCAACGGATGGACGGGCTTCACCAGGAAGTCGAACGCACCGGTCCCGTACCCTCGGAACGCCAGCTCCGTGTTCATGCTGGCACCCGTGATGAAGATGATGGGCACCTCGCGTGAGTGTTCCTTGGCGCGCATCATTCCTGCCAGCTCAAAGCCGTCGATGCTCGGCATATTGACGTCGACAAGCGCCAGCGCGAAGTCTCGCTCTTGAAGCCGTTCCAACGCCGCCGCCGCGCAGTCGACGGACACCACCTCTATGCCAGGTCTTTCCAGAATCAACTTCGTCGTCAAAAGTTGATCCGGCTGATCATCGACATGGAGGACTAAGGCGGTTTCGGAGGTAGACAGCTGCGCTCCAGATGAACGATGTTGAAAGCGAGTTATTGCACCGCAGCATCGTTAACGCTGGCGCCAATGTTTCAACACGTTACCTCCGGCGTTGTGCTCCCGGCAATCGTCGATCACCAGCGTGACGCTGCCGAGCGAGCGGGTCAGCGCTTGAATCCCCTGAAGTGCAGGCACTATCCCTTTGGCAGGCAACCGACATGACGGACGTCCGCACTGGCTACACCGTGATCGCGCCAACTGCGGCGGAGATGATGGGGGTGCGAATCGAACAGGTCGTCGTCCGCCTTGGAGATTCCAGCTTCCCTGTGTCCAGCCACTCCGGCGGGCAATGCGGCGACAAAAACGCCCCGGCGGGCGTCTTCTGAGCCCTCGTCGGCTTCCGGCTGGGTGCTGTCGGAAGCAGTCGGCGCCAGAGAGCAGCGAAGTTCCCTCAGCGGTCGACGCTCCCTTGTCCACAGGTTCTTCAGCCGCAATGCGTCACATGGACCGCCGGCCGGCCTCGGACCGGCTCGATGACCCGCTGCACCGCGGCGCCCGCTCGCAGCAAGGCGGTTTCGTCGCCCCAGCGGCCGTAGAGTTGCACTGCCAGCGGCAGGCCGCCGGCGTCTAGCCCGGCGGGCAGGGACAGCGCCGGCAGGCCGGCCTCGTTGGCGGGCATGGTGTAGCGGCCGGCGTCGAGGAAGCCTTGCAGGAAGTCGCCGAACTCGTGGGCCACGGCCGGCGACAGCGTCGTGTTTGCCAGCGGCGTGGCGTATGGCACCACAGGCATCAGCAGCACGTCGAAGCGCTCCAGCAGGGCACCGAACGCGAGCGAGGTCTTCACGTTGTCACCCAAATAGCGCATCAGGTCAAGCTGGCCGTAACCGGACGAGGCGCGCCAGTAGTCCTGCACGCCGGGCGAAAGGCTGGCGACCTGCTCGGTCGATAGCTCGCCGTGGGCGAGGCGCCAGGAGGCGGCGCGCATGCCGGCCCAGAAGGTCTCGAAGGAGCGCCACAGTACCGCCCAGTCGGGCAGGGCGGCTGATCTGATCTCGTCGACATGGTGGCCGTCCTTGGCCAGCGCCTCGGCGACGGTACGCACGCGCTGCGCACGCTGCGGTTCGCATTCGCCGTTGCGCCCGAAGGCATCGGTGGTGAAACCGACCCTCAGCGGGCGCGGCAGGTCTTGAAGCAGTACCGCAAGGGCCTGCGTCGGTCCGCTGCGCTGACCGGCGCTGTAGAGCTTGCCGAGCGGAGCGGGCTCTGCGGTCGTGGCGTCAAGTGCCAGGGCAGCGTCTTCCAGCGACCGCGCGAACACACCTTCCACCATCGACGTGTTCAGCAGTTCGTTCACATGCCAGGGCAGCGGCAGCAGGCCCCTGCTGACCTTCAGGCCGACCAAGCCGTTCAGCGCCGCCGGCTGGCGGATGGAGCCAGCGCCATCGGTGGCATGGGTGATGGGCACCACGCCCGCAGCTACCAGCGCGGCGCTGCCGCCTGAGGAGCCGCCGGCGGTGCGGCTGGTGTCCCAAGGGTTGCGCGTGACCTGCAGGCCGCGGTACACGGTGCTGGTGTCGTAGCCCATGCCGAGCTCGGCAGTCGTTGCGCGGCCAAGCAGCTGCACGCCCTGCTTCAGCCAGGCGGCGGGCAGCGGGTCGGTGCGGGTGACTCGCTCGTCGCGGTGCAACGCCGAGCCGTTCTCGCGCCTCAGACCGGCGGCGGAGGAGCCCAGGTCTTTCAGGAAGAACGGCACGCCGGCCAGAAGACCTTCGCGGGCGCCGGGCAGCGCCACGTCGGGCGCAATGTGCGGTTCGTCGAGCAACTCGACCAGCGCGCTGATCTGCGGCTCGACGCGCAGCGCGGCGGCGTGGGCCTGGGCGGCGACTTCGGCGGGCGAGACATCGCCTTGGCGCACGTGCTGCGCGATCTCGACGGCGCCGAGCGCGCCCCAGCGCTCCCAGGAATAGGGATGTGTCATACGAGGACGTCCTTGAACTGATGGCCTGTGGCGCCCAGGCGGCCTGCGGTGCGTTGCTGCACGGCGCGCGCGAGGGCGCCGATGTGGCGCTCGCTGAAGCTCGGGCCCGCGATCTGCAGGCCGAACGGCAGGCCGTCTTCGCGCCAGCCGGCGGGCACGCTCAGCGCGGCCAGGCGCAGCGGGTTAGCGAAGTAGGTGTAGTGGCCCATTCGGCTGTTGGCGAGCATGGGCTCGGCGTCCAGCTCGGCCACGGTTGGAATGCGGCCGACGGTGGGCGTGATGAGCAGCGTGTCGTGCAGCTGGCGCTGCACTTGCCGCTGCAGCGTGCGCAGGCTGTAGAGCGCGCGGAAGGTGTCCGCGGCGCTGTAGTGCTGACTGGCGAGCAGGGCCTGCTTAACGGCGGTGTGCACGGCGTCGGGATGTTGTTCGACGGTGGCGCCGTAGGTCAGCCAACGCTCTGCGATCAACGGGCCGTTGAAGACGAGTCGGCCCGCTTCGAGGAAGGGTTCGAAGTCGATCTCTTCGATTTCACCGCCCAGCGCGGTGAGAATGCCAAGCGTGCGCGTCCAGGCCAGCCGCTGCGCGTCGTCGCCGAAAAAGTCCAGGTGTTCGCCCGCTGGCACCGCGAAACGCCAGCGCGCGGGCAGCGTGCCGGGTTGCCAGGCCGACGGCTCGTTGGGGAGGGCCTCGCTGAGGTACGGGTCTTCGTCGTCGGGGCCGACGATGGCCTGCAGCACGGCGTAAGCATCGTCCACCGTCAGCGCGAAGACGGGCGGCACGTCGAAGGTGCGGTTGCAGTAGAGGAAGCCGCGCGTGCTGGCCGAACCCGGTGTGGGCTTCAGGCCGACGACGTTGTTCAGCGCGCCCGGCACGCGTCCGGAGCCGCCGGTGTCCGAACCGATGGAAAACGACACCACGCCCGCAGCCACCGCAACGGCGGAGCCCGAGCTGGAGCCGCCGGGCACGTAGCGGGCGTCGATGGCGTTGGCGCAGTGGCCGGTGGTGGTGCGCACGCCGACGAGGCCGGTGGCGAACTGGTCCATGTTCTGCTTGCCGACGAGCAAGGCGCCGGCGGCTTGCAGCTTCTCGACGACGGCGGCGCTTCGTTCGGGCACGTAGGCAACGGCCGCGCAGCCGGCGGTGGTGGGCCAGCCGGCCACGTCGATGTTGTCCTTCACGCCGAAAGGCAAGCCGTAGAGCGGCAGCGCGTCGCCGCGCTCACGGCGGGCTTGGACGTCCCGAGCCTGTTGGCGCAGTTCGTCGTCGGTCGCGCGATGCAGCCACACCTTGTCGTCGCCGCGCGCGGCCAGACGGTGCAGCAGTTCGTCGACGAGCTGCAGTGGCGTGAGGTCGCGCGTGGCGTAGGCGCGGGCGAGGGTCTTGAAATCGAGGCTGTAGCTCACGTGGCCTTCCAATGCACCAGGCGCGATGCGCCCAGCTCGAACAACTTGTCGGCGCAGGCCGACACCAGGCCCAGCATCACCAGCCCGGCCATCGTGTGGCCGATCTGCATGTTCTGCTGGCTGATCTCCATGCGGTACGCGATGCCCGCGAAAGCCCCCGCCAATTCAGCCGCCACCAATGTGTAGAACGCGATGCTCACGGCGGTGCGCAGGCCGACGAGGATGACCGGCGCGGCGGCGGGCAGCTGCACGGTCCACAGCAGGCGCTGCCGACCCGTACCCAGGCTCAGCGCCGCACGCACGAGGTTCTCGTTGACGCGCTGCACGCCCATGTGCGCCGACAGCCACACTGCGAAGAACACGCCCCAACAGACGAGGAACCACTTGCCCCATTCGGTGAGGCCGAACCACACGATGACGACGGGCACGAAGGCGATCGGCGGGATGGGCCGCAGCAACTGGAGCGCGGGCGACAGCAGCGCTGCGATGAAGGGCCGCGTGCCGGTATGGATGCCCACCAGCACGCCAGCAACCGCACCTGCTACGTAGCCGATGGTCACGCGGTTCAGGCTGGCCAGCAGGTCGACCCAGCCATCACCCGCGCCGAGGTAGTCGCGCAAAGAGCGGGCCACCTCCCACGGCGACGGGAACAGCACCGAGTTGACGAGCTGCAGCGCGCAGACGCCCTGCCACAGCGCCAGCAGCAGCGGCACCGAGGCGAGGCGGGCGACTTGCGATGCGTTCACGAAATGCTCACAACTTCACGCGTGAAGCGGCCACTTCCTTCAGTGGCCCGGTCTGGATCACCGCCGAGAAGTCAGGCAGCGTCGTCGCACCACCGGCGGCATTGCCGCTGTCGATGCGCCACTGCGCGTGCTTGGTCAGCGCCTTGACGGTGAGGTCGTCCAGCGTCAGCTCGTAGATGTAGTCGCCCCAGACCTCCGCAAGGTCCTCGCGCTTCATGCTGGTGAGGCCGGCCACCAGCGTGATGGCGTCTTCACGGTTGGCCTTGAGCCAGCGCTCTGCGTCGAGCAGCGCGCGCAGGAAGTTGGCGAGCAGCTTGGGATTCTTCTTCGCGTAGTCGTCGGTGACGACGACGTTGAAGGTCTCGGCATAGACGTTGTCGAGCGACAGCAGCTTGGCCTTGTCGCCCAGCGCCTTGCGGCCGTTGGCCACATGCGGCTCCCAGATGTTGTAGGCGTCGATGCTGCCCGACGCCGCCGCAGCGATCATGTCCTGCGGGCGCAGGTTGACGAGGGTCACGTCGGCCTTGGTGAGGCCGATGCGCTTGAGCAGCTCGTGCGTGTAGACCTCGCTGCCGGTACCGGCGGCGTAGCCAATGCGTTTGCCCTTCAGGTCGGCCGACGTCTTGTAGCCTGGGGTAGCGATGAGGGTCTTCAGCTCCGAATACTCCATGCGCGCGACGAGCGCCACCCTCTGCTTGGCGAAGGTTGCGGCCGTCACGGGCGACTCGGCCGCCGTGGCGATGTCGGCGCCACCGCCAAGCACGGTCTCCAGCGCTTGGCGGCCGGTAGTGAAGTTAGCGATCGTCACCTCCAGCCCGTGCTGCTGGAACAGGCCCTTGCTCTGCGCGATCAGCGGCAGCGCGGAGATGGGCGACAGGTTGATGGCCAGGCGGACCTTGTCGGCCGCTGCAACGTGCAGCGACAGGGCGAGGCCCGCAACAAGGGCGAGCGATCGGAGCATGTTTTTCATGGTGCAGTAGGTTGGGAGGGAAGTTCTTGGGCCATCGCCTGGAGGCTTTCCTCGCGGATGGCGGCGCGCAGCGTGCGCACGTGGGTGAGCGCCTCGGGCGACTCCAGCAGGTCGTGGTGGCGCGGGCGCGGCAGGCCGATGCGCAGCTCGGTCTTGATGCGGCCGGGGCGGGCGGTCATCGCGTAGACGCGGTCCGAGAGGAACACCGCCTCCTCGATGTCGTGCGTGATGAAGAGCACCGAGGTGCGGTAGCGCGTCCAGATGTCTAGCAGGATCTCCTGCATGACGGCACGCGTCTGCGCATCGAGCGCGCCGAAGGGCTCGTCCAGCAGCAGCACGCGCGGCTTGTTCGCCAGCGCCCGCACGATGCCCACGCGCTGGCGCATGCCTCCGGAGAGCTGCTCGGGGTAGTGAGCGGCAAAACCCATCAGGCCGCAGCGGGTGAGCAGCTCGTCGACGATCTCGGCGCGCTCGGCCTTCGGAACGCCGCGCACCCGCAGGCCGTATTCGACATTGCCGCGCACCGTGAGCCAGGGGAAGAGCGAGTACTGCTGGAAGACGACGCCGCGCTCTGGGCCGGGCGCGGTGATAGGAACGCCATCCAGCTCCGCCCGGCCGCGGTCGGCGCGCACGAAGCCGGCGGCGATGTTGAGCAGCGTGCTCTTGCCGCAACCGGACGGGCCGACGATGGAGACGAATTCGCCTTCGCCGACGTGCAGGTCGACGCCCTGCACGGCCTCCACGCGCTGCTTGCCGGTGCCGAGCGTGACGCCCAGGTTGGTGAAGCGTATGCCGCCACCGCGGCGCACCGCGGTCAACGCCGTCGTGTCGGCCACGGAGGGCGGGGTCAGCGCAGCGGCGCCGTCACGTTCGAGCAAGTTGAGCATGGCGCCTTCCTCACTTCTGCGCCGAAAGATGGCGCTCCAGGTAGGCTGGGTTCAAGAAGGCCTCGTATCCCGCGCGGTCCTTTACCGAGGGCAGGCGGTTCTGTTCCTTCAGGAAGGTGGCCGTGGCCAGCAGCGTGTCGGCGAAGCGGCCCTTTTTCGCGCTGGTGCCGAGATACTCGGCCGTCACCTGGGCGCTGCACGGCACCATGGTCGTGCCTTTCATCATGCGGCGCGCGTCGTCGACGGACAGGCCAAGTTCCTTGGCGATGATCTGCGCCGTCTCCTCGGGCTTCTTGTTCCAGTGGTCGATGGCCGCGCATTCGCTCTTGATGAACCTGGTGACGTAGGCCGGGTACTTCTGCGCAAAGCGCTTCATCACCACGGCGACGTCCCAAGTCGGGTAGCCACGCTGGGCCATCTGGCCGCTGTCGAGCACGTGCTGGCCGTCGCTGTCGGTGGCGCGGCCAAGCGCCGGCTCCCAGATGTAGGCGGCGTCGATGTCCTTGCGCAGCCAGGCGGCGAGCGCGTCGGACGGGCTCATGTCGAGCAGCTTCACGTCGGTGGGCTTGACGCCGGCATCGCGCAACGCGGCGATGACAAGGTAGTGCGTCGTCGAGCCGAAGGGCACTGCCACTGTCTTGCCGGCCAGGTCCTTCACGGTGGCCACGCCCGCGCTCTTGCGACCGACGAGTCCTTCCACCGCGCCCAGCATGTTGAGCACGAAGATGCCTTCGTAGCCCAGCTCGCGCGTCACGCCGATGCTGGCCGGCGGGTTGCCCACGCCGCCGAAGTCGAGCTGGTCAGCCGCCACGGAGCGGTTCACATCGCCGCCGGAGCCGAACTTGATCCACTTCACCGGTACGCCGAACTCCTTCTCGTGCAGGCCCAGGCCCTTGGCGACGAGCTGTGCGTTGACGAGGTTGAGGTAGCCGATGGTGATGGCGGGTGGCGCGTCCTGCGCGCTGACCGAAGCGGCGAAGACAAACGTGGAAAGGGCGAGAGCGAGGCGAGCGAGCTTCATGGAGTGGTTCAGTTAGGAGAGAAATCGCCACGGCGTGACGCGGCGCTCGGCAAAGCGCAACACCCCGTCGAGCAGCCAGCCGGTGAGGCCGAGCACGACGAGGCCCATGATCACGACGGGCGTGAGGAGAAACTTGCTCGCGTCCCAGATCATCCAGCCGATGCCCGCGGTGGCCGCGACGATCTCGGCCGCGACGAGCACGGTGTAGGTGAAGCCCAGCGCAATGCGCATGCCGGTACAGATGGCCGGCAGGCAGGCGGGCAGCACGACGGTGAAGAACAGCCGCGCGCGGCCCGCACCTAGTGACCGGGCGGCTTTGACGATCTGTGGGTCCACCGCGTGTACGGCCTGCATGGACGACAGCGTCAGCGCCGGCAGGCCGGCCAATGCGAGCAGCGCGATCTTGGACGTGTCGCCGATGCCGAGCCACATCACCAGCAGCGTGTAGAGACCCAGCGGCGGCAGGGGACGGTAGAACTCGATGATCGGGTCGAACACCGCGCGCACGTGGCGCGACTGGCCCATCAGCAAGCCGAGAGGAATGCCGATCGCGCAGGCAATGGCGTAGCCGGCCAACACGCGCTGCAGGCTGGCGAGGATGTGCTCATGCAGGCGGGCGCCCTGATAGCCGTCGATGAGCACGTCGCGGAACGCCTGCCAGACGTCGCCAGGCGCGGGCAGGAAGATGGGGTTGACCCACTTCGCCGCGGCCAGCGCCGCCCAGGCCGCGAACAGCACAAGCACCGTCGTCGCGCCGATCGCGCGCTCGGTGCCGATGCCGCGCAGGACGGCCGTCATGGTTGATCCACGCCCACGATGCTTGCGACTGTCAACGCGAGGATGCGCGTGGCCGCGACCGACTTCTCGATGCGGATGTACTCGTTGATCGGCGGCCAGCCGTCCTCACCCGGGCCGAACGTCACCGCGGGGATGCCGCGCTCGGAGAAGCGGATGGTGTCGTTGAAGGCGTTCTTCCGGTACAGCTCGGGCTCGTCGCCCAGCACGGCGCGGTAGGCGGCGCGCAGCGACTTGACCGGCTCGGCTTCTTGGTCCTGTTCAACGGTCGCGTTGACGAAGAGCGCGCCTGGATAGGGCCTCAGCGCGACGCCGAGGCCGGGCACCTGTTCGCGCAGCGGAGCGATGGCGCGCTCCACGTCTTCCAGCACGCCGTCCTGGGTCATGCCGGGCACGAGGCCGACGAGCCCGAGCACCAGCTTGCATTCGCCTGGGGTGAACTGCATCTCACGCGGCTCGCCGGCGCGAACGCGCAGCACCGTCACGCGCGGCGACGTGCCGCCGTACATTAGCGGCGCCTTGTGGCGGAAGGCGATCTCGTTCAGAGCCTTCAGAACGGCCGGCAAATGGTCCACCGGGTTCAGCGCGGTGTCGGGCCGCCACAGGTGGCTCTGCACGCCGGTCAGCGTCAGTTCGGCCAGGAAGTGGCCGCTGTTGGCCAGCGCGATGCCCATACCCCAGCGGTTGCCTTCACGCGTCCAACCGGTGGGCTCGCACGTGATCTCGTAGTCGGCGCGGATGCCGATCTCGTCGAGCAGGAAGATGGAGCCGTCCGGCCCGTTCTTCTCTTCGTCCACCGTGTAGATGCATTGAAGCGTGCCGCGCGGGCGCCAGCCAGTGGCGAGCAACGCCTCGACGGCGAGCAGCGTGCAGGCGAGGTTGGCGCGCGTATCCGACGTGCCACGGGCGAACAGGAAGTCGCCGTCGCGCGTCGGGTTGTAAGGGTCGCCGCCCGTGCGCGTCCACAGCGCGTGGTCACCCGCCGGGTAGGTGTCGAGGTGGTCGTTGACGATCAGCGACGGCCCGCCGGCCGTGCTTTTGAGCGTGCCCACTACGTTGGGCCGGCCGGGGCGCTTGGCGATGAGTTGCACGTCGAAGCCGAGTGTGCGCAGCTTGTCGGCGACGACGAGGGCGATGCCTTCCTCGTGGCCGTGGGGTTGATCCGGGTCAAGCGGGTTCTCGGCGGCGGGCTGGCCGGCGGGGATCAGCTCGCGCGCCAGCGCCAGCCAGCGGGCTTCGTCGATGTGGGCGTCAATGGCTTGCGAGAGTGCGGCCAGGGAATCTTGGAGGTCGGTCATGGCGTGGCGGGCGTGGTGGACAGCTCTTGCAGCAGCGCCCATGGGTAGATGCCGCGGTCGTGGCCGTCGCTGAAGATCAGGTGCAGGGCGTGTTGGCCGACGGGCTCGGCGCCTGTCAGCTCGACGGGTGCGTCAGTGATTGGCTCGCCCCGCTGCGCGCGGGCGCTGCAGCCGCCGCAGCGGCAGGAGGCGCGCAGCGTGTCCGCGAAAAGATTGGCGGTGGCGTCGGGCCACCGCAATTGCAGCCGTTGGGGAGAAAGATCGACGGCGAGAGGCGCCGCGTTACTCATTGGTCCACTCCAGCTCGTGCAACGAGGCGTTGCTGGGCAAGGAGCGGGGCATTGCGGACTTCGGGATCAGCGTCGGCCGCAGCGACCTGCAACACGGGCACGGCGCTCGCGTCACCCATGTCACCTAGGGCGATGGCCGCTTGCTTGCGCAGGTTGCCGGCGGGATGGAGCAAGGCCTCGTTCAGCAACGGCACGGCCTGCATGTCGGCGATGCGGCCGAGCACGGCGGCGGAGCCGTGGTGCAGCGTTGCGTCAGCGAGGGCGAGGGAGTTCATCGGAAGTGAGCGGGGCCTGACCTGTCATGTCAGGTGCACTCACTGCAAGCGTTGTGCCGGGTGTTCGGCGAGCCTTGGTGGGAGGTCGCTTCTCCTATGAAAACGACTGTCGACCGGGCTGCCCCGGGAGGGTCAGAGGTGGTGTGCACAAATCAACAGACTGCTGAAAAGCGAACAGCAAACTGTTGATAAATCAGCAGCGTGCTCCAAGGCTGATTGCGGCCTTTCGCAAGGCAATCGACGAGCGGCGGTTATGTGCCCAAAGCGGCAGGTCGAGATCGACGACTGAAGACGGGACCGCAGCGGCTGCTGACATCCGGGGCAGTTGGTCAGATTTACGGTCCCACCTAAAGCCGTCATTGGCCCACCGGTCGCGGCGCCGTAGGGATGACCACTGTGGAGCGGTGAAGCAGCCATCAGGGGGATCTGGCCGCAACCCATCGCTTAAACCGGCGGCTACATGATGCTGCGGTGCCGAGGTTCACGGGGACTCGGCGCGTCCGAATCAATCAGGTAGCGGTCGCGCGGCGGGCGGCGGCGCGATTTGCCTGTTCGCTTTGGGCCGGAAAGGCAGCATCAGGACGCTACCAATGTCCGTGCTTGCCGGGTACAGC
>NZ_CEEDEB010000018.1:0-99396 GCF_979253795.1 Roseateles sp. AC306
GGGCGGTCGGGGGGAGCTCTTTGGTTACTTTCTGGCGGACCAGAAAGTGACTCGCCCGCCGGGGCGAAATCCCGGCACGGCACTCGCCAACAACCCACAGATTCCAAAACATGACGCTGCATCGCATCGCTCTGACCTTGGCGATTTTCGCCCTCGCCCTCAGCGCCCACGCCGCCCGCGAGGTCTACAACTTCAACCCGAGTTGGCGCCTCCACGTCGGCGACGCCCCCGGCGCCGAAACCCAGACGTTCGACGACCGAGTCTGGAAACCCGTCACCCTCCCCCGCGCCTGGAACGAAGACGATGCTTTCGCGAAAGACATCATTGACCACAGCACCGGCATCGCCTGGTACCGCAAGCGCTTCATCCTCCCGACAAACATCGCCACTCGCAAGGTCTTCATCGAGTTCGAAGGCGCAAGACAAGCCGCAGAAATCTGGGTCAACGGCCAGCGAATCGGCCTGCACGAGAACGGCGTGACCGCTTTCGGCTTCGACCTGAGCCAGGCCGTCAAGCCCGGCAACAACCTCATCGCCGTGCGCACCGACAACCGTTGGGATTACCGCGAGCAGGCCACCAACCAGCGCTACCAGTGGGCCGACAAGAACTTCAACGCCAACTACGGCGGCCTGCCCAAGAACCTGCGGTTGCACGTGACGGACAAGCTCTACCAGACGCTGCCGCTGTTCTCCAACCTCGGCACCACCGGCGTCTATGTCCACGCCGCCGGCTTCGACATCAAGGCCGGCAAGGCCACCATCACCGCCGAAGCCCAAGTCCGCAACGAGCACGAGAAGCCGCGCCGCTTCGGCTACGACGTGACGCTACGTGACACCAACGGCCGCGTCGTCGCAACCTTCAAGGCGCCGGCGCAGACCGTTGCCGCGGGCGCCACCACCACCGTCGCTGCCAGCGCACCGGTGACGGGCCTGCAGTTCTGGAGCTGGGGCCACGGCGCGCTGTACGACGTCGAGACGACGCTCACCGTCGACGGCAAACCCACCGACAAGGTGGTCACGCGCACGGGCTTTCGCCAGACGGCGTTCGCCAACGGCATGGTCACGCTGAACGGCCGCGTCATCCAGCTCAAGGGCTATGCGCAGCGCACGTCCAACGAGTGGCCCGCCATCGGCCTGTCCGTGCCGCCCTGGCTCAGCGACTACAGCAACGGCCAGATGCTGGCCAGCAACGCCAACTTCGTGCGCTGGATGCACACGGCGCCGTGGAAGCAGGACGTCCAGTCGCTGGACCGCCTCGGCCTCATGCAGGCCATGCCAACGGGCGACTCCGAGGCCGACGTGACGGGCCGCCGCTGGGAGCAGCGCATGGAGGCGATGCGCGACGCCATCGTCTACTTCCGCAACAGCCCGAGCATCCTGATGTACGAGACGGGCAACCGCGGCGTCAGCGTTGGGCACATGGCGGAGGCCAAGGCCATCCGCGACCGTTACGACCCGCACGGCGGCCGTGCGTCCGGCAGCCGCGAGATGCTGTCCAAGGCGCTGCAGGACGTGGCCGAATACGGCGGCGAAATGCTCTACGTCAACAAGAGCGCGCGCCGGCCGATGTGGGCCACGGAGTATTCACGCGACGAAGGCGCCCGCAAGTTCTGGGACGAACTCTCGCCGCCCTTCCACCGCGACGGCGACGGCCCCGAGCACAAGGGCCAGCCCGCGCCCACCTACAACCGCAACCAGGACTCCCACGCGCTGGAAGACGTGCGCCGCTGGGTGGACTTCTGGCGCGAGCGGCCGGGCACCGGCACGCGCGTGTCGTCGGGCGGCGTCAACATCATCTTCAGCGACAGCAACACCCACCACCGCGGCGCCGAGAACTACCGCCGCAGTGGGGAGGTGGACGCGATGCGCATCCCCAAGGATGGCTTCTTCGCGCATCAGGTGGTGTGGGACGGCTGGGTCGATGTCGATAAGCCCCGCGCCCATCTACTGGGCCACTGGAACTACGCGGCGGGCACGGTCAAGACAGTCACCGTGATCTCCAGCGCACAGCGCGTGCTGCTGACGCTGAACGGCAGGCCGCTGGGCGCGGCCCAGGCCAGCGAACCGTTCGTCTTCACCTTCCCCGGCGTGACCTTCGAGCCCGGCGAATTGCGTGCCGTCGGGCTGGACAAGGACGGCCACAAGGTCTGTGAAGACGTGCGCATCACGGCCGGCGCGCCGGCGGCGCTGAAGCTGACCGTGCAGACCCACCCGCAAGGCCTGCAGGCCGACGGCGCCGACCTGGCGCTGGTGCAGGTCGAGGTGGTGGACGCCGCCGGCCGCCGCAATCCCATCGCGCTGGACACGGTGAAGTTCACGCTGGACGGCCCCGCTGAATGGCGCGGCGGCATTGCGCAGGGGCCGGGCAACTTTGTGCTCGCGCGCGAGCTGCCGGTGGAAGGCGGCGTCAACCGCGTGCTGGTGCGCAGCACGACCGAGGCGGGCGTCATCAGACTGCGCGCCGAGTCGCAAGGCCTGGCGCCGGCGACGCTCGAAATGCACTCGCAGGCCGTGACGGTCAGCGGCGGGCTGAGCGCGCGCTTCCCAGCAGACGGCGTCGTGCCGCAATCCACGCGCGGCGCGACGCCGGCCACGCCCTCGTTCACCACCAGCCGCATCGCCGTCGCCGTGTCCTCGTCGGATGCCGACAGCGGCACACCCGCCAACGCCTTCGACGATGACGAGACCACGTCATGGACCAGCGAGGCTGGCAAGGGCGCCATCCGCTTCAAGTTGGCCGAGCCGGCCACGCTGAACGAGATCACGCTGAAACTCGGCGGCTGGCGCGAACGCCAGTACCCGCTGGTCATCCGCGTGGACGGCGCCGAGGTCTGGCGCGGCTTGACCGAGCGCAGTCTGGGCTACGTGACGCTGCCGCTCAAGCCTCAGCGCGGTCAGCTCGTCAGCATCGAGCTGACCGGCGAGGCCAAGGGCGGCACCGCCACGGCCAACACCGAAGTTGCCAACCAGAAGATCGTCGACACCGGTGCCGCCAGTCTCGGGCGCGGTGTGCTGTCCATCGTCGAAGCAGAGTTCTACAAAGCACCCTGATGATCACCTCACGCCGCCTCTGGCTGCTGCAGCAGCTCGCCCACTCCAACCTGCTGCGCCTGGGCGCGCCGCTGCTGGCCACCGCCCCTGCGCTGGCTCAGATGCCCGCGCCCAACCCGCTGCGCCTCTGGTACCGCCGCCCCGCGGACGAATGGACGGCGGCTCTGCCGCTGGGCAATGGGCGCCTCGGCGCGATGGTGTTCGGCGGCACGCACACCGAGCGCATCCAGCTCAACGAGAACAGCTTCTTCTCGGGCGGGCCCTACGACACGACCAACCCCAAGGCCCGCGAAGGCCTGCCACGGGTGCGCGAGCTGGTGTTTGCCGGCCGCTACGCCGAGGCCGAGAAGCTGGCCAACGAGACGCTGCTGGGTGTGCCCAACCGGCAAATGACCTACCAGCCGCTGGCCGAGCTGCTGCTCGTCTTCCCCGGCCTGGACGGCGTGCGGGACTACGAGCGCAGCCTGGACCTGGACGAAGCCGTCGCGCAGACGCGGTTTCGCGCAGGCGGAGCGACGCTGACACGCGAGGTCTACGCGTCCGCGGCCGACCAGCTCATCATCGTGCGCCTGGCGGCGGACAAGCCCAAGTGGATCAGCGCCGACATCACGCTGACAGCGCCGCACCAGCAGCGCAGCGGTGGCGAAGGCGGCCACACGCTGTGGGTGGCCGGCAGCAGCCCGACGGTGGCAGGCATTGAAGGCCGGCTGCCGTTCGAATGCCGGCTGCAGGTTGTCACGCGCGGCGGCAAGCTCGTCGCCCGCGATGGCGGCCTGCAGGTGCAGGGTGCCGACGAAGTCTTCATCCTCATCGCCGGCGCCACCGGCTACAAGCGCTTTGACGACGTGTCCGGCGACCCCGCGGTGCTGAACCGCCAGACGCTGGCCGCCGCAACGGCGCGCGGCCCCGAGGCCCTTCGTGCCGCCCACCGCGAAGACCACCGACGCCTGTTCCGCCGCGTCGCGCTGGACCTCGGCGCCGGCCCCAACGGCGCCCTGCCCACCGACGAGCGCATCGCCCGTTTCGCCGAAGGCCAGGACCCCGGCCTCGCCTCGCTCTATCTGCAATACGGCCGCTACCTGCTGCTGGCCAGCTCGCGGCCGGGCTCGCGCTTCCCGGCCAATCTGCAGGGGCTGTGGAACGAGAAGACCAATCCGTCGTGGGGGTCCAAATGGACCATCAACATCAACACGGAAATGAACTACTGGCCCGCCGAGGTCTGCAACATCGGCGAAACCATCGAGCCGCTGATCGCGATGGTGGAGGACCTGTCCGTCACCGGCGCGAGGCTGGCGCGCGCCATGTACGACGCGCCCGGCTGGGTCGCCTTCCACAACACCGACGGCTGGCGCGTGGCCGCGCCGACCGACGGTGCGAAGTGGGGGCTGTGGCCCATGGGCGGCGTGTGGCTGGTGAACACGCTGTGGCAGAGCTGGCTGTTCAGACGCGACCCGGCATTGCTGAAGCGCCTGTACCCGCTGATGAAGGGCGCCGCCGAGTTCCAGCTCGCCACGCTGGTGCGCGACCCGAAGAGCGGCTTCATGGTCACCAACCCGAGCGTGTCGCCCGAGAACAACCATCCGCACGGCTCCTCCGTCTGCGCCGGCCCGGCGATGGACAACCAACTGCTGCGCGACCTGTTCGCCGACTGCGCCGACGCCGCGCGCGAGTTGCGCATCGACCGCCCCTTCGAGCGCGCCTGCGCGGCCATGCGCGACCGCCTGCCGCCCGACCGCATCGGCGCCGCCGGCCAGCTGCAGGAGTGGCAGGAGGACTGGGACCTGCAGGCCCCTGAGCTGCAGCACCGCCATGTGTCGCACCTGTACGCGCTCTACCCCTCGGACCAGATCACGCCCGAGGACACGCCCGCCCTGGCCGCCGCCGCGCGCAATGTGCTAGAGCGCCGCGGCGACGACACCACCGGCTGGGGCATAGGCTGGCGCATCAACCTGTTCACGCGGCTGAAGGACGGCGAGCACGCCTACTCGGTGCTGCAGCGCCTGCTGCACCCCAGCCGCAGCTACGCCAACCTGTTCGATGCCCACCCGCCTTTCCAGATCGACGGCAACTTCGGCGGCGCTGCCGGCATCGCGGAGATGCTGCTGCAAAGCCACCGTGGGCGCATCGAGCTGCTGCCGGCGCTGCCCTCGGCGTGGCCTGACGGCAGCGTCAGCGGCCTGCGCGCGCGTGGCGGTTTCGAGCTGGCGCTGACCTGGAAAGGGAGCGAGGTGCAGGCCGTGACAATCACGAACACGGTTGGCGGCAGCACGGAACTGCGCTGGCGCGGGGGCAAGCTGCCGCTGCGCCTGACCGCCGGCCAGACCGCCCGATTCGAACGCCGCGATGGACGGCTTCAACGCCTGGAGAGCTGACCTTGACTTCCCTGATCTCCCGCCGCCTGGCGCTTGCCGCCGCGCTGTGGATGCCGGCCCTGCCCGCGCTTGCGCAGGCCCCCGCCGCGCCCGCACCGACCCCGCTGCCCTGGCCCAACCCGCTCGTGTCCCAGCGCGCCGACCCACAGATCACCCGCCACGGCGACTGGTACTACCTGATGGCCACCGCGCCCGCTTACGACGTGCTGGAGCTGCGCCGCGCACGCAGCATCGCCGCGCTGGCCACGGCCGAGCCCAAGGTCGTCTGGCGCAAGCACGACAGCGGGCCGATGAGCCGCCACATCTGGGCGCCGGAGCTGGCTTTCCTGGACGGCCGCTGGTACATCCACTTCAGCGCGGGCGAGGCCAAGGAGCCATGGAAGATCCGCCTGTGGACGCTGGAGAACGCCGCCGCCGACCCCATGCAAGGCGAGTGGACCGAGCGCGGCCAAGTCAAGACGCAGTGGGAGACGTTCACGCTGGACGCCACCGTCTTCGAGCACCGCGGCAAGCGATACATGGCCTGGGCGCAGACCGACCCGGCCAAGAAGAACCACAGCACCGACATCTTCATCTCGCGCATGAAGAGCCCGACCGAGCTGGAGGGCCCGCAGGTGCGGCTGAGCCAGCCGGACTACGCCTGGGAGAAGGTGCGGCACATCGTCAACGAGGCGCCGGCCGTGCTCGTCCACGGCGGTCGCGTCTTCATGACCTACTCGGCCGCCGGCACCGGCGCCGAGTACTGCCTGGGCCTGCTGTGGGCCGACGAGAACGCCGACCTGCTCGACCCCAACAGCTGGCGCAAGTCGCCCGGCCCGGTCTTCAGCACCAGCGCCGAGAACAGCCAGTACGGCCCGGGCCACAACAGCTTCCTCGTCGAGCCCGACGGGACGGTGCTGAACGTCTTCCACGCCCGCAACTACCGCGACATCGTCGGCGACCCGCTGAAGGACACCGGCCGCGCCACGCGCGTGCAGCCGCTGCGCTTCACGGCCGACGGCATGCCGGACTTCGGGCTGCCGTTGAAGGAGACCGCCAAGCCATGACCGTGATTGCTCTCTCGGCAGGTGAGCCGAACGTTTTCGACGGCGAGTCCCCAGACCGCATCTGCCGCCGCCCCACACGCGCCGAGCTGCACGCCTATGTGTCACCAACACCGGCGCGCGGTCGCGCCCTCGTCTACGCGGGTGGCGGCTATCTGCAACTGATGCACGACAAGGAAGGCGTCGAGATCGCGCAGTGGCTGAACACGCTGGGGCTGGACGCCTATGTGCTCGTCCACCGCCTGCCCGGCCAGGACGGCAACTCGTTCGACATCGCCCTGCAGGACGGCTTGCTGGCGCTGGACCACCTCGCCACGCTGCCGCCGCTGCCGCTGCTGCATATGGGCCTGTCCTCCGGCGGCCACCTGGCCGGCGTGATGGCCTGCCAGCGTGAATCAGCAGGCGCCGTCATCGCCTATGCGCCGCTCAACGCCAACCACCGCGACCACAAGTTCCCGGCCGGCAAACCCGACTTCGCGCCGCCCGAGAAGCAGGCCTTCTACGACGCCTGGCCCATCGGCATCGCCAGCGAGCCCCACGGCCTGCCGCGCTGCCCGGTCTTCCTCGCTTATGCGCTGCATGACCCTATCGTCCCGGTGCAGCACGCGCTGAATCTCATCGTCGCGGCGCAGCGGCACCAGCTGGATGTCGAGGCGCATGTCTTCCCCCAGGCCGAGCACGGCTTCGCATTGCGCGGGCTTGCGGGGACACAGGAGCAGTGGCCGGGGCTGGCGGCGCGCTGGGTCACCGAGAAGCTGGGCCACTGAACATCGCCTACCCTTGCACGCTCATCAGAACAAGACTGAAGCATGCTGGAAGCAATCAACACCTGGGGCGACTACAAGGCCAAGGTCCGTGAATTCGACGCCGTGCTGGAGCATGGCCGGGCAATGTCGGCAGCGCTGGCCGGCTTCGTGGCCCCCTCCGTGCAGGTGGCCTACGGCGGACTGATCTTCATCAAGCTGCTGTCCCACTGCGCAGCCCTGCGCAGCCTCGCCGCGCAATCGGGCGACAGGACCGTCAAGGACCTGCAGGACGTGCCCTCCATGAGCGCCCTGGCCCGCTGCGCGGTAGAAGCGCACGACGCCTTCGAGTACGTCGCCGGGCATGCCGTGACGGACCCGGAACGCAGCTTTCGCATCCAGCTGTGGGAACTGCACGACGCGACCCGCCGCCTGAAGATGTTCGGCGACATGGGTGCGGCGGACCCGCGCGTCGAGACCATCCGCGCCGACGTCGCGCGGCGCCAGGCCGGCATCGAGGGCCACGATTTCTTCGCTTCGCTGCACGCCGCATTGCGAGCCGCGCTGAGCGAGCGCATGGCCAAGGGCGACCCGCCGGCATTCCATCTCGGCCAGCGCCAGCGCTGCGCGCTGAGCGGCGTGAACGCCGACTGGCACAACGCCATCACGCTGCAACTTTCGCAGCAGGTGCACACGCTGCCGTCCTCCGCGCAGTTGCACCTGGACGTTCAGCCGGGCACGACCGAGGCGCTGCGCCTGATGGTGCTGCCGCTGCTGTTTGCGCTGCCCTTCCTGGCCCGCGTCACGCAGACGACGGCGCAGCTCATTCCCGAGCGGGCGCCAGAGCCACCGAGCCGCACGGCTCGCACCATGGCGTGGTGGCGCGCGCTGGCCGAGCAGGGCGTTCAGGCCCGGGGATGAACCCGCACGACGGGGCCAACGCGGCGCGGGTCGATCCGGCGCCGGGGTACACGAACCTGGCGCGCTATCTGAACGGGCTGCTGGTGCACCTCATGCAGGGCGTCGCTCCAGGTGATAGGTCAGCGCCGCCGCGATGCACCAGCCCAGAGAATCCGTCGGCATCTTCCGATCAAGATCGAGCACCAGGGCGCGGTTGCCCTCGAAGCGGAAGTCGTTCGGGAACATCTGCCGGAACGACTCGACCAGATTCGTCTGGCAGTTGAAATAGACGGCGTACTGCGCCGGTGCCCTGGGCTTCCAGTCGATGCGCACCGTGCTGCCCGCCTTGTTGACGGTGACGTAGGCCGGCTCGCCCCACTTCAATGTTTCCTCAATGGCACCGACGCCGGGCGTTTGCGCGGCCGCCTTCAGCACCAGCTCCCTGAGCGCCAACATGCGGCGCCGAACGCCGGCCGGGTAGGCCTCGAATCGGGCCTGAACCTCGGGGCGAAGGAATGGCGTCATCGCGCTCAACCGGCATCGCCGGGCGGTGCGTACTGAGCGATGACCTGCTGCTCGGTCAGCATGGGCGTCTGGTTCGCGAAGTCGTAGTAGCCGGGCTTGTTGTCGACATAGATCTGGCTGGCCAACTCGAAGTCGCCCGACTCGAAGGCGCCGGCCGGCACGAAGTACTCGCCGGTCGCAAGCAGCTTGTAGAAGAGATGCGTGCCGCAGTGCTTGCAGAAAGCGCGCTCTGCCCACTCCGATGAGGCATAGACACCGATGTGCTCCTGGCCATCGAACTGGACGTCAGGCCCGCAGTGGACAGCCAGCAAGGGGCCGCCGCCCCAGCGCCGGCAGAAGCCGCAGTGGCAGGCGCCGATCTCCCGGGCATCGGGCGACGTGAAGCGGACGGCGCCGCACAGGCAATGACCATGCATGGAGGTTCTCCAGGGAGCCAGGACAGGTGCGTGGATTCTTGCGCCGCCGCTGCCCTGCCGGTGCCGGGATCTGTCAGCAGCTGCGCCGCAGGCTCAACGCCCATCCATCTGTGCGTCCGGCCACGCCGGTGCCGGCTGTGGCCCGCGGGCAGGTGCACTGCGCCACAGCCACCATTCCAGCCACAGCGCCTGCGGCAGCCAGGAGCTCCAGGCCAGTGCCGTGTAGAAGGCGTCCACCGGCACGCCAAAAGCCGAGCCCGCGAGGATCTGCAGGCGCAGCGTGATGCCGCCGGCCGTCAGCACGAAGCTGCGCAGCATCCAGCGCCGGTGCGCCGCGACGCGGCGGGCGCGGATGTGGACGAGGGCGATGGCCGTGCTTGCCAGCCACAGCAGGCCGAGCAAGCCGAAGCCCAGTTGCGCCAGCGGCCCGCCGTCGGCCTGCAGCGCCAACGGCAACGCCGTCAGCCCACCGACGAGCAGGCAGCTCGCATAGCCCCAGCCGATGGCCCGGTGCAGGCGCGGGTGCCGCTCGCGCAGCCGTTTGACGAACTGCCACGGGCCCAGCATCAGGGCCAGCCCCGCGCTCACGGCATGCAGCACCAGCAGCTCGCGCTGCGTGGCCAGGTTGGTCAGCGGCGGCGCCCAAGGCTGGCCCGGCAAGGCATAGCGCAGCGCCATGAAGCCGGTGACGGCGGCGGTCACCAGCAGCAGCGCAAGGCCGAGCCGGCGGGCGAATGGGGAAGGGTGTGCGGTGTTCATGCCGTTCAATCTAGGCGGCATGAATGAGTTGGGACTTAGGGCAGGTGAACTCGTGCGACGAGACCGCTGCGCCCGTCCTCCCGATCGCGCAGCTCGATGCGCAGGCCATGCTTGAGCCCCGCCTGCCGCGCAATGGCCAGGCCCAGGCCACTGCCGCCGGCGGGCGCGTCGGGCATGCGGAAGAAGCGGTCGAAGACACGCTCGCGCATGGCCTCCGGCAAACCAGGGCCGCTGTCCTGCACATCCACCCAGCGCGCGCGCCCGGTGCCTGCCGCCAGCCTGAGCTCGACCTCGCTGCCCGGCGGCGCATGGCGCAGCGAGTTGTCGATGAGGTTGTCGAACAGGCTGCGCAGGTCACCTTCGACGGCGCTCAGCAGCAGCGGGCCTTCCACATGATCGACAAAGCCGACCTCCACGCCACGCCGGTCAGCCAGAGCCATGGCCTGACCGATGCTGGCGCGCAGCAGCGCGCGCAGGTCCAGCAGGGCGCCGCCATCTGTCGTGCGCGCCGCCTCCTGGCGCGACAGGCTCAGCATCTGCTCGACGAGATGCTGGGCCCGGTGCATGCCCTGCTGCAGCTGCCCAAACTCGGCTTGCGCGCCGGCCATGTGGGGGCGCAGGTTCTCCAGCTGCAGGTTGAGGGCCGTCAGCGGCGTGCGCAGCTCGTGGGCGGCGTCCTGCACGAAACGGCGCTGCGCCAGCAGCCCCTCGCGCAGCCGCCCGAGCAGCGCCTCGAAGGCCCCCACCAGCGGCGTGATCTCGCAAGGAACATCCAGCGCACCTTCGCCAGTGCTGTGCTCGTCTCGCTGCGCCAGTTGCAGCGCCACACCGCGGAGCCGCCGCGAGGTGCGCCCGATCACCTTGCCCAGCACCAGCAGCGATACCGGCAACAACAGCAACCCCGACAGGCTGGCCAGCACCGCGCGCCCGCCCACCTCCTGGTGGCGAAAAGCCTGGCTCTGCAGCACCTGGGCGCGCAGCTCGCCAGCGTCGCCCGCTGGGGCGGTGTAGGCATACCAGTCCTCGCCGCCGGCACTGAGCGTGCGCCAGCCGGGCTCGGCCTGCAGCGGCACGTCCAGCGCCGGCCAGGAGCTCGCGCGGCGCGCCGGGTCGCGCGCGCACCAGAGCTGCACGATGAAGCCACCGGCCTCGTAGACCTCGGGGCCTGTCCGCTGCAGCGGAACGCTCAGACCCGCGCAGGAACGCGCGGCGTGCGAGTGCGCGAGCGCCTTCATCTGGCCGTCCATGAAGCCATAGACGATGCGGCCGTAGCTCCAGTAGAAGGCGCCACCGATGGCGGCCGTGGTCAGCAGGTGCAGTGGCAGCAGCCACAACACCAGCTGGAGGTGCAGGGAGATCGGTCGCCGCGCGCGCGTCACTGGAGCGCTCATGCCGCGTCCACCAACGCCACGCGCCAGCCCAGCCCGCGCACGTTGCGGATGGCGTCGGCGCCGAGCTTGCGGCGCATGCCGTGGATGAGCACGTCGATCATGTTGCTGCCCACCTCCTCGCCCCAGCCATAGATGCGCTGCTCCAGCTGCTCGCGCGAAAGGATGGCGCCCGGCCGCTCCAGCAGCGCGCGCAGCAGCGCGAACTCGCGCGCGGTCAGCGTCTCGCGCTGGCCGCCGCGCAGGGCCTCGCGGGTGTTCAGGTCCAGCTGCAGCGCCGCGCCCGTGCCCAGCAGCGACTGGGCCGCGCCGCTGGCCCGGCGCAGCAGCGCCCGCATGCGCGCCTGAAGCTCGCCAAACTCGAAGGGCTTGACGAGGTAGTCGTCGGCGCCCAGATCCAGCCCCTGGATGCGGTCCTCGACGCCGTCACGCGCGGTCAACACCAGCACCGGCGTCAGCTCGCCCTTGGCACGCAGCTGGCGCAGCAGGCTCAGGCCATCCAGCCGCGGCAGGCCCAGGTCCAGCAGCACACAGGCATAGCCGCCGTCGGCCAGCGCTGCGCGGGCGGGTTCGCCGTCGCGCACCCAGTCCACCGACCAGCCGGCGCGGGCCAGCGCCTGGGTCAGGCTCTTGCCGATCATCTCGTCGTCTTCCACTAGCAGTGCACGCATGCGCGGCAGCTTAACGACGCCGACTTAAGCCTCCGTGAGGATGGCCAATGCCCCGGCACCTTCCAACCTAAGCCGGCGCTAATTCGCGGCTTCTAGTCTGCGCGGCGTTTCCATCCCCACCCCCAAGGATTTGTCCATGCAAGCCCACGCCCTCCGCCTTGTCGCCGCGCTGCTGATCGCCTCGCCGGCCCTGGCCCAGAACAGCCCGTCCGAGGGCGGGCCGCCCAGGTCGGTGACCATTGCCGGCATCGGTGCCGGTGCCGTGCGCGAGCCCTACCGCGGCGTGGACACCAAGGCCCGCGTGCTGCCGCTGCTGATCTACGAGAACAAGTGGGTGTCGGTCGCGCTGCCCACCCTGGACGTGAAGCTGGGCAACACCGGCCCGGTCAGCTGGCGGCTGCGCACGCGCTTCGGTTTCGAGGGCTACAAGGCCAAGGACTCGGACTTCCTGCTCGGCATGGAGCGCCGCAAGGGGAGCCTGTGGCTGGGCGGCGCGGCCATCTGGGACGGCGAGCTGGGTGAGCTGTCGCTGGAGGCGGTGGGAGACGCCATGGGCAACAGCAAGGGCCGCATCGTGTCGCTGCAGTACGAGAAGCGCTTCGATTTCGGCGACCTCGCCCTCACGCCGCGCGTGGGCCTGCGCGGCGTGGACCGCAAGTACGTGGACTACTACTTCGGCGTACGTACCGCCGAGGCCACGGCGCTGCGGCCGGTCTACGTGGGCGACTCGGCAACGCAGAGCGAGGTGGGCGTGCGACTGACCTATGCGACCGGCAAGAACGAGATGCTGTTTGCCGACGTGTCGGGCATGAAGCTGGGCAAGCCGGTGGAGAACAGCCCGCTGGTGGAGCGACGCTATCAGGCGAGTGTGTTTGCGGGATGGTTGTATCGGTTTTGATGCTAGTTTGGACAACGGGTCTGCATGTCGGACACCAGCCGTGCGACCTCGACGGGATCGGCACCTGCGGGCGTGTCCAGCCCGGCCAGTTTGCGATCCAGAGTGGCCTTCACCATTGGATTTGTCTGAGCGAACGCAGTGATCTGGGCCCGATCCAGCGCGTTCACCGCACCAGCCACATCGAGGCCAATCAGTTGCGGACGGTTGCGCGCAAGGGACCGAAGCATGACAAAAGAAAGGCCATCGCATGCCCAGGCGTCGCGCAACAGGCCGGCGACGATCTCCGGTTCTGCCACCGGGTCAAAACGCTCGCCCAGCGCAAGAACCAGTCTGGCCGCCGCGTCCGCGTCGCCTTCGGCGAGGCTGCGACGCAGCAGCGGCACCCATTGCGCGCGCGATGAACCGTCAACGGCCTGGCAGGCGCGCTGCCGCTCTTCAAGACGGGCGAGCGCATCCCGATAGCCCGCCTCGGACATGCGATGCCGGTCGGCGTCCAGCCGCTCGCGCGGCCGTTCGCCCAGCTCTTGAGTGACCCAGCAGTCGTGGAGATACTTCAACGCTTGGCGAGCCTTGCCACGCTCGTTGCCGTTCAAGGCGACCTGGATCTCGCGCTGCATGCGCGAGACGTCCGGCGGGGGGCGGCTCACCCCCGCGACGGACGCCGGTGCCGGAACAGTGGAAGCAGCTGCCTCGACGGGTGAAGCGGAAGCCGGCATCGGCGCCAGCGTTGGTTCCGGCTGGTTGCGCACTGCCGCAGCGGCTGTTGCCGGCATCTGATCGGGCGGTGCGACGTCATCGGCGCGCCAGCCCGCCGCAGCCCAGGCCATCACGCAGGCTCCAGCGATGGACATCAGCCAAGTGATCCGTCGAGTGGTGGGCTTCATCGTGTGCAGTGGCTTGCAGTCATGGACGACTGCGGACTATGCCCACCGGAATCCATGCAACAGCGCGGTAGTTTTTACGGCGCCTCAGCGCCCACAGGCCCATGGGTGGAGACGACAGTCGACGAGCAAGCCACCCGGCCCTCAGGAGGACAGCACCGCAGCGAGCCGCTCGGCGAGCTGCGTCCGCTTGTCCTCCGATGACACATTCCCCAGCGAACGTTCGGCCGCCGCCCTGGCGTCTGCGGTGCGGCCGGTAGCAAACATCGCCTCGGACTGCGTCAGGTTCAACAACCAATCGTCTGGCAAGGCCACCAACGACGGCGTTACCACCTCCAGCGCGCGCTGAGGCTGGCCCTGGCGTATCAAACGGTCCGCCAGGAAATGGCGGGCAAGCTTCACGCTGGGCGAGGCGTCGTCCGCCCCGCCTTGCGCTTGCTCGGCGGCCAGCGCCAGTTCCGACTGGGCAACTGCGGCATCGAGTCGCCCCTGCACGTCCAGCACGCCGGCCAGTTGGGCGTGCAGGTCCGCCACCGCCGGCAGGCCGCCGTCACGAACCAGCGTGATGGCCGCGGTGAAGCCCGCTGAGGCCTCGACCAGCCGCCCGGCGCCCCAGTGGGCGAAGGCCTGGCGGGCCAGCGCGTTTATCTGCGCGTAGGGATTCTGGGCTTGGCTCATCTAGCTGCCAACGCCACGAGGGCCGCCACCGGGAAGGGCGGTTTGCGCGGCCTCGCAGCGGGCCTGGATCTCGGCCGAGATCCGCGCGACTTCTGCAGGGTCGGCCTCGGGCGGCGGCTTGAAGGTGGCCAGGATGCCTGCGATGGCGGCCTGACGCTTCGGGTCACCTTCAGCCTTGCGCAGCAATGCCTCCAAACCCTTGCTGAACTGGATGCGTTCCTGATCGCGCAAGGCCCCGATCTCGTTGGGGGCCAACAGTTGCGGATCCCGGCGGACCAGACTGCTCAGCACACGTTGTGAGCTGCGGTCGCAGTCCCAGGCGTCACGGCGCAGCGCGGGAACGATGGCGGGCTCATCCACCAGATTGAAGTTCCTTCCCAAGGCCTGCACCAGGCCTTCAGCCGCGCCCTTGTCGCCCTCGTCAAGGCTGCGGCGAAGCAACGGCACCAACTGTTCGCGAGACGCCGCGTCCACGGCCTGGCAGGAGGCAACCAACTGCTGGTGGTTGGCTCTCATGACGCTGTGCGCGGCTTCGGGCAAGCTGCGCAGCATGTCCTCCATCCGCTGGCGCTGTCGCTCTGGGTCGCGCTCCAACGCCAGGCACCTCTGGATATGCCGCGCTGCTTCCCCCGCCTTGCCACGCTGATCGCTGCCGATGGCAAGCTGGATTTCGGGCTGCATGCGCGAGACGTCCACAGGCGGGCGGCGCAAGACGGCAGATGCAGGCATCGCCACTGTCGGCACCGAGGCGGCGACAGTGGCGGCGGCGACGGAGCGCCCCTCATCCAACGGGACGGATGGCGCCGGCGCCACGGGCGGCGAAGGCGCCGGCACAGAGGCTTGCTGCGGCATGGCGTCGCTGTCGCCACGCCAGTGGGTCACGGCAAAAGCCACGGCACCGACACAGGCGACGCCCGCCAGCCAAGCCAAACGTTGGACACCAGGCTTCATCGGGACAAGTCCTTTGTGCTCATGAAGGAAGCGGGCGATGGCCACGCAACGGAAAGATGCAGGCCGCGACAGGTTCTGGATATCGCCCGCCTGGGCTGCAGCGGCCAGCAGGGCAAGGCGCGCTTGCCGTGCGCACTACTTTGTCACGCCTGCAGCAGTGCCAGGTGTTGCCCGCTTGGGAAAATCACCCACGCCTTCGTTCGTCCGCTCCACCTTGCGGATCGTGCCGTCGTCATTGAAGTGCACGTACTCAGCCGTCACATGCCGCTGCTTCTTGTGGCAGGCCGCGCCAGGCGTCTCCAGCCAGCGGTGATAGAACAGGATCCACTGCCCCTTGTACTCAACGATGGAGTGGTGGTTGTTGGCGTTGTTCTCCTGCTCCATGATGACGCCCTTGTACTTCCACGGTCCCTTGGGCGAGGTGGCCGTGTAGTAGGTCAGGATGCGGTTGTGCTCGGGCATCGTGAAGTAGTACAGGCCGCCCCGCTTGAACACCCACGGCCCTTCCATCGGTGGCTCGTAGCCGCCCATGTCCATCTTCTGCAGCTCGCCCTTGAGGCTGCGCATGTCGTCGGCCATCTCGGCCACCAGATAGTTGACGCCCGACGTGCGGCTGTAGAGGTAGGCGCGGCCGTCGTCGTCGACGAACAGCACCGGATCATTGGCGTAAGGCTTGCGCCACAACGGCGCGCCGATCATGTCCTTGAAGGGGCCGGCGGGCGAGTCGCCCTCGGCGATGCCGATGCCCATCCACTTGGTGCTGTTCTTCGGGTTCTGCCGGTCCTTGATGCCGGTGCCGGCGGGGAAGACGAGGTAGTACTTGCCGTTCTTGTAGGCCGCGTCGGGCGCCCAGGCGTAGTCGTCGGCCCAGGTCAGGTCCTTCACCGACAGCACGGCACCGTGGTGGGTCCAGTTGACGAGGTCGGTGGACGAAAAGGCATACCAATCCTTCATGTGGAAGTCGGCCTGGCACTCCTCGTCGTGCGATGTGTAGAGCCACATCCTGCCGTCCTTCCAGACGTGGCCGGAGGGGTCGGCGGTGCGCAGATCCTTGCCAAGGGCAAGCGGGTTCTGGGCCTGCGCCGACGTGACGAACAGCGCGGCGAGGGCGAAAGACAAGAGGCGTTTCATCGCACCTTCCTTTTCATGGGCGGCAGGCGCCGGGCAGCAGTTCGGCGCCGTCGAACATCAGGTCTTCTTGGCCCGCCTTCAGATGCAAGCGCAACGGGCTGGCGCTGCCCGGCAACGTCAGCGAAGTGGTGAGGCGGTTGGCCAGCACGCCCTGGGCCCAGGCGGCGTCCTGCGTGCCACGGGGCCAGCGCAGCGGGTGGGCGCGTCCGTCGACGAGCACATCGGCCTGCCAGGCCTCGCCGGCCGTCAGCGTGTACGTGGGCAGCACATGGACGCGCAGGCAGGCGGTGTCGGTCGCGGGCGATTCGAGTGTCAGCATCGCGCCGGCCCGCTGCGCCGCGAGCACACCGTCGCCACGGCCCAGGCCGGGCACGCGACGCCAGCCGTCGACGGCGGTGACGCGCAGCAGCGGTGCGATCGTCTCGATGAGCGGCAACGGCGCCAGGTCGGCCGCCGCCCTGGTGATGTCGTGCAGCGCATCGGGCGCGCTCCCACCCAGGCCCGCAGCGGGCAGCAGCGGCGCCTGCTGGCGGTAGCTGGTCCACAGGCCGTCGGCCGGCTCCTCGGCCAGGATTCCCGCCCAGCGGCCGCCGTTGTAGCGCGCCGTCAGGGCCTTGAGGCGCTGGTCGGCGCGCACGGCCTGGGCTGCGAAACGGCGAGCGCCGGCCGGGTCGCGCTCCATCGTCGCGGCGTAGCGCTCCAGTGCGAAGAAGCGCTCGTTGGCCAGAGCCGAAGCGCGCAGCGGGTATTCGACCAGTTGAAAAAAACCGTCGCGCTGGGCCGCGGCCACACGCGGCCGTACGGCATCGAGCGCAACCAGCAACTGCGCGAAGCGGCTCAGCCGCTCGTCGACGGCACCCGCCGGCAGGCCGCTCCGCTTCACGCGTTCGCCGGGCAGGTGGAACTGCAGATGCTCCGGCCGCCGCTCGAAGTTGACGCGGTAGTAGCCGTCCCAGATTTGGGCGATGTCGGCGATGCCGAACAGCCGCTGCGCCAGCTCGTGCAGGTAGCCGCGCTGGCCTTGCGCGCGCACGGCCGCCGGGTTCCAGGCCAGGTCGAACCAGTGGCTGAGGTTGACCTCGTGCGGCTTGATGTCGCCCGCGTTGGCGACCCACAGGCGCTGCACGCCGGCATCGAAGGCGCGGCGCATCTCTTCGGCGACAAGCGCGGGCGGCGTCGTGCTCAGCCACAGGTAGGACAGCGGCGCGCCGAGATAGCTCAGGTGGTAGTACACGCCCGAGCCGCCCGAACGCTTCGCCTGAGCGGCATCCGGGAACTGGCGGATGTAGCCGAAGTTGTCGTCGGGCCAGACCAGCGTCACGTCGTCGGGCACGGCCAGGCCCGGTGGCGTGGCCATCAGCGGCAGCACTTCCTTGTAGGGCACGAAGACCTGGGGCAGCGTCGCCGGGTCGCCCACATGCTTGGCGAGCAGCTCGCGCTGGTCGGCGATGAGGCGGTTCAGCAGCGCCTGCTTCTCGGCCACCGTGCCGCCGCCCTGCATGCCTGAGTCGTGGATGCCGCGCATGCCCAGCGTGTAGAGGTTCTCGTAGCGGCCATTGGTCTTCAGCCGCTCGGCCCAGTAGTCGCGCACCTGTTCGGCATGCGCCGCGTAGTTGTACTGGTCGGCCGGCGCCTCCCATTCGGCGACGTTGTTGCGCAGCATGGGCTCCGCGTGGGACGAGCCCATGACGATGCCGTAGCGCCGCGCGAGCTCGGCGTTACGCGGGTTGGCGTTGAAGGCGCCCGACACCTGGTGCATGGCCGGCCACAGCGTGTTGGCCTTCAGACGCAGCAGCAGGCGGAAGACCTGCTCGTAGGTGCGCGGGCCGATGTTCCGGGCCTCGGGCTCGAAGGTGTTCGCGGCCCAGGGAAAGAGGCCCCAGTCCTCGTCGTTGATGAAGAGACCGCGGTATTTCACGGCGGGGCCGTCGTGCAGCGGCTCGTTCACCGAGACGTGCAGCGGCCCGCGCTTGAGCGGCGCCACATCGGCCCACCAGTGCCAGGGCGACACGCCCAGCGCCTGGCTCAATGTGTAGACGCCGTAGGCCGTGCCGCGGCGGTCGGCGCCGACGATGACCAGCGCCTGCTTCACGCCGGGCGCGGGGTTGCGCAGCAGCGTGATCTGGAAGCACTCCCAGCAGCCCTTGAGCTTGCTCAGGTCCAGGCCGGCGCCGTCGATCTGCGCATGTCGGCCGGCGGTGCCGACCCAGATCTGCACCGGGCCTTTGGTCGCAGCCCTCAAGCCCAGGCGCTTGAAGTCATCGGCCAGGTCTTGCGCGACAAAGGCCTCGAGCGGATCAGCGTCGGCCGCCGTGACGATGACGGCGCCGTCGAGCGGCATGCTGCCGGGCGAAGCCGATGTCGCCACGCTCAAGCCTGCTTGAGCCGCCCCAGTCACGCTCAACAACAAGGCCAGCAGCAGCGCGCGCATCAACGGGCTCCGAAAGCCGCGCGCAGGTCCGGTGGCGGCGCGTTGCGGTCGACGGTGAGCCAGCCACCTTCCAGCTTCAGCTCGGCCACCTGGATGACGGTGCGCTGGTGCCAGCGGTCGTCGGTCGTGGCCTCGGGCTCGCCGCTCTGGTGCGTGAAGTAGAAGAGGTAGGCGCGGCCGTCGACAACCGTGACGCCGGGGTGCTGGCCCTTGGCGCGGTCGGTGGGATGCTGGCCAATGCCGGCCAGCAGGCGGCCAGGCTGTTCTTCCCAGTTGTTGGCATCGTCGGAGCGCATGACGAGCAAGCCCTTCCACAGGTCGGCCACCAGCCACCATTTGCCAGCGAACTGGAACACCGTGGGGCCTTCGCCAGGCAGCTGGCTGACCGGCCCGCGCACGGTCCAGGCCTTCAAGTCCGGGCTGTCGGCCACCTTGAGCTTGCTGCCGGCCTGCTCGTCCTTGAACCACATGCGCCAGCCGCCCTGCGGCGCACGGATGACGGATGCGTCGATGACCTTGGGCGACCCGAGGTCAACACGACCGGCGCACTGCCAGTTGCGCAGGTCGGTGCTGGTGAGGTGCTCGATGCGCCGCTCGCCGGTCCAGCTCTTGTGCACGCCGGGCACGATGGTCAACCACAGGTGGTAGACCCCATCGAAGTCCTGGATCTCGGGCGCCCACAGCGTGACGCCGGTGCACTCGGCGGGGAACTTCGCCTCGCCCGACGCGCGCCAGTGGTTGCCGTCGTCCGTCGTCGCAATGCCGATGGGCGTGGCGTGCACCCAGCTCACATCCTTGGGATCGTCCAGCCGCAGCGTCGCGCGGCGGTTGGTGTAGAACATCTCCCAGCGCTTCAGGCCACGGTTGAAGACGAGGGACACGTCGGCCGCGCCGTCCAGCACCGGGTCGCGGTAGAGCGGGCGCGGCGCGGGTTCGGGCGTGGCGCAGCCCGCGAGCGCGGCAAACAGCAGCAGGGCGGCGACGAGTCTCATGGCGTCTTGATCGCAGCGGGCTTGGGCGCCTTCATGCCGTGGCCCAAGTGGTAAGAGGTGTGCGGCGGCTGGTTGTAGCCGGTGTTCTGCGCGGCTACCTGCACACGGTACTGCGGGTCGTGCATCAGCGTGACGAGGCGGTGCTCGGTGGGCAGCGGCGTGGAGAAGACGAGCAGAGCGGTGCTCTCCTCGTTGCGCCAGACGACCTCCTCGCGCCAGTCGCCGAGCAGGTCGGCCGACAGCACCGGCGTGCCCTTGGTGCCGTTGTTGGAGGCGGCGCCGAAGGGCTTGCCGTTCAGCACGTTCTCGAACTTGAACGCGGCGGGGTTCCACTTGTCGATGGCGACGTGGTCGAGCGACTCGCGCAGCAGGTCGCCGTCCCACCAGACCGCGAAGTTGTAGCGGTTGGGGTGGTTCTCGCTGATGAGCTTGCCGCCCGCGCTCATCAGGCCGCCGACATTGCCCCAGCATTCGGCGCCGGGGTGGGCAGGGTCGATGTCGAAGCAGACGCCGCGGCCCACGTCGGTGTTCTTGCCGGACATGCTCCACAGCAGCTTGCCGGTGGCAGCGTCGTGCATCTCCAGGCCATGCTCGCCGTAGCAGCGCGGGCTTTCGTGAACCATGAAGATCTGCTGCTCACCCTCGCGCGCCGGGTCGAAGGCGCTGACATGCAACGCGTCGCCGTGGCACAGGCCGGTGCTGTAGAGCAGCTTGCCGCTGCTGGCGATGGTGGCCGCGCCGTAGATGATGTCGTCGCGGCCGTCGCGGTCCACGTCGGCAACGGAGAACCAGTGGGCGCCCTGCCCCGCTGCGGGTTTGCTGGCTTCGTCTGCGGCGCTGTCGAACACCCAGCGCTGGGTCAGCTTGCCATCGCGCCAGTCCCAGGCGGCAATGACGGCGCGGGTGTAGTAGCCACGGGAGAACACAGCGCTGGGCCGCTTGCCGTCCAGGTAGGCCACGCCGGCCAGGAAGCGGTCGACGCGGTTGCCGTAGGCATCGCCCCAGCTCTCGCCCTGACCGCCGCGCGGCGGGTCGTAGTCGGCCGTCGCCATGGCCGCGCCGGTCTGGCCGTTGAACACGGTGATCCACTCCGGCCCCCCCAGCACATAGCCGGTGGCGTTGCGGTGGTCGGCCTTGGCATCGCCGATCACCTTGCCTTGGCCGTCCACCGTGCCGTCGGCCGTCTTCATCATCACCTCGGCCTTACCGTCGCCGTCGAGGTCGTAGGCCACCATGTGCGTGTAGTGGGCACCGGCGCGGATGTTGGCGCCGAGGTCGATGCGCCACAGCCGCGTGCCATCGAGCTTGTAGGCGTCGACGAAGGTGTGGCCGGTGTAGCCGCGCTGCGAGTTGTCCTTGGCGTTGGTGGGCTGCCACTTCACGACCAGTTCGTACTGGCCGTCGCCGTCCAGGTCGGCCGGCGCGCCGTCGTTCATCTGGTAGGTGTAGGCAACGCCGTCGGGCGTGGTGCCGCCCTCGGGCTTGTGCAGCGGCACGCGCAGATAGGGCTGGCTCCACGGCGAGACCGCGGCCTGCATCGCCTGCTCATGGCCGTTGACGACGGCGCGCACGCTGTAGAGGCTGTCGGGCTTGCCTTGCGCGTCCAGCAGGTTGGTCAACGCCTGCGGCTCGCGGTTGATGCGCTTGCCGTCGCGGTAGACATTGAAGCGCACGCCGGCCGGCTCGGTGCCGAGCAGCCGCCAGCTCACGAAGACGCCCTTGGCCGTCGCCAGCGCGACCACGCCACGGTCCAGCTTCTCGACCTGGCGTGTGTCGGCCTGAGCCGCCAGCGTGCCGGCCAATAGCAAGCCAAAGGCGACGCCACGCGCTCGGCGGGAAAGACGGAACAGAGAAGTCATGTGCGAGCACCCAAAAAAGAGGCCCCTCGCGGGGCCCGCACCTGACATTCAGGTGCAACAGGATTGGCCATGCCGGCCAACGCCCGGAGATCAGAGCTTGAAGCCCAGCGTCACGTAGTAGCGGCGGCCGGACCAGGCCAGTTCGTTGGGGCGCGACAGGTCGCCTGCATAAGTCAGTTCGGCCTGATCGGTCAGGTTCTTGGCCTCGATGGACAGCGTCAAGTTCTTGGTCGCTTTCCACTGGAACTTGGCATCCAGATAGCCCGTCTTGTCAGCAAAGTTGGGGTTGCCGGACACGTCGTTGCCACCCGTGTAGTACTTGTCGCGGTAGGCGTAGGCCAGGCGGGCGTTGAACAGCTCGTTGTCGTACCAGAGCCCGAGGTTGTAGGAATTCTTCGACAGGCCCGGATACGGCAGCACCGAGTTGTCCAGCGGGCTGATGAGCTCGTTGCCCTTGGCGTAGCTGAACGTCATGCGCGTGTAGTTGGCATCCACGCCGAAATTGCTCAGCCAGCCCGGCAAGAAGGACAGCGCCGTGCGGCCCGCCAGTTCCAGCCCCTGCGTGCGGGCACCCTCGCCGTTGATGGCCTGGGTCACATCGAAGATGCGACCGTCGCCGTAGAAGTTGACCCCGCGATTCACGATGCCCTTGCGGACATAGGTGTTGATGTCGGTGCGGAAGGTGGCCAGGCTGACCTGCGTGTCGCGGCCGGGGTAGTACTCCAGGCTCAGGTCGTACTTGGTGGCGCGGTAGGGCTTCAGGCTCGGGTTGCCGGCCGTGCAGTCGTCGGTGCCGTCACCGCCGGGGCGCGCGGGGCTGCCGCTGCCGGTTGTGCAGGTGATGTTGGGCGCCAGCAGGTCGATCGCCGGGCGGGACATCACCTTGGACCAACCACCGCGCACCAGCAGCTGCCCGTTGAGCAACTGCAGCGTGCCGTTGAGACTCGGCAGCACGTCGTTGTAGCTGTTGGTGAGCGTCACCACCTTGTTGCTTCTCACGAGGACCGTGCAGGTCGACACGGCGCTCGGGTCGCACTCGCGGTCGGCCTGCAGGCCGGTCGTGGTCAGGTCGGTGCGGGCGTAGCGCACGCCGACGTTACCGTCCAGAGGCAGGCCGAAAATCTCGGTACCCCAGTCCAGCCGGACGTAGCCCGCCTTGACCTTCTCGGTGACGTCGAACGCCGGGATCTGCGGATAGGTCTTGCCGTCGTTGCCGGGCGACGAATAGAGGTACTTGTGGGAGAAATCGCTGGTATCGAAGATGCCCGACGCCACCGTCGCCGCGTAATTGGGGGACGTCCAATTCGTCGGCACTCCGCTGACGTCGCCATAGCCGCCCATGAACGTGCCGGGCGACTTCGTGCGGATCGTGTTGACGATCTCCTGCATGCGGGTGCCGGTCACATACGACGTCTTGTAGCCGCTGTTGATGTAGGTCTGCGCATCGTTGGGGCGCTGCGCCGTGCCGGTGTAGAGCGGGTCGAAGATGAGGGTCTGGTTGATGTTGGCGGTGCGGACATTGATGTCCACCGCCTCGTCGGTGAGATTCGGCAGGCCGTTGTTCTGCACGAGGTAGCCGCCGCCGTTGAACTGGCGCGCGGTGGACTCGCGGAGCTGGCCCCCGAACCACAGGCTCTGGAAGAAGCTGTGATCGAGGTAGTACTGGAAGTCCAGCTTGCCCTGGCGCTCGGTGTTCTTCGTGGCCGAGGGGCGGTACTGCAGTTGCGCCTGCACATAGGACGCCGCGTTGTCGGGGCTGTAGGCGCCAGGGAAGGTGAACTGCGGCAGGCGGTTGTCGTCGAGCTTGACGATCAGGCCGGGCGCGTTCTGCGTCAGCACGATGTTGTTGCTCTCGCTCTTGTAGTCCGACTTGGAATCACCCAGCAGACCTTCGACGCGCCACTTGTCGTTCTTGAACCTGAAGCCGGCCGTCGTGTACTTGGACTTGATGTCCAGCGCGAAATCGCGCGCCGACGTGCTGAAAGCGCCCTGGCCGCCCTGGCCGGCCACGTTCAGGCAGTTGCCCGCGGTGAACTGCGTGACGTGGTGGTTCTCGACCACCATGCCGGCCGGCGTGGCGGCGGCCGGCGCGGCGACGCAGGTGCCGGCCGTCTGCACCGTGCCGTCGGCCCGGTAGACGGGCGCATTGCCCGCCGAGGCCAACCGCGTCACCGCCGAGAAGTCGGTGCCGTAGTTCATGTCGTTGAGCTTCTGGGCCTGCGTATTGGCCTGGTAGCTCACGTAGGCGTCCAGCTCCTTGGAGAACTGGTACTGCGCCGTCAATTCGGCGGAGCTGCGCTCGTGGTCGCGGGTCCAGATGCCGTAGCGCGAGATGCGCGGTGAGTAGTCGAACCACTGGCTGCGGCAGGGCGCCTGGTCAGCGCTGGCCAGGCTGCCGCAACCGCCAGGAGTGGTCACGGCGGCCGCGTTCGCGTTCAGGCTGGTGAGGGTCTTTTCGGCCGAGAAGTCCCAGTCGCGCAGGAAGGCCCATGACGTGTTGCGCGAGAAGTCGCCGCGCGTGTAGATCTTGTCGTAGACGAGGTTGGCCATCAGGCCGAGCTTGCCGTCCAGGAACTTGTCGGCCAGCAGCAGCGTGCCGCGGGGCTGCACACCGCCGCGCAGGCTGCCCTGCTCGGCCGACAGCGTGCCGGCGATGGTGCGCTTGGTGAAGTCCAGCGGCTTGCGCGTCTTGACGTCCACGGTGCCGCCGATGCCGCCTTCGGTCATGTCGGCCGTGGAGCCCTTGACGACGTCGATGGAGGCGATCAGCTCCGAGGCCAGCTCGCGCAGCTCGGCGCCGCGCCCGGCACCGCCATTGGTGCCCAGCACCGACATGCCGTTGATCTGGACCCGGTTCAGGTCGGGCTCGACACCGCGGATGGACACCTGCGAGCCTTCGCCGAACTGGCGCGAGAGCTGCACGCCGGTGATGCGCGACAGCGCCTCGCCGACGTTCTTGTCCGGGAACTGGTCGATGTCTTCCGCAACGATGCTGTCAGAGACGGTGGACGCATTCTTCTTGCGGTCGATCGCGCTCTGGATGGAGCGGCGAATGCCCGTGACGACGACGGTCTCCAGCTGGTTGGTGTCCGCAGCAGCGGGCGCGGATGCGGCGGACGCCGGCGCGGCTGGCTGCTGAGCCTGTGCCTGTGCCTGGCTGGTGAACGCGGCGGTAACGGCCAGCGCAAGAGGAGTCCAACGGGAAACCGGCGCGCGGCCGTGAATCTGCTTCAGCATTTTGTCTGTCTCCAAGATATCAACCCAACCGGCGCGGCAAAGGCGCCTTCTCTTATTGCCCCGTGACCAGTCTAGGCGCGTGGTTTCTGGCCGTGCCAAGCGATCAAGAAAGAATCAGGGGCGTGATTGCTTAGGCGCGCGTTAACCCTGCAAAACGCAGCCTGGGCTTGCTTTCACAAGCGTTCCCGTTGCGGCACGGCCACTCATTGAATATTCGACATATTCAGGAGCGCCGTGCACGCAAACCATTTCCAACATCAAAATGTTTGAATATCGAATCTCGCCATCAAACGAGAAACATATTCAAACAAGTCAGGGCCTGCGCTCCAGCCAGGCCTGCGGCACCGGCACGATGCAGATACTCATCTCGCGCCCATCCGCGGCCAGGAGCGCGGACTGGATCTGGATCTTCTTGCCATCGGGGCTGAAGGTCGGGTGCGGGTGGTCGCGCGCCGTCGTCTTGTGGCCAGCGCTGAGCAGGATCATTTCGCGCGTGCGGCGGTCGATCAGGTACAGGCCGCGCTCAAAGTCGTCGCCGACCGCGAAGCGGCCGTCGTAGGAACCATGCACATGCCACAGGCCGCTGCCCTTGGGCGTTTGGCCGGCAATCGTCATCTCGCGCGTGCGCAGATTGATGATGGCCAGGCCGGTCGGCTTCTCGCGCGTGCCGGTGTTGCCCCAGCCGTCCTCCTGGCCCGGGTTGGCGCCGCCCACCTCGGTGCCCGCCGGGCGCTTTGGGTCGACCACGCCTGGAACGGGGCGGTGGCCCATGATGGCCAGCGCCACTTCGTCCTTGCCGATGAAGGCCTCATGCGTGACCCACTCATAAGGCGCCTCCGGGTACAGCGGGCGCAGGTCGGTGCCGTCGCCCTTGACCGTCCAGGTGCGCTGCGGCGACTTGCCGCCCGTCTCCCAGCTGAACACCAGTTCGCCCGGGTTCCACGAGTTCGATTGGATGTGACCGATCTGGAAGGGCACCGAGACGACGTGCTGGACCTCGCCCGTCTTCACGTTGATCTTGCCGATAGCATGCGGGCCGGCGCCCATGCCACGCGGGCCGAAGGGCGGCTCGACCTTGGTGCCGGCCGGCAGCTTGGCGCCGGCGTAGGCCTTGCCCTGGATGCGGAAGTAGAACCACTGGCCATCGGCGTCCAGCGCGTTGTCGCCATAGGCCTCCAGCTCCGCCGGCAGCGTGGCGAAGATGCGCTGGTAGGCGCTGGCCGGCTTCATGGCGCCGGCCGCGCTGTCGGCGAACACGCGATCCAGGTCCACCTCGACAGCCTGCCTGACCTTGTCCTTGTCCGCGCCGCCCGGTTCCTTGCGCAGGAAGTAGAGCTTGTTGGCGCCCGACTGCGCGAGGTTGAGCATGCCCTCGTAACCGCCCTCGGTGACCTGCACCAGGTCGCCCGTCGCCTCGTTGACGGCGATGGCCTCGCCCTTCACGCGGTTGGAGCGAAACACCAGCCATTGGCCGTCGGCCGTCCACTGCGGATGGCTGGGGTAGATCTTGGAGTCACCGCGCGGCTGCGTCGTCAAAAAGGTCAGCGGCGTGCCGGTCACCGGGTCGGGCACGACACGCTTCTCGGACGGGAAGCGCTGGCCGATCTGGGCCCAGGCGGAGCCGAGCGCCAGGCTGAGCAGGGCACCGATGAACAGGGATTTGTTGGAGCGCATGGCAGGGCCGTCAGTTCAAAGTGCGGCGACTCTAGGCCCGGCTCTGTCAAGGACTGTTGCTGGCCGCGAATCGCTCAAGAACTTGCGCCGTCGCACACGACGGGCGGCGCACATCGCTCCTAGCATGCGCGCCATGACGCTCATGCCTGCCCTCACCCGCCGCCTAGCCGCGGCCCTGCTGCTTGCGCTGCCCCTGGCGCAAGCCCATGCGCAGGAGTTCTCCGCCACCACCGACCCCGCCCGCGCGCAGATCCAGCTGCCCGAGCCGGCCAGACCTGAGCTGCCGTCGCTGATCCTCATCGGCGACTCCACCGTGCGCAACGGCCGCGACGACGGCCAGGGCAAGGGCGCCGAGGGGCAATGGGGCTGGGGCACGCCCATCGCCGCCTACCTCGATCAGAGCAAGATCAATGTCGTCAACCGCGCCGTGGGCGGACTCTCCAGCCGCACCTACCGCACGAGCGGCCACTGGGAGCGCACCAAGCCCTTCATCAGACGAGGCGACTGGGTGGTCATGCAGTTCGGCCACAACGACGCCAGCCCCGTCAACGACAACAGCCGCGCCCGCGGCGTGCTGCGCGGCACTGGGCCCGAGAAGGAAGACATCAACAACCTGCTGACCGGCAAGCCGGAGACGGTCTACACCTATGGCGCCTATCTGCGCGGCTACATCGCCGAGATCCGCGCGGCGGGCGCCACGCCGGTGGTCGCTTCGCCGGTGATCCGCAAACGCTGGGAGGCCGATGGCGTGAAGGTGACGCGCGCCGGTGGCAACTTCGCCGGCTGGGCCGCCGAGGTGGCGAAGCAGGAGAACGTGGCCTTCATCGACCTCAACGAATGGGGCGCGCTGCGCTACGAGGCGCAGGGCAAGGCGAACGTCGAGAAGTTTTTCCCGGCCGACATGCCGCAGGAGACCGTGCACACCAACTGGCTCGGTGCTGCGGTCAACGCCCAGCTCGTCATCGCCGGCCTGATCCAGAACAAGGTGCTGCCGGACGCGGTCTACACGCAACGCTTCGCGCCCGATGGCAGTGATGACCGGCCGGTGGTCGACGCTCGCAAGGTCAAGGTCGAAGCCCCACGCGACCCCAAGCTTCCCAGCCTCGTGCTGATCGGCGACTCCACCGTGCGCAGCGGCGGCCAGAACGGCGCCTACGGATGGGGCGAGCGCCTGGCGCCCTTCTTTGACACGCAGCGCATCAACGTCGTCAACAACGCCATCGGCGGGCGCAGCAGCCGCACCTTCTTCACCGAAGGCCGCTGGGCCTCCGTGCTCGACCAGTTGAAAGCCGGTGACACGCTGCTGATCCAGTTCGGCCACAACGACGGTGCCCGCATCGGCGACCCGGCCGGCAAGAATCGCGGCTCGGTGCCCGGCATCGGCCCGGAGGCCGTCGAGGACACCAAGCCCGACGGCACGAAGGAGATGGTGCAGAGCTTCGGCTGGTACCTCGCCCGCTACATCAACGATGCCAAGGCCAAGGGCGTGAACGTCGTCGTGCTGTCGCCCATCCCGCACAAGGACCGCTGGAAGCCCGAGCAGCCGCGCGACTTCGAGAACTACGCCGCCTGGGGTGAGCAGGTCGCCCGCGCCAACGGCGCCCAGTTCATCGACCTGACGATGCTCGTGGCCGAGGCCTATCGAACGGCCGGCCCCGAGAAGGTCGACACCTTCTTTGCCGATGCCCGCACCCACACGAATGACGCCGGCGCGGTGTTCAACGCCACCCAGCTCGTCGAGGGCCTGAAGCGCCTGCCGGGCAAGCCGCTGCAAGGCTACCTGCGCCCCGCTGCACCTTGATCTGAGCCGCCTACTTGCCAGCCCCGAAAAACTTCGCTTAGAATGGCGGGCTCAGGCGCTTTAGCTCAGTTGGTTAGAGCGATGGAATCATAATCCACAGGTCCGGGGTTCGAGTCCCTGAAGCGCCACCAGACAAGTCGAGAACGGCCCGAGCAACCCTCGGGCCGTTTTCAATTCCGCAGCGCCTTCTTCTCACCGAAGATGCCTGCCTCGCAGCCACTGGACATGCCATGTACCGCTGTGTTCTCCCTCTCGCGGGTGCCGTGCTCGCCATCAGCAGCCTGGCCGCTCAGGCCCAGGAGCATCGCTTCTTCACGCCACATACGCTGCGTGGCGAACTCGTCGTCACCCAGCACCCCGACGTTCTGCTGAACGGCCGCTCCGCGCGCCTCGCGCCCGGCAGCCGCATCAAGGGCGACACCAACCTGCTCGTGCAGCCGGGCGCCATCACGGGCCAGAAGCTGATCGTGCACTACACGGTGGAGAACAGCGGGCTGATCATGGACGTCTGGATCCTCAACCCCGTTGAGCTGGCCAACAAGCCCTGGCCGACGACGCGCGCCGAAGCGGGCACCTGGCAATTCAACGGCGGCAACCAGACGTGGATCAAGCAATGACTGATGTGATCTCCAAAAAGGTCTACATCAAGACCTTCGGCTGCCAGATGAACGAGTACGACTCGGACAAGATGGCCGACGTGCTGGGCGCAGCGCAAGGCTATGAGCCCACCAACGACCCCGAGAAGGCCGACCTCATCCTCTTCAACACCTGCTCGGTGCGGGAGAAGGCGCAGGAGAAGGTCTTCAGCGACCTCGGCCGCGTGAAGCACCTGAAGGCCAAGGGCGTCATGATCGGCGTCGGCGGCTGCGTGGCCTCTCAGGAAGGTGCGGCCATCATCGAGCGCGCGCCCTATGTGGACGTCGTCTTCGGCCCGCAGACGCTGCACCGCCTGCCCGCCATGCTGGACGCCCGCCGCGAACAGCGCCGCCCGCAGGTGGACATCTCCTTCCCCGAGATCGAGAAGTTCGACCACCTGCCGCCGGCCAAGGTCGAAGGCGCCTCGGCCTTCGTGTCCATCATGGAAGGCTGCTCCAAGTACTGCTCCTACTGCGTGGTGCCCTACACCCGCGGCGAGGAGGTCTCGCGCCCCTTCGACGACGTGCTGACCGAGATCGCCGGCCTGGCCGACCAGGGCGTGATGGAGATCAATCTGCTGGGCCAGAACGTGAACGCCTATCGCGGCAAGATGGGCGACACGTCTGAATTCGCCGACCTCGCCCTGCTGCTGGAATACGCGGCCGAGATTCCCGGCATCAAGCGGCTGCGCTTCACGACCAGCCATCCCAACGAGTTCAGCCCGCGCCTGATCGAGGCCTACGGCAAGATCCCGCAGTTGGTGAACCACCTGCACCTGCCCGTGCAGCACGGCAGCGACCGCATCCTGATGGCCATGAAGCGCGGTTACACGGCGCTGGAGTTCAAGAGCACCGTGCGCAAGCTGCGCGCCATCCGCCCGGATCTGCGCCTGGCCAGCGACTTCATCGTCGGCTTCCCCGGCGAGACGGACGAAGACCATGCCAAACTGATGAAGCTTGTCCACGACGTCGGCTTCGATGCGTCGTTCAGCTTCATCTTCAGCCCCCGCCCCGGCACACCGGCCGCAGCGCTGGAGGACACGACGCCCTACGAGGTCAAGGTCAGGCGGCTTCAGGAACTGCAGGCCGCCATCGAAGCCCACGCGCTGACCATCTCGCAAGGCATGGTCGGCAAGGTCGAGAAGGTCCTCGTCACCGGCACTGCCCGCAAGGACGCCACCGAGCTGATGGGCCGCACCGAGTGCAACCGCATCGTCAACTTCCCGGGCTCGCTGCGGCTGATGAACCAGCTGGTCGATGTGCGGATCACGACCGCCTTCGCGCATTCGCTGCGCGCCGAAGTCGTGACGACCGAAGACGTGCTCAACGCTTGAAGCTGAGCAACCACCACTGCGGCACGGCGACTCCGAGCACCAGCAAGGCATAGCCCGCCATGCGGCCGTCACGGCCCAGCAGCACCAGTGCCACGATCACCGCGGCCGTGCCGCCCGCCGCACCCCAAACGCACAACTTCCGCCAGCTCAAAGACTTCGCCTGCTTCCGCCACAGCCCCTTGATCGACAGCGCCAGCAATGCCGCCAGCCCCCAGGCCGGGGCAAACAGGTTGGCGATGTGCCAGAAGGCGTCGAGTGCACTCATTTCGAGGAAGCTTAGGCAGACGGTGAAAAAGCCGCGAATCCTACAATTCAACCCATGTCGGTCTTTGCTCTCGGCCTGAACCACAACACCGCCCCGCTCGACTTGCGCGGGCGGTTCGCGTTCACGCTCGAGCAACTCGCGCCGTCGCTGGCCGGCCTGCGCCAGAAGCTGCCCGGCGCGCCTGAGGCCGCCATCCTGTCGACCTGCAACCGCACCGAGGTGTACGTTGCAGCGCCGTCGGCCCAGGTTCAGCCGGCCATCGCCTGGCTGGCGCAAGCCGGTGGTGTCGAAGCTGGCGCGCTGCGCGAGCACGCCTATGTGATGCAGGGCAGTGCCGCCGCCCGCCACGCCTTTCGCGTCGCCAGCGGGCTGGACTCCATGGTGCTGGGCGAGCCGCAGATCCTCGGCCAGATGAAGCAGGCCGTGAAGGAAGCCGAGGCCGCCGGCGCCCTGGGCACGACGCTGCACCAACTCTTCCAGCGCAGTTTCTCGGTCGCCAAGGAAGTGCGCAGCTCCACCGAGATCGGTGCTCATTCCATCAGCATGGCCGCCGCCGCCGTGCGCCTTGCCGGGCAGCTTTTCGAAGACCTGGCCAAGACGCGCGTGCTGTTCGTCGGTGCTGGCGAGATGATCGAGCTGACCGCGACCCACTTCGCCGCCCGCACGCCGCGCCACATGGCCGTGGCCAACCGCACGCTGGAGCGCGGCGAGAAGTTGGCCATCCGCTTCGGCGCCGAAGCCGTGCGCCTCTCCGACCTGCCCGACCGCCTGCACGAGTTCGACATCGTCGTCTCCTGCACGGCCTCCAGCCTGCCGCTCATCGGCCTGGGCGCCGTCGAGCGCGCACTGAAGAAGCGCAAGCACCGGCCGATGTTCATGGTCGACCTGGCCGTGCCGCGCGACATCGAACCCGAGGTCGGCCAGTTGGACGACGTCTATCTCTACACCGTCGACGAGTTGGCCCAGCAGGTGCAGACCGCCGGCGAAAAGCGCCAGGCCGCCGTCGAGCAGGCCGAGGCCATCGTCGAGACCGGCGTGCAGAGCTTCATGCACTGGCTGGACCAGCGCCACACCGTGCCGCTGATCCAGGCCCTGCACGCCCAGGCCGATGACTGGCGCGCGCTGGAGATCGCCAGGGCGCGCAAGCTGCTGGCCAAGGGCGCGGACGTCGACGAAGTGATGGATGCCCTGGCCAAGGGCATCACGCAGAAGCTGCTGCACGGCACGCTGGCCGAGCTGAACAGCAGTGATGGCGAGCAGCGCCTGCAACTGGCGCAGACCGTGTCGCGCCTCTTCCTGCGCGGCAACAAGCAGTCTTAGCGGCGCTCACCGCCGCCGCCCGGCGCAGCCTGCGCCGCCCCTGACTGCCTCTCCGTTTGCCGCCCAATGAAAGACTCCCTGCGCCAGCAGTTCGACCGCCTCGGCTTTCGCCTCGCCGAGCTGGACACCATCCTTGCCGACGGCAGCATCGCCGCGGACATGAAGCGCTACCGCGCGCTGACGAGGGAGCAGTCCGAGGTGGCCGGCCTCGTCGAGCGCTACCGCCGCTACCAAGCGCATGAGGCTGACCTGGCCGCCGCGCGCGACATGCTGGCCGACCCGGAGATGGCCGACATGGCCCGCGAGGAGATCGCGTCCAACGAAGCGGCGCTGATGGCGCTGGACGCCGAGTTGCAGCTCGCTCTCATCCCCAGGGACCCCGACGACGAGCGCAACGCCTTCCTCGAAATCCGCGCCGGCGCAGGCGGCGACGAATCGGCGCTGTTCGCCGGCGACCTGGCGCGCATGTATCTGCGCTTTGCGGAGGGCCAGGGCTGGCGCACGGAGATCCTGTCCGAGAACGTGTCGGACCTGGGCGGCTACAAGGAGCTGGTGGTGCGCGTCGAGGGCGACAACGTCTACGGTCGCCTGAAGTTCGAGAGCGGCGGCCACCGCGTGCAGCGCGTGCCGGCGACCGAGGCCCAGGGCCGCATCCACACCAGCGCCTGCACGATCGCCGTCATGCCAGAGCCTGACGAGACCGAGGCGATCACGCTGAACCCGGCCGACCTGCGCATCGACACCTTCCGCGCCAGTGGCGCCGGCGGCCAGCACATCAACAAGACCGACTCCGCAGTGCGCGTCGTCCACCTGCCGACCGGCATCGTGGCCGAATGCCAGGACGGCCGCAGCCAGCACAGCAACAAGGCGAAGGCGCTGCAGGTGCTGCAGGCACGCATCCAGGACAAGGAGCGCAGCGAGCGCGCTGCCAAGGAGGCCGCCACCCGCAAGGGCCTGATCGGCACCGGCGACCGCAGCGACCGCATCCGCACCTACAACTTCCCCCAGGGGCGGCTGACCGACCACCGCATCAACCTGACGCTCTACAAGCTCGGCCAGATCATGGACGGCGACCTGAGCGATGTGATCCAGGGCCTGCTGGCGGCGCAGGCGGCGGAACAGCTGGCCCAGTTGGAAGAAGGTCGCACATGACGGTCGACGAGGCGCTGGCGCTGGCCCGTCAGCTCGGCGTCGAGCGCGGAGACGCGCAGGTTTTGATCAGCCACCTGACCGGCCGGGACCGCGCCTGGCTGATCACCCATGGCGACGCACCGGCTCCCAATGCCGATCAGGCCCTGCGCCGCCTGGCCGCTGGCGAGCCGCTGGCCCATCTGACCGGCTGGCAGCCCTTCCACGGCCTGATGCTGCAGGTCACGCCGGCTACGCTGATCCCCCGCCCCGACACGGAAACCCTGGTCGATTGGGCGCTGGAACTGCTCGCCGGCCTGACTGGCCAACCGAGCGTCGTCGACCTCGGCACCGGCAGCGGCGCCATTGCGTTGGCCATCAAGGCCGCCTGCCCGCGCGCGCAGGTCACGGCCGTGGACTTCAGCGCGAACGCCCTGGCCGTTGCCCGCGCCAATGGCGAGCGCCTCGGCCTCGCGGTGGACTGGCGCCACGGCAGCTGGTTCGAGCCGCTGGCCCGCCAGCGCTTCGACCTCGTCGTCAGCAACCCGCCCTACATCGCCGGCGACGACCCGCATCTGCCCGCGCTGCGCCACGAGCCGCTGACCGCGCTGACACCCGGCGGCGACGGCCTGGCCGATCTGCGCCTTCTGATCGACACGGCGCCCCAGCATCTGAACCCCAGCGGCTGGCTGTTGCTGGAGCACGGCTGGGACCAGGCCGATGCGGTGGCGCAACACCTGGCCGTCAGTCATTTCGGGGACATCGGCCTTCGCCGCGACCTCGGCGGCCGGGCCCGCATCAGTGGCGGCCGCTGGTGCGACCAAGCCTGACTTGCCGCTCGGCGAACGCATCACGCAAATACGTGATCTTTTGCCAGCAGTTCTTCGCTCACAAGCGGTAACAGCGGGCGTAGTATCAAATCCCGGTGCCTCCCTCTGCACCGTGCAGGAGTCGATCATGGCCCGCCTTGCAAGCGCTGCAGTACTGAGCCTCTCTGCCCTCTTCACGTTGCCGGCCTGGGCCGATGGCGACACGCAGCCTCGTTGGCAGGCGCGATTGCAGCTGAGCAGCGCTGATGGCGGCTCCGACACCCTGCCTCATCTGGGCGGCTCCCGCATCCTCAGCGCCAACCTGCTCGGCGACTACTACCTCACCAGCTCCGGCTTCTCCAGCCTGCGCGGCGGCCTGCGCGCTACCGGCGGCCTGCTGCTGGGCCCCTTGTCGATGTCGCAGAGCAGCGGCGGTCTTGCCCTCGGCAGCGGCCCGCTGTCTGCCGGCCGCCGCAGCCTTGTCGTCAGCGGCCTGGACGCCTACTCGCTTGAGCCGAGCGCCAACCTCTCCTACGTGGGCATCGGCTACACCGGCCGGCTGAAGAGCAGCGGCTTGGCCTTCAGCGCCGATCTGGGCCTGATGTCCGGCAGCGTCGGCAGCATGCGCCTGGGCCGCAGCAGCGCCCAGGGCTTTGAAGACGCGATGCGAGATCTGCGCTTCAAGCCCTTGCTGCAACTGGGTCTGGCGTACAGCTACTGAGTCCACGCCCGGGGTGTCCGGGATAATTGCGGTTTTGCCTTACCGAGAACTGCAATGAGCGACGTTCAGCAACGCATCGACGACCTGGTCAAGTCCAACCGTGTCGTGCTCTTCATGAAGGGCACGGCGCAGTTCCCCATGTGCGGCTTCTCCGGCCGCGCTATCCAGATCCTGAAGGCCTCGGGCGTCACCGACCTGAAGACCTTCAACGTGCTCGAAGACGAGGAAGTGCGCCAGGGCATCAAGGACTACGCCAACTGGCCCACCATCCCCCAGCTCTACATCAACGGCGAGTTCCTCGGCGGCTCGGACATCATGATGGAGATGTACGAGTCGGGTGAGCTGCAACAGGCGCTCGCCACCGCCTGATGACCCGACGCCTGGTTGTCGGCCTGACAGGCGCGACCGGTGCGACCTACGCGCTGCGCCTGCTGCGCCGCTCGCGTGAGCTGGGTGTCGAAACCCATCTGGTCGCCACGCCCGCCGGCATCCTCAACGCCCATCACGAGCTGGGCCTGGATCGCTCTGCGCTTGAGACCGAAGCCAGCGTTGCCTATTCGCCCGGCGACATCGGCGCCTGCATCGCCAGCGGCAGCTTCGCGACGGCCGCCATGGTGGTTGCACCGTGCTCGATGAAGTCGCTCGCGGCGATTGCCCACGGCCTGGGCGACAACCTGCTGACGCGCGCCGCCGACGTGACGCTCAAGGAGCGCCGCCGGCTCATCCTGATGGTGCGCGAGACGCCGTTCAACCTGGCCCACCTGCGCAACATGGTGGCCGTGACCGAGATGGGCGGCATCTGCTTCCCGCCGTTGCCGGCCTTCTATCACCACCCCAAGACCATCGACGAGATGGTGGCCGAGACGGTGGAGCGCGTGCTGGAGCTGGCCGGCGTGGCCCAGGCTCAGCCCAAGGTCTGGACCGGCCTCTAGGCTCGGTCGCCTCGATCAGGGCGGCGAACCCCGCCCTGCTGCGGCCTTCGGGCCTGCACCGGCCGCTGCAAGATGCACCCACCAACTCTGCGGGTGTGCGATGTTTTCCGGTCTCAATGGTTCTCTGCTCAGCTATCTGTCCACACAGGGCCAGGGCACGTCCACCAAGGCCGGCACGACTCCCCAGGCCACGGCTTCAGGCAGCAAGGCGGGCACGCCCACCCTGTCGCCGGCGGCGCTGCAACGAGCGGCCGGCGCCACCAAGGCCGCCACCGCCGCCCATGCGCTGGAGACCGGCCAGAAGGCCCTGTCCAACGGGCTGCGCGCGGCAATGGACAAGGCCGGCGTCAAGCTGACAGGCACGGTCGAGTTCACGATCAAGAGCGACGGCAGCGTCGACATCAAGGGAAGCGACGCTGACAAGGCCGCCGCCAAGGCCTTCCTGAGCACCGACTCCAGCCAGCCCAGCTTCGCCACGCGCATCGCCGGTCAGGCCCGCGAGGCGCTGAAGCTGTCGGCGACGATCCAGCAGAGCGCCGCCATCTCGCAGGCGGCCAAGCTCGCCAAGAGCAGCAGCGGCGTCATGTCGCTCTTCAGCTCGCTGATGCAGCAGGCGGGCACAGCCAGCGTCGTGTTCTCCGTCTCGGCAGCGTCGAGCGCCCTGACCTATCCCGGTTCGCTCGCGACCAACGCCTGAGGCCAGGCCCGGCTACTTCTCGCCCGGCAACAGCCACTGACGGCGCGACGCGAACACCGCGTTCGGATACTCCGGCCGCCCCCGGCTGCCGTTGTAGCGGCCCAGGGCCAGGTACATGTCGCCCTTCTCGATGTCGAGGTAATGGCGCAGGATCACGCAGCCGAATCGCAGGTTGGTCTGCATGTGGAAGAGGCCCGACGCATTGCCATCGCCGATGGCCCGCGTCCAGAACGGCATGACCTGCATATAGCCGCGCGCGCCGGCCGTGCTGATCGCGTACTTGCGAAAGCCGCTCTCCACCTGCACCAGGCCCAGCACCAGGCTGGGCTCCAGGCCCGCGCGCCGGGCTTCGTACCAGACGGTCTCCAGGAACTCGATGCGGATCTGCGTCTCGGTCTTGCGCTTCTTCAACCGCTCGCTCATGGCGCCCAGCCAGCGCAGATAGGCCATGCGCGCCTCGGTGTCGTCGAACCTCGGCCGGGGCGGCGCGGCCTGGGCAATGGAAGCGCTCAAGGCCGAGCGGATCGAGTCCATCAACGGCTCCTCGCGCTGAGCGCCGGCCCAGGCCGGGCGAGACGGCAGCAGCAGCCCGGCCGCCCCGGCCAGCAGCAGGCCACGGCGCGAAAGCGACTCCGTCAACGAGGAAAGCACTGTCTTCCCGGCCATCATCTGGACAACCACGCCTCCAACGGCAACCGCCCTTGCCAACGCGGCGCCAACGCCACCCAGACGCCCCAGTAGAGCATCGCCAGCGCGCCCAACGCCGCCGTGCCCAGCGGCAGCGCCAGGCCGGCACCGCTGAGCAGCGCGAGGCTCAACAACGAGCTGCCGATGTACAAGCTGAGCGTATGGCGCCCGGCCATGGCCAGGCGCTCCATTGCAGCCCCGCGGCGCCGCGCTGCCAGCACCAGCCACGGCACCACGCCGAGCAGCAGCGGCATCGCGACATACATGCTGAACGCGTAGGCGACATCTGCCCAACCCGGCTGCGCGGTGCGCAGCCCGTACCAAAGCAGGAAGCCCCACGCCAGGTTCAGCGCCATACCCGGCCACAGCCAGCGCCGCGCGCAGCGCTGGAGTGCGGGTCGCCAGCGTGGGTGACTGAACAGCCGCAGACGCGCGGCCAACAAGCCGGCAGTCATCAAGCCCAACGGCAGCAGGAAACCGAGCAACAGCAAGCTCATCTGGTTGACCAAGAAGCCTCGGCCGTTCAGCGCCAACCACTGGAGCAAATCCGTCGGTGTGGCAAGTGACGCCAACACGGCCTGGGGCTCATCTGCGGCCAGATAAATCATCCACGGCGAGATGAGGGCGATCAACACCAGTTCGACAGACATCAACCCGATGAAACGCCGCCGCAACTGCCGCAAGCGCAGGCGCGACCAGCTCAGCATCAACAGTCCGCAGGCAGCGTAGAGCGTGAGGATGTCGCCTGCGTAGACGAGCAGGCCATGCACCAGACCGAGCAGCAGCAGCCGCGCCATGCGACGCCGGCGCACCGCGCTGGCCTCCGTGCCACGCGCCTGGCGCGACAGCCCCTGGCTGTAGCCGAACAGAAAGGCCAGCAGCGTGATGCCCTTGCCGGCCAGCAACGTCGCGACGGCGATCAGCCAGCCCTGCGCAAGCCAGGAATCCGCAGGCGTCGCAGCGCCGAGCGGACCGGCATCGGGCAGCGTGGCATAGCCCACCCAGTTCACCGCCACCACGGGCAACAGCGCCAGCGCCCGCAGCGCATCTACCGCCACCTCACGAGGCGGCTGGCGCCCCGCGGCGGTCACGCCAACTTTTGCTTCAGGTGGGCCACCACATCGGCCACGGCCACCTTGGTCGCGGCCTCATCGCGGCGCCCCTGGTACTCGACTTGGCCTTCCTTCAGGCCGCGGTCGCCCAGCACGACACGGTGCGGAATGCCGATCAGTTCCCAATCCGCAAACATCGCGCCCGGGCGCTCGCCGCGGTCGTCCAGCAGCACGTCGACGCCGAGCGCCTTGAGTTCGTCGTAGAGCTTGTCGGCGGCAGCCTTCACGTCCGCGCTGCGGTCGGCGCCAATGGGGCAGATGACCACCGTGAACGGCGCAATCGCGTCCGGCCAGATGATGCCGCGCGCGTCGTGGTTCTGCTCGATGGCCGCGCCCAGGATGCGCGTGACGCCGATGCCGTAGCAGCCCATTTCCATCAGCCTGGGCTTGCCGTTCTCATCGAGGAAGGTGGCGTTCATCGCGGCCGAATACTTGGTGCCGAGATAGAACACATGGCCCACCTCGATGCCGCGCTGGATGGCGAGCACGCCCTTGCCGTCCGGCGAGGGGTCGCCAGCGACGACGTTGCGAATGTCGGCGACGACGTCGGGCTCGGGCAGGTCGCGGCCCCAGTTGGCGCCGGTGAAGTGGAAGTCCGCCTCGTTGGCACCACAGACGAAGTTGGCCATGTTGGACACGGTGCGGTCGGCAACGATCTTGAGCGGCGCCTTCAGGCCGATGGGGCCGAGGTAGCCCGGCTTGCAGCCGAAGTGGGCATCGATCTCGCCGCCCGTCGCGAAGCGGAAACCGCCCTTGAGGCCTTCGACCTTGCCGGCCTTCACTTCGTTCAGCTCATGGTCGCCGCGCACCAGCAGCAGCCACACCTGGGTCTTGGCGATGTTGCCGTCCTTGTCCAGCTCGTCGGTGGCCAGCACCAGCGACTTGACGGTCTGCGACAGTGGCAGGCCCAGCAGCTCCGCCACATCAGCGCAGGTGCTCTTGCCAGGCGTGGGCGTCTTTGCCAGCGTCTGGGTCGCCGCAGCGCGCGACGCCGTCAACGCCACGCCCTCTGCCAGCTCCATGTTGGCCGCGTAGTCGCTCGTCGGGCAATAGACGATGGCGTCTTCGCCGGTGTCTGCAATGACCTGGAACTCGTGCGAGCGGTCGCCACCGATGGCGCCGGTGTCCGCTGCCACGGCGCGGTATTGCAGGCCGAAGCGGTCGAAGATCTTGCCGTAGGCCGCGTACATGTTGTCGTAGCTGCGGCCCGCAGCCTCGACGTCACGGTCGAAGGAGTAGGCATCCTTCATCGTGAACTCGCGGCCACGCATCAGGCCGAAGCGCGGGCGGCGCTCGTCGCGGAACTTGGTCTGGATGTGATAGAAATTTTTCGGCAGCTGGCGATAGCTGCGCAGCTCCTGGCGGGCGATGTCGGTGATGACTTCCTCGCTCGTCGGCTGCACGATGTAGTCGCGCCCATGGCGGTCCTTCACGCGCAGCAGCTCGGGGCCCATCTTGTCGAAGCGACCCGTTTCCTGCCACAGCTCGGCGGGCTGGATGACGGGCATCAGGCACTCGATGGCACCAGCCGCGTCCATCTCCTCACGGATGATCTTCTCGACCTTGCGGATGACGCGAAGTCCCATCGGCATGTAGTTGTAAATGCCCGCACCCAGGCGCTTGATCATGCCGGCGCGCATCATCAGCCTGTGGCTGACGACCTCGGCATCCGCCGGAGCTTCCTTGAGCGTAGAGACGAAGAACTGGGTGGCTTTCATGGGCAGACCAAATGCAAAGGCCGGGTGCAAACCCGGCCGGAATCAAGACAGAACAGAGGCAAATCTTCAGGTTAGCGATCGCCGTACCGCGATCGCGGCCCGATGCAATAATCGAACCAACTAGAGATTTGAGGTTGATTATGCTCGACCGTGAAGGCTTCCGCCCCAACGTCGGCATCATCCTGCTCAACCATCGCAACGAGGTCTTCTGGGGCAAACGCATCCGGACGCACTCGTGGCAGTTCCCGCAAGGGGGCATCAAACACGGCGAGACGCCTGAGCAGGCGATGTTCCGAGAGCTCCACGAGGAAGTGGGGCTCATTCCAGAGCATGTGCGCATCATCGCGAGAACGCGAGATTGGCTGCGCTATGAGGTGCCCGAGCACTTCATCCGCCGCGATGCACGTGGCCACTACAAAGGCCAGAAGCAGATCTGGTTCCTGCTGCAGATGGTCGGCCGCGACTGCGACATGAATCTGCGCGCCACCGACCACCCCGAGTTCGACGCCTGGCGCTGGAACGACTACTGGGTGCCGCTGGAGTCCGTTATCGAGTTCAAGCGCGGCGTCTACGAGATGGCGCTGACGGAACTTGCGCGCTTCCTGCCGCGCATCAACCACCACAACCGATACCTGCGCGCCGGCATGCGGCCGGCGCACCGCGGCGAAGGGCGGAGCAGCGGACCGATGCCACTGGATGGCCCGGAGACGCCGCCGGACGGTGAATCGCCGGGCGACTCGGGGCAGGATCAGGTGGTATCGGCGCCGCAGTTTGGTCGTCCCTAGCGGGGCACCAAAGTTTGGCTGCTCCTAGCGGAGCACCAGATTGTCCCGGTGGATCAGCTCCGGCTCGGCGGCGTAACCGAGCACGCTTTCGAACTCCGACGACGGCCTGCGCGCGATGAGTCGCGATTCCGTGCCCGAGTAGTTGGCCAGTCCACGCGCCAGCTCGGTGCCGTCAGGCGCCAGCACGGCGATGACATCACCACGGTGGAAATCGCCCTGCACCTCGGTGACGCCGATGGGCAGCAGGCTCTTGCCCTCGCCACGCAGCTTGGTCACCGCACCCGCGTCGATGCGGACGGCGCCGCGCATCTGCAGGTGGTCGACCATCCACTGCTTGCGCGCCGCCAGCTTGGGCGTCGCTGCGTGCAGGGCCGTGCCGATGGCCTCGCCGCGCGCCAGGCGCAGCAGCACATCCGGCTCGCGTCCCCAGGCGATGACGGTGCCTGCACCGCTGCCTGCGGCTCGCTTGGCCGCCAAGATCTTCGTGATCATGCCGCCCCGGCCGATGCTGGACCCGGCGCCACCAGCCATGCGCTCCAACTCGGGGTCGCCGGCCAGGGCGTTGTCGATGAAGCGCGCGTTAGGGTCCTTGCGCGGATCAGCCGAGTACAGGCCGCGCTGGTCCGTCAGGATGACGAGGGCATCCGCTTCGACGAGGTTCGCTACCAGCGCGCCCAGCGTGTCGTTGTCGCCAAACTTGATCTCGTCGTTGACGACGGTGTCGTTCTCATTGATGACCGGCAGCACGCGGTGGGCCATCAGCGTCAGCAGCGTCGAGCGGGCATTGAGATAACGCTCGCGGTCGGCCAGGTCGGCGTGGGTCAGCAGCACCTGGGCGCTGTGCATGCCATGCGCGCTGAGCTGGCTTTCGTACATCTGCGCCAAGCCCATCTGGCCCACGGCGGCGGCGGCCTGCAACTCGTGCAGTTCCTTGGGCCGCGTCGTCCAGCCCAGGCGCTTCATGCCCTCGGCGATGGCGCCGCTGGACACCATGATCAGTTCCCGCCCTTCGCTCGCCAACGCCGCAAGTTGGCGGCTCCAGTTCGCGATCGCCTCGGCATCAATGCCTCGGCCCTCGTTGGTGACGAGGCTGGAACCGACCTTGACAACGATGCGGCGCGCGCTGGACAACAAACTCATTGGTGCACCCTTCGGCCTGCCGCCGGTCCCGCCAAGCGGGAGCGAGCTTGCCTAGGACGGCCCGGCGCGGCGCTCATTCAGCAGGAGATTCGAAACGGATATCGGGCTCTTCGAGCACACGCTGCTCGGCAGCGACGTGGTCGTAGATGGCGTGGATCAGCGGCTGGCAGCCTTCTCGGGTCAGCGCCGAGATCTTGAAGACCGGACCTTTCCACTTGTAGCGCTTGACGAAGTCCTTCACGCGGGTTTCGCGCTCTTCTTCAGGCACCATATCCAGCTTGTTCAACACCAACCAGCGCGGCTTGGCGTGCAGCGCCGGATCGTATTTCTTCAGCTCCGCGACGATGGCCTTCGCTTCCTTGACCGGATCGACTTCCGGGTCGAACGGTGCTAAGTCGACAACGTGCAGCAGCAATCGCGTGCGCTGCAGATGGCGCAGGAACTGGTGGCCCAGGCCGGCACCTTCAGCGGCGCCTTCGATGAGGCCCGGAATGTCGGCAACGACGAAGCTCTTCTCCGGCGCGACCCGCACGACGCCCAGATTGGGGTGCAGCGTCGTGAAAGGGTAGTCCGCGATCTTGGGCTTGGCGTTGGACACTGCGGTGATCAGTGTCGACTTGCCAGCGTTGGGTTGGCCCAGCAGGCCGACGTCGGCCAGCACGCGCAGCTCCATGCGCAGCTTCTTGACCTCGCCTGGCCAGCCCGGTGTCTTCTGACGCGGCGCGCGGTTCGTCGAGGTCTTGAAATGCAGGTTGCCGAAACCGCCGTCGCCGCCCTTGGCCAGCAGGATGCGCTGGCCCGGCTCCAGCAGTTCGCCAATGACGGACTCGGTTTCAAGGTCGGTGATGATGGTGCCGACCGGCACGCGCAACACAACGTCGTCGGACGCCGCGCCAAAGCAGTCGGAGCCGCGGCCCGCCTCGCCGTTGCGCGCCTCATGGCGGCGCGCATAGCGGTAGTCGATCAACGTGTTGAGGTTGCGGTCGGCTTCGGCCCAGACGCTGCCGCCCTTGCCGCCGTCGCCGCCGTCCGGCCCGCCGAACGGGATGAACTTCTCGCGGCGAAAGCTCGCACAGCCCGCCCCGCCATTGCCAGCGGCGACATCAATGGTGGCTTCGTCAACGAATTTCATGGCGGGCGGCCATCGTAATGGCTGGGTTGTGGCCGGCCCGCCGTCGTGCGGCGCGCCAGGCTTCAGAAATGACAAAGCCCCGGGAGGGCCGGGGCTTGGAGCGTCGGGCGATGAAATCGCCCGCGACGGCTGACCTTAGGCGGCCAGCGGCGTGATGACGACCGTGGAACGGTTCTTCGCGCCCTTGACAGTGAAGCTGACATGGCCGTCGACCAACGCGAACAGCGTGTGGTCCTTGCCGATGCCGACGTTCACGCCGGGGTGGAACCGGGTGCCGCGCTGACGCACGATGATCGAACCAGCGGAGATCAGTTCGCCGCCGAAAGCCTTGACGCCCAGCATCTTGGGCTTGGAGTCGCGGCCGTTCCGTGTGGAACCGCCGCCTTTTTTCTGTGCCATGAGTTAGCTCCTCAAAATTAGCGAAAGCGGCTGGATCAGCCGTTGACCGCGCTGATTTCCAGCTCGGTGTAGTTCTGGCGATGGCCTTGGCTCTTCTTGTAGTGCTTGCGACGGCGCATCTTGAAGATGCGAACCTTGTCGTGCTTGCCGTGGCTGACGACCGTGGCACTGACCGTGGCGCCAGCGACCAGCGGAGCGCCGACCGTCAGGCCGTCACCGCTGCCAACTGCCAGCACTTGGTCGATGGTGACCAAAGCGCCGACTTCCGCGTCGAGCAACTCGACCTTGATCTTCTCGCCGGCAGCAACCTTGTATTGCTTGCCGCCAGTCTTGATGACTGCGTACATGTTCGTCCTTTCACACCTTGCGGTGCATTCACCTGGCTCACAGCGACCACCTGGGTGATCCCCGCATGCGCCGGGCCTTTTTGTCGGTTTTGTTTTCTCTCGGCGCTCGCAGCCATGACGGCGCACGAGTTGCAAAGAGCCCGCGAGTATACCCGTAGCGCCAGCTCAATGGCAACTGGCTCCGCCGCAAGCTCCATGCGCGCCTTGTTCAGCCGCCGACAGGCGATCCTGAATGGACCACGCAAGCCGCTTCCTATAATCTTCGAATTCCCAGCCTGAGAGTCCAGTGTGCGCGTCGAGTCAGCCTCGCCTTCACCCCAAGTTGCCGAGGCCTTGAATCTGCTGGCCGCCGAGATGGCCCAGGTCGACACCGTCATCGCCCAGCGACTGAGTTCCGATGTGGCGCTGATCGACCAGATCGCCCACTACATCGTGCATGCCGGCGGCAAACGCATGCGCCCCAAGCTCGTGCTCCTGTTCGCGAATGCGCTGGGCTTCGAGGGCCAAGCGCGATTTGAACTTGCGGCTGTCGTCGAATTCATCCACACCGCCACGCTGCTGCACGACGACGTCGTCGACGAATCCTCGCTGCGCCGTGGCAAGCCGACGGCCAATGCGCTGTTCGGCAACGCAGCCAGCGTGCTGGTCGGAGACTTCCTCTACTCGCGCGCCTTCCAGATGATGGTCTCGGTGGACCGCATGCGGGTGCTGGACGTGCTGGCCGAAGCGACGAATGTCATCGCCGAGGGAGAGGTCCTGCAGTTGATGAACATGCACGATCCCGACATCACGGTCGAAAGCTATCTGCGCGTCATCCGCTTCAAGACTGCCAAGCTTTTCGAGGCCAGCGCCCGCCTGGGCGCCGTGCTCGCGAACGCGTCGACCGAAGTCGAGGAAGCCTGTGCCGCCTACGGCCGCTCTCTCGGCACCTCTTTCCAGCTTATCGATGACGTGCTGGACTACGAGGGTGATGCCCATGAACTGGGCAAGAACATTGGCGACGACTTGCGCGAAGGCAAGACGACACTGCCGCTGCTGATCGCGATGGAGCGCTCCAAACCCGAACAGCGTGCGCTGCTGCGCCATGCGATCGAGGAAGGCGAACTGGAGAAGCTGGAGGAGATCGTTGCCATCGTCCGCTCGACCGGTGCGCTGGAGTCCACTCGCGAGGCCGCTCGCGCCGAGGCACGGCATGCGAGCGAAAGTCTGCAGCTGTTGCCTCGAAATCGGTGGACAGAATCTCTGCTAGAATTCGCGATTCAGTCGGTTGAGCGGCATTCATGAATGCCTGCTGACGACGATGAAGACATCGGGGTGTAGCTTAGCCTGGTAGAGCGCTACGTTCGGGACGTAGAGGCCGGAGGTTCGAATCCTCTCACCCCGACCAAGTCTTCCGCCCTCGGGACGAGGGCCCTATCGCCGCACTGCGGCATTGCTGAATCCGTCACGGAACTTCGGCGAATCCGCTCGCTGGGTAATAGTTCCGCCGCTGGCACAATCATCAGACTTCGTGTCTTCGCGTCGCTGACGCCATTGCAGTGGAAACCACGCTCGTCGAGCCGCTTCAGTCCGCCCTGTCCGGGGTTGCGCGCATGCTCGTGCACGCCGGCAAGCTGCAGGCCAAGGCTGCCGAGGATCTCGTCAAGCAGGCGCGCGACAAGAAGATCAGTTTCGTCACCGCCGTGATTGCCAGCGGCCAGGTGTCGCCGTCGGACTTGGCGCACACCCTGTCCAGTGCGTTGGCCCTGCCGCTACTGGATCTGGCGGCGATGGACCCGCAGCGCATGCCGAAGGACATCATCGAAGGCAAGCTGGCCCAGCAATATCAAGTCGTCGCGCTGTCGAGGCGCGGCAATCGGCTGTTCGTCGGCGGCGCGGACCCGACCGATCTCGAGGTCATCGAGCGCATCAAGTTCGCGACGCAGCTGCAGCCTGAATGGGTCATCGTCGAGCACGACAAGCTTGCAAAGATGCTGGCCAATGTCGGGGTCAGCGCAACCGAGTCGCTGGAATCCATCGCTGGCGGCGACTTCGACTTCGACATCGCCGAGGACGACGCACCGACACAGCAGGAATCAGCCGAACTGGCCGATGTCGAGGACGCACCGGTGGTGCGCTTCCTGCAGAAGATGCTGGTGGACGCCATCAACCTGCGCGCATCCGACCTGCACTTCGAGCCCTACGAATACCACTATCGCGTCCGCTTCCGCGTCGACGGCGAGCTGCGCGAGATCACGCAACCACCCATCGCCATCAAGGACAAGCTGGCCTCGCGCATCAAGGTGATCTCGCGCCTGGACATCGCCGAAAAGCGTGTACCCCAGGACGGGCGCATGAAGCTGAAGTTCGGCGCCAAGTCCATCGACTTCCGCGTCAGCACGCTGCCCACGCTGTTCGGCGAGAAGATTGTCATTCGTATCCTGGACTCGTCCTCGGCCAAGCTGGGCATCGAGGCGCTCGGCTACGAGAAGATCGAAAAGGAGCGGCTGCTCGCCTGCATCTACCGTCCCTACGGCATGGTGTTGGTGACTGGCCCGACGGGCTCCGGCAAAACGGTGTCGCTCTACACCTGCCTGAACATCCTCAACCAGCCCGGCGTCAATATCTCGACGGTTGAAGATCCGGCTGAAATCAACTTGCCCGGCATCAATCAGGTCAACGTCAACGACAAGGCCGGCCTGAACTTCTCGGCCGCGCTGAAGTCCTTCCTGCGCCAGGACCCCGACATCATCATGGTGGGTGAGATCCGCGACCTGGAGACGGCAGACATCGCCATCAAGGCCGCGCAAACGGGCCACATGGTCATGTCGACGCTGCACACCAACGACGCGCCCAAGACGCTGACCCGCCTGCTGAACATGGGCGTGGCGCCGTTCAACATCGCGTCGAGCGTGCTGCTGATCACGGCACAGCGCCTCGTGCGCCGGCTGTGCGAGAACTGCAAGCAAGCGGCGGACTATCCTCGCGATGCGATGCTCAAGGCAGGCTTTACCGAGGAAGAGTTCGACGGCAGTTGGAAGCCTTATCGCGCAGTCGGCTGTAGCAACTGTACGAACGGTTACCGCGGCCGGCTGGGGCTCTACCAAGTGATGCCCATTACCGAACCGATCCAGCGCATCATCCTGGCCCAAGGAACGGCGATGGACATCGCCGAGCAAGCCAAGAAAGAAGGCGTGCGTGACCTGCGTCAGTCCGGCCTTGTCAAGGTTCGCGCGGGCGTCACGACGCTTGAAGAAGTCCTGTCCGCCACCAACGAATAAGTCGAAAAGGGAGAGCGCATGGCCACTGCCACCGCTTCAGCAAAAGGCGTCAAGGATTTCGTTTTCGAATGGGAGGGCAAGGACCGCAACGGCAAGATCGTCAAGGGCGAGTTGCGCGCTGGCGGCGAAGCCATGGTCAGCGCAACGCTGCGCCGCCAGGGCATCCTCGTCAACAAGGTCAAGAAGCGTCGCGTCAGTGGCGGTTCATCCATCAAGCAGAAGGACATCGCCGTCTTCACGCGGCAGCTTGCGACCATGATGCGCGCAGGCGTGCCGCTGCTGCAGGCCTTCGACATCGTCGCCCGCGGGGCGACCAATCCGCGTTTGGCACGGCTGCTCAACGACATCCGCCAGGACGTGGAGACCGGTACCAGCCTGTCGTCGGCTTTTCGCAAGCATCCGATGTATTTCGACGCGCTCTACTGCAACCTCGTTGAGGCCGGCGAGACGGGCGGCATTCTTGAGGCCCTGCTGGACCGGCTGGCTGTCTATCAGGAAAAGACGGTCGCGATCAAGAACAAGATCAAATCGGCGCTGACGTATCCGATCGCCGTGCTGGTCGTCGCCTTCATCGTCGTCGCGGTCATCATGATCTTCGTCATCCCAGCCTTCAAGGACGTGTTCACGTCCTTCGGCGCCGACCTGCCCGCGCCGACGTTGATCGTCATCGCAATGTCGGAGTTCTTCGTCAGCTATTGGTGGGCCATTTTCGGCAGCATCGGTGGAGGCCTGTATTTCTTCTTCCAGAGCTGGAAGCGCTCGGTGAAGATGCAAAAGCGCATGGACCGCATCCTGCTGAAGATCCCGGTTTTCGGCGATCTGCTGTTCAAGTCGGCCGTTGCCCGCTGGACGCGCACCTTGTCGACGATGTTTGCCGCCGGCGTGCCGCTCGTCGAAGCGCTGGACTCGGTCGGCGGCGCCTCGGGCAATGCTGTGTTCCAGGAAGCCACCGAGCAGATCCAACGCGACGTGTCGACCGGCTCGGCGCTGACGACCTCGATGCAGACGACCGGCATCTTCCCGACCATGGTGCTGCAGATGGCCTCCATCGGCGAGGAATCCGGCTCGCTGGACCACATGCTGGCCAAGGCCGCCGAGTTTTACGAGGACGAAGTGGACGAGGCCGTGAAGGCCCTGTCCAGCCTGATGGAGCCCTTCATCATCGTCATCCTCGGCACCATCATCGGCGGCATCGTCGTGTCGATGTACCTGCCCATCTTCAAGATCGGCACCGTGGTCTGAGCCAGGCGCAAGGTCGCTGCACGCGGGTAGATTCCTGCCCGCCTCCCCTTTCACCTGCACCACAACACCATGTCCCTCGCCTCCATCGACTGGTCTATCTGGCTCTCGCCCTGGGTGCTGGGCATCCTCGGTCTGTGCATCGGCAGCTTTTTGAATGTCGTGATCCACAGGCTGCCGCTGATGCTGGAGCGCGACTGGCTGCATGAGTCGGCCGCGCAATTGACCGAGGCGGCCGCGATGGCACGCGTGGCGCGCATCCCTCAGCCCGAGGCCGACAAGCTGGCCAAGGCGGTCGACGACTTCGGCACTCGGATAGAGGCACTGCCGCCTTTCAGCATCGCCGCGCCGCGCTCGCGCTGCCCGCATTGCGGGCACCAACTGCGCTGGCACGAGAACCTGCCCGTCATCGGCTGGCTGCGGCTGGGCGGCAAGTGCGCGGCCTGCAAGGCGCCCATCGCCAAGCGCTATCCCATCGTCGAGTTGCTCACCGGCCTGGCCTTTGCGGCACTGTCCTGGCGCTTCGGCGCCCAGCCGACGACGCTGCTCTGGTGCGGCTTCGTCGCCGCGCTGATTGCGCTGGCGATGATCGACTGGGACACGACGTTGTTGCCCGATGTCATCAACCAGCCGCTGCTGTGGGCCGGCCTGCTCGCTGCGCTGCTGGGCTGGACGCCCATCTCTCTTGAGAACTCCGTCATCGGCGCGGTGGCGGGCTATATGTCGCTGTGGTCCATCGCCTGGCTCTACGAGAAACTGCGCGGCCAGATCGGCATGGCGCCGGGCGACTTCAAGCTGCTGGCGGCGCTGGGCGCCTGGTTGGGCTGGCAGATGCTGCTGCCGGTCGTGCTCGGTGCGTCGGCCGTCGGTGCCGTCATCGGCCTGCTGATGAAAATGACGGCCAGCCTGCGCGAAGGTCGCTACGTGCCCTTTGGCCCCTTCTTGGCCGGTGGTGGCCTCGTCGTGCTGTTTGCGGGCCGGGAGACCGTGCTGGGCTGGCTCGGCTGGGCATGAAGAAATGAGGATTGGCCTGACCGGCGGCATCGGCTCGGGCAAGAGCACGGTCGCCGGCTTCCTGCGCGAGGCGGGAGCCGCCATCGTCGACACCGATGCCATCTCGCGCGGCCTGACGCTGGCCGGCGGCGCAGCCATGCCGGCCATCGCACAAGGCTTCGGCGCCGACTTCGTGACGACTGACGGCGCGCTGGACCGCGAGCGCATGCGCGCTCTCGTCTTTTCGGACGCCACTGCCAAGCGCCGGCTCGAGGCCATCCTGCACCCGCTGATCACCGCCGAAGCGCTGATCCAGGCCGACGCAGCCACCTCCGCCTTCGTCGTGTTTGACGTGCCGCTGCTCGTCGAATCCAGCCGCTGGCGCGCCCGTGTCTCGCGCGTGCTCGTTGTCGACTGCTCGGCCGAGACGCAGATCGAACGCGTGCTGCAACGCCCGGGCTGGACGCGCGAGCGCGTTGAAGGCGCACTGGCCGCGCAGACCACGCGCCAGGCCCGTCGTGCCGCAGCCGATGCGGTGCTGCTGAATGATGGCCTTGCGCTTGTCACGCTCAGAAACGAGGTCATGAGCCTGGCCGCACGCTGGGGCTGTGAAACAATCCACACGCCCTGACTGAAGCCCTCCGCCGTGGTCCTGTACGAGTACCCGTTCAACGAGAGCATCCGCACGATGCTCCGCCTGGAACACCTGTTCGACCGTCTCGGCACCTTGATGGCCCGTGACCCTGCGCTCGACCATCATTTCGCGCTGGTCACGCTGTTCGAGATCCTCGACGTCGCCTCGCGCGCCGACCTGAAGAGCGACCTGCTCAAGGAGCTCGAAAAGCACAAGGCGCAGTTCAACGCCTACCGCGGCAGCCCCGGTGTCGATGACACGCGGCTGGATGAGGTCGTCGCCCGCATCGACGGTGCCTACCAGCGCCTGAACGCGCTGACCGGCAAGACTGGCGCGACGCTGAACAGCAACGACTGGCTGATGAGCATCCGCAGCCGCATCAGCATCCCGGGCGGCACCTGCGAGTTCGACCTGCCGGCCTACTACAACTGGCAGCAGCTGCCGCCGGTGCGCCGCCGCAAGGACCTGATGGGCTGGGCCCAGACGTTGATGCCCATGGCCGAAGCTCTGCAGGTGCTGCTGAGCCTGCTGCGCGACTCCGGCGCGCCGCACAAGGTGGCGGCCACGGCCGGCCAATTCCAGCAGAGCCTGCCGGCCGGCCGGGTCTACCAGCTTCTGCGCATGCGCCTCGACCCCAGCCTCGGGCTGATCCCCGAGATCTCGGGCCACCGGCTGATGATCTCCATTCGCCTGATGCGCCAGGACGAGGAAGGCCGGCTCAAGCTGGCCGCAGAAGACAGCGGCTTCGAGCTCGCGCTTTGCCAGTGAATAGCCAATGAAGACGAACGCCCAAGGTGAGCGCATCGTGCGCTGCCCGCAGTGCGGTGGCGACAGCGTGTTCGCGCCCAGCAACAAATGGCGGCCGTTTTGCAGCGAGCGCTGCCGGCAGATCGACCTCGGCGCCTGGGCCAGCGAGTCCTTCCGCGTACCCGCCACGCCGCCGCAGAACCCCGATGAATACGGGCCGGACGGCGAACCGCTGGTGCATTGACTGGCGCTGATCAGGCGTTCAGCAGCCGCCTGGAGATCAGCTCCCGCCGCGCGCTGGCGGCGTCCGTGAACAGGAAGGACTGCCAATCACGCGACAACGCCGCGTCGACGTTGACCGGGTGGTCATCGATGAAGAGCAGCTCCTGCGGCTGAGCGCCGAAGTGCCGCTCGGCCATCGCAAAGATTTCTGCGTTCGGCTTGATCTGCTTGATGCGGCCCGAGAACAGCCCCGATTCGAACCACTCGGTGAGCGGATAGGTCGTGCTGAGGTGGTCCGCGTAGGGCTCGGGCATGTTTGACAGGAAGTGCAAGGTATGCCCCGCCGCCCGCAAGTCGCGGATCAGCACCACCGTGCCCGGGATGGGCATCAGCTCATCGGGCACCGCGCGCACGACAGCCTCGACCTCGCCGCGCGGCCAGCCGGTGCGGGCGGAGATGCGGCGCACGACCTCGTCTGCACCGATCAGGCCCTGGTCGAACAGACCCCAGTCGCCGCCGTAGTTCTGGAAGAACTGCGCCGCCGCCTGGGCGCCCTGCTCCAGCGTCTCGATGCGCTGCGGCCAGATGCGCGCCAGGAAGCTGGCCGGGTGCCAGCGGAAGACGACGCCACCGAAGTCGAAGACGATCTTCATGCGGCCACCAGTCGGGTGAGCAGGCCGGCCGTGGAGCCGTCCAGGCCGGCGGTGTCGCCGCTGTCCAGGCGCGGCAGCAACTGGTTGCACAGCGCCTTGCCCAGCTCCACGCCCCACTGGTCGAAGCTGTTGATGCCCCACAGAGCGCCGGTGACGAAGACGCGGTGCTCGTAGAGGGCGATCAACGCGCCGAGGGAGCGCGGCGTCAGCGCGTCCAGCACGAGGGTCGTGCTCGGGCGGTTACCTGGAAAACTGCGGTGGCGCGACAAAACCGCGCGGTCCAGTGTCGCGGAAGCGGTGGGCGCTGTTTCGCTCAGCGCCTCGGCAGCGGTCTTGCCCTGCATCAGCGCCTGGCTCTGGGCGAGGCAGTTGGCGAGCAGCTTGCGGTGCTGGTCAGCCAGCTTCGCTGCCAGCTCGCCGGTCACGCCGTGGTTGGGGCGCTTCACGGCGATGAACTCGACCGGGATGACGTCCGTGCCCTGGTGCAGCATCTGGAAGTAGGCGTGCTGGCCGTTGGTGCCGGCCTCACCCCAGACGACCGGCGATGTGCCAAGCGGCAGCGCGTTGCCATCCAGGTCGACCCCCTTGCCGTTGCTCTCCATCTCCAGCTGCTGCAGATAGGCCGGCAGCCGACGCAGGCCCTGGTGGTAGGGCGCGACGCTGCGGCTGCTGAAGCCGTGGAAGTTGCGGTACCAGATGTCGACCAGACCCAGCAGCACCGGCAGGTTCTGCGCCAGCGGCGCAGTGGCAAAGTGCTGGTCCATCGCATGCGCGCCGGCCAGCAGCGCGCGGAAGTTGTCGGCGCCGACGGCGATGGCGATGGGCAGGCCGATGACCGACCAAAGGGAGTAGCGGCCGCCGACCCAATCCCAGAAGCCGAAGGCCGTGTCGATGCCGAAGGCCGCAGCGGCGGCAGTGTTGCTGCTGGTGGCAACGAAGTGGCGCGCCACGTCCGTGCCACCGGCGGCGGTAAACCAGGCCTTGGCCGCCTGCGCGTTGGCCAGCGTCTCCTGCGTCGTGAAGGTCTTGGAGGCGATGACGAAGAGCGTGTGCTTCGCGTCCAGGCCGGCCAGCACGGGGACCAGGTCGTGACCGTCGACGTTGGAGACAAAGTGCAGGGTCAGATCACGGCGGCCGAAGGCCTGCAGCGCCTGCACGACCATGGCGGGGCCAAGGTCACTGCCGCCGATGCCGATGTGGACGACATCGGTGATCTGGCCCCGCTCGCCGCGGCGCACGCTCTCGGCAAAGGCCAGCATCGCGTCCAGCGACGCCTGCACCTCGGCGTTAAAGGGGGCGTCACTGCCGGCCGGCGCGCGCAGCGCCGTGTGCAGCACCGCGCGGCCCTCGGTGTGGTTGACGGGGTCGCCGCGCAGCAGCGCATCGCGCCGCGCCTCCAGGCCACAGTCGCCGGCAAGCTTCAGCAGCAGAGCCAGCGCGGGCGCGTCGATGCGGTTCTTGGACAGGTCGGCAAAGACCTCGGGCGCTTCAAATGACAGCGCGCCGAACCGTCCCGAGTCGGTCGCGAAAGCCTGGCGGATGTCGAAGCCGCGACCACTCGCGGCGTAGTGGGCTTGGAGTTCAGCCCAGACGGGAGAGAGGTCGCAGCGCGTCGACATGGTCAGGCCTCCTGGATCAGCTTGTCGAGCTTGCCGGCATCGACCGCGAACTGGCGGATGCCTTCGGCCAGTTTCTCCGTCGCCATGGCGTCCTCGTTCAGCGCGAAACGGAAGGCGGCCTCGTCGAGATGCTGCGCGGGGATGTCGGACGGCGTCGCCGGGTCGAGCGCGCGCTCCAGCTTGGCATCGGTCGCCTGCAATTGCGCCAGCAGGTCGGGGCTGATGGTCAGCAGATCGCAGCCGGCCAGCGCCTGGATCTGGCCGATGTTGCGGAAGCTCGCGCCCATCACCTCGGTCTTGATGCCGTGCTGCTTGAAGTAGGCATAGATCTGGCTCACCGACTTGACGCCGGGGTCGTTGACGCCGGCCTGCGCGGCTTCGTCCCAGTTGCTGCCCGCCGACTTCTTGTACCAGTCGTAGATGCGGCCGACGAAGGGCGAGATCAGCTGCACCTTGGCTTCACCGCAGGCCACGGCCTGGGCAAAGGCGAACAGCAGTGTCAGGTTGCAGCGGATGCCTTCACGCTCCAGCTCGGCGGCGGCCTGGATGCCTTCCCAGGTCGATGCCAGCTTGATCAGCACGCGCTCGCGCGCGATGCCGGCGGCCTCGTACAGGCCGATGATGCGGTGGGCACGGCCTAGGCTGGCGGCCTTGTCAAAGCTCAGGCGCGCATCGACCTCGGTGGACACGCGGCCCGGCACGACCTTGAGGATCTCCAGCCCGAAGCGCACGAGCACATGGTCGACGATTTCGTCGAGGGGCTTCTCGCGGTGGGCGGCGACCGTTTCTTTCAGCAGCGGCGCGTAGTCGGGCGACTGGACGGCCTTGAGGATCAACGAGGGATTGGTTGTCGCGTCGCGCGGCGCAAACTGCGCCAGCTGCAGGAAGTTACCGGTGTCGGCAACGACGGTGGTGAGGGCTTTGAGCTGGTCAAGTTGGTTCATGGCGTCCGTTCCGGATTGACCCGGGGAAGAAACTGCTGCATAGTATTTCACGAAACTTAGTTACACAACGGTTAGCGCCATCCTGGTTTCACATAGGGGGACGCTGGCCTGGAGACTCCGCAGATGTCCTTCGATCTCGTGTTTTTCGGTGGTACCGGCGACCTGACGTGGCGCAAGCTGATGCCCGCACTTTTCCAGGCCTTCCGGCATGGCAAGCTGCCTGAGGGAGGTCGAATTCTCGCCGTGGCACGTGACGAACAGACGGACGAACGCTACCGCGAATGGCTGAAGGAGCGCTTCCGCGAGGTGGACGGCGCCAAGCGCCCGACCGACGAGGAGTTCGAGAAGTTCGGCGCGCTGATCCACTACCGCCGCATGGATTTGTCGCAGCCCGAGCACTACCAGGGCCTGAAGGACTGGCTGGACGCGCGCAATGCCGACACGGTCGTCCTTTATTTGGCGACCAGCCCGCATCTGTTCACCGGCATCTGCCAGCAGCTGGGTGCCGTCGGCTTGAATCACCCCAAGGTGCGCGTGGTGCTGGAGAAGCCGCTGGGCCACGACCTGGCCAGCGCGCAGGAGATCAACCGCGCGGTGCGCAGCGTCTTTGCCGAAAGCCAGGCCTTCCGCATCGACCACTACCTGGGCAAGCCCTCGGTGCAGAACCTGATGGCGCTGCGCTTCGGCAATGCGCTGTTCGAGCCGCTTTGGCGCCGCGAAAGCATCGCCAACATCCAGATCACGCTGGCCGAGCGCCTGGGCGTGGGCACGCGCGGCGCCTTCTACGACGGCACCGGCGCTCTGCGCGACATGATCCAGAACCATGCGCTGCAGCTGCTGACGATGATCGCGATGGAGCCGCCGAGCAGCAACGACGCCGACGCCATCCGCGACGAGAAGCTCAAGGTGCTGCGCTCGCTCAAGCCCTTCACGGCCGAGAGCGTGGCTCGCGACGTCGTGCGCGGCCAGTACCGCGCCGGCAGCATCGAGGGCAAGGCCGTGCCGGGCTATCTGGAAGAAGTGAAGGTGCCTGCGGACAGCCAGTGCGAAACCTTCGTGGCCCTGCGTACCGAGGTCAACAACTGGCGCTGGGCCGGTGTGCCCTTCTATCTGCGCACCGGCAAACGCCTGGCCGAGCGCGACGCGCAGATCGTCGTCAACTTCCGCCAGGTGCCGCACAAGATCTTTCCTGGCGGCAGCCAGCCGAATCGCCTGGTCATCAAGCTCCAGCCCGAGGACGGCCTGGAGCTGCAGCTGCTGGCCCAGAAGGGCGCCAGCCACGGCGAACAGCTGACCCCGGTGTCGCTGGACCTGGACTTCGACAAGGCCTTTGCGACGCAACGGGTCGGCGCCTACGAGCGCCTCCTGCTGGACGCCATCGCCGGCCGCCTGAACCTGTTCGTGCGCAGCGATGAGCAGGAACAGGCCTGGCGCTGGGTCGAGCCCATCCTGGACGCCTGGGAAGCCGACACGAGCGGCCCCCGGCCTTATTCCTGCGGCTCCTGGGGCCCGGCCGCCGCCAGCGCGCTGGTTGCACGTGACGGTTTCCACTGGGCGGAAGAGCAATGAGCATCCTCGAACGAGTGAAGGCGGCGCTGCCTGCCCTGCCGCCAGCGGAACAACGGGTCGCAAAGCTGCTGTTGCTGGACGCACGCAGCTTCGCCAGCCTGCCGGTCAGCGAGCTGGCCGACCGGTCGCACGTGTCCAAGCCGACGGTGGTGCGCTTCTGCCGCAGCGTCGGCTACGACGGGCTGGCGGACTTCAAGCTGAAGCTGGCCGGCAGCGTCAACGAGGGCGTGCCCTTCGTGCACCGCGCCGTGGATGAGGACGACAAACCGCAGGACATCATCGTCAAGGTGGTGGACAACGCTGTCGCCGCCCTGCTGCACTACCGCAACGACGCCGCCAGCCATGCCTTCGAGCGTGCCATCGAAGCGCTGGCTGACTCGGCCCGCCACAACCGGCGCATCGAGTTCTACGGCGTCGGCAATTCGGGCATCGTCGCCCAGGACGCCCAGCACAAGTTCTTCCGCCTCGGCGTGAATACGGTCGCGACCAGCGACGGCCATGTGCAGCTGATGAGCGCGACGATGCTGAGCGCCGGTGACTGCGCCGTCATCATCAGCAACTCCGGCCGCAGCCGCGACCTGCTGGATGCCGCCGACATCGCGCGCAAAAAGGGCGCGACCATCATCATCATCACGGCCAGCGCCTCGCCGCTGGCGCAGCTGGCACTGGGCCCCAGCCAAATCCTGCTGGCAGTGGACCATCCGGAAGACTTTGACCGCTACAGCCCGATGGTGTCGCGGCTGCTGCACCTCATCGCGGTGGACATCCTGACGACGGGTGTGGCGCTGAAGCTGGGCCAGCAGCTGCGGCCCATGCTTCAGGAGATCAAGAAGAACCTGCGCGCGAAACGCTACGCGGGTTGAACGCTTGCCGGCTGATCAGCTGACCGCGGGTGCCGGCCAGAGCAGCTCGGCCACGCCGTAGACGCGGGCCAGTTCGCGCAGCTTGTCGGGCGCATCGTCAAGCTTCAGCGTCGCGCCTTGCTCGGTGCATTGGCGCCCGGCGGACAGCAGCAGGCTGAGCGCCGAGGAATCGAAGTCCCTCAACTCCGCCGCCGAAAGCCGCACCTCGCGGCCGGCCGCAGCCAGCACCTGGGCGGCCTCGGCGCGCAGGGCGGGCGACATCTGCGCCCAGGCGGCACGGGCGCCGTCCGTGCGCAGCCGCGAGGGCAGCTTCAAACCGCTCAAGATCAGCTCTTGGCGGCCGGTGCGCCGGCCTTGGCGTTCTTGTCGGCCAGGCTCTTGATCAGGCCGTCGATGCCGTTGGCGCCGATCTCCTGGGCAAAGCTGTTGCGGTACTGGTCGGCAAGCCAGATGCCAAGCACATTGACGTCATAGATCTTCCAGCCGGCGGCACCCTTCTCGAGGCGGTAATCAAGCTGGATGGCGTCGCCCTTGCCGCGGATCTCGGTACGTACGACGACCTCGGTGTCAGTAGGCTGGGCGCGCAGCGGCTTCAGGCCGATGGTCTGGTCCTTCACCTGGGTCAGCGCCCCGGCGTAGGTGCGCACGAGCAGCGTCTTGAACTCGGCCTGCAGGCGGGCCTGCTGGTCGGGCGTGGCCTGGCGCCAGAAGCGGCCGACGGCAGAGGCCGTCATGCGCTGGAAGTTGACGTGGGGCATCACCTTGGCGTCGACCAGGGCAATGATCTTGTTGACGTTGCCCGCCTGGATGTCCTTGTCGGCCTTGACGGCCTCGATGGTTTCCAGGGAGAGCTGGCGAATCAGTTGGTCGGGCGCGCCGGCGTCGGCGGCATGCGCGGAGTGCACGAGGCCCAGGCCCAGGGTCGCAATGGCGGCCACGGTCAGCACACGGCGGCGCAGGGAAGTCAGCAAAGTCATGGTGTCGCTTTCTCAGAACAGGACCAGCGCTTAACGCACGAGCCCAGGTTTTGGTTGGCCTAGCGTGAGGCGGCGGATGCGGGTTCAGCAGGCATTTTCACGGCCGGCGCAGATGCCGCAGCCTCCGGCGCAGAGGCCGCGTCAGCGGGCGCCGAAGCCCCGTTACCAGGCACCAGCACCTCGACCTCTTCGTCATCGTCGAAGCTGCCGCGGCGCTGCAGATAGGCGTCGCGGTAGAAGGTGTACTTGTCCAGCGCGATGCCCTCGAGCATGGCGCCGGCGCGCAGGAAGTTGGCGCGTGTGTTGACCAGGCTCAGCGTCGTGATGGCGACCTTCTTGCTGCCGTCGTCGAAGACAACGCCAGGCGAGGCCTGCCAGTCGACCGGCAAGGCCAGCGAGTCGCGCACGGACGACGGGCCGAACAGCGGCCAGACGATGTAGGCCCCCGTACCCATGCCCCAGTGCCCCAGCGTCTTGCCGAAGTCCTGGCTGTTCTTCTCCAGGCCCGCCTCGGTGGCGATGTCGAGCACGCCAGCGAGGCCGAGCGTGGAGTTGACGGCAAAGCGCATACCCTGCTCGACACCCGCCTTGAAGCGCCCTTGCAGCATCAGATTGAACGCGGACCAGGCGTCGCCGATGTTGCCCATGAAGTTGTCGATGCCAGTGCGGATGGGCGAAGGCACGATCTCGGAGTAGGCCGTTGCGACGGGTTTCAGCACGTTCGCATCCAGCTTCTCGTTGAAGGCGAAGACCTTGCGGTTCCACTCCTCCCAGGGGTCCAGGCGCTGACCCTTGGAGCCCATCACCTTGTCCAAAGCTTTGTCGATACGCGTACCGACGCCCTTGACGGTCTGGCAGCCCACCAGGCCCGTCGTCAATACGAGCAGCGCGAACCAGCGGATCACTTGGCTCACGGCTTGCCTCCCGAGGCTGCGACCGGCGTGGCGGCACTGCCCATGTCAGAAGCCTTGCTGTTGATGAACTGGCCGATCAGGTTCTCCAGCACGACGGCGCTCTGTGTCTGGCTGATCAGATCGCCAGCGGCGAGGTTCTTCTCATCGGCCCCCGGCTCCAGGCCGATGTACTGCTCACCAAGCAGTCCTGACGTGAGGATCTTGGCGGAGCTGTCCTTGGGGAATTGCGTCGCCTTGTTCAGGTTGATGACGACCCTGGCCTGGAAGGTCTTGTCATCGAAGCTGATGGTTTCCACGCGGCCGACGACGACGCCAGCGCTCTTCACCGCCGCGTTGGGCTTGAGGCCGCCGATGTTGTCGAAGCGCGCCGACACCTGGTAGGTCGCGTCGAAATTGAGGCTGAGCAGATTGCCGGCCTTCAGCGCTAGGAAAAGCAGCGCCGCGCCGCCGAGCAGCACGAAGAGACCCACCCAGGCGTCATGTCGAGAGGCTTGCATGTGGTGTCCCTGACTCCAATCAAATCGAAAACATCATCGCGGTCAGCATGAAGTCCAGCGCCAGCACGGCGAGGGACGACAGCACGACGGTGCGCGTGGTGGCTGCGGACACGCCTTCCGGCGTGGGCCGGCAGGTATAGCCCTGCAGCAGCGAAACAAAGGTGACGGTCACACCGAACACCAGGCTCTTGACGACCCCGTTGCCGATGTCCTTGAACACATCCACGCCGCCCTGCATCTGCGACCAGAAGGCGCCGGCGTCGATGCCGATCAGCGGCACCGCCACCAGCCAGCCGCCGATGATGCCGAGCGCCGAGAAGACTGCCGCAAGTAAGGGCATGGCAATAAAACCGCCCCAGAAACGCGGCGCGAGCACGCGCTGCACGGGGTCGACGGCCATCATCTCCATGGCGGTCAGCTGCTCGCCGGCCTTCATCAGGCCGATCTCGGCTGTCAGCGATGTGCCAGCCCGGCCGGCGAAAAGCAGCGCCGTGACGACCGGCCCCAGCTCGCGCACGAGGCTGAGCGCGACCAGCAGGCCGACCGCCTCCGCAGAGCCGTATCGCTGCAGCGTGTAGTAGCCCTGCAGCGCGAGCACAAAGCCGACGAAGAGGCCAGACACGCCGATGATGGACAACGACTTGTTGCCCAGGTGGAAGACCTGCTCGCGAACCAGGACGAAGCGCGCCAGCGCCTTCGGCGAGCGGCCCATCAGGCTGATGAACAGCCGTGCGGACGAGCCGACGTCAGCCAGCGTCAGCCGCACGCCGGCGCCGATGCGGGCGGCGAAAGCCATCATGACGTCATCCCGAAGTCTTCGGCCACGGAGTTGGCCGGCTGGTGGAAGCGCACCGGCCCGTCGGGCTCGGCGCCGACGAATTGACGCACGAGCGGATCGTCGCTGTTGCGCAGTTCGTCCGGCGTGCCCTGGGCGACGACGCGGCCGTTGGCCACCATGGCCACCTCGTCGGCGATGCCGAAGGTTTCGTGCAGGTCGTGCGAGACGATGATGCTGGTCAGGCCCAGCGCGTCGTTGAGGTCGCGGATCAGGCGCGCGGCAATACCCAGGGAAATCGGATCCAGGCCGGCGAAGGGCTCGTCATAGAGCACCAGGTCAGGGTCCAGCGCGATGGCACGGGCCAGCGCCACGCGGCGCGCCATGCCGCCGGAAACCTCGCTGGGCAGCAGGTCGCGCGCACCGCGCAGGCCGACGGCATTGAGCTTCATCAGCACCAGGTCGCGGATCATGGCTTCCGGCAGATCGGTGTGCTCGCGCAGCGGAAAGGCCACGTTCTCGAAAACGCTGAGGTCGGTGAACAAGGCGCCGAACTGGAACAGCATGCCCATGCGCCGACGCACGGCGTAGAGGCCGTCCAGGTCCAGCGGCGCCAGGTCCTGGCCGTCGAACAGCACCTCGCCCGAGATGGGGCGCAGCTGCCGGCCGAGCAGGCGCAGCACGGTGGTCTTGCCGCCGCCGGAGGTGCCGATCAGCGCCAATATCTTGCCCCGCGTCAGCTTGAGATTGACGCCGTCCAGGATCACGCGGTCGCCATAGCCGACGCTGACATTGCGCAGTTCGATCAGGGGAGCGGTGGTCAAGGAGTTCACGCGGGCGGGCCGAAACCTGCGGACAGAAAGGGCGCCATGATAGGGGAAACACCGAGTGTCGCTGGGCAGCCCCTGAATGCGCCCAGAAAGATGCCGATAAGCCGTCCAGACGCCGCCCGCTGTGGTTGTTAAGCCTGGCAGCCCACGTCAACCCCGTGGACGACTGCTGCGGGCGCCTAAAGCGTGTGCCAGTTCACAGATGGGGAGCCTCCTGCGACCAGCGTTCATCGCGCCGCGACGAGCGGTAGGCTGCAATCAGGGGTCGACACCAAAATAGCCGCAACCGCCATGAATGCTGCCGCCATGCCCCCCCGCCAACACCGATGCACTCCCGCCAGGGGCTTCACGCTCGTCGAGCTGATGATCACCGTGGCCATCATCTCCATCCTGGCTGCGGTAGCGGTGCCGCAGTACACGAGCTACATCACGCGCGGCCGTATCCCCGATGCGACCAACATGCTGGCCACCCGGGCGGTGCAGGCCGAGCAGTACTTCCAGGACAACCGCACCTACGCCAACACAGGCACCGCGAACAATCCCGGCTGCGTCAGCGACAGCTCGGGCAAGAGCTTCAACTTCAGCTGCTCTTCGGCCACGGCAACGGGGTTTGTCATCCAGGCCGTTGGCAAGGGCACGATGGCCGGCTTCACCTACACGATCAATCAAGCGAATGTGAAGACGTCTACGGTGCCGACGGGCTGGACTGGCTCATCCACCTGCTGGGTCATCAAGAAGGACGGCTCGTGCTGAGCATGAGGCGTCACCGGGGCGTGAGCATGGTCGAGGCCCTCGTGGCGCTGGTGATCGGCGGCATTCTGCTCGCTGCGGCCCTGCCCAGCTTCTCCGCCTGGATCACCGGCACGCGCATCCGGGCGACGACCGAGGGCCTGCTGGCCGGGCTCCAATACGCCAAGAGCGAAGCGACGACGCGCAACACGCAGGTGCGCTTCCAGCTCACGACGTCGCTTGACGCCACCTGCCGCCGCGCCACGACCAGCGGCAACTGGGTCGTCGATGTCGTCGACGCCAATGCCGCAGAGGACTCGGTCGAAGGCCAGTGCAACGCAGCGCCAAGCGACACCGTCGCGCCCAGCATCCTGCAGCTGCGTGCAGCGACGGAGACCGGCAGCGGCGCGCTCGTGAGCGCCGGCGCTGACCAGATCATCTTCAACGGCCTCGGCCGTCAGGCTCCGGTCGCGGCGGGCGGAGGGACAAACGCCGTCACCATCGACGTGACACCTGTCACCACCAGCGGCCGCTGCCTGAGCGCAGGTGGCAAGATCACCTGCCTGCGCATCGTCGTCTCGCCTGCGGGCCAGGTGCGCATGTGCAACCCCAGCGCCGCCACTGGCGACCAGCAAGCATGCTGAGCTACCCACGCCCGCGCCGCGCGCAGTCCGGCGTCATGCTGCTTGAAGTGCTGATCGCACTGCTGATCTTCTCGCTCGGCGTGCTCGGCCTCGTCGGCCTGCAGGCCAGCGCCGTCAAGCAGTCGGGCCAGGCCAAGTACCGCGCCGATGCGACGCTGCTGGCCAATGAGCTGATCGGTCAGATGTGGCTCAGCGGCCGTACCTTTGCGGTCCTTCAGGCCGGCTTCAGCAGCACCGGCGCTGGCGGCGCCCAATACAACACCTGGAAAGCCCGCGTTACCACGGCACTGCCCGGGGCCGCCGCCAATCCGCCGACAGTTGCCCTGGCGGCGATTCCTGCGCTCCCCGTCCTCATCGCAGGCGTCGAGGTGCCTTCCGCGGAGCCGCCCAGCACTCGCGTGACGATCACCATGCGCTGGAAGGCGCCTGGCGAAGCCACCAGCGACCCCGCTCACAGCTTTGTGCTGGTCAACGAGATCAAGTGATGCGCAGCCTCGCTTTCATGTCCTCTCGCAAGGCAGCCGGCTTCAGCCTTGTTGAACTGATGGTCGGCATCGTCGTCGCCATGGCGGCGGTGGTCGTCGTCATGCAGGTCTTCAAGGTGTCCGAGGGCCAGCGCCGCAACACCACGGGCGGCGACGACGCCGCAACCACCGGTGCCATCGCGGTGAGCCTGCTGCAGCGCGATCTGCGTCAGGCGGGACAGGGCTTCGTGAACCCGCAGATGCTGGACTGCCAGCTGAACCTCGGCAACGGCCGCAGCGTGGGCGACTTGGTACCGGTCCACATCAACCCGACCACCATCCCGGCAGGCGACGACAACACAGACGTGCTGTTGATCAACTACGGCTCGGGCTGGGGCGCGCCGGAGGGCGGTCTGATCATTTCCCAGCCGGGGCCGGCGCAATACAACACCGGGGCGCCGCAGGCGTATCAGGTCGGTGATCGCCTCATCGCAACGCCGGCCATCCGCACGGCACCGTGCTCGCTGACCCTGACCAGCTTGGCCGCCGCACCGGCGGGCAACACCGTCACGGTGGGCTTCGGCATCGCTGGCGCCTCCGGCGGCATGCTGTTCAACCTGGGGCGCACGCCGCGCTTCATCGCCTATGCCGTGCGTTCGGGCCGGTTGACCGCCTGCGACTTCCTCGTGCAGAACTGCACCAACGCCGCGCCGGACAACTGGACGGAGATCGCCGACAACATCGTCAGCATGCGGGCCGAGTACGCGATCGACACGACATCGCCGACGCGGGACCTGGTCGTCGACAGCTACGCGCAGAGGCCGCCCACCGCGTTGTTTCCCGTCGCAGCGTGCGCCTGGTCGCGCGTCTACGGCCTGCGGCTTGTCCTGGTCGCCCGAAGCCGCCAGTCAGAGACGAGCGATGTGGTGGCCCCGGCGCCGACGTGGTCGTCAAGCGCCTCCACGCCCATCACGCTTGAGGATGGGTGGGAGCGCTTTCGCTACAAGACCTTCGAGACCACGGTGCCGCTGCGCAACATGCCGCTCGCCTTCACAGGATGCCCCTGACCATGCGCGCCTCCCCTCGTCGCCAGCACGGCCTCGTTCTCGTGCTCGCCCTGGTCGTACTGGCGGCCATGTCACTCGCTGCCGTTGGATTGATGCGCGGCGTGCTGGGCAGCAACCGCGTCGCCGGCAACCTGGCCTACCAGCAGGCCGCAGTCCAGGCCGCCGATGTCGGCGGCGAAACGGCCATCGCATGGCTGGAGCAGATGGACAAGGAAAAGCTGGCCGGCAGCGCGCCGAGTTCGCCCCCCGTCGACGCCAACCGGCTTTACAACAACCTCCTCAAGACCGCCGGCTCCCGATTCAATTACGTGGCCACGCGTGCCGACCCCGGGGTGAACCAGACGTGGGAAGGCTTCTGGCAGACCCTCGTGGGCGCCGGGCAGGTCAACGACCTGCCCGCAGATGCGACAGGCAACCGGGTGTCCTTCGTCATCCATCGGCTGTGCGCGCGTTCGGGCGCGCCGAAGGACGCGGTCTGCGAGACCTCGCCGGTCATGTCTTCGTGCGAAGGCTGCAGCCATGGCCCCGAGGAACAACTCGACGGCCTGGGGCAGGTCTATTACCGCATCACCGTGCGAGTCCAGGGGCCGCGCAACGCCACCAGTTTCATTCAAGTCATGGCCGCGATCTGAGCGCCCTTTACTGACGAGGTCATCATGAAGTTCAGTTCGCTCCGCCCTTTCATTGCCCTGCTCACAGGACTCCTGGCCCTTGGCTTGAGCCTGCCCGCCTCGGCCGCCGTCACGGACATCGCGCAGTCGCCCCTGATCGTTGCTTCGCCCGATGCCGTCAAGGCCAACCTGCTCTTCATCCTTGACGACTCGGGTTCGATGAATTTCGACTACCTGCCCGACCACGTCAACGATGCGATGTGCCGCAGCACCGGAGCCACGCCGACCAACAGCGGCAACTTCGGCAATGCCTGCTGCATCGGCGGCAGCGACAGCGCGGCCTGCTGGCTCAACGCCGCGCCGTTCGGCACGGCCCGTGGCCAGCCGCCTTTCCTCGCCTCGGCCTTCAACGGCCTCGCCTACGACCCGGCCATCCACTACAAGACACCGGTCAAGGCCGACGGCAGCAACTGGGCAAGCCAGACCCGCTCGGTGACGACCGGCTGGACGTCGGTCAAGAACGATGCCTACAACGTCCAGAACACCGGCAGCATCGACCTGACCACGCAATACCCCGACACAGCCTGGTGCGTGGACGCGACCTTCACCGACTGTCTGCGCAACGACAACTACGTGTTGCCCGGCACCGTGGACGGCAAGGCCTACACGACTTATTTCGCCACCGTCGCCTCGGGCAGCGGTTCAGTCGCGACAGGTGCGCCGGACAACGCCACGACCGCCGCGCGCTCATTCGGGCCGCACTACTACGTCATCGTCGCGGCCGAGTACTGCAACAACGTCAACCTGCGCGACTGCCAGGGGTCGTCCAGCGGCGCCTACACCATCCCCGCGCCGCTGCGCTGGTGCCGGAGCGACGCGGATTCGAGAGCCTCGACGCCTGCCGTGGCCGCCTGCCAGGCAACCCGCAACGGCACCTTCTCCTTCGCCCGCTTCCCGACCAAGTTCTTCTCGGCAGGCTCGGCCGGGTCCGCTGCGGCGCCGGCCAAGACGACCTTTTCGTTCACCGCCAGCCCGAGCTGCGCCATCCAGGTGACCGCAGTGACGGTCAGCGGCGTCAACCTGTTGAATGCCATCACGGCGTCGAGCAATAACCGCAACACCATCGGCACGCAGATCGCGGCCCAGATCAACGCCAAAACAAGCTCGACGGGCTACTCCGCCGGCACGACCAACAACGGCCGCACCGTCACCATCACCGCGCCGGCCGGCCTCAACACGACCGCCACGGTCAGCCTCACGCGCACCCCGACGAACTGCACCTTTCCGCTTGATGTCGCGAACCCGGCCTTCAGCGGCTACGCGCCCGCCGTGGCGCCGGTGCCGGGCAGCTTCACGGGCCGCTTCCAGCGCGTCGACATCGTGTCCACACGCACCAGCTACCCCAAGGCCGCGACCCGCGTCGACTGTGTCGCCTCAGCGGGCGTCTGTTCGTACGACGAGGAGATGACGAACTTCGCGAACTGGTGGACCTACTACCACACGCGCATGCAGTCGATGAAGTCGTCGGCCGGCCTGGCCTTCGGCGCCATCGGCAACAACCGTCGCGTCGGCTACCTCAGCATCAACAACAGCACCAGCAAGGACTACCTCAATCTCAACACCTTCGAGGACGTGGCTTCCAGCAGCTACACGCAGAAGTCCAGCTGGTTCGCCAAGCTCGTGGCGGCCAAGCCGAACAACTCGACACCGCTGCGCGCCGCGCTTTCGACGGCCGGCAAGCTGTTTGCCGGCAAGCTGAACAACACCTCGCTCAACGGCTCCACCGTCAAGGACCCGATCCAGTACTCCTGCCAGCGCAACTTCACCATCCTGTCCACCGACGGCTTCTGGAACGAGACGGCCACGCCGACCAAGCCGGACGGTAGCGAAATGGGCGACCAGGACGGCGCGCTGGAACGGCCGAGATACGACGGCACGGCGACAACGAATACGTTGGCGGACGTTGCGGCCTTCTACGCAACTACCGACTTGCGTACCGGCACGACCGGCACCGCGGCCTGCCTCAGCGGCAGCGGCACCAACGCCGATGTCTGTGGCAACACCACCAACGCAGCGGTCAAGCCTGACGAAGTGCAGAGCATGAAGACCTTCACGCTGGGCCTGGGCGCCTCGGGCTACATGCAGTTCTCGCCCAACTATCTGACGGATGTCACGGGTGACTTCTATTCGGTCCGGGAAGGCGTGGCTCCCAATTCGGCGGCGGGCATCTGCACCTGGCAGACCAGCGGCAACTGCAATTGGCCGACACCGGTAAGCAATACGCTGACCACCATCGATGACCTTTGGCACGCGGCCGTGAACGGCGGCGGGACCTATTTCAGCGCCTCCAACCCGACATCGCTCTACACGGGGCTGGCCAGCGCGATCAAGGCGCTGGACGGCCAGACAGGTGCCGCCGCAGCCGCCTCGGTCAGCAACCCCAACGTGGCGACCGGTGACAACAAGGTCTTCGTCTCGAACTTCATCTCATCGGAATGGTCTGGCGAAGTGCGCAGCCTGGAGATGAACATCGAGACCGGCGCCATCAACCTGGAATCGCCGAACTGGTCCGCGCGCGAGCAGCTTGATGTCAACACCTCGCGCACCATCTACATGTTCGGCGGCTCTGACGCCAGCAAGCTCAAGCCGTTCGACTGGGCCAACATGACCTCGGCCGAAAAGGCCAATTTCAACCTGCCCAACCTGACGACGAGTGGACGCGCGCTGAGCCAGTTCTGCACCTTTGGCCCCTATTGCGTGAGCAGTGGCGATCAGGCGTTGGCCGCTGGCGAGAAGCTGGTGAAGTTCCTGCGCGGTGAACGCACCAACGAGGGCGACCTCTCGGACCCGAGCAAGTACTTCCGCCAGCGCGCTCACGTGCTGGGTGACATCATCAGCTCAGAGGCTGCCTATGTCTCCAAGCCGCGCCTGGCCTATGTCGACTCTGGCTACGGCGCTTTCAAGTCCACTGCCGCCACCCGCACCGGCATGATCTACGTCGCCTCCAACGACGGCATGGTGCATGCGTTCAACGCAGAGACAGGTGCCGAGGCCTGGGCCTTCGTGCCGACCTCCGTGCTGCCCAACCTTTACAAGCTGGCGGACAAACAGTACGCCACCCAACACCAGTACTTCGTCGACGGCTCGCCCGTCTCCCGCGACATTTACATCAACGGCGAATGGCGCACCTTGCTGGTGGGCGGCCAAGGGGCCGGTGGTCGCAGCTACTACGCACTGGACGTGACCGACCCCACGGCCCCCAAGGCGCTTTGGGAGTTCACCGACAGCAACCTGGGCCTCACCTTCGGCAAGCCCGAGATCGGCAAGCTGAAGGACGGCACGTGGGTGGTGATGTTCGGCTCGGGCTACAACAACGTCTCGCCGGGCGACGGTGTCGGCCGCCTGTACGTCGTCAACGCCGCCACGGGTGCACTGGTTCGCAGCATCTCCACCGGCGCAGGCAGCACCGCTTCACCGGCCGGCCTGGCTCACATCACGGCCTGGGTTGACGACAGCAAGGTCGACAACACCAAGCAGCGCGTTTATGCCGGTGACAACCTCGGCAACGTCTGGCGTTTCGACATCAACAACATCATCGGCGCCGCAGGCTATGACGCCCAGCGCATCGCCACGCTCAAGTCCAGCACCGGCGTGGCGCAACCCGTGACGTCTCGGCCTGAGCTCGGTCGGGTAGGCGAATACACGATGGTCTTCGTCGGCACGGGCCGTTACCTCGGCCAGACCGACCTGAGCGACAGCACCTCCCAGAGCATCTACGGCATCAAGGACAAGCTGGACACCACCGACATCGGTGATCCGCGCAGCGCCGGCAACAGCTTCGTCGAACAAGTGCTGACTGCGGGGACCTGCCCGTCGGGCCTCACTGCATGCCGCCCCGGCCAGGTCATCCGTACCAACAATGCGCCGAAGGCAGTCAATCTCGCGGTGAACGGCGGCTGGTTCGTCGACCTGCCGCAGAGCCGGGAACGAGTCAACACTGATCCACAACTGGTGCTGGGTACCCTGATCGTCACATCGAACGTGGTCGATGCAGGCAACATCTGCACCGCAGACGGCACCAGCTGGATCAACTACTTCGACTATCGCAGCGGTGCGCCGGTCAGCAGCAATCTGGCGAGCGTGGCCATGGGCGATGCCTCCACGCGCATGACGGTGACCCGGCTGATCAATGGCGACGTCATTGGCACCGTCCTCGGCGCTGGAGGCGGCGTCAAGCAGGCGCCACCCGACATCGCCGGGCAAAGCGACAAGACCCGTCGCGTGTCGTGGCGCGACCTGCTGCAGCAGTGAGCGGGTGAACGGGGCGAAATCCATCGCGGCCTGCGTCGCCCTCGCCGTCGGCGGGCATGCCGCCTTGCTCGTGCGGGGGGCGCCGGACGCGGGGGATCAGGTCCGTGAGGCCGCAAGGGCGCTGACCGTGCGGCTTCAAGCGGACGACGCTCCTGCGATGAATGCCCCTGAACCCGAGGCTGACGAAACCGCTGCGGCCCTGCCCACCCCGCGGTCGACACCAACGCCGGCCGAAGGCCCTGCGCCCTCCATCAGCACCGAAGCAGCGCCGTCATTCGACGGCGGGCCGCCCGGCATCGACTTTCCCGATGCGCCCTTGCCTGAACGCGGTGCCGATGTCCGGGCCTACCTCACGCTGGACGATCAAGGCGCGGCTCAATCCGTCATCACGGCGGCCTCGCCCGGCCTGCCGGCGGGATTCCAGAGATTGACCGAACTCGGCCTCAAGCAGGCCAGGCTCCACCCCGGCCAAGGCACGCGCTACTGCTTGCTGGTGCGCTTTGAACCCGAAGCCTCATCGGCCAAGCTGGCCTGGCTTCCCGGCGCCGCGCAGGACGCCGCGCGCTGCCTCGCGGGCGCCCTGCCGGCACCGCGCGAGATCACGTCAACGCCTTAGCGCGGCAGGCTGCTCACGCCCATCAGGTATTCGTCCACCGCCTTGGCGGCCTGGCGGCCTTCGCGAATGGCCCAGACGACCAGGCTCTGGCCGCGGCGGATGTCGCCGGCGGCGAAGACCTTGTCGACGTTGGTCTTGTAGGCATTCACGCCCTCGGTCGACGCCTTGCCGTTGCCGCGGGCGTCCTTGTCGACGCCGAAGGCTTCCAGCACGGTGGCGACCGGGGCGGTGAAGCCCATGGCCAGCAGGGCCAGGTCGGCCTTGAGGATCTGCTCGCTGCCTTCGACCTCGGTCATCTTGCCGCCCTGCCATTGAAGGCGCACGGTCTTGACGCCGGTGAGCTTGCCCTTCTCACCGATGAATTCCTTGGTGGCGATGGCGAACTCGCGCTCGCAGCCTTCCTCGTGGCTGGACGAGGTGCGGAGCTTGATCGGCCAGTACGGCCATGTCATCGGGCGGTCTTCCACGTCGGGCGGCTGGGGCAGCAGCTCGAACTGGGTCACGCTCTTGGCGCCGTGGCGGTTGCTCGTGCCGACGCAGTCGCTGCCGGTGTCGCCACCGCCGATGACGATGACGTGCTTGCCGTCGGCGCGCAGCTGGTTCTTCAGCTTGTCGCCGGCGTTGACCTTGTTTTGCTGCGGCAGGAACTCCATCGCGAAGTGCACACCGGCCAAGTCGCGGCCGGGGACCGGCAGGTCGCGCGACTGCTCGGCGCCGCCGGTCAGCACGACGGCGTCGAACTGGGCTTTCAGGTCGTCGGCCGAAATGGTTTCCTTGGCCCAGTTGGTGACCTTGCTGCCCTCGGGCAGCGAAGCGACCATCACGCCGGTGCGGAACTCGACGCCCTCAGCCTTCATCTGCTCGACGCGGCGATCGATGTGGGTCTTCTCCATCTTGAAGTCCGGGATGCCGTAGCGCAGCAGGCCGCCGACGCGGTCGTTCTTCTCGAACAGCGTGACGCTGTGGCCGGCACGCGCCAGTTGCTGCGCGGCCGCCATGCCCGCTGGGCCCGCGCCGACGACGGCGACTCGTCTGCCTGTCTTGACCTTGGGCGGCTGCGGCAGCACCCAGCCTTCGCTCCAGGCACGGTCCGCGATGGCGTGTTCGATCGACTTGATGCCCACCGCGTCGTCATTGACGTTCAGCGTGCAGGCGGCCTCGCAAGGCGCGGGGCAGATGCGGCCGGTGAACTCGGGAAAGTTGTTGGTGCTGTGCAGCACCGTGCTGGCGTTCTTCCAGTCCTCCGGACGGCCCTTGTAAACGAGGTCGTTGAAGTCCGGAATGATGTTGTTGACCGGGCAGCCGCTGTTGCAGAACGGCGTGCCGCAGTCCATGCAGCGCGCACCCTGCTGCTTGGCCTGCTCGACGTTCAGGCCGATGACGAATTCCTTGTAGTTCTTCAGGCGAACCGGCGCGGGCTCGTAGCCCTCTTCCAGACGCTCGTATTCCATGAAGCCGGTGACTTTTCCCACGAGCTTTCTCCTTAGACCTTGGCGGGCTCGGCCTGCTTGGCCTGAGCGATGGTGGTGGCGGCTTCCTTGGCGGCGTTGAGTTCACCCAGGGCGCGGCGGTATTCGTTCGGGAACACCTTGATGAACTTGCTGCGCGCTTCGGCCCAGTGGTCGAGGATGTCGCGCGCACGCTGGCTGCCGGTCCAGCGGTGGTGGTCTTCGAGCAGCTTGCGCAGGATGGCTTCGTCGGTCTGCGCGTCGCGGTCGACGCCGTCCACACCCTTGGTGCGGTGCCAGATCGCCTTGTCGACGCTGGCCTCCTGCTCCTGTGCGGTCATGAACTTCTCCAGCGAGACCATGCTGGTGTTGCAGCGCTTGGCGAAGTGGCCGTCCTCGTCGTAGACGTAGGCGATACCGCCGCTCATGCCTGCGGCGAAGTTGCGGCCCGTCTTGCCGAGCACGGCGACAGTGCCGCCGGTCATGTATTCGCAGCCGTGGTCACCGGTGCCTTCCACAACCGCCGTGGCGCCGGACAGGCGCACCGCGAAGCGCTCGCCCGCCACGCCGCGGAAGAAGGCCTCGCCGCGCGTTGCGCCGTACAGCACGGTGTTGCCGACGATGATGTTCTTCGTCGCATCGCCGCGGAAGTCGATGCTCGGGCGCACGACGACGCGGCCGCCGGACAGGCCCTTGCCGGTGTAGTCGTTGGCGTCACCGATCAGATAGAAGGTGATGCCGTGCGCCAGGAAGGCGCCGAAGCTCTGGCCGCCTGTGCCTTCCATCTGGATGAAGATGGTGTGGTCGGGCAGGCCCTCGGGCTTGCGACGGATCAGCTCGCCGGAGAGCATCGCGCCCACCGTGCGGCGCACGTTGGTCACTTCCTGCATGAACTGCACCTTCTCGCCCTTCTCGAAGGCGGGCAGGCACTTCTCGATGAGCTTGACGTCCAGCGCACGGCCCAGGCCGTGGTCCTGCACATCGTTGTGGATGCGGGCCACGTCGGCCGGCACGACCGGGCGATGGAAGATGCGGCCGAATTCCAGGCCCTTGGCCTTCCAGTGGGAGATGGCCTTCTTGGTGTCCAGCCAGTCAGAGCGACCGATCAGTTCGTCGAACTTGCGCACGCCGAGCTGGGCCATGATCTGGCGCGCTTCCTCGGCGACGAAGAAGAAGAAGTTGACGACATGCTCCGGGCGGCCGGAGAACTTCTTGCGCAGCACCGGGTCCTGGGTGGCCACGCCCACCGGGCAGGTGTTGAGGTGGCACTTGCGCATCATGATGCAGCCCTCGGCCACCAGCGGTGCCGTAGCGAAGCCGAACTCGTCGGCGCCCAGCAGCGCGCCGATGACGACGTCGCGGCCGGTCTTCATCTGGCCGTCGGCCTGCACGCGCACGCGGCCACGCAGGCGGTTGACGACGAGGGTCTGCTGCGTCTCGGCCAGGCCCAGCTCCCACGGCGTGCCGCAATGCTTGATGGACGACCAGGGCGATGCGCCCGTGCCGCCGTCATGGCCGGCGATGACGATGTGGTCGGCCTTCGCCTTGGCGACGCCGGTGGCGATGGTGCCCACGCCGACTTCGGAGACCAGCTTGACCGACACATCCGCCCGCGGGTTGACGTTCTTCAGGTCGTGGATGAGCTGGGCCAGGTCCTCGATGGAATAGATGTCGTGGTGCGGGGGCGGGCTGATGAGGCCGACGCCGGGCACCGAGTGGCGCAGCATGCCGATGTACTCGGACACCTTGCCGCCGGGCAGCTGGCCGCCTTCGCCGGGCTTGGCGCCCTGTGCCATCTTGATCTGGATCTGGTCGGCGCTGACGAGGTATTCGGTCGTCACACCGAAGCGGCCCGACGCGACCTGCTTGATCTTGGAGCGCAGGCTGTCGCCTTCGTTCAGCTCGTAGTCGGCCTCCATGATCTTGTGGCCGAGCACGTCGCCGATCTTGGCGCCCTGGACGATCTTGATGCCCTTGAGCTCGTTGCGGTAGCGGGCCGGGTCTTCACCGCCCTCGCCCGTGTTGCTCTTGCCGCCGATGCGGTTCATCGCCACGGCCAGCGTCGCGTGGGCTTCGGTGGAGATGGAGCCCAGCGACATGGCGCCGGTGGCGAAACGCTTGACGATGTCGGCGGCTGACTCCACCTCTTCCAGCGGCACGGCCTTGGAGGAGTCGAACTTGAACTCGAACAGACCGCGCAGCGTCATGTGGCGCTTACTCTGGTCGTTGATGATCTGGGCGTATTCCTTGTACGTCTCGAACTTGCCGCTGCGCGAGCTGTGCTGGAGCTTGGCGATGGCGTCAGGCGTCCACATGTGGTCTTCACCGCGGACGCGCCACGCGTACTCGCCGCCGGCGTCGAGCATGCTGTCCAGCAGCGGGTCGTCGCCGAAGGCACCGTCGTGCATGCGGATCGCTTCCTCGGCCACCTCGAAGACGCCGATGCCGCCGACCTGCGTGGGTGTGCCGCGGAAGTACTTCTCGACGAAGTCGGCCTTCAGGCCGATGGCCTCGAAGATCTGCGCGCCGCAGTAAGACATGTAGGTCGAGATGCCCATCTTGGACATGATCTTGGACAGACCCTTGCCCACAGCCTTGATGTAGTTGTAGCGGGCCTGTTCGGACGTCAGCTTGGCCGGTAGTTCGTCCTTCATCGCCTCGAGCGTCTCGAGGGCGAGGTAGGGGTGGACGGCTTCGGCGCCATAACCGGCCAACACGGCGAAGTGGTGCACCTCGCGCGCGGTGCCGGTCTCGACGACCAGGCCAGCCGTCGTGCGCAGGCCTTCACGCACCAGGTGGTGGTGCACGGCGGACAGAGCCAGCAGCGCCGGGATGGCGATGCGATCGGCGCTGAGGTGGCGGTCCGTGATGATGAGGATGTTGTGGCCGCTCTTGATGGCGTCCACGGCCGAGGCGCACAGCGAGGCCAGTTGCGCTTCGACACCGGCGCGCCCCCAGGAGACCGGGTAGGTCACGTCGAGTTCGCTGGACTTGAACTTGCCGTTGGTCGGGCCCGCGATGCCGCGCAGGCGCGCCATGTCGTCGAAGTCAAGGATGGGCTGGCTGACCTCCAGGCGCATCGGCGGGTTGATGGCGTTGATGTCCAGCAGGTTCGGCTTGGGGCCGATGAAGCTGTTCAGCGACATCACGATGTTTTCACGGATCGGGTCGATCGGCGGGTTCGTGACCTGGGCGAACAACTGCTTGAAGTAGTTGTAGAGCGGCTTGTTCTTGTTCGACAGCACCGCGAGCGGCGAGTCGTTGCCCATCGAGCCGATGCCCTCTTCGCCATTGGCGGCCATGGGCGCGAGCAGGAACTTGATGTCTTCCTGCGTCGTGCCAAAGGCCTGCTGGCGGTCCAGCAGCGAAGTGGTGAAAGCCGGGCGCGCGGCTTCGGCGGAGACGGCGATGTCGTCCAGCTTGACGCGGACGTTCTCGATCCACTGGCGGTAGGGGCGCGCGTTGGCGAACTGGTTCTTCAGTTCCTCGTCGTCAACGATGCGACCCTGCTCCAGGTCGATGAGGAACATCTTGCCGGGCTGCAGGCGCCACTTCTTGACGATCTTGCTTTCCGGGATGGGAAGCACGCCCGACTCGGAAGCCATGACGACGAGGTCGTCGTCGGTGATGCAGTAGCGAGCGGGGCGCAGGCCGTTGCGGTCGAGCGCAGCGCAGACCTGGCGGCCGTCGGTGAAGGCCATGGCGGCGGGGCCGTCCCACGGCTCCATCATCGCGGCGTGATATTCGTAGAAGGCGCGGCGGCGCTCGTCCATGCCTTCGTGCTGCTCCCAGGCCTCCGGGATCATCATCATCGCGGCGTGCGCGAGCGGATAGCCGGCCATCGTCAGCAACTCAAGCGCGTTGTCGAACGTAGCGGTGTCGGACTGGTGCTCGAAACTGATCGGGTAGAGCTTCTTCAGGTCATCGCCCAGCACCGGCGACTTCATGACGCCTTCGCGGGCGCGCATCCAGTTGAAGTTGCCTTTGACCGTGTTGATCTCGCCGTTGTGGCAGACCATGCGGTAGGGGTGGGCCAGGGGCCACTCCGGGAAGGTGTTGGTGGAGAAGCGCTGGTGGACGAGGGCAATGGCCGAAACCACGCGCGGGTCAGCCAGGTCCTTGTAGTACTTGCCGACCTGGTCGGCCAGCAGCAAGCCCTTGTAGATGATGGTGCGGCAGCTCATGCTGGGCACGTAGTACTCGCGGCTGTGCGTGAGCTTGAGTGCCTGGATGGCGCTGGAGGCGGTCTTGCGGATGACGTAGAGCTTCCGCTCAAGCGCGTCCGGCACGATGATGTCCGGGCCGCGGCCGATGAAGATCTGACGGATCACCGGCTCCTTCTCGCGCACGGTGGGCGACATGGGCATGTCGCGGTCCACCGGCACGTCGCGCCAGCCGATCAGCACCTGACCTTCGGCCTTGATGGCACGGGCGAGTTCCTGTTCGCAGGCCAGGCGGGAGGCGGCCTCCTTGGGCAGGAAGATCATGCCGACGCCGTATTCGCCCGGCGGCGGCAGCGTGATGCCCTGCAAGGCCATCTGTTCGCGATAGAACTCGTGCGGCACCTGGATCAGGATGCCGGCGCCGTCGCCCATCAGCTTGTCGGCACCGACAGCGCCGCGATGGTCCAGGTTCTCGAGGATCTTCAGACCCTGCTGAACGATGTTGTGCGCCTTGTGGCCCTTGATGTGAGCGACGAAGCCGAGGCCGCAAGCGTCCTTCTCACTGGTCGCCCGGTAGAGCCCGTTCTCGGCAAGGTCTTGAAGCTCGGACTGAATCTGCGCGGCGTGGCTCATGGCGCCCTCCTGGAACACGACAGCGGCGAGCGTAACGCAGGAGATCCCATGCATCAACCCAATAAAATGGGGTCAGAGTCGGTTTAACTTCATCAGGCGCTTCAGATTGATTTAATTGGGGCCATAGTCATTGCTCCGTTTTGGGTCCGGACGCTGCCGTCGCCGGTGCGGCTTTCGGCGGCCTGCCGCGTGGGCGGCGGGCGACGACGGCGCCGTGGTCAACAGCCAGCGGCTCAAGGAATGCGTCGCTGCCAACCGGCCGCCCGCGTAACACCGCATCAGTGAACTGGGACCGCTCGGCCGTCGTGACGCCCTGTTCCATGAACTCCCGGTAGGCGTGTTCGCGCTCAAAAGGCGTGTTGCCGAGCAGCCAATACATTTCGTGCTCGGTGATTAGCACATTGCGGGCCAAGCCCAGGTGATGCGCGGCGCTGGACCACGGCCACTGCGCCGGCTCGGTGCACAGGCCGGCGCGCACCGGGTTGAGTTCGATGTAGCGCATACAAGCCAGCAGGTGGCGTTCACCCTCGATCAAGCCAGCGCGGAAGCGCCCTTCCCAGAGCGTGCCGCTGCGCTGATGGCGAACGTTGAACCACCCCACGTAGCGCCGCCCCAGGGACTGCATGGTGCGGCTGAGGGCATCCGCCGTTGGCGGCGTCAGCAGGAGATGCAGATGGTTGTCCATCAGCACATAGGCGTGGACGGCAACGCCGTACTGGGAGGCGGCATCCGCGAGCGTGGCTAGCAGATGCTGGCGGTCCAGGTCGCTGTAGAAGATGGCTTGGCGGTTATTGCCGCGCAGGATGACGTGGTGCGGCTGATCGGGCAGGATCAGTCTGGGAAGGCGAGCCATGCGTGTCCTCATCGCCCGGGTCTGGCGTGGCGGTCAGCATAATTGACTCCGACCCCATTTTTAGAAAAGCGTCTTGCCCGTCATCCTTTGATGCTCGCGAATGGCGAAGCGGTCGGTCATCCCGGCGATGTAGTCGGTGCAGGCCCGCTCGCGGTCGGGCCGCTCGGCGAAGTCCTGCGGCATCTGGGTCGCGTCGCCGGCGTACAGAGCAAACAGGTCGCGCAGCACTTCTTCGGCGCGTGCCCGCGTTGACTGGACCTGCGGGTGGCGGTACAGGTTGGCGAAAAGGAAGCGCTTCAGCGCCGTGCTCTTGGCGCGCATGTCGGGACTGAAGCGCAGCAACGGCTTGTCGCCGCGTCGCGCCGCATCTGCGTCCACCGGGGCCGCGTCCGCAAGGGCTGAACGGGTCGCGTCGATGATGTCGTAGACCTGGGCCGACAGCATGCGGCGGATGGTCTCGAACAGCAGGCGCTTGCCGGCCAGTTGCGGATGAGCGTTCAGCGCCGCGCGCCAGTGCTCACGCACCAGATCCACGTCCAGCAACTGCTCCAGTTCGACGAGACCGGAGCGCACACCGTCATCCACGTCATGGGCGTTGTAGGCCACCTCGTCAGCGAGGTTGCAGAGCTGGGCCTCCAGGCTGGGCTGGCCGCCGTGCAGAAAGCGCGTTGCGATGCCGCCCGGCTCTGCCGCCTCGATGAGTTCGGCGTTGCGGCGGGAACAGTGCTTGAGGATGCCTTCACGGGTCTCGAAACAGAGATTGAGACCGTCGAAATCCGGGTAGCGCTGCTCGAGCGTGTCGACGACGCGCAGCGACTGCAGGTTGTGCTCGAAGCCGCCGTGCCCGCGCATGCAGTCGTCCAGCACGTCCTGGCCGGCATGGCCAAACGGCGTGTGCCCAAGGTCGTGCGCCAGCGCGATCGCTTCGACGAGGTCTTCATCCAGGCCCAGGCTGCGCGCGATGGAGCGGCCCAACTGCGCTACCTCCAGCGAGTGCGTCAGGCGCGTGCGAAACAGGTCGCCCTCGTGGTTCAGAAAGACCTGGGTCTTGTAGACGAGGCGGCGGAACGCTGTGCTGTGGATGATGCGATCGCGGTCGCGCTGGAACTCGCTGCGCGTCGGCGCGGCTGGCTCCGGCAGGCGGCGGCCGCGGCTGCGCGCCGGGTCGGCGGCATAGGCCGGGCGCAGCGGTGCCATCAGGCAGCTCCGTGGGCGACGAGCGTTTCGGCGATCAGCGGGTCGGGCACGGCATGCAGGCCGGCCTGCCCCAACTTCTCGATGAGCACAAAGCGGATCGCACCCGCTTCGGCCTTCTTGTCGACACGCATCAGCTGCAGATAGCGCTCTGCGCCCAGCTTCGGCGGCTGCATCGGCAGGCCGGCGCGTTCAATCAGCGTGCGCAGCCGCACGACGAAATCAGCAGACACCAGCCCCATGCGTTGGGACAGGTCTGCCGCCAGCACCATGCCGCAGGCGACGGCCTCGCCATGCAGCCAGGCGCCATAGCCCAGGCCGGCCTCGATGGCATGACCGATCGTGTGGCCAAAGTTGAGGATGGCGCGCAGGCCCTGTTCCTTTTCGTCCTGCCCGACGACATCGGCCTTGATCTCGCAGCTGCGCCGTACGGCATAGCCCAGAACTGCCTTGTCGCGGGCCAGCAGTGCGTCGAGGTTGTCCTCGATCCAGCACAGGAAGCCGGCGTCGGCGATGGGGCCGTACTTGATGACCTCCGCCAGTCCGGCGCGCAACTCACGGTCGGACAGGCTGTCCAGCGTGTCGAGGTCGGCAATCACGCGCTCAGGCTGGTAGAAGGCGCCCAGCATGTTCTTGCCGAGCGGATGGTTGATGGCCGTCTTGCCACCCACCGAGGAATCGACCTGGGCCAGCAGCGTGGTGGGCACCTGCACGAAAGGTACGCCGCGCATGTAGATGGCAGCCGCGAAGCCGGTCATGTCGCCGATGACGCCGCCGCCGAGCGCGAACAGCACCGTCCTGCGGTCCAATGCCTGGCCCAGCAGGTGGTCGCAGATGCGGTTCAGGCTGTCCCAGTTCTTGTGCTGCTCGCCGTCGGGTAGCACGACGAGATCAACGCGAGGATAGACAACCTGAAGGCGCTCACGCAGCCGCTCGGCATACAGGGGCGCCACGGTCTCGTTGCTGACGATGACGGCAACCGCTGCCTTGGGCAGGCCCTGCCAGCTGGCGGGCTCGTTCAGCAGGCCGGTGCCGATGCGGATCTCGTAGTCGCGGTCGCCGCGGAGATGGATGTGGACGGTGTCGGGAGCAGGCATCGGCCAAGTGTAAGAGCCGCCCTTCCCGCAACGATCCCACTGCGTCGCTACAGACGCTCGGCGCCGACGGTCGCCGCTACGAGGGTTGGATCGAGCAGACCGGCCAGTTCCAGCTGCATCAGCGCCATGTTGACAAGGGCATGCACCGAAGGCCGGGCGCTCTCGAGCACGTAATGGGCGCAGCGGCGGTAGAGGGGGTCGCGCTGGTGATGCAGTTCGCGGAGCTTGGCCAACGGGTCCTTCACCTGCAGCAAGGGCCGGGTCGTGTCATGGCGAAGCCGGCGGAACAGGTCCTCCGGCGTGGAGCGCAGATAGAGCACCGTAGAGCCGCCGTGCAGCAGCTCGCGGTTGCGCTCGCGCAGCACGGCGCCACCCCCTGTAGCCAGCACGCAGTCACCCGGCATCGCAACGAGGTCCGCGATGGCTTCGGTCTCGAGGTCCCGAAAGGCGTCCTCGCCGTGGCACTCGAAGAACTCCTTGATGCTGCTGCCGATGCGCAGCTCGACTTCATGGTCGGAGTCGACAAAAGGCACGCCGATTTGGCGTGCCAGTTGTTTGCCGACGGTGGACTTGCCACCGCCGGGCATGCCAACCAGGGAAAGCTTCAGGGGCAAGGAGTCACTCGGCTCACCGTGAAGGAGTATGACGTTCCGGTTCCACGCGGGCTGGTGAACGTCACCGTAACCGAGCCGGTACTTGCGGTATCGAAGGTGTAGCCGATCGCGACCGCATTCGCCTGGGGCGAGTTGGGTACCGGGCTGCCTCCGGCCATGCTCACCGAGAAGCCATTGGTCGGCGTGCTGGCGGTGACGACGGTTCCGGCGGGCATCGGATTCAAGCGCGGCAAGACGATGTAGTTGTTGCTGTTGTTCGTATCGCTGACGCTGTCATACGAAAAACCATCCTTCAGCAGACCCGGATTCGCATCCGCCGCGATCAACCGGAAGGTGCCGCTTGCGCCAGCACCGCAGATCGTGTCCCCGCTAGCGACGTTGTAGTTGGTCATCTGCGAGGGAAGCGGCCCGGTCTGCATCGGCAGAGTCCTGCTGCTGTTTGCGTAATTCACTCGCGAGTCGGTTCCGGGCCAAAGCGGGCGCGCCTTGGAGGTGGACAGGACGGTCTCGACGGCACGACGGACATAGATCTGCCCCGAGCCCGTCCACTTGCCATCGCAGGTGATCGGCACGCTGGGCGTGTAGGCGGTCAGCCCGAAGATCGCGACGGTCGTTGGCGGCACGCAGGCTGTGCTCGTGTTGCCTGCCAGGTTGACGCCGATGAATTCATCCAGCGTGCTGGTGTAGATGCCGTCGTAGTTGCGGTCCTTGTAGATGTTGCCCAGGTCCTGGAACTCTTCACCGCTGTCGAAGATGTTGTTGCCGTTCTTGTCGATGAACGACTCCTCGCCGAGGGCAAAGGCGACGACGGTGACACGGCCATCAACAGGCTTGGGCTGCGCCGAGACGAAATTCGACGTGGCTTGTGAAATGCCGTTGGTCTGAGAAATCTGCTTGCTCGACTCGACCTGGCCGCCTTCCGTCACGAAGTTGATCGTCGTTCCCACCGGCACGGGGTTGCCGCTGCGGTCGGCAGCGATCAGCGTGTAGGTGTTGGGCACGTTGTCGATCTCGTAACCCTCGATGTTGTACGTCTGCTGTGACATCGAGAAATTGAGCTGCGACGGCAGGCCGATACCCACGCTCAGGTTGCTCGACACCGTGGCGACGGTGTCGCCATTGAGCTTGGCGTGCACGCGCACCGGCGTCGGCTGAGTGCCCGAGTTCACCCGCACCGACACACGCCCAAGGGCGTTGGAGGTTTGCGTGAAGGGGCTGGCGGACGGCGGATCGACGGACTCGACACCGCGGCCTTCCATGGTCACGCCGCCGGCGCCGGTCTGCAGGCGCAGTTCGACCAGCTTGTTGGGCAACGGGTTGCCGGCCGCATCACGCACCTCGAAGGTGACGATGGACGACTCGGTGAAGCCGGAACCCTTCAGGAAGATCTGCTCGGGCGTCGAGGAGATGAAGGCCAGGCTGACCGCCGCCGGAGCGGCGATGGGCAGTGTCAGTTGCTTGGCCGTCGACGTGCCGTCGATGACGACCTGCAACAGGTCCGACGGTTGGACGGCGCCGCAGCCGTTGTCGCGGTATTGCAGCGCAACCGTGTTGCTCGTGGCCGAGATCGACGAGGGCGACACGGTGGCCTTGCCTGCCGCTGCGCACGACGACGAAACGCTCAGCTTGACTGGTGAGTCGACCGCCGCGCCGGTCAGCGTGAGCGTCAGCGTGTCTTGCCCATACGCGGACAACGCCGCCGGGCCGGTGAAGCTGACGATGGTGGCATTGGTCGCCTGGACCTGGAAGCCCTGGGTGGCCGACAAGGATGCGCCGGCGTATTGCACCGTGGCCGTGACCTCGTCAGCGCCTGCCGAAGCCGACGTGGCCGGCGACAGCAGAGCGACGGCCTTGCCCGTCGCATCGGTCAGCGCCGTACCGACGTTGGTACGGCCGAGGCCGCGAATGACGGTGAAGGTGACGACCTGTCCGGAGACCGGGTCGCCACGCGTGTCTGTGAGCTTGGCTGTCACCGTTGCGGGCACGGCGGCACTGACCGACGCGGACGACAAGCTAAGTTGCAGCACCGGCGTACCGGGCGATGTCGCGCTGACCACCTGCACCGGCTTGCTGTCCGTCGCGGCGATGCCGCCCACCGTCACCGTGGCCCTGACAACGTCTGCGCCGTTTGACGAAGAAGTGGCCTGAGTCGCCGTGACCTTGGCTACACCGGTCGCGTCGGTCACCGCCGTGGAGGCGTCGAACTTGACGAGGCCGAACTGCGAGCTGAACTGCACGATCTGGCCCGACACCGGGTTGCCGCCGACATCGCGCACCAGCACGCTGGCCGTCGAGGAAGTCGTTGCACCGCCGATGTTGGAGTTGCTCAGCGTCATCGTTGCCGTGGGCGACTCGCCGACGATCTGCACGACAACGTTGCTGGACAGGAACTGGCTCGCATAGCTGGCGGTCACGCGCAGCGTGTCCGTCGACGAACTGGTGCCGGCAAAGGTGCTCAGGTTGAGCGTGCTGCGCACGATGCCGTTGGTATCGGTCGGAGCGGTGTCCGGATTGGGCGTCACGCTGATGCCGGACGACGGCGAGAAGCTGACGATCTGGTTGGCAACCGGATTGCCGGCCGCATCGCGCAGCGTCGCCGTGACCTGCGGCGCCGGCTGCGACAGGCGCAGCGTGACGGTGGCAGGGCTGACGGTCAGCGTCGGCAGCGCGTTGGTGACGGTGAAGGCCTGCTGCGCGCTGACCGTTGCGGAGCCGAGGGTGGCGAAAGCGGTCACATAGTCGGCACCGGTGACGCCCGAAGGGCTGGCCTTCAGTTGGGCAGTCGCCTGCCCATTGCTGTCGGTACGCACGGTGGCGACGGACAGGTCGGCCAGGTTGCCGCGGCCGGTGGCCAGGCTGACGACGACGTCGGACATGGCCACGCCGGAGGATGATTTCAGTGACAAGGTGACCGTTGCGCCGACCGCAGGCGTGATCTGCGTCGTGGACAGGCCAACCGTCAGCGCCGGGCCGGTGGTCGTGCCGGTGGGCGACGGCGTGACGACGGTGATCTGCGCCGTTTTGGTGATGGAGCCGCTGACGGCCGTCACGGTGATGGTGCGCTTGGATTGGTCCGAGCCTATGCGGACCGAGCCCGTGACCAGGCCGCTGGCGTCGGTCTTGCTGGCGCTGGTGGAAATCAGCGCATTCGAGTCGACTGACACGGCCACGGGCACGTCGGCCAGCGTGTTGCGCTTCGCGTCGACTGCGTAGACGGAGACGAGAACAGAACCCGTGCCATCGGTCGGCAGCGTAGAACCGCTGAGGGTGACGACGAGGTCGGATGCCGTCGGACCGGTGGTCGTGCCTCCACCGCCTGGGCCCGGGAACGTCGGATCGCCGGCACTACCGCCGCCGCCGCCGCAACCTGACAAAAAGGCCGCCATTCCCAGTCCCAGCGCAGCCTGGGCAAGGCGGCGCCAGCCCTGCGTGACGATGGTTTGCAACATGCTCGAACTCCTGAATATCTCTGAATGTCTTGGCGTCTTAGCGCACTGCGGCCCGCTCGCTGACGACCTTGGGCGTCAGGAAGATCAAGAGCTCGGTCTTGGAAGTCGTGCGCGTCTTGTTCTTGAACAGGTTGCCCAGGAAGGGCACATCGCCCAGCAGAGGGACCTTGTTGACGGTCTCGCCTTCGTCCTGCGTGTAGATGCCGCCGATGACGACCGTGCCGCCGTTCTCCACCAGCACCTGCGTCTGCGCATGCTTGGTGTTGATGGCATAGCCCTGGGGCGTCAGCGTGCCGCGGCTGTCCTTGTTGACGTCCACGTTCAGGATGACGCTGCCCTCGGGCGTGATCTGCGGCGTGACCTCGAGCTTGAGGTTGGCCTTGCGGAAGGCGATGGACGTCGCGCCGCTGGCTGTGGCGACCTGGTAGGGCAGTTCCTCGCCCTGTTCGATGATGGCCTTGACTTGGTCGGCCGTGATGATGCGCGGGCTCGACACGACCTTGCCCTTGCCGTCGGACTCGAGGGCAGACAGCTCCAGGTTCAGGAAGCGGTTGGCTGTGGCGCTGAAGAGCGACACCGCGACCGTCTGCGCCACCGCACCGGCAAAGCTGTCCGACGACGTGTTGGCGGGCAGGTTGACGACGTTGGTGTTGTTGTAGCCGGGGTCGACCGAAGTCTGGCGGGTCTGCCAGCCGACGAGGTTGTAGTTGCTGCCCACCGTCAGGTAGTTGTCGCCGCCGACGTTGTAGCCCGGGATGCCGCCCGCGCGACCGCGTGCGTCGTAGCCACCGAGCTTGACGCCCAGCGCCCGGCCGAAGCGGTCGTTGGCTTCGACGATGCGCGCCTCGATCAGCACCTGGCGCACCGGGATGTCGATCTTGGCGATCATGGCCTGGATCTCTTCGAGCTTGCTCGGAATGTCCGACACGAAAAGCTGGTTGGTGCGCGACTCGGAGATGACGCTGCCGCGCGGCGACAGGATCTTGGTGCCCGAACCCGAACCACCGCTGCCACCGCCGGAACTGGAGCCGATGCTCTGTCCGGTCAGCCCCTTGGCGATCTCCTCTGCCTTGACGTAGTTGAGCTGGAAGGACTGCGTGCGCACCGGCTCAAGCTGGGCGATGGCAGCCTTGGATTCGAGATCCAGCTTTTCCTTGGCAGCCAGTTCATCCTTGGGTGCGATCCACAAGACATTGCCGGACTTCCTCAGGCCCAGGCCCTTGGCCTGCATGATGATGTCCAGGGCCTGGTCCCAGGGCACATCCTTCAGGCGCAGCGTGACGTTGCCGGTCACGGTGTCGCTGGTGACGACGTTGAAGTTGGTGAAGTCGGCAATGACCTGCAGCAGCGCGCGAACTTCGATGTTCTGGAAGTTCAGCGACAGCTTGTCGCCGGAATAGCCCGGCCCCTGCGTCAGCTTGTTGGGGTCGATCTTCTGCTGCCGCACTTCGAGCACGAACTGGTTGTCGCTCTGGTAGGCGCTGTGCTCCCAGTTGCCCTTGGGCTGGACGACCATGCGCACGCGGTCACCCGCCTGCGTCGTCGTGATCATCTGCACCGGCGTGCCGAAGTCGGTCACGTCGATCTTGCGGCGCAGGTTCTCGGGCAGGCTGGAGCGCAGAAACTCGACGACGAGGCCCTGGCCCTGCTGCTGGATGTCGACCCCCACCTGGTTGCTCGGCAGGTTGACGACGACGCGGCCGGCCCCGTCCGCGCCACGACGGAAGTCGATGTCGCGCAGGGGTTGGGGCGCGCTGTTCAGGCTCTGCGCAAAGTGCACAGGCTCGCCGGGTGCCTGCGCCGTCGGCGCCGATGCATTCAGCACGAGCACCAGGGCGCTGCCCTCCAGCTTGGCGCTGTAGGTGGACGCCTGGCGCAGGTTCAGCACCACGCGAGAACGGTCTCCCGCCTGAGCCACATTGGCCGAGCGCAGATTGCCCTGGTTGATGTCGACGACGTTGCGGCCGATGGCGTTGACAACACCCGGCAGATCGATGGCGATGCGTGGCGGCGTCTGGACCGTGAAGCCTGTCGGCACGGCCGACAGCGGTTCACTCAGTTCGATGCGCACGACATCCACACCCGCCTGCTGGCTCGTGTTGATTGCCTTGATCTGGGTCTGTGCCCACGCTGCCGGCGCGCTCAACAGCGCGACGGCAACCCCCAGCAACCAGCTACGGCCCATTGCCTTGTTCTCCTGCAGTGTCTTCATCGTCCCTTCTCCTGTAGCTGGAGGGTACTGGTGCGTTCAATCCACTCGCCCGCAGCGTCCTGGACGACTTCTCGCAACGTGATTTCGGTCTCGCTGATCTTGGTGACGCGACCGAAGTTCTGGCCGAGGTAGTCCCCGGCCTTGACCTGATAGAGCAGGTTGTCGACGCGCAGCAGCGCATAGCGCCGGTTGTCGCGCGTCAGGCTGCCCACCATGTTCATGCTGTCCAGCGGATAGGCCTCCAGCGGCTCCTTGCGCCGATTGATCTCGGCGGTCAGCAGCGAATTGGGCTGGGCGGCTTCCTGCTTGATGGCGACGCTGAGCTTCTGTGTGCTGAAGGGCTCGACGCCAGCGCTTGATTCGTAAGGCTGGGGCAGGAACTTCTTGGGCGGCAGCAGCGGCGTGACCGAAGGCTTGGCCTCCTTGCGCTGCTGATCCATCCACTGTCGCAGTTCTTCCCTGTCGCCACCGCATCCGGCCAGGGCCGTCAACGCGGCCATGCAAATCAGCTGGCGCTTCATTTCTTGCCCCCCGCTGCCTTGGCCGCGGCCTTCCTCTGTTCGGCCACTTCCGTCGGATCCAGATAGCGGTAGGTGCGCGCGGTCGCTTCCATGCTCAGCGGGCTGTTCGGAGCGGCCGGCGCAACCACGACAAGGTTGTGCAAGGTGACGATGCGCGACAGGTTGGACACGTCGGCCGCAAAGGCGCCGATGTCGTGATAGCGGCCCGACACGCGCAGGGCGATGGGCAGCTCGGCGTAGTAGTCCTTGACGAGGATCTGACCGGGCCGGAAGAGTTCGAACTGCAGGCCCCGGCCGACGCCGGCGCTGCTGATGTCGGACAGCAGGCTGTCGATCTCGGCCTTGCCGGGCAGTTGCTTCTCAAGCTGGGTCACGTACTCCTCGACCTGGCTCTTCTGCTTGCGCAGCTCGGGCAGGTTGACGGCCTGGCCAAGCTTGTTGCGGAAGTCCTCGCGCAGCTGGGGCTCGCGGGCGTGCTCGGCTTCAAGGCGGTCCTGTTCGTCCTGCAGCAGGGCGATATAGCCGGCGCCGACGACGGTCAGCACCACGGCCAACGCGGTCGCAAGCTTGGGCGCCCAGGGCCATTGGCCGGGCTCCTTGGGATTGAGGTCCTTGAACTGGCTGGCGAATTCCGCGAACCAGGCGTTCACATCGAACTTGGGCATTGAAGTGGCCATCGAGATCAGCCCTTCTTGGGTGCAGACGCGCCCGATGCAGGGTCACGCGGCGGCACCTTGATCGAGACCTTCATGGAGAAGTCGAGCAGCCGACGCTGATCGCGCGTGTTGGCGGTGACGTTCGCCAACTTCACCTCGATGAGGTCCGGCTTTTCAAGCCACTCCGAACCTCGCGACACGTTGCGCAGGAACTCGGAGACCCGCTCGTTGGTCTGGGCAATGCCGCTGACGGTGACCACCTTGTCGGCTTGCCGAATGGCGGTCAGGTAGACGCCTTCGGGCGCCAGCCGCGCCAGGTCGTTGAGCAACTGCACCGGGGTGTTGCGATCGGTCTGCAGGTCTTCCACCGCGCGCTGGCGCGACTTCAGCGACTCGATCTCGGCCTTGAGGTTGGCGATGTCCTTGATCTGCGCCTCCAGGCGCGTGATCTCGGTCTGGATGTACTGGTTGTGCGATTGCTGCTCCTGGGTCAGGAACTGCAGCAGCAGATAGGCAGCCACGACGATGCCCGCGCCGATGATGGCCGCCAGGCCCATGCCGGCGAAGAAGGCAGCCTTGCGCCGCTTGCGCCTCTCCTCGCGGTAAGGCAGCAGGTTGATCAGGATCACTGGAAAAACCTCCGCATCGCGAGGCCGCAGGCGGTCAGATAGGACGGCGCCTCACGCTGCAGCTTGGATTCGCGCACCGTTGAGGCCAGGCTCATGCTGTCGAATGGATTGACCACCATGCAGGCAAAGCCGGTCAGGTCAGTCACCCGCTCCTTGAGGCCGGGCAGCGTCGCCGTGCCGCCGGCCAGCATCACGTAGTGCACCTTGTGATGCGGCGTGCTGGTGAAGAAGTACTGCAGCGCGCGGCCGATTTCCTGCGACAGACTGTCGACGAAGGGGGTCAGCACGCTGGTTTCGTAGTCTTCCGGCAGATCGCTGGACAGCTTTTTCTGCTCGGCCTCTTCAAAGGAGAAGCCGTACTGGCGCGAGATGAGTTGCGTCAGCTGGGAGCCGCCGAAGGACTGGTCGCGGTCATAGAGCAGTTCGTCGTCGCGCAGCACCTTGAGGCTGGTGGTGTCGGCGCCGATCTCGAACAGGGCGACGAGGGCGTCCCTGCCCTCGTTCGGCAGTGCGGCAATGAGGCGGCCCATGGCCATGCGCGAGGCGTGCGATTCGATGTCCAGCACGACGGGCCGCAGGCCGGCCGCTTCGGCCAAGCCCTGCCGGTCCTGTACGCGGTCTTTCCTGGACGCGGCGATCAGCACCTCGACGTCACCCACCGATGTCGGACTGGGGCCTATGACGCAAAAGTCCAGGCTCACCTCGTCGAGCGAGAAGGGAATGTATTGGTTGGCCTCGGCCTCGACCTGCAGTTCGAGTTCTTCCTCGCGCAGGCCGGCCGGCAGCATGATCTTCTTGGTGATGACGGCGGACTGGGGCATGGCCAGGGCGGCGTCGCGGGTCTTGCTGCCGCTGCGGGCCACCACACGGCGCACGGCATCGGCCACTTCGTCGAATTTCTCGATCTGGCCGTCGACGATCCAGCCTTTCTCGAAAGGCTCACTGGCAAAACGCTCCAGCACGAATTCGCCGCTCTTGGTCTGGTTCAACTCCACCAGCTTGACGCTGGAAGAACTGATATCCAGGCCAATCAGCGCTGGGTGCTTGCGACCCAAAAGTGCGTCAAGTATTCCCATGCCCTTTGTCCCCGATGCGTGGAGTTACGTATCGGACTATTAATAAGTTACTTGAATGCTAGCAGCAAAGCCATTGACAGCGAACGGGATTTCCCTGCGAGCTCGTAACGCCACGTTGCTAAACATACACGATCAAACAGGTTTGCAACCTCTTGAAAGACACATGGGAAGCGTTCGTTTGGCACGGCATTTAGCGGTCTGATTGGTATACAAGGGGTTGTACATGCGCCTTCCTATAATCAACCGCCTCCCCCTCATGCGCCCGCAGGCGCGACTTGCCGGCACATGAAAGATAAGTCTCGATCCGCTGCGCCCAGCCCGTCCTCCGCAGTTGCCGGTTCTCCCTCCGCCTCCCGCTCTACCGCCTCGATGAGAGCCCGCCTGGGTCATCTGGCGCTGTGGGGCGTGGGCCTGCTGGCGGGCGGCGTCGTTGCGGTGGCCTTGCTATTGGCGCTTGGCCTTGCGCTGGCCTATCCCAACCTGCCGGACATCGGGGGCCTGACAGATTACCGCCCCAAGCTGCCAATGCGCGTGCTGTCCAGTGACGGCGTTCTGATGGGCGAGTTCGGCGAGGAGAGGCGCAGCTACCGGCCGATCGAGCAGATCCCGAAGCTGATGCAGGAGGCCGTGCTGGCCATCGAGGATGCGCGCTTTTATCAGCACGGCGGCGTCGACTACCTCGGCGTCATCCGCGCGGGCCTGGCCAACGTCGGCGAGTCGCGCAGCCAGGGTGCGTCGACGATCACGATGCAGCTGGCCCGCAACTTCTACCTGTCGACCGAGAAGACCTTCACCCGCAAGATCTACGAGATCCTGCTGGCGCTCAAGATCGAAGCGGCCCTGCCCAAGGAAAAGATCCTCGAGATCTACATGAACCAGATCTTCCTGGGCCACCGCGCGCATGGCTTTGCTGCGGCCAGCGAGGTCTATTTCGGCAAGACGCTGGACAAGCTCAGCATCGCCGAGGCCGCCATGCTGGCCGGCTTGCCCAAGGCGCCGTCGGCCTACAACCCCATCAACAACCCCAAGCGCGCGACGATCCGCCAGCAATACATCATCGAAAGGATGTATGAGACGGGCTATATCACCGAGGAGCAGCGCGACGAAGCCAAGGCCGAGAAGCTGCGCATCCGGCCGGTGCAGGAGTCGGTGTCGCATGCCGAGTTCGTGGCCGAGGCGGCGCGCCAGCTCATCTACAGCCAGTACGGCGACGAGGCCTACTCGCGCGGCCTGAATGTCTACCTGACCCTGAACAGCGCCGAGCAGAACACCGCCTACCGCGCACTGCGCCGGGGCATCCTCGACTACGAAAGGCGTCAGGTCTACCGCGGACCCGAGGCCTATGCCGACCTGCCCAGCGACGCCAAGGCGCTGGACGCACGCGTCGCCGAGGCGCTGACTGACCACCCGGCCAACGATGAGCTGCTGGCCGCGGTCGTGCTGGAAGCCGACCCCAAGAAGGTCACCGCCGTGCTGCAGAGCGGTGACACCATCGCCATCGTCGGCGAGGGCCTGAAGCCCGTCACGTCCGGCCTGGCCGACAAGGGCAACCCCAAGACCCGCATCCGGCGCGGGGCGGTCATCCGCGTCGTCAAGGGGCCGAAGCAGAAGGACGGCGGCGAGTGGACTGTCACGCAGTTGCCCGAGGTGGAAGGCGCATTCATCTCGCTGGACCCGCACAACGGCCAGGTGCGCGCCATGGTGGGCGGCTTCGACTACGCCAAGAACAAGTTCAACCACGTGACGCAGGCCTGGCGCCAGCCGGGCTCCAGCTTCAAGCCCTTCATCTACTCGGCAGCGCTGGAAAAGGGCTTCACGCCAGCCACCGTCGTCAATGACGCGCCGCTGTTCTTCGACGCCGGCACCACCGGCAGCCAGCCCTGGGAGCCCAAGAACTACGACGGCAAGTTCGAGGGGCCGATGCCGCTGCGCACAGCGCTGGCCAAATCGAAGAACATGGTGTCGATCCGCGTGCTGCATTCCATCGGCGTGCGCTACGCGCAGGAATGGCTGACTCGCTTCGGCTTCGAGGCCGAGAAGCACCCGGCCTATCTGACGATGGCGCTTGGCGCCGGCTCGGTCACGCCGATGCAGATGGCCCAGGGCTATGCGGTGTTCGCCAACGGCGGCTACCGCGTCAGCCCGCAGCTCATCAGCCGCATCACCGACAACAAGGGGCGGATGCTTTACGAGGCCGTGCCCGTCACGCTGACCGACAACGCCCGCGCCATCGAGCCGCGCAACGCCTTCCTGATGAGCAGCCTGCTGCAGGAGGTCACGCGCAGCGGCACGGCCGCCCGTGCGCAAGCCACGCTGAAGCGCCCCGACATCTACGGCAAGACCGGCACGACCAACGACTCGATGGACGCCTGGTTCGCCGGCTACCAGAAGGACCTGGTCGCCATTGTCTGGATAGGTTATGACCAGCCGCGCAAGCTCGGCGACCGCGAGACCGGTGGCGGCCTGAGCCTGCCGGTCTGGATCGAGTACATGCAGTTCGCGCTGCGAAACAAGGCCGTGGACGAGATCACGCCGCCCGAGGGCATCATCAACATCAACGGCGAGTGGTTCTACGAGGAGTACACGGCCGGCAGCGGCGTGCGCGAACTCGCCAGCGAGCCGACCGCGCCGCCGGCGGCGACGGACGACGAGAAGAAGTCGATCCTCGACCTCTTCAAGCGCTGACCAAACGGGTCCTGCGGATCAGGCGCTGAACGTCAGTGCCTGGCCGGCCTGCTCGCTCGCGCAGCGCGACAGCCGCGCGAGGATCTCCTGACCCTCGCGGTCGACCCACTGGGCGCCGTCCCACTTGAAGTGGAAGCCACCCGAGCGCGCGGCCAGCCACAGTTCCTGCAGCGGCGGCTGCGTGTTCAGCACGATCTTGCTGCCGCCGGGCATGCTCAACTCAAGCAGGCCACCCGTGCGATGGGTGTCGATGTCGACCAGGTCTTCGTCCAGCCAGGCGTCGATCTGCGCCTCGATGCGGGCAAGCAGGGCGTGGGCCCTGGCGTGGTAATCGGCGTCGGACAGGGACATAAACTGGGCAGATGAACAAGACTGCCGTCAGTGTAGGTGGGCGCCTTGCGGCGCTGCTGATCACCCTTACCGCCCTTGCGGGTTGCGGACAGAAGGGCCCGCTGACCCTGCCCAAGCCGGCCGACTCCGCGTCGGCGCCGGGCTCCGCGCCCGCCCGCTAGTCCCTGCCCTCTTCGACCGCGTGGCAGGCCACGCGGACACCACGCAGTTCCAGCAACGCCGGCCGCTCGGCCTTGCAGCGCGCGTTGGCCAACGGGCAGCGCGGGTGGAAGCTGCAGCCGCTTGGCGGGTTGAGCGGGTTGGGCACCTCCCCCTGCACCGGCGTGCGGGCGCGGCCGCTCATGTGGATGTCGGGAATCGCATCCAGCAGCATGCGCGCGTAGGGGTGCAGCGGCCGCGCGAACAGCTCCGCCTTGCCCGCCACCTCGACAAGCCGACCGAGGTACATGACGCCGACCCGGTCCGCCACATGGCGCACGACGGCCAGGTTGTGCGAGATGAAGAGGTAGGTCAGGCCCTTGTCGCGCTGCAGGTCCTTCATGATGTTGAGAACCTGGGCCTGCACGGAGACGTCCAGCGCCGACGTCGGCTCGTCGCAGACCAGGAACTCCGGATTCGTCGCCAGCGCCCGCGCAATCGAGATGCGCTGGCGCTGGCCGCCGGAGAACTGGTGCGGGAACTTCTCGGCGTCGGCGGGGTTCAGCCCCACCGAACTCAGCAGTTCGCCGACCCGCAGGCGCGCCTCGGCATCACCCGTCACGAGACCATGCTCGCGCAGCGGCTCGGCAACGATGTCCAGCACCTTCCAGCGCGGGTTCAGCGACGCATACGGGTCCTGGAAGATCATCTGCATGCGCCGCCGCAGCGGGGCGGCACCCGAACCGGCCAGTGTCTTGACGATGTCCTCGCCGTCGAAGCTCACGGAGCCACGCGTCGCACCGTAGAGGCCGACCAGCAGCCGCGCCACCGTGCTCTTGCCGCAACCGCTCTCACCGACGAGAGCCAGCGTCTGGCCGCGCTCGATGGCAAACGAGACGCCGTCTACCGCATGCACGAAGGCCTTGGGCTTGCGCTCGACGACGCGGTTCAGCCAGGGCGGCGACACGTCGAAGACCTTGGCGAGGTCTCGCACCTCGACGAGAGGCTGGCTCATCGCGCCACCTCCACGGTCACGGGGCGCCAGCAGGCTGCGCTCGTCGCTCCGACCGAGGCCAGGTCAGGCCTGTCGACACGGCAGCGCTCAACGACGCGGCTGCAGCGCGGGTTGAAGGCGCAGCCGGGCGGGATGGCCGTCAGCCGCGGCATGGATCCGTCGATCTGCAGCAGGCGTTCGCGGTCCTCGTCCATGGCCGGGATGGAGCCCATCAGGCCGACGGTGTAGGGGTGGGCCGGGCGGTGGATGACGTCGGCCACAGGCCCGATCTCGGCGATGCGGCCGGCGTACATGACGGCGACACGGTCGCAGGTCTCGGCAATGACGCCCATGTCGTGAGTGACCAGCATGACGGCCGCGCCCTGGTCTTTGCAGACCTTCTTCAGCAGCGCAATGATCTGCGCCTGGATGGACACGTCCAGCGCCGTGGTGGGCTCGTCGGCAACGATGAGCTTGGGGCTTGCAGCGAGGGCCAACGCGATGACGACGCGCTGGCGCATGCCGCCGGAGAACTGGTGCGGGAAGTGATCGATGCGCGCCTCGGGCGCCGGAATGCCGGTGGAGGCAAGCAGCTCGATGGCGCGTTGGCGCGCTTGGGACGCGCTCAGGTCGAGGTGGGTCGTGATGGTCTCGACCAACTGATGGCCGACGGAATAGAGCGGGTTCAGCGAGGTCAGCGGGTCCTGGAAGACGGCGCCGATCTCGCGGCCCCGCACGCGGCGCATCTGCTCGTAAGGCAGGTTGTCGATGCGCCGGCCGGCGAGGCGGATCTCGCCAGCGGCGATGCGGCCCGGCGGGTCCAGCAGGCCGATGATGGCCGCGCCGGTCAGCGACTTGCCGGCGCCGGATTCACCGACGACGCCGAGGATCTCGCCCGGCGCGATGGCGAAGGAGATGTCGTCCAGCGCCAGCAGCGTGCCGCGGCGGGTTGGGAACTCCACGCGCAGGTGGTTCACTTCAAGCAAGGGAGCAGTCATCGCCATCAACGCAGCCTTGGGTTGAGCGCGTCACGCAGCCAGTCACCCAGCAGGTTCACGCTGAGCGTGATCAGCACCAGGGTCAGGCTGGGCCAGGCGGTGATCCACCACTCGCCCGAAAAAAGATAGTCGTTGCCGTTGCGGATGAGCGTTCCCAGCGACGGGCTGGTGACCGGCACGCCGACGCCGAGGAAGGACAGCGTGGCCTCGGTGATGATGGCCGAGGCAATCTGGATGGTGGCCAGCACCAAGACCGGGCCCAGCACGTTGGGCAGCACATGGCGGCGCATGATGCGCAAGGACCCGACACCGATGACGCGGGCCGCCTGTACGTACTCCTTGTTGCGCTCCACCAGCGTCGAGCCGCGCACGGTGCGTGCGTACTGCACCCAGCCGGTCAGCGAGATCGCCAGCACCAGGACGACGAAGGCCAGGGCGTCAGGCGCGTTGGGGAAGAGGCTGCGGCCGACGCCGCTGATCATCAACGCGACCAGGATGGACGGGAAGGACAGCATCACGTCGCAGATGCGCATGACGAAGGCATCAACCCGCCCGCCGACGAAACCCGCGAGCAAGCCGAGGCTGACGCCGATGACGATGGACAGCAGCACCGAGGCAATGCCGACGAGCAGCGAGATGCGCGCGCCGTACATCAGCGCGGACAGGATGTCGCGACCCTGGCCGTCCGTGCCCAGCAGGTATTTGGACTCGCCGCCGTTTATCCAGGCCGGGGCTTTCAGCGAGTCCATCAGCTCCAGGGTCGCCAGATCGAAGGGGTTGTGCGGCGCGACGACTTCGGCGAACAGCGCGCAGATGAAGCAGACCAGCGTGACGGCGGCAGCCAGCATCGCCACCGGCGATGAGCGGAAGGAGTGCCAGACGTCGCCGTCGAAGAAGCCGCGCAGCGCAGAGGCCGACGGCGTGGCGTGGGGGTTGGCGTCGACTGCCATCTTGTTTCAGTGCGCCTTGCCCTCGACACGCAGGCGCGGGTCGACGGCGAAATAGAGCAGATCCACGCCGAGATTGATGACGACGAAGATCAGCGAAATCAGGCAGAGGTAGGCCGCCATGACGGGGATGTCGGCGAACTGCACGGCCTGGATGAAGAGCAGACCCATGCCGGGCCACTGAAAGACCTGCTCCGTGATGATGGCGAAGGCGATCAGCGAGCCGAGCTGCAGGCCGGTGATGGTGATGACCGGCACCAGCGTGTTCTTCAGCGCATGGCCGAAATAGACGCTGCGGTTGGTCAGCCCGCGGGCGCGGGCGAAGCGGATGTAGTCGGTGCGCAGCACCTCCAGCATCTCGGCGCGCACCAGACGCATGATCAGCGTGAGCTGGAAGGCCGACAGCGTGACGGCCGGCAGGATCAGATGCAGCAGGCCGTCGCGGGTCAGCAGGCCGGATGTCCAGCCGCCGAAGTCGACGACCTCACCGCGGCCGAAACTGGGCAGCCATTTCAGCTCGACGGCGAAGACCCAGATCAGCACAATGCCGATGACAAAGTTGGGCAGGCTCACGCCGAACAGCGTTCCCGTCATCAGCAGCTGGGCGCTGGCCTTGCCGCGCCGCAGCGCCGCGTAGACACCCAGCGGGATGCCGAAGCCCAGCGCGATCAGGCCGGCGACGAGGGCCAGCTCCAGCGTCGCCGGAAAGCGTTCGACGATGAGGCTGGACACCTTGCGACCCTGGCGCAAGCTGATGCCGAACTCGCCATGGGCGGCATTGACGGCAAAGCGCGCAAATTGCACAGGAAAGGGCTGGTCAAGCCCGAGGTCCTTGCGCAGCGCGGTGCGCTGCTCCTCGGTCGCGTCCTGGCCCAGCAGGTTGGTGACCGGGTCGCCGACATACTGGAACAGCATGAAGGCGATGAAGGCCACCGACAACATGACGACGACGGCCTGGGCCAGCCGGCGGAGGATGAAAACCAGCATGACGTTCTGGCGCCCTAGATACCGCAGTCGCGCGCAGCGCGCCAGGCCGGCAAGTGGGCAGCATGTGTCACCAAAGTGGTGAGCGTTGAGCAGTTCTCAGGTTGTGGATGCACCAAGACTTTCGCCGAGTAACAAGCGGCCAATTGCCGGATCTGGGTTGCGGGCCAGTCGCGCGGCTGCGCCGCAGGAGGAAGCGATCATGGCGAAGGCCGCGAGGCCCTGACGCCCGGGAAAGCCCTAAACAGCAAAAGCGGTGCCCGGATCGCGACGAAGGCGATCAGCTTACCCCGAGCGAGCGCATCCCGCGCCGCTCAGCGCCTCATTGCGGCGCGGATGCGGCTGCGGCGGGCAGCGCCCACGCAAAGCCCTCGATGCCCTTGGCGAACTGGTCCATCAGCTCCTTGTACGGGCTGCCCGGCGGGCCCTTCAGCAGCACCACGAGGCGGTAGCCGCCATTGACGGCGACGTAGCTGACGGCACGCGAGCCGTTGGGCAGCTTGCCCTCGTAGCGGCCGGCTTCCACGCCGCCGACCAGTGCCGGCTTGGCGGCCTCGCGGGTCAGGCTCTTGTCGAAGGGGTTGCCGATCTTGACCGCACCGTCCAGCGGGTCGTAGGGCTTGGCCGGATCGGGCTCGGCGTAGTTCCACACGACGATGAAGACGGCCTTGGGATCATCGGTGCGCGAATAGACCACCATGCCGGCGGGCTTGCCGGCCTTGTCGGGCTTCTCGTCGCGGTTCACGACGGTCACGCCGTCCGGCGCGTTGAAGCTGCCGTAGCCGGTCTTCACTTCGGCGGCCTGGGTGACCGGTGCGCAGAGCAGGCCGGCCATCAGCGTCAGGGTCGAGAGCAGGCGTTGCATGGACGGAACTCCTTGCTCAGTTTTCCTTGTAGATCCGCACCCAGTCCACCTGCATCTGCGCAGGCAGCGGCGTGGTCGCGTCCGGCGCGCCAGGCCAGTCGCCGCCGACGGCCAGGTTCAGGATGACGAACAAGGGCTTCTCGAACACCCAGGTGCCGCCGGCCGGCAGGTTGGCGGGCGTCAGGCGGTGGAACTCCTTGCCATCGACGTACCAGACGATCTCGTTGGGCCGCTTGACGATGGTGTAGGTGTGGAAGTCATTGATCACCGGCGCGCCAAGGTCGACCGGCTTGCCGATGCCCTGTGCGCCCGAGTAGCCCGGGCCGTGCAACGTGCCGTAGGTCGAGTTCGGCGTCTGCGGGACGAACTCCATGATGTCGATCTCGCCCGAGGCCGGCCAGGGGTTGGTGGCGATGTCGGTGCCCAGCGCCCAGAACGCCGGCCAGATGCCCTTGCCGGTCGGCAGCTTCATGCGCGCCTCGACCTTGCCGTAGATGAAGCTGACCTTGCTGTTGGTGTGGATGCGGGCGGACGTGTAGTCGCAGGGCTTGCCGTTCCAGCACGGGCCGGGGTTGCTGGCCTTCTCGGCGGTGATGACGAGCATGCCGGCGCCATCGGTCCGTGCGTTGCGCGCGTCGCTCGTGTAGTACTGGAACTCGTGGTTGCCCCAGCCGCCCTTCTCGGCGTTGCCGAGGTCGTAATTCCAGTGCTTGGCGTCGGGCACGGTGCCGGCGGCGCCGTTGAACTCGTCGCTCCATACCAGCGCCCAGGTGTTGGACGGCGTGGGCGTCGGCGCGGCCGGCGCCGCGGCAGGCGCCGCGGGCGTCGCAGCCGTGGCCGAGCCGCCACCGCCGCCGCAGGCGGTCAGCGCAAACGCGATGGCGGGCAGGACGCCGCGCCAGCGTCGAGGGGCAGGGCTTGGGGTCATGTCTTGCATGGGTGTTGTCTCCGGGTGTTGTCGTTATGGGGTCAGCCGCGCCAGTCGCGCAGAAAGGCGCGGTACCAGTCGGCGCTGGCCTTGGGCGTGCGGACCTGCGTGCCGTAGTCGACATGAACGATGCCGAAGCGCTTCAGGTAGCCGCTGGCCCATTCAAAGTTGTCCATCAGGCTCCAGACCATATAGCCGGCCATGGGCACGCCCTGCTGCATGGCGCTGGCCACCGCCGCGATGTGTTCGCGCAGGTAGGCCACGCGGTCGTCATCCTGCACGCGGCCGAGCACGACCGTGTCGTCCTTGAAGGCGCCGCCGTTCTCGGTCACGTAGACGGGCGGCAGGGCGGCGTAGTCGCGCTTGAGCAGCACGAGCAGGTCGGTCAGGCCCTGCGGGTAGATCTCCCAGTCCATGTCCGACACCGGCAGGCCGCGGGCCTTGGCATTCCACTCTTCGCCGCCGGCCGAGACGACGCTGCGGGTGTAGTAGTTGACGCCCAGGTAGTCCATGGGCTGGGCAATTGCCGCCAGGTCACCGGCCTCGACGACGGGCGCGTCTGCGCCCAGTTCGGCCAGTACATCCTCGGGATAAGCGCCCTTGAACAACGGGTCGGCATACCAGCGGCGGCCACGCGAGTCGGCGAGGTTGGCGGCGGCGATGTCGGCGGGCATGGCCGTGGCCGGCACGCATGACGACAGATTGAGCACGATGCCCAGCTGGCTCTTCGCACCATCGGCGCGCAGCGCCTGCAAGGCCAGGCCGTGGCTGAGCAACAGGTGATGGGAGACCTGCGTGGCGATCTTCTTGCTCTTGATGCCGGGCGCGAAGTTGCCCTGGTCGTTGCCCAGCGTAGCGACGACCCAGGGCTCGTTGTGCGTCGTCAGGCCGTGCAGCCGGTCGCCGATGCGCGCCTGCACGTGGCGGGCGTAGTCGACGAAGCGGTGCACGGTGTCGCGGTCGTTCCAGCCGCCACGGTCCTGCAGGCCTTGCGGCAGGTCCCAGTGATTGAGCGTGGCCCAGGCCTGGATGCCGCGCGCCTTCAAACCGTCGACGAGGCGCTCGTAGAAGTCCAGGCCCTTGGGGTTGAACGGCCCGTGGCCCAGCGCCTGCACGCGCGGCCAGGCGATGGAGAAGCGGTAGGCGTTGACGCCGAGCGAGGCGATGAGGTCGAGGTCTTCGTCGAGGCGGTGGAAGTGGTCGCAGGCGACCTCGCCGTTGCTGGCGTCGGCAATCGCGCCGGGCTGCTTGCAGAAGCGGTCCCAGATGGATTCGCCCTTGCCATCGGCGAAGGCGGCGCCTTCGATCTGGAAGCTGCTGGTGGCCACGCCCCAGACGAATTCGGGCGGGAACTGACGGTGCAAAGGATTCATGGACTGTTCTTATTTGACGGCGCCGGCGGTCAGGCCCGCGATCAGTTGGCGCGACGAGATGACGAAGAGAACGATCAGCGGCAGCGTGGCGATGGCCGAGCCCGCCATCAGCGCGCCCCACTCGGTGCTGGTGGTGCTGAACAGGCTGCGCAAGGCCAGCGGCAGCGTGTAGTTGTCGGCATTGCGCAGCACGATCAGTGGGCTCATGAAGTTGTTCCACGAGCTGATGAAGGTGATGAGGCCGAGCGTGCCGAGCGCCGGCTTCATCAGCGGCAGCGCGATGCGCCAGTAGATGCCCAGCTCGCTGGCGCCGTCGATGCGCGCCGCATTGAGCAGTTCCTTCGGCACCGTGCTGGCCGCGAACTGGCGCATCAGGAAGATGCCGAAGGCGCTGGCCGCGCCGGGCAGGTACAGCGCCCGGTGGGTGTCTATCCACCCTAACGCGTCCATGACCATGAAGCTGGGGATCATGTTCATGAAGCTTGGCACCATCATGGTGGCCATGACGAGGGCAAACAGCGCCTTCTTGAAGCGGAACTCCAGCATCGCGAAGGCATAGCCGGCCATGGAGCAGAACAGCAGCGTGAGGCCGGTAGACATGAGCCCGACGTAGAGGCTCCAGCCGACGTTCTTCCAGAACGGCAGCCGCGTCGTCAGCACCTTGATGTTGTTGAGCAGCTCGTCGCTGAAGAACAGTGGCGGCGGGACGTTGAAGATGTCGGTGCGCGACTGCGTGGCGAACACGAACATGAAATAGAACGGCGCCAGCATGAAGAGCGCGCCGATGGCCACGATGCCGTAGGCCAGGAACTTGGGGGTTTGCTTCATGGCTGCACCTGCCTTTCCGCAAAGGCCTTGTTCGTCAGCCAGGTCAGCAGCGCAATGATCCCGAACATGATCCAGGCCAGCGCGCTGGCGCCACCGAAGTCGCTGAAGTCAAAGGCCAGGCGGTAGAGGTACATGGCCACGGTCATCGCGGCCTGGTCGGCGCCGCCCTTGCCGTTGGTCAGGATGAAGGGCTCCTCGAACAGCTGCAGCCCGCCGATGATGGACAGCGTCACGCCGAACAGGATCATGGGCTTGATGCCCGGCAGTGTGATGCGCAGGAACTGCTGCCAGGGGCCGGCGCCGTCGAGCTTGGCGGCCTGGTAGAGGTCGTGCGGAATGGTCTGCAGGGCGGCCAGGTACAGCACCAGGTTGAAGCCGACGTAGCGCCAGAACACGATGATGGCCACGGCCGGCTTGATGGCATCCGGCGAGCGCATCCAGTTGATGTTGTCGGTGCCGAACATCGCGTGCAGCGCCTGATTGACCAGGCCGTAGTCGGTCGAGAACAGCGAGCCGAACAGCATCGCGATGGCGACGGTAGAGGTGATGTAGGGCAGGAAGTAGGCGCCCGAGAACAGGCCGCGCCAGCGCCCGAAGGACCGGTGCAGGAAGACCGCCAGCGGGATGGCCACGAGGTGCTGCGGCACGCCGGTGGCGATGGCCAGCCACAGCGTGTTGCGAAGCGCCTTCCAGAACCAGCCGTCGGTCAGGGCGAAGACGAAGTTGTCAAAGCCGACAAACTGCATGGCCTCGATGCCGCTGGTTGGCTCCCAGGACTGGAAGGCCAGCCAGGCCGAGAACAGCAGCGGGAACAGGCCGAAGACGGCAAACAGGATGAGGAAGGGGCTGACCAGGAGGTAGGGGGCCCAGCGGGACGGGATGCGCAAGTTCATGTCAGTGGCGCTCCACGGTTTCTCGCGGGAACGGTTTTGTGGCGAGGCCCAGCCGGGATTTCGCCCCGGCGGGCGAGTCACTTTCTGGTCCGCCAGAAAGTAACCAAAGAGCTCCCCCCGACCGCCCC
>NZ_CEEDEB010000019.1:0-96084 GCF_979253795.1 Roseateles sp. AC306
GCAGCACGGCGGCGCCCACCCCCCATCTGCCAGCTTGGCTGCCTTGGCTGCTTGCGCTGCTGGGCGCCGCCGTGCTGCTGTGCGTCGTGCTGGCCTGGCAGAGCCTGTCGCGCCAGCAGTCGTTGGAGCAGGAGCTGGTGCGCCGCCAGGAAGCCAGCCAGGCCGAGGCCACCGAGGCGCGCCTGGCCGCCAAGCAGTCGGGCGAGCTGGTGCGCGACACCGCCGCCAAGGTCTCGCTGCTGGAAGCCCGCCTGGCCGAGGTGGCCCTGCAGCGCGGCCAACTGGAAGAGCTGATTCAGTCCATGTCCCGCTCGCGTGACGAGAACGTCATCGGCGACATCGAGGCCGCCATCCGCGTCGCTCTGCAGCAGACCCAGATCACCGGCAGCGCCGAGCCCCTCGTCGCCACGCTGAAGCAGGCCGATGAACGCCTGCTGCGCTACAAGCAGCCGCGCATGGAAGGCGTGCGCCGCGCCGTCGCGCGCGACCTGGACCGGGTCAAGTCGGTGGCCGTCGTCGATGTGTCCACCTTGACCATCAAGCTTGACGAGGTCGTGCGCATGGCCGACGAGCTGCCGTTGATTTCAGGCGGCGAGGCGGGTGTCAGCCCGCGTGAAGAACGCCGCGCCGATGCCGCCGCCAAGGACCGCGAGCGCGTGCTCAGGCTGCAGCGCGAACAGGCTGCTGCCGCCGCCGAAGGCCGGCTGTCGCTGTGGTGGTGGCAGGCCACCCAGCAGCTGTCCAGCTGGACCGGCGTGGCCTGGGGCGAGGCCCGCACGCTGCTCCGCGTGACCCGCATCGCCCACCCGGAGGCCGCGCTGGTCTCGCCGGACCAGAGCTTCTTCCTGCGCGAGAACCTCAAGCTGCGCTTGCTGAACGCCCGCCTGGCCCTGCTGAGCCGCCAGTTCGACACCGCCCAGTCCGACCTGCGCGACAGCCAGGAGATGCTCAGCCGCTACTTCGACACGCGCTCGCGCAAGGTGACGAGCGTGGCCGAACTGCTGCGCCAGGTCGCCGGCCAGTCTCGTCAGGTCAGCGTCCCGCGCCCTGATGACACCCTGGCTGCCCTGACCGCTGCCGCAGCGGGGCGCTGAAGATGCGCCTCGTCATCTGGCTGGTCCTGCTCTTTGTTGCGGCCGTCGTCGCGGCGCTGATGCTGGGTTCCAACATGGGCCTCGTCAGCTTCTACCGGGGCGAATGGCGCTTGGACATGTCGTTGAACCTGTTCCTGCTGCTGCTGGTTGGCAGCTGCTTCGCCCTTGTGACCGCTATTCAGGCCGTCGAGGCACTGACGACGCTGCCCAAGCGCGCCCGCGAGTGGCGCCTGGCGCAACGCGAGCGCAATGCCCAGCTCGCACTGCGCGAGTCTCTCGTTGAACTATTCGGCGCCCGCTTCAGTCGCGCGCAGAAGGCGGCGCAGAAGGCGCTCAGCATCCAGTCTGCCACGCCCGAACTGGCGGCCGATCAGTCCTTCATGGCCCTGGCTCACCTGCTGGCCGCCGCCAGCGCCCACCGCCTGCAGGACCGCCGCCACCGCGACGAACAGCTCAACCGCGCACTGGAGCTCGCCCGCCGCAGCGGCGGCGCCCGCGCGCATGAAGACGGCGCCCGCCTCCTGGCCGCCGAATGGGCGCTGGACGACCGCGATGCCGCGCGCGCGCTGGCCGTGCTGGGCGAGCTGCCGCCCGGCGTCGCCCGCCGCACCCAGGCGCTGCGCCTGCGCCTGCAGGCCTCGCGCCTGGCCCGCCAGCCGCTGGACGCGCTGCGCACCGCCCGCCTGCTCGCCAAGCACCAGGCCTTCTCCAAGGTCGCCGCGCAAGGCCTGCTGCGCTCGCTGGCCTTCGAGGCGCTGGACGGCACCCGTGATGTCGACCAGTTGCGCAGCATTTGGCTCCAGCTTGACCCGGCCGACCGCCGCGACCCCCTCGTTGCCGCCCGCGCGGCGCAGTGCGCCGGCCAGCTCGGCGCACCGGATGACGGCCGTGGCTGGCTGCGGCCCTTTTTCGACGACCTGGGCGACGTCAATGCCGACGATCGTGCCGAACTTGCCCTTGCGCTGGTGCCGGTGCTGGCGGGTTGCGGGCCGGACTGGCTGCAGCGGCTGGAGGCGGCCCAGACCCGCTTCCCGCGCGAACGCGCTTTGTCGTATGCGCTGGGCCATGCGCTGGCCGAGCGCCAGCTCTGGGGCAAGGCCCGCATGATGCTCGACTCCGTCGCCGAGGATGCCGCCATGCCCAGCGCCGCGCGTCGGCGCAGCTGGCTCGCGCTCGCGGCGATGGCCGAGCAGGAGGGCGACGACAGCCGCCGCGCCCGCTGCTTCGAGGCGGCTGCGCGCCTGCCCTGAATCCCGGGCCGGGCCTGCCGGAACTATTTTCTTGAAAATCGCCCAACTCTTGATGGGCCGCCGTAAATCTGGCTATACTGTGAGGCTTCAGCGGCTGTAGCTCAGTTGGATAGAGTACTTGGCTACGAACCAAGGGGTCGTGGGTTCGAATCCTGCCAGCCGCACCAAAAATAATAAGAGAATCAACGGGTTAGACGTTTAGGCGTCTAGCCCGTTTTCCTTTCTGCGTGACTTTTGCGTGAGTTCACTAAGTTCTCATCCATTGACCACCTGCAGAAGAGTGGTCTGGTCGCGCGTTGTGTTGGCCAAGTTGGCCGCCTCTACCAAGTGCGCGACGGTGGCAGTGGCGTAGTGCTGGCTCATGTCCAGCGATGCGTGGCCCAGCAGCAATTCCCGATCCTCCTTTGACACCCGGGCTGCCCGAAGGCGTTGCCCGAAGGTGTGGCGCAAGTCGTGCACGCGGACGCCTTCCAGGCCGACGGCGGAGCGAGCGGTTTGGTAGCCGGTGTTGTTGATGGTCTGGATCGGACCAAATTCCATCTCCGGCGGCTTGTCAAAGTTCTTGACCCGCTCGCGTCGCCAGACGAACACGAAGTCGTCATGCATACCGCGGCACTCTTGCACAACCCGCCAGGCCACATCGTTGAGGATCACCACGTGGTGGCGGTCGCTCTTGAAGTGTTCGGGCGGGATCACGAAGACGCTACGTTCCAGTTCGGGCACGGGCCTCTCCCAGTCCCATCGAAGCCCGCAGACGTTGTCGTCACGGGCGCCGGTGTTGACCATGAAAAGCACCATGCGCTGCAGATGGGCCGGCAACACTGGCATCAGTGCCGCCTGTTCGGCCCAGGTGATGGGCCGGGGCTTGCGGCGGTGCTCGGTCAGCTTCTCCAGTAGAGGCGCCGTCGCCAGCCAGGGCATGCCGCTGTCGCGCCAAACACGAGCGGCCCGGTTGCAGATGGTCCGGGCGACTTCGATGGTGCGATTTACCGTTGTCGGCGTGACCTCGTCATCGTCGATGCGATCGGCCTTGAACGTCTCCAGGGAGTCGTTGCAGACATCTGCCATCGGCAGCCGCCCGATGTAGGGCAGCAGCAGCTTGACGTGGTAGGCGATGGTGTCAAGGGTCTTGACCTCCTTCGCCTTGCACTCCTTCAGGTACTTTGCGGCGCCAGCTGCAAACAGGCGCGCATCGCCTCGTCGAAGTTCGTTCTCGCGTTGGGCGTCGATGTCAGCTTGCCGTTGGCGGAGCCAGCTTTCGGCTTCCTCTTGGGAGACTCGGCCGAGCCGTTCAAAGATCCGCTGTCCTCCGTACTGCTTGTCGACGATCCGTTCCCCGCTGGGCGTGGAGCGGATTCCTTTGGTCCTGGTGCGCAATTTGCGCCTCCTTTCCTCGTGCGACCAGGGCGCCCACGGGTCTCAATGTACTCGTCTGCCCATGCATCCAGTTCATATCTGTCGTAGGCAACGCCTCTCGCGCCGAGCGGTACCTCGGTGAGTTGGGGGCGTACCTCTTGATCGAATCTATTTCGGTCCATGCCAAGGTAGCCAGGCGCATCCCGCTGTCGAATGATGCGGGGCTGTACTCTGAGCGATGTCGATCGGAGCGAGCCGGGTTGCGCAGAGTTGGCGGCCAGTTCAGCCGGCTGGGCGTGGCTGGGCAGTGAAATTGCGGGCGCTGGCATCGTGAGGCCAGCATGCCAGCGAGCGCCAGGGCGTTTGCCATCTCAAAGCATGAGCCGGAGTACGCTATTTGGTCTCAGCGAATCATGTGCAGGCAGCCGCCGGGCGCTGGGATGTGCCCGTCAGCTCGAAATCGCCCGCGCTACGCGAACGACGCACGCAATTGCTCAGGGTTATCAGCGATGTAGCGCCAGACGATGAGGTCGACGACCTTTGCTTGCTCGCCGGTCGTGGCAGCAAGCTCCCGGCAGAGGTCATCTGCGCTTCGATAGCCGAGATGCTCCGACACGCGCACCAGGTGTCGATCAGGCTTCGCAACATCGAGGCCAAGATTCTTTGCGAGATGCCGGCTGGTAACCGGCCCAATGAACGGCAACACTTGAAGTCGGCTGATCGGATCAGCTAGAACGGACTGCTTGAACTCGTCGAAGCCGATGTCGTTGATGTACCTTGCGGTGGAAAATATACCCCGCAACTTGAGCCGGTTGCCGAACGCCGATGCTGCTGTAGCGCAGCAAATTTCGCCAGCGGAGACGATGGCTTCAGCGGACTCCCAATCGCAGAAGCAAAGCGATATGTGATCGAAGGCCCGGCGAACTGCCGACTCTCGAAAGCCGGAGCAAAGCGCAACCCAGGCATGCTCTCGTAGCAACTCGCTTTCGGTGAATTCAGTGAAGTCCGCTTCGCGCTGCCAAGCTACTTCACCTAGCAGTCCTGCATGCTCCACATAGCTGCATGCCCTGGAAAAGAAGCGCATGGCTGCAGTCAAGTCGGCTGTCATAAATCAGCTAGTCATCGGCTTTGAAGGTGTCGCGGTACCAGAGGCGCACTCGCAGCCACATCAGCGACGTAGCCGGGCGACCATCCAGTGCCTTACTCAGGGCTACCTTCACAAGATGCCGCTGCTTCTGTCTTAGAAACTCTGATTCGGGAATTGGGACTCCCACAGAGGCTGCCATGTCATACCTTGAGAAGACGCGCTGGCAAGCGTCGCGATCATACTCGCCGGCCGACAGCAGGTAGCCTGCCTCGCGCTTTACCTCGGCGTAAACATCCAAAGTCCTCTTGTGCGCGTCCGATCGACCCTTCCAGTCAGTCTTGATTTGAATCAGCGTCAGGAAGAAGACGCCCGTGCCAAGCGCGCCGACCCAGATTTGGCTATCCCAACCGAAGGGCGTCAACGTCACGTTGAGTTTCGGCTCGACAAAGGCTAGCGCCACGAGCCAGGTGGATACCCCAAGTGTCAAAAGGTCGAGCAAAAAAGCCAGCCTCGCGTATCGGTCCCGCAGGGCTGCGTGCCCGGTACACAGCATGTCTGAGACCCGACAGATTCGAGTCAGTTCGTCTTTCATCGCACCTTCAGCACTCATGGCTCCAACCCGAATAGGGCTTTCCACTGCGCCACGGATCCCGCCGCAGTTGCGTTTCGCATGCGGCGGGCCAGGCGTCCAAGCAAGTGGCTCGCCGCTTGGCGTTCAGGGCTGTTGGCCTGGCCTAGATAGCTATCCACATGCACGGACTGGCCAGTGCTGTCTTTCATCGGCGTGAGGACCAGCTCACGAGCACGGTCGAAGAAGGTCGGCAGCATCGCGGACGTTGTCTTGTCCCCTGCATAGTTCCGAAACGCTGCAATCGCCAGACTTTCCATGTGATAACCACTCAGTCGCTGACCCTCAGGCAGTTCGCCGTTGATGGCTTTGGCGAGCTTGATCGTCGGCACCAGCTTGCCGCCGCAGGTGGCGTTGCGGGCGCTCAGGACTTCCCTGAAGGCCATCGGATTGATTTCAGACCAAGCGTCGCGCCGCGACGAAGGGACATGAACATGTCCGTCAGCGCCCTTGATAGCCGGCAGGAGCTGAACAACCATTCCATCGCCGTAGCCCACAGTCACTGCCATTTGTCCGTGCGTTACCGTCGCGGAAGTAGGCATGGCCGCCTTGATAATTGAGGCCATTTTCTCAAGCGCCTTTTGGGGGCTATGGTTTTCAAGGTCTGAGTCGTTGAGAAGAATCAGCGAGTCAATGTCGCTCAATCCGTCAACGTATGTGTGCTTGGCGACTGAGCCGCCGAATAGAGAGTCGAACGTCCCCTCAATTTCGTCCTGCAATGCGGCGCGAATGGTATTGAGACGTTCTTCGACCGCCTCCTTATCCCTGCTGTTGTACCCACCCAGTAGGTCCGACAGCGTGCCCGCGAGTTCGACTTCGAATTGCTTTACCGATGAGTCGTCCTCGGCCTTTCGAACTGCGTTTCTCAATTCCTCCGGGCTTCTGTACTTGAAGGTAGATCCGCCACCGCTGCCGCCCATTGCTAATCTCCCAATGCTTCAAGCGCGCTTTCCAATGCGGTCTTGAACAAGTCGCCGTGATACTTGAATGATCCGAAATCCTGGGATGCCAAGAATCGCCGCATCTCCAATTCGAGATCATTCATGTAGTAATAGTTCTGATACCAACAGCGAGCGTCGACAATTTGAGAATTGGTCGTGACGCCCAAATGCAGTGCGCCGAAGTTGTGCTTGTAAATCGTCAGACCTTTATGGAAAGCGAAACGAAGCCACGTCAATCCATCAAAGATGTCGGCTCCAGCGAGAAAGTACATCGGTGTGGAAATCGTATCCAGACTGCCGAAGACGTGGATTGGAGCATCGATTCCCGTAGCGGTCAGCGCCCGCCGTAGCTTGGCGATGTTCTTCATTCGGTCAACGAGAGAGTTGCCGATCTCTTTCTCGGTGACGCCAATGATGTCGAAGTCAGCAAGACGGTGTACATGCCGCAGCAAGTCGTCGAGATGGAGCCGGGTCTGTGACTCCTTCTCCGGCTTGAGAAGCAGCTCTCGCAAAAATCCGGTGCGGCCCGGCGCCATCGCACGCGCACGTTCAATTTGTTCGGCGAACCCCACGCGCGCCTTGGGATGGTCGTAGCTAATCAGCACGCTGGGCACCGATGGCTGCCACTTCGCAAGGACGGCTTCATGCATCTCTTGCGTCCACTCCTTCGGGTGATGATCTCGGTCGCCAAGGTCGGAGAGCTCAGCATCCTTCGATGCTTCGTACCCGCCGCTGTCGAGGAAGAGCAACTTGGGAAAGTCGAAAGGCGGACGCACCTTGCCGTAGTGCAGGTCGTACGCGCTGACAAGGGTGACGCCTTCAATCAATTCCGAACAAGACTCGATGATCTTGTTGACGTCGGGGAACCCCTTGCTGGAAAACGATGGCACGAGCAGCGGAGTGCGCTCGACTTCAACGCCATTCAGCTTTATTGATCGGCGTTTCGCTAGCATTGCAGCGCCTTTCGGTCTAGGCACGATGCACACTTGCCGCACGTAGGCAGGCCGCCAGACTCGCAGCTATAGGTCAGCTCGATGGGCAAGCCTACGTGGATGAAATAGTCGTACACCTCTCGTTTCGTCCATTCAATGAATGGCGCGACTACGCGGACGCCGTTGTCGGTGTGTTCGGCGACGGCGCGATTGATCGTGTCGACGAAAGCCGGCGAGCAGTCGTAGTACGGCGTTCCAGCGTGTAGCCCCAGAGCAATTCGGCTCGATCGCGTGCGGGTGGCAAACAACGCTGAAAAGACGAGGAAAGCGTTGCGGCCGACAAGTTCGCCGGAGCCGAATGGCGCGGCGCCAGTCAGGGCCAGTTCTTGAACTTGGATCTGTAACGCTGCAGCAAGTAACCTCACGGCCACTCGCTCATGCTCAGCGGCGGCTTGGCCATGGTCCACGAAGACGGCGGATACCTCGAGGCCTTGGTCGACGAGGAACGCCGCACAGGCGGCGGAATCAATTCCGCCACTCATCAACACAGTCGCGTGTCTGCTTCTTTCCATCCCTGAAAGCCTCTCGTTTGGGCTATGGCAGGCCTTACGGCTGCCTACGTGCAGCGTCTGCACGTTATTTGTGCAGGGACTATGACATAAGGGCTCGGGTGAACCGCAGGCTCCCTCGTGGGGCTAACCCTGATTTGCAGGTGACTCCGGGCATAGGAGCGAGCGGCGAGTTCGCTATGCGCCCCAGCTCTCCCCCAACGCCTGCGCCTGCTGAAGCACCAGTTCGACCGCCGCATCCTGCATGTCCGGCGGGTACTTGTACTTGCGCAGGATGCGCTTGACCATCAGTCGCAGGCTGGCGCGCACGCTCTCGCGCTCGGACCAGTCCACGCTCAGGTTTTTGCGCAGGTTCTCGGTCAACTCGTGGGCGATCTTCTTCAAGGTCTCGTCGGTCAGTTCCTTGACGGCCGACTCGTTGTTGGCCAAGGCGTCATAGAAGCGCACCTCATCGTCGGTCAGCCCCAGCGCCTCGCCGCGTGATGCCGCTTCGCGGAACTTCTTGGCCATCTCGACCAGCTCTTCCATAACCTGCGCGGTCTCGATCGAGCGGTTCTGGTATCGGGTGATGACGTTGCCCAGCAGCTCGGAGAACTTCTTCTGCTGCACGACATTGCTGGCGAACTTGGACTTGATCTCGCCCTCCAGCAGTCGCTCCAGCAGCTCCACCGCCAGATTGCGCTCGGGCAGGTTCCTCACCTGTGCCAGGAACTCGTCATCCAGCAGGCCGATGTTGGGCTTGTCGAGACCAACCGCATCGAAGATGTCCACGACGGCGTCGGAGACCACGGCTTGGTTGATGATCTGGCGAATTGCCTGCTCGCGCTGCTCGTCAGTTTTCTTCTGCTGAGAGATGTCGCGCTTGGTCAGGATCACCTTGACCGCCTGCAGGAAGGCCACTTCCTCGCGCACGGCCTTGGCCTCGTCCAGCGTGCAGCACAAGGTGAAGGCCTTGCTCATGGCCAGCGCGGTGTCGGCAAAGCGCTTCTTGCCGTCACGGTTGCCTTCGGCCTTCAAGCCGAGCACATGGTTTGCCGCGCCGGCCAAGGTCTTGTGCCCGCCGGTTAGGAAGCTGCTCCAGTCGTAGCCGTGCAGCATGGCCCGCAGCACGTCCAGCTTCTCCGCCAACACCGCATAGGCCTCGTGCGCGTCGACGGTCGGCCGGCCGCGGCCCTGGCTGGCCGTGTACTCGCGCATGGCCGCCTTCAGCTCGTTGCCGATGCCGATGTAGTCCACCACCAGCCCGCCCTGTTTGTCCTTGAACACGCGGTTCACGCGGGCGATGGCCTGCATGAGGTTGTGGCCCTTCATCGGCTTGTCCACGTACATGGTGTGCACGCAGGGCGCGTCGAAGCCGGTGAGCCACATGTCGCGCACGATCACGAGCTTGAGCGGGTCGGTCGGGTCCTTGAAGCGCTTCTCCAGTCGCTTCTTAACTTGGCCGCTGTAGATGTGAGGCCGCAGCAGCGCTTTGTCACTGGCCGAGCCGGTCATGATGATCTTGACGACCCCCTTCTCGGGATCAGCGTCGTGCCAGTCCGGCCTCAGCTTGACGATCTCGTCGTAGAGGTGGACGCAAATGTCGCGGCTCATCGCCACGACCATGGCCTTGCCGCGCTGCGCGGCATCACGGGCGTCGAAGTGGACCACCAGGTCGGCCGCCACACTGGCCACGCGCGGGCCAGCGCCCACCACCTTCTCCAGCGCCGCCCAACGGCTCTTGAGTTTGGCCTGCGTGCTTTCCTCTTCGTCCTCGGCCAGCTCGTCCACCTCGTCGTCGATGGTGGGCAGCTCTTCATCCTTCAGGCGCAGCTTGGCCAGGCGGCTCTCGTAGTAGATGGCGACGGTGGCGCCATCCTCCTTGGCCTGCTGCATGTCATAGACATGGATGTAGTCGCCGAACACCGCCCGCGTATCGCGGTCAGCCGCTGACACCGGCGTGCCCGTAAATGCCACGAAGGTGGCGTGCGGCAGCGCGTCACGCAGGTGCTGGGCGTAGCCGACCTGGTACTTGGTCTTGTACGCGGGGGACTCAAAATCCTCCGCCGTGTGCGCTGGCTCTTGGCCGTCAGTGGTCAACGCAGACGATGCACGATCACCGCGCACCTTGACCTGCTTCAGTCTGGCCTCAAAACCGTACTGGGTGCGGTGGGCCTCGTCGGCGATAACGACGATGTTGCGCCTGTCCGAGAGCATGGGGAACAGGTCCTCGTCCTCCCCGGGCATGAATTTCTGGATCGTCGCGAAGACGATGCCGCCCGAAGGCCGATTGCTCAACAGGGTGCGCAGCTCCTGCCGCGTGGTCGCCTGCACCGGCTGCTCGCGCAGCAGGTCCTGCGCTAGGCTGAACACGCCGAACAGCTGGCCGTCCAGGTCGTTGCGGTCGGTGATGACGACGATGGTCGGGTTCTCCATCGCCGGCTCCTGCATCACCCGGGCTGCAAAGCAGGTCATGGTGATGCTCTTCCCGCTGCCCTGCGTGTGCCACACCACGCCGCCCTTGCCGCGCTGCGTGGCGCTGCTGTCGGGGCGGGATGCCGCCACCACCTGCTCGATGGCAGCGCGCACCGCGTGGAACTGGTGATAGCCGGCCACCTTCTTAATCAGCCGCCCGTCGTCCTCAAACAGCACGAAGTAGCGCAGGTAGTCGAGCAGCATGGCCGGCGCCAGCGCGCCGCGCACCAGCGTTTCCAGCTCGTTGAACTCGCCCAGCGGGTCCAGGTCCGTGCCGTTGATCGTGCGCCACTGCTGGAAACGCTCCTCATCAGCCGACAAAGAGCCCATGCGCGCCTCGCTGCCGTCCGAGATGACCAGCACCTCGTTGTACTGGCACAGGTCGGGGACCTGTGCCTTGTAGGTCTGGATCTGGTCGAAGGCCTTCCAGATGTCGGCATGCGTGTCGGCCGGGTTCTTCAGCTCGATCAGCACCAGCGGCAGGCCGTTGACGAAGAGCACGATGTCTGGCCGGCGCGTGTGGTGTCCGACCAGGACCTACCGGCTCCGCTGTCGGAGGGCTACCTGCGGTTAATGCCGCTGGAGCCGTCCGTGATCGGGTTGACCCTGCTGCATCGACTGGGCCTCATCAAACCGGAGCTCTACCTGGAGATCCTGGGAGGCTTCGTGCGGCCGGTCGTGTCGCACTGAGGGGAAGGCATGACCACCTTTCATGAACGACTGCGTGCACTCTGCTGGGGCCGGGAGCTGCTGGAGGAGCTTGCAGCGGCCGAAGAGCCCACCGTGGGACGGGTGCCCGCAGCGCAGTTGCTGTCGATCTATCCGCCGGCCACTGAGATCGACGCGCGGCTCGAAGCGCGCGGCGGCTACCACCCCCTGAACTGGGCATATGCATGGGCCGGCGGGGCGGAGCCCGTCAATATCGACACCGCAAAGTACCTGCCGACGCCTGCGGTCAAGCTCGGCAACGGCGTTCGGATGTTGACCATCTTCAGCAAGCCTGGTGGTGCGACCAGAGAAAGTCGGTTCATTGAAGGATTCCGGCGGGCCTGCTTTCACGTGAAGGGCGATTTTGACGCCAACAAGCTCTGCCACGACCGCGAGGATCCGGACAAGATCCTCTTCGCGGTTGCTCTGAAAACCTGGGTCTACGACGGTTCGGCGTCGACGGAGATCATCTTTGTCGAGCCGACCGTCCAGCCGCCGAGCGCCGACTATCAACTCGTGTTGCAGCGTGCCGGCTTTGTGCCGAGCCGAGTCCTTCAGGAGCGAAGAATCGCCGCCGCTACTCAAGCCGAAACGGAAGAACTGCGGGCGCAAGCGGCGTGGCCGCTCATGCGCGAGCGGGGACGCACGGTGTGCCAGGATCGCGAGGGCGTGCGCTACAGGGGCTTTGTCGAGGACTTCACCGACTCGCGCATGAAGGTGTCGATCACTCGCGCGTTCTTCGTTCGGTCCCCGGGATTGGCGCCCGGGGGCTTCCGGCCTGAAGTGATCTGGACCGGGCCGAGAGGGTGGTTCTTATGTGACTGAGCGGTGTCCAACCCAGAAGCACGGGCCACGGCTGCTCAATACAGTGGAAAACCGCTCCTTTGCGATCAACACTTGGCGACGCTCGCTGAGCACAATCTCTTGGCGTTTGCGGCTCCGTTGACTTTTCTCATGATTAGACGTGCCGTGCTCTGGTGCCGTCTCGTGTTGGTGCGACGGCAGCAGTGAACAGCCCAAGAATCAAGAGGAGTCGTCATGCCAATGTTCTTTTCCCGGGGCGAGTCGGTGCGAGCGCAAACCGTCCAAGATGCTGCGGAGTTACTGGCCAGTCGGATCGCCGTAGCGTCCTGCGGGAGCGGTGGGTACGCCGCATTGGTGCAGTGGAGAGGAGGGACCGTCGATGGCGATAACGCTTTCACTGCGTTCGTTGGTCGTGAAGTCCGCCGCTCACTGGTCGGCGGCGAGATCAGTTTCGTTGTGTCTCGCAAGCGGCCGCAGGCGGATGTCCCGGAGCTCCCGACGTACAAGGACGTTGAACGCGTTGCGGCGAAATCCCCGCAGCACGATCCTCAAAGCGGAGCGTTCCCCGGTACGGATTGCCACCTTGACATGGTGGAGGTCTTTGGTTCGAGTCCAATTGCGCCTACCATCCGTGGACCAGTTATCATCGACATCGATGAAGGAAGCACGCCGTGTCTCCCACGTAATCGTCGCCGACAGCCATGAGATGTACCGACTCGGGCTTGTCAACGCCATCCGAGAATTGATGGGGCCTGGCACATTGATGCACCAAGCAGCTGACTTCCCGTCGCTGATGGTGCGTCTGGCGGATCAGCCTCTGTGTTCTCTGGTGTTAATTGACTGGGAACTGCGCGCGATGCGGCGTTTCGAAGGCATCGCGCGGCTCCGTGCTGCAAACCCGTTGGTGCCATTGCTCGTGCTAGGTGCGTCGGAGAGCGTTGAGGACATCAAGAACGCGTTTCGCCTGAGTGTCTCTGGATATGTGCCGCGCACTTCGTCGGCAGCAGTGTTGTGCGGCGCAGTTTCCGTGGTTCTGGCCGGGGGTGTCTTCGTTCCATCACAGGTACTTGGAGAACTGCTTGACGGGACCCTCAGGCGCAGTCGAGGCACTCACGTCGACGGCAGTGCCGTGCTATCCGACCTGGGTGTCGAAGGTCTTACCGCGCGGCAGGCGCAGGTCGTGCGCGAGCTGACGACAGGAAAGTCCAACAAGCGAATTGCCCGAAGCTTGGGCATCACCGAAGGCACAGTCAAACTGCACCTCGCCGCAATCTACCGGGCGCTAAAGGTGCGAAATCGTACTGAGGCTGTTCTGACCGCTACGAAGGCACAAAAGGAACGCGAGGCGAACTTCTAGGCCCAGCCAGCCCCGGGCGCTTTGCTTCGATCCGGTTTGTTGCGGGCTGCCCCAGCAGTGTCCTGTTACTCAAAACAGAACTCCTCGTCTTCGACCAGGCATTCGCGTGGCGACGACTGGCTTGTCACGCCCTTCGACGTCAGCGCGCCGAGGTGCTGCAGGGAGCCACGCATCGACTTTGGTAGCAGCACCCACAACCGAAGTGGATCTCGGGTCCGCAGCGCGCGGGCACCGGCCGTGCCGCCTGGCCCCCAATAGAAGTCTGCACGGACGGGTCCGCGAATCGCACCTCCGGTGTCTTGCGCGATGACGAGCCGATTGAGCTTGTTGCTGACCTCGCCATCCGCGGAAAGGAACACGGGTGCCCCAAGGGGTGTCGTCCGAGGGTCGACAGCGATCGACCGCTCGGGCGTTAGCCCCACTCCGAGCGCGCCGACAGGGCCGGGCTCGGCCGACCCGATGCGCCGGAAGAATACATACGATGGGTCGGACTTGATCGCGGACGTGAACAACCCCACAGGGACTTCACTCACCCGCGACCCGGATGTGCCCGGGCTAGAGGCCAATGTCGCCGCAGATTGGCCCTTGCCGCTCTGCGGTCGACTCGGCGGCGCACTTCTATCGGACTGTTTTGGGGCAGTTGCAGCGCCCGATCTGAACATCTCGATGATGCGTTGCACCTCAAGTGTTTGCGAGCCCGGCACGGAAGGCGATGGCGACGGGACCCGAGTGCCGACGCCCTTTGACGCTAGGGCCTCGCGGCCTTGTGGGGCAAAGACGTGGCCATTCTGTTCAGCGTAGCCGACACGCAGGTGCGTTCCGTCCTGAAAGACGATGCGGCCGCACCCTTGCATTTGCATCATGTACACAGCGTCCTCGGACTCGACCCAAGCGAGAACGTCTGCCTCCAGATTGTCGCGGTCAGCTTGCAACTCCTGCCGCGACGGATACGGGACGACAGTATTGCCATCTATACGGACACGAAGCTTCCTGTCGGGCGTGACGGGCGCGTCGGTCGATACAAGCAGTCGAACAGTTCTGGGGGAATCTGCAGCGGTTTGACCGAGCGCGTCGGCACGCATCAGCGTGAGCACGCCATTGTTCACGACCGCTGCGGCTGTGTCGCCGAAGCGCGTGCCAGCGAGCTGTTTGCGATCGAGCAGCAACAAGTCGCGGGGCGATGCGTAGACGGGGACGTCCAAGCCAGCTTGTCGCGTTCGACTGCCGCGGATCGTTGGCTCGAAATAGCCCGTAAGCAATCCCGTGTCGCTGTTCTCGGTTGCAGATCTGAGCTGATAAGCATCGAAGTGGGTTTCGAAGAACTCCCTGGCATCGTGCCGGGATCTTCCGGCGTGTCGTCGCCCTTCATCGCACACCAATGTCCAGGACGCCTTAGACCCCAGCGACCGACAACCACGCAAGAAGGCAGTCAAGGCTTCGTCCGACGCGTCGGCGGCCCAGCCGGACAGAGAGGACCACTCCGCCGCCACATAGCGCGCATGCTTTGTCAACATCTCCGCCGGCCGAGCGGTGATCGTCGAGGCGGCCACTTGCTTGGGCCAAGGCTGTGCGGCAGCGACTGTACATATGGCTGAGCAGATAACGGCCAGACCCAGCGAGTACCGACTGGAAGAACCAAAACAGGCATCGAGCAACCCAAGAAGCTGAACTTTCCAGCGAATACAGTGAATCGCAAGCGCGTGCCAGCGTGGCGCAAGGTGAGGGGTGGCGAAACGGGCTTTCACGGTCTGAGTCTACGAGCGCATCCCTCACTAGATAGCCGGCCCTGACGAACGGCATACGTCCTATTGCTATCAACATCCTGAATCCGTGACCCCGATGCCGAGTTGGCATTGGATGCCGCCCGCCACAGCCTTGTGGTCAACGTGCAGGCCAGCACGTCGGGTGGCACGGCCGAGCGCGCTATCGCTGCACAGATGCTGGTCGGTGTTGCGGGGCCAGCCGAGCGCGTGACGGTCGGGGGCGGACAAGGCGTACGACACCACGCGCTTCGTCAAGGCATGCTGAGAGATCAACGTGACGCCGCATGTGGCACTAAACACGATACGCGTCGGCGGCAGCGCCATCGACAGTCTCACCACGCGCCACCCGGGCTACGAGGGCAGCCAGCGCAAGAGAAGGCGCATCGAGTCGAAATGGCACTCCGCGAGGGCTGGAATGCCCCGAAAAGGGTTCAATCACGCGAGAGCTGACGACGCCGGAAGGTTTGATGCGCTCGAATCGCCGATTTGCCCTGGCTGAACTCGCGTGCATGGGCGGTGCGTCAACGGCCTGTTAGGGTTTTCATCATCCCTAACTACAAGCGCTACTCCAAAGTGACCAACAGGCACGACCGACGGCATATGCCGTATTGCGATCAGCATATGGACGAAGCCACAATTGCATCGCAAACTGCTGGCCAATAAACCGCCCCATTGCATCCCACTTGTCAGTCTAGGAGATGTTCTATGAATCGCTGCTGCATAGCTCTTCTGTCCTGTGTTTCCGTCATGTGCTGCACGCCGTCCATAGCAACGGACTTCGGAGAGCGAACCCCGTCGGTTAGCGAACTTGTAGATGCGCTGCAGCCTAAATTGCTCAGTAAAGGCGTCGGGTCAAGCTCGGCGAGCGCTCCTTCGGCGCCATCCAATGCCGTGATGCGTATCCAGTTCGACATCGGCTCGCACAAAATCCGCGAAGATTCGGTGCAAAAACTTGCCAATGTCGCGACCGCGTTGAACGACGGCAGCCTGGCGGCATTGCCCTTCGCCGTCTTCGGCCATACCGATGTGACGGGCTCGCTGGCTCTGAACACACGCTTGTCGCGCCAGAGAGCGGATGCGGTGGTTTCGTTTCTCGTCGAACGGGGCGTTTCCCCGAGCAGGTTGATTGCTCAGGGCAAGGGCCCATCCGAACTGTTGCCAAAGTACCCGGCAGATTCACCTAGTCAGCGCCGTGTCGAAGTTGCGTTGCGCACCAATTGAGAGCCGGCGCACATCGGTTTGATGGCAAAGGCGTGGCGGCACGTCGGCCTTGCATCCTCAATCGGAATGGCGCGGATGAACTTTGAGGCGGACGGGTATTGACAGCAGGCGAACTGGCTGCAACATGCAGATGCAGTTGCGCAGTTTTGAGTAGTCGCCCGAGCGCGGGCCCCAAGAAGAATCAGGAGGGTCCATGCTCGGTAGCAGGCGTGTGTTTTTTTCGTTGACCGCTGCTGTGATGGCCGCGCAGGTGCATGCGCAGACGGTCCCCCCAGGCACACTGCCCGGCCGGATCGAGCGCGATACCGCCAGGGAGCCGCTACCGCTTAGGCGGGACGGTCTGATCCAGATCGACCGCAGCCGGTTTGCAGAGCAGGCGCCCACTGGGGCGTCCCAAGTCAAGCTGACCCTGCGCTCCGTCATCCTGCAGGGCAGCACCGTGTTCAAGCCCGCTCAGCTCGAGCCTTTGTGGGCCTCGGATCTTGGCCGAGAGATCACGCTGAACGACGTGTTCGCCATCGCCGGGCGCATCTCGGCCTACTACCGCGACCGAGGCTACGTGTTGTCGCAAGCGCTGATCCCCCAGCAAGACCTGGCTGAGAAGGGCGCCGACCTGCGCATCGAAGTGCTCGAGGGCTACATCGACAAGGTCACCGTCAGCGGCCTCGACGCGGCGCGCCTGCAGGCCTACCTGGCGCCCATCCGCGCAGAGCGGCCCTTGACGCTGGCCACCCTCGAGCGCAGCCTGCTGCTCATCAACGAGTTGGCCGGTGTCAGTGCGCAAGCCTCGCTGCGCGCCGGTTCAGCGCCCAACGCCTCGGACCTCGAACTCGTGGTGTCACAAGATCCGCGCGAGTTCTCGCTAGCTGCCCACAACCGCAGCAATCCATCGCAAGGCGAAGTGCGGTTGGAGGCCAGTGCCGATCTGCGTGGCGTGCTCGGCGCCTTTGACAGACACAGCCTGCGCCTCATCACATCGGGTGACAAGAAGCTCAACCTGCTTTCCTACAGCGCCGAGTTCCCGTTGGGCGCCAGCGGCCTGAAGGCGCAACTGGGCGCGTCGTCCTCACTTTCGGAGCCCGAGGTCGCCGTGGCCAACGTTGATTCGCGCAGCGACAACCTGTCTTTGGGCCTGAGCTACCCGGTGCTGCGCAGCAGGCAGACCAACTTTGCGGTTCGAGGCTCACTCACCGGCTCCAACTCGAGTTCAAACACGTTGGGCCTGCAAGTGTCCGACGACCGCATCCGCGCCCTGCGAGTCGGGTTCACTGCCGACTATGCCGACAGCGTGGGGGGCATTTCGTTGCTGGATGTGGAAGTTTCCAAGGGGCTCACGGGCATGGGCGCTTCGACCCAGGCAGACCTGAACGGCGCTGTACCCGACTTCACCAAGACCACCGTCTATGCGGCTAGGTTGCAGAACCTGGGCGGCAACTGGTCGCTGCTGGCGGCCGTCACGGGGCAAGGCTCCTCAAACCAGTTAACCACTGCCGAGCAGTTGGGTCTGGGCGGCGAACTTTTCCTGCGCGCTTATGACCCTTCTGAGGTGATCGGTGAAAACGGCGTGGCCGGCAAGATTGAGCTGCGCTTTAACACCTCGCTGGGGGGCTTTGCGTCAACCGTGTACGCGTACGTGGATTCAGGGCGCGTCAAGCGCAAGCAAGCGGGTGCCGCAGACGCCACGACGTCGCTCGAGTCAGCCGGCTTGGGCTTGCGGTTCAGCGGGCCCGCACGCACCAAGGGGTATATAGAAATCGCCAAGCCTCGTGGGCGGCCCGTAGCGAGCAAGGGCGACAACGACGTGCGGGTGTTTGCCGGCCTCGGGATCGATTTCTAGAACTCACTGTAGAAGCAGTCTTTGGGAGACACGCGATGAACAAGCGCCTTCACGCCAGCCGGCGATTCGCCATCAACCCGCTGGCACTCGAGATCTCGCGGCTCTTCCAATCGATCGGCGCGCGCGCTGTCATGTCTGCGGCACTTTTGGCGCCGGCTACAGCGCTGGCCGGCCCGCAAGGCGGCAATGTGTCGGCCGGGCAGGCGAACATCCAGCAAAGCGGCCAGAAGACCACCATCACACAGAGTTCTCAGCGCGCGGTGATCGACTGGCGCTCGTTCAACGTGGGCGCCACCGAGTCCGTCAACTTCCTGCAGCCCAATGCCAGTTCGGCCACGCTCAACCGCGTGCTGGGGAGCAACCCATCGGCCATCTTCGGGCGCATCACGGCAAATGGGCAGGTGTACCTGCTCAACGCAAACGGCATCCTGTTTGGCCGCACGGCCCAGGTTGACGTGGGTGGGTTGGTGGCTTCCACGGCCAACATCACGAACGCCAACTTCATGGCAGGGCGCCTGGAGTTCAACGAACCTGGCAAGACGGGTGCGAAGGTCGAGAACCAGGGCACGATCACGATTGCAGACGGTGGCTTGGCGGCGCTGGTGGGCCGCCAGGTGGCCAACAGCGGGGTCATCAATGCGCGGCTGGGCAAGGTGGCCTTGGCCGCGGGCGATGCATTTGTGCTCGACCTCTACGGTGACCAACTGGTGAATCTGGTGGTTGATCCCGCGGCCATGCATGCCGTGACCGACGCCAGCGGGTTGGCCCTGGCCGCACGCGTGGACCACAGCGGCCAGATCACGGCCGACGGGGGACGTGTGCAACTCACCGCCGCCACCGTTAAGCAACTGGTGGACAACATCATCAACATCAGCGGCGTCATCCGGGCCACGTCATACGACACCGCAGCACCCGGGCTGATATCGCTGCGCGGGGACGTGAGCACGCAACTCGCGCTCAGCGGCACATTGGATGCCTCGGGAGTCCGCGGCGGGCGGGTCGAGGTAACAGCGCGCGACCTCGTGTTGACTGATGCCGCGAGGATCAACGCCAGCGGAGCCCTGGGTGGCGGAAAAGTCAACGTCGGCGGGGGCTGGCAGGGCCAAGGCCCGTTAATGCAGGCTCGGGACGTTAGCGTCGCACGTGGCGCGGTGATTGATGTTAGCGCGGAGCAATCGGGTGACGGCGGCACAGTGGTTCTATGGTCGAATCAGCGGACCACGCTGGATGGCGCAATACGTGCGCGGGGCGCCGCATTGGGGCGGGGCGGCCAGGTCGAGGTTTCCAGCCACGGGCAGATCGGTCTCACCGGCGACGTGGATGCATCCGGCCCCGGCGGTCTGCTGCTGCTGGACCCAACCAATGTGGTCATCGGCAGCACCGGCGGCGGCCTGGCTTCGTCATCGGGCACGGGCGATGTGTCGGTCAGCGTGGATGCGGTGCGCCGTTCGCTCGTCGCAGGCACCAGCGTGCAGATCGTGGCCAGCAATGACATCCGTGTCGATGCCGCGGTCGACGGCCGTTCAGCCAGCGGTGGGGTGGCGGGTGGCGGCCTCACGCTGGACGCCGGGGGCGACCTTACGCTCAACGCCAACGTCATACTCAATGACGCGGCGCTGACCCTCAATGCCGGCGGTACGCTGACGCAGTCGGCTGGCACCACGCTGTCGGGTGGACGTGGCGCCTTGGATCTGCGCGGTGCAGCTGGCTTGCAACTGCAGCAACTGGTGTCCGACGGTGCCACAGTCACGCTGCGATCGACCAATGGCGCCGTCTCGGTGGCCGCACCCATCGTGGGCCAGGGGTCGATGGGGCGCACTGGCGCGCTGACCGTGAACGCACAGTCGGTGGACCTAGCCGGCGGCCGTGTGGCTTCTGCCGCTCTCACCGCCAATGGCGCGGGTGGCCTACGCGTGGTTGCGGCGCTGGATGCCACGGCAGCCGCCGACCTGCGCAGCGCCGGGGCAGTGAGTCTGGCGGGGGTTAATGCCGCCACGCTGGACGTCACCGGCCTGGCAGGCGCCGGCAGCCGCGCGGGCGCGGTAACGCTGACTGGCGTGGCCGCGAGTACTGGCAACCTGAACATCGCCTCTTCGCAAGGCGTTGATCTGGCCGCGGGTGCGGGCCTGGCTGCCGGACAGGCGCTCAGCATCAACGCACAGGGGCGCGTCAGCACGGCTGCCGCCCAGGGCACGGCAGCAGCTTCCACGCTGGTGGCCGGAGGTGCCATGACGGTCAACGGTTCAGACTTAGACCTGCGTGGCGACCTGAAAGCTGGCGCCGCCAGCAGCATCACCGGCAGCGCTGCCGTGACGCTGGGTGGCCGTCTGGTGGTGGAAGGCGCGGGCGGCCTGGAGGTGCGTGGTGCCAGGATCACCCAGACTGGCAGCCAGACCGTGTCCGCCGGCAACGGCGCGCTGACCATGACGGCGGCAGCCGGCAACCTGTCCCTGCAACGCTTGGCGGCCTCCGGAGCGGTCACCTTGCGTGCCGACGCTGGCGACCTCTCCGTGGCCGAGGCCATCGTCGGGCCCGCGCCGGCCAGCGACCCGACCCGCCAGGTCGATGCGGCCTCGCTCGAAGCCCAGGGCCGCAACGTCTCCCTCAACGGCGGCCGTTTTACGGCTGGTGTGCGCGTGGCGTCCACGGCGGGAACGACGAGCGTGGTGGGTGCACTGGAGGCGGGAGGCGCCGTTGAAGTGGCGTCCACGGCTGCCGTCACCCTGGGTGACGTAGGCGCGTCCAGTCTGAGTCTGACCGACAGCTGGGGTGGCAGTGGCGCCGCAGGTGCCGGCGTCACCTTGGCCGGCAAGGTGACCACCACTGGGGCCGTTACGCTGCGTGCCAACGGGCTGCTCGACGCTGCCACGGGCTCCAAGGTGAGCGCCGGCGGCATCATCGTTTTCCAGGCCGGCGCGATCAGCCTGGGCGCGGCCGCAGACCCGGCCAACCCTGACGACAGCGGCTTGCGCACTACGGGCACCGGGACGATTGAGCTGCGTGCCGCTGGCCTGTCGGGGCGTACCAGCAGCATCGACCTGCAGAGCGGCGTGCGCACGGCAGGGGGCGGCCTGACGATCACCGCGGAAAGCGGCAACGTACGCGCGTCCACGTTGAACGGCTTCGGCAGCGGCACCACGGGCCGGGCTGCGGTCACGGCCACGCTGGGCACAGTCGAGCTCGGACGCGCGTATGGCGGTGACCTGAGCCTGACCACTTCGGCCGCCGGCAGCGGCATCGCGCTCACCGGCGAAGCCGTGCTCACGGGCCGCGCCGATGTCAGCAGCGCTGGTGCTTTCACCATGGGCTCGTCCGCTCGCCCGCTGGTGTCCGCCGCGGGTGGAATCGACATCGCAGCCCGCGGCGCATTGGGTGCGGCCGAACTCGTGTCCGCGGGTGCTGTGTCGCTTCGCAGCGATGGCGACGTGACCGTGTCAGCGCCCATCCTGGGCCCGGGCGCAAACGGCCGCGCTGGGGCGCTCACCATCACCGGTGCCGGTGTGTCGATGCAAGGTGGCCGTGTGGCTTCGGCCACTTTGACCAGCACTTCCACTAGCGGCCTTTTGCGCCAGACCGGCGTGCTGGACGCGCAGGGCGTTGTCACGGCGTCGGCCGCTGGAACGGCGGAACTGGAATCCATTTCCGCCACCAGCATCCAGCTGGGCGGCACCCAGGGCAGTGATGGGCGCCGTGCCGGCAGCGTGTCCGTGGCTGGCACGCTGAGCAGCCTGAATGCCGACGTGCAGGCCTACGCGGTGCGCGACATCACGCTGGCGTCCACGGCCCAGATCGGCTCGGCCGCCGGACTGGTTCTGGACGCGGGTGGTGCGATAGGCAGCGCGGCGGGATCGCGCCTAGTGTCGGCCGGGCCGGCCACGCTCACGGCGGGTAGCATGACGCTGGCGGGTGCACTGCAGGCTGGTGGCGCCACGGCCACCCGCCTGACCGCCACCGGCACTGTCACCGTCGGTGACAGTGCCGGCTCCGCCGCGCTGGTCAAGGCGGCCGGCACGGGTGCGTTGGAGATCAGCGCTGCCGGGCTTGACGAACGGGCGGGTGCGACCATGGAAAGTGGCGCAGGCGGCACGTCCATTCAGCTCACTGGCAGCACCAGCCAGTTGCTGGCCTCCACCCTCTCCAGCACGGGCGCGGTGTCGTTGTCGGCAGACACGGTGCGCGTATCCCAGGCCATCGTGGGCCCCGGCTCGGCCAGCGCCAGTGTGGCCAGCCTTACCGTGACGGCCGGTGACGGTGGCGCGCAGCTGCAAGGGGGTGCCCGTGTGACGGGCGCGGTGGACGTGGACGCGCGCAGCGCCATCGACGTGGCGGCCGGCCTGGTGGCGGGCGGTGCAGCCGTGTTCACCAGCCGCAGCGACGTGAGCCTGGGTCCGGTGCAAGCGGCATCACTGCGCGTGGCCGATGTGCGGGGCGGCACCGGCCGCGCGGGCGGCCAGCTACGGCTCAATGGCGACGTGGCCTCGGGCGGCATCACCACGCTGGGTGCCACGGGTGCCTTCAGCACCGCAGACAACGTGCAAGTGGATTCGGCCGGTGCCCTGTCAGTCACGGCGGCGACGGTCTACGTGGCGCCAGGCACCGGCAGTGGCGTGGTTGCCGAGTCGGCCGGGCTGCGGGTGCGCGGCCCGTCCACACCCATGACGCTGCAGGCCGACGGCAGCAACCCCAGCGGCCGCGCCGCGCTGCAGGCCGACGGCTCCTTGCGCACCGAAGGCGGTGACCTGTCCGTGCGCAGCAGCGGTAGCGGCGCGAGCGTCCGCTTGGCCAGCCTACAGACCGTGGCACCGGGCACCTACGCCACCAACGGCCTGACGACATTGCAGTCCGACAGCGGCAACATCATGTTGGCGGTGCCGCTAGGCGGTGCGAGCACAGGCTATGACCGCTATGCCGAAGGCTACCAGTTCGATAACCGGCCCACGATGGGCGCGATGGCCATCAGCGCACTGCAGGGCTCAGTGGAACTCAATGGGCTGAATCTGGACGGCAACGCCGACGGCGCCAGCGGCGGCGCCGGGCTGGCGGTGCAAGCCGGTCAGCGGCTGATCTCCAACGATGCCATTGGGGTCAACAAGGGTGGCGTGAGCCTGGTGCAAGCCACGCCCACGGGCGCGCAAGCGAATGCCACCGACGGCATCTTTCTTGGGCACAACGTGTATTCCAGGGGTCTAGACTTGGTGAGCGGGCCTTCGCGTTCACGGCGCGGCTACAACGTGACGGTGCAGGGGGAGTGGCTGGTGCTGTTTGACAACACCACCGAGTACGCGGACGTGCAGAACGTCAATACCTACGTCACCCCAGGGAACACGCCACCAAATGACGAGTATGCCCACGTCAGCGCCCGGCGCGTGGCCAAGGTCATCGTGGGCAACAACCCGGCCAACTACAGCGACCAGACCGACGTGCTGGTGCCTTTGAGCGCTGGCACGCCGGTGCCGGTGGTCACGGTTGCTGGCAAGCTGTCGGGCCTGCGGGTGGCGGCGCTCAGCGACACTTCGCCGGACCGCGTGGGCGCGTTGCATCTCACTGACAGCCTGTCAGTGGTGACCGGCATCGGCGCTTTCCCGGGGCTCTACCAGATCGCCGACAGGCTCTATGAGGTGGGCAGCGTCTCAGTGGACCCCAACAACGCTTCTGCCCGCCGCGCCGCAGGCGGCGGCCTGCTCCTGAAGGTGCTGACTTTCAATGGGTTGGGCGACCAGTCAACACCCATACCGGCTGACGACCGAAGCACACCGATCGACTCCGAGTCCACCGGCCTCTACGCCCCGATGGGCACGCTGGCCAACGTGGTGTCCGTCAACCTGCTGACCCCGTTCGGTTATCCCTATTCGACTCAAGGCATCCTGATCAACGGTGACGTCGACGACAACAGCGGCACGCAGATCAAGCCGCCCACGTCCACCCAGTCCGGTGCCACGGGCTGGGCGTTCATAGGCGGCGCGGTGGCCACCGTCAGCACAACAGGCAGCGCCATGGGCACCCGGTTGGTGTTCGGGCCCACCACTTGGTATTTCGACACGGGGTCCACCTACATTTCCAGCCTGACAGCCCTGGGCACCAACACCTCGCTGCCCATCAGCGTGGACGTGAACCTGCGCTACCAAGGCTCCAACGGCTCGTCAAACGTGAACTCCAGCGGCACGCAGGGCATGAACAACTCGGGCACCGGATTCTCCGCGGTGGGTGGCTTCGGCAGCGTGGTGACCGGCAACGGCACTACGGTCGGGTCGGTATCCACCTCCGCGCCCCCGGCAGCGTCCAACGGCAGCGCCGCGGGCAGCGGTGGCGCTGCGGGGTCCTACACTGGCTTTACGGTGGACAACACCGTCGTGGTGGTGCCCAACACGCCCACGGACCCGGCGCGCGCCAACCAGGGCACGGTGGGCAGCCTGCCCCCGCCCTTGTCGGCGCCCCCACCCGAGCCGGCACCCGGTACCGGCGGCGACACACTACGGCGCGTTGACTTGGACACGTCGGCACAGTTGCTGGGCGCCACGCCGGCGGCGCAGGCTGATATGGGGCGCGGCGGCGCCCGTGAAGGCGCGTCGCAGGGGGTGTTCAGCCGCCGCTACCTGCTGGGTAGGTCCAGCGACCCCAAGGTCTGCGCACCGGCGGACCTGCAACCGGTAGGCGAGGCAGAGAAGATCTGCAAGCCGGCCCCTTGAGCATGCGGCGGCTGCGCACCTGGGCAGCGGCGCTGGTCGTCGGGCTGGTCGCTGCAGGCGCTGTGCAAGCGCAGAGCAGCCAGCCGCGCCCGCGTGTGAGCGGGGACATGCACGGCGGGGCTGTGTACCAGATGCGCGCCACACCAGACGGGCGACTGCTGGTGAGTATCGGCGCCGACAAGACCCTGCGGATCTGGCGCATGGCCGACTTGGCACCGCTGCGGACCGTGGACCTGCCGGGCGAAGTGGGCAACGAGGGCCAGCCTCGCGGCCTCGCCGTTGCGCCGGACGGGCGCACCGCTTATGTCGCTGGCTGGACCGGTCTGTCCTGGACTGCTGGGCTCGCCCAGGTCTATGCTGTCGACCTCGAATCGGGCCGCCTGCGTGTGGTGAGCCGAGGCCACCCTGGTGCGGTACTGTCGCTGGCCCTCTCTGCAGACGGGCAGCGCCTAGCTATCGGCCTGGAGAGTGAACTGCGCGTGGTAGGCGTAGACGACGGCAAGCTGCTGTTCCGCGACGCAGAGTACGACGGCCATGTGGTCTTCGCCGATTACAGCGCCGACGGCTCCCTAGCCACCACCTCGGCGGATGGTTGCCTGCGCATCTATGGCCCCGACCAGCGCATGCGATTCCGTGCCAACTACCCGCCGCGTTCGGACCCAGGACCTGTCTGTCGCGGATCGGAACTGGGTGGTGTGCGCTTTTCCCCGGATGGGCGCCGCCTCGCCTTCGGGGTCATCGACCGACCCGAGGCGGTGCTGATAGATGTGGCCACGCTGCAGGCTCTGCGAGTGTTGCGCAATGGCGACCCGCAGCAACTCGGCTTGTGCTGCATCTCTTGGTCCAAAAGCGGCGACACACTGACCGTCTATGGCGAACATGCTCTGACCCGGCGCACACCGCTGTACCGCGTGGATTTGGCTGGCATGGGCAACATGCGGCGCTGGGACATCGGCCTGCACAGCTACACCAACAGCTTGGGTCTTCCCGACGAGGGGTTGGTGGTGGCAACGGACTCGCCACTGCTGCTTCGCATCGACGCCGCGGGGCGCGAACGTGCCCGTGTCGATCCCTCGGTGGGTGACTTCCGCAACATTGGCACCGCGCTACGCCTAAGTCCAGATGCACGGAAGGTGGAGTGGCTGCTGCGCCCAGGTGGGGCAATGGCAAGCTTTTCACTGGATGCACCGCCGCACGAAGCGGCCCGGTTGGCTGTGGTCGGTGACCCGCCTCTGCTCAGTCCCGGGCGCGAGGGATCCGTGCAGGTGGTGGGCGAGCTAGGCCGCTTCAGCTACCGGACGCCTCTGCGCATCGGCACCGTCCTGGCGCCCTTGGAAGCCTCAGAATCAACCTATTCCTGGGCAGCCCACGAACCGACAGGGCGCGTGGCACTCGGGACCGGCTGGGCTGTGCGATTGGCCACCGCTGCTGGGCAGGCCCTTTGGAGCACGCCTGTACCCGCCCCGGCCTACGGCATCCATTTGAGTGAAGATGGTCGATGGGTGGTGGCGGCGCTGGGCGACGGCACCCTGCGCTGGTTCAGTGCCCGTGATGGCCGAGAGAAGCTTGTGTTGTTCATGCATCCGCTCAATGGTGAGTGGGTGGCATGGCGCGCCGACGGTTACTACATGTCCTCGCCTCGGGGTGACGAGCACTTTGGATGGGTCGTCAACCGCGGCCCCGACCGCGAGCCCGATTTTCTTAAAGCCGTGCAATTCGAGCGCACGCTGTACCGGCCCGATCTGGTGCGAGCGGCCCTTTTTGAAGGCGCGGCGTCGAAAGGTCCGATACAGACGATTGCGGACGTGCTGAAGGATCTGGCGGTGCCCAGAGTCAGGATCGAGTCGATCGAACCTGTGCGTAAGTCTGGTCGTCAGCGCGTGACCTTCTCGGTCGAGTCCACCGGACGGCCGCTACAGGAGCTTGGAATCTACGTGGATGGCCTCCCGGTCTTGCGCACCGACGAGCGGGGCATCTCCTCAGCGGAAAGGACACGGCTGGTTCGGTCGGTACTTGTTGCCGTCGGCGCCGAAAGCAAAGTGCGTGTGGAGGCCGAATCGGAGTTCGCAATTGGCATTGCTGAGACCTATCCTGCCCAGGACTTGGCGCTTGCGCGGCCCACCGCAGGCAAGCTATGGGTCGTATCCGCCGGCGTTCAGCAGTTCGACAACATGCCTGCCGCCCTGCTAGCTCCTCTTCCCTTCGCCACCAACGACGCACGAGACTTGGCAGCGGCCTTGACTGGCCAAAGCAAGGGCCCGGGGCAGGCCTATGCCGACGTGCAATCGGTGGTGCTGACTGAAACATCGCTCGATGGCAAGCCTACCAAGACCAACTTGATACGCGGGCTAAAGGTGCTGGAGCAGGCATCACCGGACGACACCATCGTCGTATTCATGTCATCGCATGGGATCACTGACGCCGCTGAGTACTACCTTGTGGCCAAGGACAGCAAGCTCGAAGACGTGAACAAGGTCTTGCGTGCACAGAAGGCTGGCACTCGGCTCTCGGAGGGAGATGCAAGCTCATTGCTCAGCGGCACAGAGCTTTCCCAATTGCTACGGCGGTTGCCTGGGCGCCGAATCCTGATGCTCGATACCTGTCACTCGGGCTCAGCGGGGGGCGCCGCAAACCCATACGCGCTGTTCAAGCGCAGTGCGTCTGCACAAGTCGCGCTGCTGTCTGCCGCCAAGGGCGATGAGTTGTCCTGGCAATCGCCCGTCGACTTGGACCACAGCCTGTTCACAATGGAGATGATCAAGGCCTTGCGTTCAACACCCGAAAACAAGGGACGCGGTCCCGTAACGCTACGCGCGGCTTTTGATGCCGCGGTGCCCAGCGTTCAAGCACTGCTGCCGCGGCTGCGAACGATGGCTCGAGATCCGACGCTACAGCAGACACCGGTTTTGTCGGCGTTGCCAGTTCTTGAGTCAACGGTGATTGCGATTCACTAGCCGGTGCGGCGCGTGTCTCGGAAATGGCCAAGCATCGATCGCAAGAGAGTGTTTTCATGTGCATGGGCGACCAAGATGTTCTCCGTATACTGGTTTGAAGATGAAATTGGGAGGTAAGCCGGTGGGCCACTTGCGGGGTGTCTATTGGGGGCAGGGAACGTTCGTGACGCCCCAGCACCTGCAAGCGGTCGACCGGTCCCGTCTCGAGGGACAACAGTTCCTATGGGAGACCTCCAATCCTCATGGCTGGGGGATTAGGAGTTTGGTTCTCAGCGAATCGGGCCTTGCGCGAGGCCAAGTGGAGGTTCTGCGCTGTGAAGCGCTTGCGCGAGACGGCACGCTGTTGGTTGGTGGGGCTGAGCGTCCTGAGGGCAATGCGCGCTTTATCGTGCGTTCGATGGCCGACGCAACCGTCAGTGGCGCAGATCGTGTCTCCCTCTACTTTGCAATTCCTCATGCTACTGACCTGCCCAAGGACCCCGGCGCCGAGCCGTTGGCGTTTTCCGGTTCTGGTGCGCTTCCACCCCGCTTTTGGTTGAACCGCGAGGAACTCGCCGATCTGTATGACTCGCAGATGCCCCGTTCGGACGTTGTCGGTGTGCAGGTGGTGGTGTCGATCATTGCGGATTGCGATGCGGCGTTCGCCGTCGTCAAGCAGGGAGCGGAACTCATCAAGTTTTGCGAGCTGACCTGTCCAAGGCCAAGGGTCTTTGCGCCGGTCAGGGACTACCTGCCGCCGGCTTTGTGCCTGGGCGCCGCCAGTGCGTTGGTTGAGTTGGTAGCGCGTGTGCACGATCACCTGCACAGCAAGGTCGGGCAACTCGCGGGCGCGCGCAAACAGGTCCAGCCGGCGGGCGGAGCGGTGACTGCGGCCGACGTGGCCCGCATAACTCTGTTGCAGACGCTGGGGCGATCGCTGCCTTGGTTTGAGCATGCGCTTCACCACCGCAATGCGCATCCAGAGGCGCTTTACCTGAAGCTGCGTGAACTGGTGGCAGACCTCGCCGCGCTTTCCGAGGGGTTCGATGCCACCGGCGACGACGAAGGGGGCTGCCGACCATTCCCTGCCTTCGATCAGGACGATCTGCGAGGTTGCCTGCGGCCGCTCGTGGATGTTGTGGACCGCGCCCTGGAACGTTTGGCCGCAGGACCCGTGGCCGGATACCGGTTCACCCACGATGGCGCGCACTTCGTCACGCAGGTGCCCGCCGACGTGCTTGCCGCCCCTGGAACGCGCTACTTTCTTCTGGTGTCTGGGCCCTTTGCGCGCCAGGAACTGCTGGACAAGCTGCAGAGTTTGGGAAAGATCGGAGCCAAGGACATCATGAAGGCGCTTGCAGCCTCCAAGACGCCTGGCTTGGCGCTCAGAACGCCGGCTGAGTTTCCGCAAGAGCTGCCGAGGGCGTCTGCAACGCTGAATGTCTTCGAGGTGGTCGCCGAGGGGCCGGTCTGGGCCAAGGTTGTGCAGACTCGCATCCTCGCCGTCGACACGCCGCTGGGATCGACCGCTGTGTCGCTGACCTTGTACCCGGTGACTGGCGGCCGGCCATGAGCCAAGTGGTCAGCTCGGGCGACGCACGCTTGATCGAGCTGCTCGATCCGGCCATTCTGGTGGGGGTGGGTCTCCTGCGCCTGCCTGAGGAGGAGCAGGCCGCTTGCGACATCGACGAACTTGCCCACCAGTTTGAGGAACGGCTCGGGCAGTGCCGCAAGGCAGCTGTGGCGGCGGGCAAGCCGACCGCCGAGGTGGAACTTGCTGTTTTCGGCGTGGTCTGCTGGTTCGACGAGGTTGCCTCGAAGTCGGGCTCGCCCAAACATGCATCGCAGTCGCTGCAGGCCAAGCTGTTCGGCACGGCCAATGGAGGCGAAGAATTCTTCTCGAGGCTAGCGTCGACTGAACCTCAGCAAAAGGAGGTTCGAGAGGTCTTCCACACGCTGTTGGGGTTGGGCTTTGAGGGAAGGTATTTCCTTGAAAACGAAGCCGGCGGCCCGCTCTCGAAGCTCCGTGCGAAGCTGAGTCCCAGCCTGCCGGTACCCCCGTTGGACCTCGCACCGGCATTGGCCGCGCCGATCTGCAACCAACCCCTGGGCGTGCCCGACTTGCCTGGGCCACGGATTCCTGCCGAAAGCGCGGGCTCGTGGTTCAAGCCAGCGCTAGCCATAGCAATCATCGCGCCCGGGCTGATGGCGCTGTATCCGTTGCTGCGTGGCCCAGGCAAGGCCTCGGTTGATCCTGGCCCGCAAGTAGCGGAGGCCGTAGCTGCCGTGAGGTGCGCCGAACTGGAGTTCCGCGTCGGAGCCGACGCTAGCGTCGCGCTGATGGGGACCGTTTCGGCCGCTGCGGATGTAGACAGTCTGAAGTCCCGTTTATCTGCGATCCCGGGTGTTAAGCGCGTGGCTGCCGATGTGCAGCTGCGGCCGCGCCGCTACTGCGACGTCGAAGAACTCATCAGCGAGTTTTCCCGCTCCCGCACCGGCTCAGAAGATCGTCCGGCCGTGCGCTTTCTCTTGCCGGCGGGACGCACGCCGGAGCCGTTGGTCAATGGTGACCCGATGCGCTTGGAAATCGTGCAACCCGCGTTCGATGGCCATTTGCAGGTGGACTACTACTCGCTGGATGGAACGGTGACGCACCTGTACCCGGGCAAGTGGGACCCGAGGACCTACGCCGCGGTTCGCGCGGGTACGCGTGTCGACACCGGAACTGCAAAAGACTGGAGGATCCAGCCGCCCTTCGGTGAGGAGCTCGTGGTTGTCATGGCATCGTCACAGCCCCTGTTTGCTTCTCGCTTGAGCGAATCGCAGCGCGTCCCGGACTACCTGGGTCAGTTGAGGCAGGCGGTGGCGCAGCAGCCCTCTGGCGACAAGTTCTCGGCAACCCTGGTCCGCATCCGGACCCAGGACTCGCAGCAATAGGCGGGCATGACGTGACCCTCGGTCTGCGCTCAAAGCTGAAGACGTTGTTTGACCCGTCGGGGCCGCGCTGGCGGCTCATCTTTGCCGTGATCGTCGCGGTCGTGCTGGCATGGTTGTTTATCGAGTTGGTCCGGTTCTCGTTGGGAGCGGTCTCGGACGTCTTGTGGCGCCTGTTGGCTGCAGCAGCCCTGATCGGCGTCGCGGTTTGGTGGTTCATGCGCGGGGCCGCCAGAGCCGGCCGCGGGCGCGCCCGCGCTGCGCTCCCCGGGGAGCTTGGAGCGGCAGATCCAACGCTGGAGGCCGTCCCTTCGGAGCGGCTTGGAGGGTCAATCGAGAGCGCTTGTGTGCAGCTCGGCTCGACGCCTACGTCTGACTTGTATCGCGTGCCATGGTTGCTGGTTGTTGGCCCCGACGCCTCGGCGAATGACGCCTTCCTGCGGGCCGTCGGAAAGGCGGCGCAGACCCAGGCCCCTCCATCCCTGAAGACGCAACCTCAGACATGGTGGCAATGGTGGTCGGCACGGCGCACGGTGCTCGTGGAGATGAAGGCAGATGCTGTTTGTGGGCCCGAGGCGCTGACACCACGCCGACTTTGGCATCGCGCATTGTTTTTGTTGCGAGAGCATCGACCGCTGATGCCCCTCAATGGGATCGTGTTGGTACTGCCGTGGGCCATCGTTTCGGCCTCTGAGTCGCAAGCTGCTGAAGCGGGCATCCGCCTGCGCAGGCTGGTGGACGAGGCAACGCGGCACCTCGACGCGGATCTACCGGTCTACCTTGTGATTCCCGGCGTTGAGGGCGCTGACGGTGCAGGCTCGTTTCTCGACGCGATTCCCGATCATTGGCGTGCGGGACCGTTGGGTCAGCGGTTCACCTTGAACGACGAGGGCACTCTCAGGGCAGGCCTCCCAGAAGTTGCTGACGCGGTGCGGAGTGTGGCAACGCAGACGCGCGCCGCCGTGGCCGCTCTCCTGGAGACCGCGCTGCCGCTACCGTCTCGCGCAGGCGTATATGCGTTCGGCAACGCCATGGCGCGGTGCGAGGCGGGGCTGATGTCGGTGGCCAGAGCACTGGTTGCGCCTGCGCCAGGCCAATACGTGCCAAGAATCGGGGGGGTCTACTTCGTCGCCACGGGTGAGCGCGTCGCATTCATCGAGACGCTGATGGAGCGTCTGCTGCCGGCGGACCAGCCGGCTGCGAGGCGGGGTCGCGGTAGCCTTCAGCGCACCATGCTGGGGGCTTCTACCGGACTGCTTGTGGTGGTGGCGGCGTCACTTGGCGTTGGTCACGCAGCAGCCGAGTTGGTGCAGGCGAACCGACAGGTTGAGTCCGCCGTTGCAGGAGCCTGTGCGGAGGCAGCCGCGGGCCAAGTCACTCTTGCGTGGGGCGTTCAGTGCGGACGCGCTCTCGCCAAGGTCGAATCGATGGACACCCGACTTGGCGCCTCACTGAAGTTCGTGCTCGCGCGGGGCCACGAGCACCTAGTTGAACGTCTTGCCGCATCGGTGTCTCTGGGTGTGCTGGCACCCCACGACCGACATGTTGAACACCTGCTGGCCACTGGAAAAACGGACGTGCAGTCGGTCTTCGCGGTGTCTCAGCGACTGTTGTTGTTGGACATGTGTCGCGTGGCCTCCGCCGATTGCGAAGATCAGATCCTTGCCAGCTTGAAGCTGGGCATTGGCAAGGCATTGCGGAGCGTCGGCGTTGACGCGCGCCACACGGTCGCGTCCGACGACGACCTCGTGTTTGCACTGGCGGGCCAGGCGCGCTGGCTCAATCCCGCAGCGCATGAGGCGGAGGCAAACCGCTTGCGTAGCTTGCTCGCTCAGATGGTGCGACGCGGCCTGCCCACGGCGGCGGACCTACGCCGATGGGGCGAGAGCTTGCAGCCGGCTTATGCGCTTGGCGATTTCTGGTCAAGCCCGGCTGCAGGCTCGAGCGCCGCCGAGCAGGGCGATCAATCGTCCATTGCGGTGACTTACACCGCACCTGTATGGCTGCATGCTGTGCGAGCGCTGCACGGCCAGGCCTCGGCCTTGGGCGATGGCGAACGAGTGTTGGCGGACAAGTTCTTTGCCGAATATCGCAGGGATTACTTCGACGCGTGGGCGCGTTTCCTGGGACGCTTTCAGCGTGACGGTGTGCGCTACTGGCGGGGCTCGTCGGACGGCATGTTGCAGTCTGCCATTGAGCAGCAACCGTACGACAAGCTTGACCGCGTCATCAGCCTACACTTATATGACTTGCCCGTCGTTCTACCCTGGCGCACGCGTGCCATCGCTGCCATCGAACAAGTGCGCAACGCCCCAATGCGCGCTCCAAGCACGGTGTGGAGCCAGGTGAGGTTGGCCTCCAGCGCAAGCCTGTATAAATCTGCGCCCGCCCCTTTGTGGCTGGTGGCACTGCACGAGTCGCGTGACGGCGTGTCTGCGCAGGTCAAGACAAGAGTTCATGGGGCCATCCTTAGATTGAAGGGTGACAAGGGTTACGCGGAAGCCTATGAAGTGGCCTCAGAACTCTTCCGGACGAAAGGTCAGGCAACCATTCCGATCGCGCGTGACTGGGTAGAGGCCCTGGCCGCCACGAGCAATGCGCCGGAGTCATCTGCCCCGATGATGACTGCGCAGGACATTGAGGCATGGTCGATTGTCCGTGGTCCTGTGCAACTCCTCCTTCACGTGACCGTCACCCGTGCTGCGGAATTCATCCAGCGACGTTGGTCAGACTCAGTCGTGCTTCCTTTGAGCAACTTGCAGCCTGAGGAACGTGGGGCCAGATTGGGTGGGCCGCAGGGCCGACTCGCCTCGTTCCGCGCCGAGTATCTCAAGCCATTCGTATCTGAGACAGATGGGCAGCCTGTAGCCCTTGCCGGCGTGTCGTTGCCGTTGTCGAGCGCTTTCCAGGCGTTGATCTCGCAGGTCAGTTCGAGCTCGCTGGCCGCAGGCGATCAGGCGGTCAGCGTAGGGGCGTTCCAGTTCATGCATCCGAGTTCCGTGGGCTCGTTGCCCGAGGGGGCTGGGGGTTCGACGCTGGAGATCGATTGCCGAGACCGGCAGTGGAGTGTTCGATCAAACGCAGAGACTGCGTCCGAGGCGCGCGTGTTGGTGCAATGGTCGGCCGCCCTGTGCCCCGAGGCAAGACTGAGGGTTTCTCTTCCAGATCGGGATCGGAGTTCAACTCAACCTGGTGACCCTGCTCGGCTTACACGTGTTTACGCCGGGAAGGAGGGCTTTCAGGCCCTCGTTCAAGAGTTCAAGGATGGCAGCCATACGTTTGCAGTGAGTGATTTCCGGCGGTTCTACACGCCCGAGCAATGGCAGACGCTGGACGGCCGCCTCAAGCTCTTGGATGCGGAGACCGTTCGAATCCATCTGTCTGTGTCACCGACAGCTGATTTCGCAGCCTACTTGTCATCAAGCAGGGCAGCAGATCAGATTCCCACGCAGATTCTGAGTCTTTAAGGTACAGGCGCGTACAGATGATCGAAGTGCACTCACTGCTCAAACCCGTCACGAAACATGCGGACGGGTGCGGAGTCACGTATACAGAGTCCGAGACGTTTCTCCATGTCGAGGAAGCCCTGCGGGCGGACGACCCCTCACGCGACGATCGGGTCTGGACGCGCGCCGACCGCAAGCAGGCCGATTGGAGGAAGGCCCAGGCGCTGGCAGTGGGGATGCTCAAGGAGGAGTCGAAGGACTTAAGGCTACTGAACGTTCTCGCGCGGATCGAAGCGGAGCTCGATGGACTCAGTGGGCTTGCCTGGGTCGCAGAGTTGGCGGCGGGATTGGTCAAGACTTTCGGGGCCGATCTTCATCCAAGGACGCGAACGGGCGACGTTCGGCCACGCCTGTTGGCCCTGGCGAACCTAGACAAGAAGTTGGGCGAATGTGTTGAGGCGCTTATCCGCACGGCAGGTGCGGCGGTCGTAGGCGGCGACGGAGCAACGTCAACCCTTCTGAGCTTGCGCATTGATGAACTGCAACGCACGGCTGTCGATTGCTGGGTATTGCAGGACCACCCGCTTGCTCTTACCAAATGCAAAGAGGCGCTCGCACCGATTTTCGCGTTGCGCGCAGCCACCGCTGCCGATGGCCCCGGTAGCGCTCGTGGTGATGGTCGGGCGCCTTCGTCCTCAATGCTGGCAGCCGCCCCGACGGGTCGGCCATCCGACTCGCCCAGGCTCCCGGAGGCACTGACCAACATGAGCAATGCGACCTTCGACCGAGAGACGGCAATTCATCAGTTGCGCGAGGTTGCGCTCTTGTTTCGTCGTATCGAACCACACAGCCCGGTTGCCCCGCTCGTAGAGCAGGCGATTCGGTGGGCGAATCAACCTCTCGAGCAGTGGCTTGCCGAGGTCATTCCAGACGCAGATGTGCTCAGTCGCCTGCGTGAGCGGCTAGGCATCCCCGCACCTGCGGTGCCGAGCGAGGAGTAGCCATATATGGCGTTAGCGATATCGAAAGACTGCACCAACAGCATATGTACCGCGGCTGGGTTGACACCTAGCATTGCCTCACTTCTGGGAACAACGATGTTTCAAGTCAGTGCGGCAAGCCACAAGTTTCGTGCCATCAACTAGGAGATCAACATGGCGTCAAGTGATTCGTCGCAAGCCAAGAACCTTCGCAACAGACCGGGCCGAGTGAATCTAGTGAGTCGTGTCTATGAAGGTGACGCATACACCGAGGAGGAAGTCCCCTTCGTCGTCGGTGTCGTGGGAAACTTCCGTGGCAATGCCAGCACCATGTCGGACAGCGTGGCCGATCGCGCGTTCGTCAACGTCAGGCCAGATACGTTTGACGATGTGATGAGAGGGATGCAGCCCGCGATCGAGGCCGAGGTGCCCAACCGACTGCAAGACGACGGCTCCAAGCTTAAGGTGAAGTTGACGTTCGAGAGGTTCAGTGACCTTACTCCTGACGAGGTGGTGACAAAAGTTCCCGAGCTCAACGAGTTGCACAAGGCTCGCGCGAGACTGAAAGAGCTGCGCAGCCGCTTGTCGGGTAACAGCGACTGGCGAAAGCTCCTGCAGGAGGTGCTGAAGGATGAAAGGGGCATCCAACAGCTCAAGCGCGAACTCGAGTCTGGTCAGAAGTAGGGGGGCGATCATGAATCAACCGCAAGACAAATCTTCCTCACCTGCGCCGGCCAAAGAGCTGGAGCAGGACAACGTGCTCGATAGGCTGCTCGATGCTTACGGGGCAACTGACTCGAAGGAGCGCTCGGGCGTCGCGGAGTTGATCGACGAGTTTGTCGATCGATTGGGCAACAAGATCGACGGCACCGCGATCCATGAGATTGACCGGCTGATTGCGGACCTGGATGAGCAGTTGTCTGCCCAGTTGTCCGAGGTTCTGCATGCGCCAGAGTTCCAGGAACTAGAAGGACGTTGGAGAGGGCTCCATCAACTTGTCACGGGATCCGAGGTTGGCGAGTCTCTCAAGATCAAGGTTCTCACTTGCACCAAGCAGGAACTTCAAGCCGACTTCGCTGACAACGCGGGCTATCTCAATCAGACGGCGTTGTACAAGAAGGTCGTCAACGACGGCATCGGTCAGTTCGGCGCAGAGCCCTATGGCTTGATCGTGGGCGACTACGAATTCGGCAGGACTGCCAACGACATGTCTTTGCTGAAAGGCATTGCATCGGTGGCTTCAATCGCCCATGCACCCTTTATCTCGGCGGCGGCGCCTACGCTGGTCGGACTCAAGTCCTATACAGAGCTTCTCGATCCGCCAGATCTAACGGTTTTGCAGGAAAGCGAGCAATTCGCGACGTGGCGCAGTTTCCGGCAGAGTGACGACGCACGCTATGTCGGCTTGACCTTGCCCCGAGTTCTTGGGCGGCTTCCGTATGACCAGGATAGCCTTGGCGCTCAATCGTTTCGCTTTACCGAGGCGGTGACGGGCAAAGATCACAGCCGCTACCTGTGGGTCAACAGTGCGTACTCGATGGCAGGCCGCATCACGGACGCCTTCGCGCAGCACGGATGGTGCGCGGCGATCCGTGGCCCAAAGGGTGGCGGCAAGGTGGAGAACTTGCCGTCCCACGTGTTCAAGACGGACAAGGGCGACACGGTGCAGAAGTGCCCCACCGAGATTCCAATCAATGACTCGCGCGACGTTGAATTGAGCAAACTTGGGTTCATCCCTCTCATCTTTTCAAAGGGCAGCGACTTTGCAGCGTTCTTCTCGACGCAGTCCGTGTTCAAACCGCCGAAGTACACGAAAGACGACGCCAACGCGAATGCCTACTTGTCGGCTCAGCTGCAGTACACCCTCGCCATGTCGCGGGTGGCGCACCTGATGGGGGTGACGATGCGGCAGTCAATCGGCCAGTTCGCCTCGGCCAAGCAGGTTGCCGATCGGCTGACCGACTGGCTCGCCAACTACACGCTTCTCGACGACAGCGCCCCGCACGAGCGAAAGGCGGAGAAGCCCTTCCGCAAGACCGAGGTCATCGTGACCGAGGTTCCCGGGCGCCCTGGCGCGTATCAAGCGAAAGTTTTTCTCAGGCCCCACTATCAGTTGGACGAGTTGACAGCAGACCTCAGCCTCGTCGCAGAAACCCCGGCTACCAAGCCCTAACCAGCCTCTTCAACCACACCGGAGGAATTGCAAATGTCTTTTGACGCCTACATCAAGTTCGAAGGAATCGATGGCGAGAGTCCGGACGACAAACACAAGGACTGGATCACCGTGTTGAACTACGGCATCGGTGTCTCGATGTCCTCGGTCAACATGGCGCCAGGGGGAGCATCGGCAGGGCGCCCGAACCTGCAAGACTTCCACTTCACGCATTTCCTCGATCGCGCAAGCCCAAAGCTGTTTGAAGCCGTGTGCACCGGCAAGCATTTCGACAAGGTGACCATGGAGATCTGCCGCTCGGGTGGTGAGAAGAGCAAGTACATGGAGTACACGCTGGAGGACGTGATGGTCACATCCGTCGGCCGCGGCGGCGACGCCAAGCAGTCCGAGGAGTACCCCATCGAGTCAATCGCGCTCAACTACGCCAAGATCAAGATGGTTTACTCCGTGCAGAAGCGCAAGGGTGCCTCGGGTTCTGGCACGGTTGACTTTGGCTGGGATCGTCTGGCCAACAAGATGGCCAAGTAGCAGTCGTGACCTCGGTGTCCCGACATTCTCGACTGTTTCTTAGGGTAGATCCAACATGGCCGGCGCGCAGGAGTACGTCCCAAGTCTGTGGGACAGGCTTTTTGATCCTTATGGGGATTTGCGCGTGTCCAGCCGCTATGACGTGGACACCTACCGACGGTCCGTTGCGCGCGACCTGGAGATGCTGCTGAACACCTCCTGCGCGACCGGTGAAACCGTAAGAGACATGGGATATCCGCAGGCGGCCCAGTCGGTCGTCTGCTTCGGTCACCCTGGTCTCCCAGTAGGTGACCTGGCCAACCGCGAGCGAATCGTGGCGCTTCAGACCTGGTACGAAACGGTTATCGAGGAGTTCGATCGGCGTATGACCAATGTGCGAGTCGAACTCGATATCGACCCTCGTTGGGCAGCCGGCCCTGGCGGCAAGGCTGCGCCGCTTGGCTCGCATTCGATGCACCTGCGAATCGCAGCTGATCTGCGCTTGCCGCCCGACCGCACTCTCGACGTCGAGTTCGATGCCGAAGTGCAGTCCACCGACCTGCAGCACCGCATCAGTTCGAAGGGCTAGGACCACATGTCGCACGCCGACGACGACGACCGCGCGCAGCCCGACCGCTTGCTGGCCAGCTTGTTGCCGTTCTACGAGGAGGAACTCACCTTTCTGCGGCAACGGGGCAAGGCGTTCGCGCGCCAGCAGCCGCACCTGGCTGCGCGGCTGGGGTTTCGTGACGATGTTTGCGACGACCCTCACATCGAGCGCCTGCTCGAGTCGTTTGCGTTTATTGCCGCGAGAACGCGCAAGCGCATCGAGGATGACTTCCCCGAGTTCACGCAGACCCTGCTTGGGTGCCTCTACCCAAACTTTCTTCGGCCAATGCCCTCTCTGGGCATTGCGTGTTTTGAACTGGACCCCAAGGCTGGGCTCACGACAGGCCAGACCATCGAACGCGGAGCCCACCTCCTTACAACGCAGCGTATCGATGACCAAGTGTGCGAGTTCCGCACCGTGTACCCGGTTGATCTATGGCCTGTCGTCGTTAAGGATGTCAGTTGCGAACCTGCCACTGAAAGCTCCATCAGCGGCTTGGGAGCCTCGACAACGGCCGTGCTGCGGATGCGCTTCGCTTTGATAGACGGCGTTGCGCCGCAAACGCTGCCGCTCAAGCGGATGCGGCTTCATGTTGCTGGCGAGTCGAGATACAGGCTGCACGAGTTGCTTTGCTCGGCAGTCACGAGTGTGCGCTGGCACGTCGCCGGCATCGGCCAGCGCGTCGTCGAGCGAAGTCCCAATTGCATCGTTCCCGTGGGTTTCGACGCTGACGAATCGTTGGTGCCGGTGGACGCGCGGGTCTCGCTGGGCCATCAGACCTTGCTGGACTACTTTGCTCTGCCAGAAAAGTTTCTCTTTGTTGACGTCACCGGCATTCCCATGCTCGACGAGAGTGCTCGATCATTCGAGCTGGTGGTCGGGCTGCAGTTGGAAGGTACTCAGGAGTCCATCCGGCGCTTTGCAGCCAGTGTGTCTGCGTCCTCGCTGCTGACTGGCTGCACGCCCGTGGTCAATGTTTTTGAGCGGCATGTCGACGGGCTTCGCATCGGTGGGCAGCAGTTTGAGTACGCCATTCATCCGGATCGTCGCACTGAAAGCCGCTGGCTCGAACCGTATGCCATCAAGAGCGTGGTGGGCATTCGTGAGGAGGCGCGATCCGACGTACACAAGACCCGCGAGTACCTGCCCCTGTTCTCTCTGCGTGCAGGTCGCGACGCGCGCGACCAGGTGTACTGGGCGACCAACAGGCGCCCGGACCTTGCGTCCGAGCAGGGCGCCACGACGCTGTTCTTGAGATTGATCGATCGCGATTTGATGCCTGCGTCATTGGCAAAGGAGACGTTGAGTATCGACATGTGGTGCACCAATCGCGACCTGCCAAGCTACATCCGGGCCGACATAAGCGGACGGGGCGACCTGAAGCTCGCGGAAGGCGGCGTCTTCGTCAGCGCGATTCGATTTGTTGTTGGGCCAACGCACAACGCTGCGCCGTCCAATGACGGCCGACAGTTGTGGCAGATGATCACGGCGCTCAACCTCAACCACACCGCCCTTGCCACGGCACCGGCACTTCGTCAAGTCCTCCGGCTCTACAACACCGGCGAGTCCGACTCTGCGCAGTCGATGATCGACGGGATTGTGGCCGTCGAATCCGAGCCGTGTTCGGTCCGGGTCGGTCCGCCGCAACGCAGCGCGTTTGTGCGCGGCACGCGCGTCGAGGTCCAACTCAACGAGGATGCGTTCCAAGGCCGGGGCACGTACCTTTTCTCGACCGTTTTGCACCGTTTCCTGGCGCTGCATGCCGCCGCAAACACCTACGTCGAGTTTGCGGTGTCCGATGCGCGCTCACAGCGCGTGACGCGCCGGTTCGAGGCTCGTGCTGGCGAGCGAACCCTCGTGTAGATCGACCATGACCACAGACTCCCCCGCAATGGACATGCTGCAGGCCCGCGGCGCGACCGGCCGGTCACGGAAGGATCTGTTGGACAGGCTGTTGTCGCATTCGCACGAGTTCGGATTCTTCCAGGCGATACGCGTACTCAAACAGTCGATCCGCAACGATCCATCTAGGGCAGACGATGCAAGTGCCCCGCAGGACATTCATTTTCGCGCCCAGGTCTCATTGAGTTTTCCGCCTTCCGAGTTGGCCGATATCGCCGTCGTTCACGACGGCAGCCAACCGGCCTATGACGTCGTAGTCAACTTCATGGGGCTCACCGGGCCGCAGGGCGTATTGCCGGTGTCGTACTCGGTGGCACTGGCGAGTGCTGAGCCGGAAGTGCAAGAGGGCACGCGAGGGTTTCTCGACCTTTTCAACGACCGCGCTGTGGCCCTGTTCTGGGAGGCCTGGCGCAAGAGCCATCTGTGCCTCGGTCCCGAGCAGGGCTCCGACGACGAACTGGCCTTCTACCTGTTGGCGCTGGCGGGGGTCGACCCGCAGATGTTGCCGGACAGCGACTTCGCCACGACGACCCTCGCGCACTTTGCCGGGTTGCTGAGTCGGCAACCGGTGAGCTGTCTGGCTGCAGGGCAAGTGCTCGGACAATGGGTTGGAGCGCAGGTAACAGTGGAGCCGTGTCTGGCCTCCTGGGAACCAATCGAAGCACGGTACCAAACCCGGCTCGGCAAGAGCAACCACGGGCTTTGCGGCGAGTTCGTGCTCGGTACCGCTGTGCATTCGCGCAGTGCTGGTGTTGGCATTCGTGTGGGCCCATTGGCACCCGATGCCTACGAAGCCTTCCTGCCGGGCCGTCCAGCCCACCAGCAGTTGCAGACGCTGGCGCGCCTGCTGTTTGGTGGCAACCTGGACATCGAATGTCGGCTAGTCCGTGATCGGCAGGGCGTGCATGACGCCGCTGGCCCGGGCGCGTTTGTGTTGGGGCCGCAGGGTCGCCAACTCGGCCTGAACGCCTGGCTTGCGCTGAAGCCGCTGGACGAAGATCCGGACGACCTGAGATTTCTCTGGCGCACAGAACGCAATGGGAGCAATGATGGCATCCAACCTTAAGGCGCTCGTCGCGCGCATGACGCCGGTGGCCCGCGTCGCATTGGAGCAGGCAGTCGAGCTATGCCAGGGGCGATCTCATGCTGAGATCGACATCGAGCACTTCCTGATGACACTCGTCGAGGCTGAGAACACGGATTGGTCGGCACTGCTGAAGCATCTGGCGATCGATCGATCTCGCGTCGAACGCCGTCTAGCCAAGGGCTTGGACGATCTCGAGTCCGGCAGCGCGCGCCGGCCCACGTTCTCGACCTGGATACCGCGGCTGCTCGAGCGTGCCTGGCTCGAGGCTTCGATTGCCTTCGACAGCAACCGCATTCGTACGGGTCACATCCTGCTTGCGCTGCTGGACGATCCGCAACTGTCACGCCTGGCGTTGGCCATGGTGCCCGAGTTCGAAGGTGTGTCGGTCGAGAAGCTGCGATCCGACCTGGATGCGGCCACTGCATCGAGCGCCGAGTCGCAGCAGGCGGCCAAGCAGAGCGCCGACACGGCTGCGTCGCCTGCCGCCAAGAAAACGGGCCGCGGCGGCAGCATCCTGGAACAGTACACCGTCAATCTCACCACGCGAGCCCGCGAGGGCCAGCTCGATCTGGTGTTGGGCCGAGATCCCGAGATCCGGCAGATGGTCGACATACTCACGCGCCGCCGGCAGAACAACCCCATCCTTACCGGCGAGCCTGGCGTGGGCAAGACGGCAGTTGTCGAGGGCCTCGCATTGCGGATTGCCGCTGGCGATGTGCCACCTGCCCTGCGCGACGTCGAGCTCGTCTCGCTGGATCTGGGCCTCTTGCAGGCGGGTGCGAGCGTGAAGGGCGAGTTCGAGAACCGCCTTCGGGGCGTGATCGACGAGGTGAAGTCAAGCCCGAAGCCCATGATCGTCTTCATCGACGAGGCGCACACCCTCATCGGCGCGGGCGGCGCCGCCGGCCAGAACGACGCCGCCAACCTTCTCAAGCCAGCGCTGGCGCGTGGCGAGATGCGCACCATCGCAGCCACGACGTGGTCGGAGTACAAGAAGTACTTCGAGAAGGACGCTGCACTGGCGCGCCGCTTCCAGGTGGTCAAGGTCGACGAGCCCGACGAAGCGCGGGCGCGTTTGATGCTCCGCGGCGTCGTCACGGCGATGGAGAAGCACCACCAAATCAGCATCCTCCAGGAGGCGGTCGAGCAGGCCGTGTACCTGAGCCACCGCTACATCCCCGCCCGCCAACTGCCGGACAAAGCGGTCAGCGTGCTGGACACTGCCTGCGCGCGCATCAGGATTGGGCAGACATCGACCCCGGCGTCGGTGGAAGACACGACGCGACAGATCGACGGGCTGGAGTCCGCGATTGGCTCGCTGCAAAGGGAGCAGGAAAAGGGTGCCGACCACGCCGAGCAAATCATACGGCTCACGGCTGAACTCGCCGGGGCACGGACTACCCTTGCGGACTTGACGGCACGCTGGGAGAAGGAGAGGGCACTCGTCGACCAGATCATCGAGGCAGACCGCGCGGTGGACGCAGTGGCTGACGAGCACAAGAAGGCAGAAGCCGTTGCCGGGCTCTCCGCACTAAAGGCGCAATTGCGGGAGGTTCAGAACAACGCGCCGCTCGTGCAGGCCTTCGTCGACGGCAACACAGTGGCACAGGTCATCGCCGCCTGGACGGGTGTGCCCGTTGGCAAGATGGTCGGCGACGAAATCCGCGCCGTGCTTTCGCTCAAGGATCGGCTGGAGCAGCGGGTGATCGGCCAGCCGCATGCGCTGGAAGCCATTGCCCAGCGCATCCGCACGGCGCGCGCCAACCTGGAGGACCCGTCTAAGCCCAAGGGCGTGTTCCTGCTGGTGGGCACCAGCGGCGTCGGCAAGACCGAGACGGGATTGGCCTTGGCGGATGCGTTGTATGGCGGCGAGCGCAACATCATCACCATCAACATGTCCGAGTACCAGGAGGCGCACACCGTCTCCAGCCTCAAGGGCTCGCCACCGGGCTATGTGGGGTACGGCGAGGGTGGGGTGTTAACGGAAGCCATCAGGCGCCGGCCCTACAGCGTGCTGCTGCTCGACGAGGTGGAAAAGGCGCACCCCGATGTGTTGGAGCTCTTCTTCCAGGTGTTCGACAAGGGCGTTTTGGAAGACGGCGAGGGGCGGGAGATCGACTTCAAGAACACGATCATCCTGCTAACCTCAAACGCCGCCACTGACACGATGATGCGCGTGTGCTCTGAGGCCGACGAACTGCCGAGCGTCGAGTCACTCAACGAGATCATCCGCCCGGAATTGGAGAACATCTTCAAGCCTGCTTTCCTCGGACGGTTGGCTGTGATCCCATATTACCCGCTGCGCGACGACGACCTGAAGAAGATAGTTCGACTCAAACTCGAGAAGATTCGCAAGCGGTTCGAGGCGAACCACAGCGCGCGGTTTGTTTATGCGGACGATCTGGTCGATGAGATAAAAGCGCGGTGCAATGAGTTGGCCAGTGGGGCTAGGAACATCGACAACATTCTTGCCGCAGGGCTGTTGCCGGAACTCAGTGGAGTCTTGCTGCAACGGATGGCTGACGGAGAGGCTTTGGATTCGATTCGTGTGCTGGTCGATGTCCATCGATCCCTGCACTACGAGATTGTATGACTAAAGGGTCTACACAATGACGCCCGTTTAGCCACCGACAGTGGAGTGTGCTTTAGAGTTGTTTGCCGGATCGCGAAGGAGTTAAGTTCATGTCTACGGATACTGAGGAAGATATAGCCCTCTCGCAAAAACGAGACGCCTACGTTAAGGAACAGGTTGACAGCCTAGCAAAGTCAACTGTCCTGGGATTCGGTTTGCGTTTGCTTGGATTGCCAGGTTGGGCGGGAGCGACGTTGGCCGCTTTTTGGGGACTCGTCAATCACGAAGTAATGGCGATGCGCGCGACAGGTCTCGACAAGGTGCGCGCCGAGTACAAGGACCAAAAGATTCAGCTATTGGGGCAGCAAATCGTTGGAAACTGGTCGGATGAGAACTCTTGGAAGTTTGTACGAAACTACGGCGGAACAATCTGGGTCCAGCATGTGCCAGTCGGTAGTAGTGGCCTTGCCCTCGTCGTTTTCTATCACCCCAGCCCCCAGTTTCAGGCAAATCGACGCAAGGCGATCCGCGTCTACCGTGGAACCAATCAGTGCTTAATTGAGAATATGTATCCGCAGCTACGAAGCCGGTGATTGAGTTGGTTGGGTCCTCCAATTCAAACCACACCGCGATTCATTAGAATATGTTTCTGAAGCAAGACAACCGCCTGCTGAAGTTCCACTCCCCAGTGGGTGATCGCCTTTTCCCGCAGCGCATGGTGGCAGAGGAAGCGCTGTCTGATCTGTACAGCGTCGAGGTCGATCTGATCTCCGAGCGCGACAACATCTTCCACAAGGATCTGCTGGGAAAGGAGGCTACGCTCGAGATCACACTGAGTAACGGCAAGGCAAGGTTCTGGTCGGGCTACGTACGACGCTTCGAGCGCGAGTCGTCTGTCGATGCCGGCTATCGCTACCGCGCCGAACTCGTGCCGTGGCTGTGGTTCCTGACGCAGAACACCGATTCGCGCATCTTTCAAAACAAGTCTACGCCCGACATCTTGAATGCGATCTTTGGTGATCTGGGCTTCTCGGATTACGAGATGCGGCTGTCGGGCACGCCCAAGCCGCACGAATACTGCGTGCAGTACGAGGAGTCGTCGTTCGCGTTCGTGAGCCGACTGCTCGAACAGTCGGGCCTTCACTATTTCTTTGAGCACAAGCGCGGCAAGCACACGCTGGTGATCGGTGATACGTCGACGGTGCACCCACCGACCACCCCCTCGTCTGTGAAGTACCAAAGGATTGGCGGCGCCACGGACGACGCCGACACAGTCTCTGCCTGGGTGCACCGGCAGGCCATGCGTGCCGGCCGATGGGCCCTGGACGACTACAACTTTGAGAAGCCCGACAGCGACATGAGCGTGGTGACGGCTACCGTCGCCAAGGCCGGCCCCAACGACAAGCTGGAGCATTTCAACTTCCCGGGCGGGTTTGGCGACCGCTCGGCAGGCGAAGACGCGGCCCGAGTCAGGATGGAAAGCGAGGAGGCGCACTTCGAGCGCATGTCCGGCAGTGGCAATTGCCGCGGTTTTGCGCCAGGCGCCGTGTTCAAGCTGCAGGCTCACCCGGTGCGCGCGTACAACGACGAGTTCCTGATTTGCCGTGTCCGCCACCACGCGATGAACAACCTGGACGACGAGACCCAGGACAGCTACGAGAACACCTTCGAATGCCTGCCCAAGGCCGTGCCGTTCCGGCCATTGCGTCAGACGCCACGCCCGAACATCCGCGGCTTGCAGTCGGGTGTGGTGGTCGGCCCGAGTGGCGAGGAGATCCACACCGACAAGTACGGCCGGGTACGTGTGCAGTTCCACTGGGACCGGCGCGGCACGTCCAACGAACGCAGTTCATACTGGATGCGCGTGGCGCAGTCGGTGGCTGGCAAGGGTTGGGGATTTCTGGCCACTCCCCGCATCGGCCAGGAGGTGTTGATCGACTTCCTGTACGGTGATCCGGATCGCCCGGTGGTGGTGGCGGGCGTCTACAACGCCGCGCAGCGCACGCCCTACGACCTACCCGCTGATGCCACGGTGACGGGTGTCAAAACCAACTCCAGCAAGGGCGGCGGCGGGTTCAACGAGTTGCGGCTGGACGACCGCAAGGGCTCCGAGCTGGTCTACCTGCACGCCGAGCGCGATCACGAGTTGCGCGTCAAGCACGACCAGAAGCTGCTGGTGCAGGGCGAGCAGCATGAACTGGTGGAGAAGGACCGCTTCGAGCAGACCAAGGCCGACTACCACCTCACCGTGGGCGGCATGCTGGCCATGTCCGTCAAACAGGACGCCAACGTCAAACTCGGCGCTGGCCTCGCTGCCTCTGCAGGTACGACCGTGTCGCTGAAGGCGGGCACCACGATCGTCATCGAAGCCGGGCAGCAGATTTCGCTGAAGGCCGGCGCTAGCACCATCGTTCTCGGGCCTGCAGGCGTAACCATCGACGGCCCGATGGTCAAGATCAACAGTGGTGGTTCGGCAGGCAGTGCTCAATCGCCCGCGGCAGCGAAACTGCCCATGCAGGCACGTGATGGCAAGGGCGGCGAGAGCTCATCCGAGCAGCGTGCGATGGCCAAGCGCATGAAGGAAGCTGCCGCGCGTGGCTCGCCCTTCGTAAAGATGTCGTAGCTGTCGTACCGTGCCGTTGCCAGCAGTCCGAACCCATCAAGAACAAGAGCCCACGCGTGTCACGTATCCCGTCTGTCGATGCCTTCATACGGACTCTGTTTCAGGGAGATGCACGACGCGTCTTTGCGATTCTCGATGGCGCCATCGTCGACGATCTACCGGCTCGCCTTGCGAGTTCGGGGCTACCGCACGAGTGCCTGTTTCCGGGTGATCTGGACCCCGAGCTGGCTGCGGTGATGCCTTATTTGGTGGAGCTCGAATCCAGTGCGCCGCTGCTGCGCGAGGCGCTGTCGCGTGGGTGGAAGGATCATTGGGGCATCTACGGCTACGTGCCGGAAGCGGTAACGTTCCTGGATCTGCGGCAGCACTTCCGGCCATTTCTCAAGGTACAGGGTCCGATGGGGCAATTCATGTTCTTCCGCTACTACGACCCCAGGGTGCTGCGGCACACGCTGCCGACGTTCGACGATGCACAGATGTCCGCCTTCTTCGGCCCTGCCCAGGCTCTCTGGCTTGAGGCAGGGGAGGGCGCAGAGATCATGCACTACAGCCGGGAGACCGCCAACGTACCGCGCGTTCTGCACTACCAGTTGGGAGATGCTTGATGCTGACGCCTGAACAAATCCATCGCATTGAGATGCAATGCTGGCAGGAGCTTTTCGTTGACACATTGGTCGCGATACTCTCACCGCGTCAATGGCAACCACGAGAAGTACTTCTTGCAGTGGTTGAACGCGCAATTGCTGGCGCCATCCAACAGAGGCCGGACGATTGGCACGAGTTAGCGACGCACCTAATACAGAGTGAGTTGTTGGGAGAGACGGCGATTGACGGGAAGATGTCGATGGTCCGGCAATGCTTGGAGGCAGATCCGCTGAGCGAGTGCGAACGCGCAACACTTCGACAGGTTGGCGCGGGAGGACACGATGTCAATCGATGACGAAAGGAGTTGAGACATGAGCGACACGAGCGCAGCACACATACAGGCCTATCTGACCGCAAAGTCCTCGGCAAAGACTGGAAGCCAGGTTGCGAAAATATTCAAAGGCGTTGCAGACGCATCCAAGGGAGTAGCCAAAGGCGATCTAGTTGGTGCGCTAGGCGGGGCAACGTCCGCCGCAGGGAATGGGGCGGACGCGCTCACGTTGAAGATGACCGGCCTCGTCTTCGGCGAGTTCTCGAAGTCGATGAGTATGGGTAAAGCACTGAACATGACGCCTGGGAAAGCAGGGCTTTTCATTTCAGTGATTGTCTTTGACAAGGTGATCAAGGCTGCTGGCGTAGTGGACACTCGAGAGTTCAGCGCATGCCAAAAAGCGCTTGCATCGCTTGCTGCGGACTTGGCGCTTGGTGTCATTTCTTTACCCACAGGATGGGCGATTCCGTTCGCGCTCGCGTCCATAGGGTTCTCGGCCTACGACATGAGTAACCAATGCATCGTCCCACGGCTGAACTGACTGAATGATCGTGATCGCCAGGTCGACGCATGTCCAATCAGACCGTCATGACCGCAACGCTGATGTGTTCGATGGGCACGGCGCCATCGACGCTCAGTGTCTTGCCAAGGCACAAGACCATCGCCTGCAACCTGCCAGCGGCTACTATCATGGATCACAAGCCGATGATCAACATCGCCTCGTTTGGGCTGTGCAACTCGATGGCAAATCCTGTCGTAGCTGCCGCGACGGCGGCGAAGATGGGTGCCTTCACGCCGATGCCCTGTATCCCGGCCACTGCCACGCCGTGGACCACTGGGAGTCCCACTGTGGTGATCGGTAATGAGCCGGCGTTGAACAGTACGAGCAAGTGCATGTGCAACTGGGCAGGGGTCATCTCTATCGTCAACCCGGTGGCGATCACCGTGACCGAGCCATGAGTCGTCTGGCCCCAGTTGAAAGACACCGTGGCCGCGCGTCTAATCTGTTGTCGATACAGACGCGTCGAGGAGAACGCTGAGTGTTGTATCTCGTGGATGGATCTGGCCCCTGGGACAACGGCGAGTACAAGGCAGAAATGCAGAGTAGCTTCTGCAATCGCATTCACGCGAAGCTCAAACAGAGCGGAGCCTCAATGTATTGGCGCGGTCCGTCCATCTCCGGCATTGAAACGTCGGGCCTAGCGAGGCAGGTCGCGTTGCAGATCCGCATCAGAGCCAACTGCCCGGCCATCGATCCGCCCGAGCCCCTGCATCTCTGCGGCTACAGCAGAGGAGGTGCGGCCGTCATCCACGCCGCAAGCCTCATCTACCCAACCCGCGTGAATGCTATGTTTTTGTTCGATGCGGTTGACAAAACCGTATTTCAGCGCGGCCGCTCCTCGATCCCCAGCAACGTTGATGTCGTGTACTACGCTAAGCGTGACGCGACGTTCTCACAAAAGGCTAACAATTCTCTCGCCAACACTCGGGGGGCGTTGCGGATGGCCTCTCTGCCCGCGCGTCCAGGGACGATCTTGGAAGCGCTGTTCGGTGCCGATCACGCATCAACCCTGAAGGCTAGAGAAACGATCGACGATGCTGCTCGGCAAAGACCGCTTGAGGACCAAAAACTTTGGGCAGGTCGGAGCAGCGGCTTAACAGACTTTGAAAATTGCGGTCTCATTATGGCGGATCCGAGCAAGCACAAGTTGCAGCTGTTCGAAGCTACGCACGGTGCGCTTGGCGGTGTGCCTTGGCCCGACATCAGAGGAGATGCTGCCGCTTCCGAGCTTGTGAAGGAGTGGATGTGGGGGTGGTTCAGAAAGGAGGGGGTGAACCTGCTTGAGTAGCAGTCGGCGCTGGCCACGCTGATGCCGGTCTTGGCAGCCGCAGCCTCCTGGCCGTGCTTGCGTCTGAGTTCCTTGGGAAACGTCCGGGCAAACCGTATTGACCGGAGACTTGGCGGTCAGATTGAGGCCGGGCTCGGCGTCTAGCGATGCGACAGCAGGTCCGCGATCCGGATGTTGGGCTGCGTCGGCAGCCGCTCCGGCACGTCTTTGAGATGCGCGAACGGCTCCTGCCCAGTAAGCGAACGGTGAACACCGGAAAGGTCTACTTCTGAGCGGTACTGATTCGGGCGCAGACCTCAGAATTAGCGCATGCAAGAGACTCGCGTGCCGTGCCGTCAAACGGCTATCTCACCAGCGAAGATGTTCGCATTTCTGACCTTGTCCGTCGCGCTCGCAGCCAAGGTTGCGCATGCGGCTCCGCTCCCTTGCGATGCCTGCCCAAAGATGGTGCGCGTGAATGGTGGCAGCTTTTGGATGGGCAGCAAGCCTACCGGAGATCCCCGCGATCTGGCCGACCGCCAGCAGCGTCAGGTTACCGTTCAGCGTTTTGAAATCAGCCGCACCGAAGTCACGCAGGGCCAGTGGCGGGCACTTATGGGTAGCAACCCGAGCCATTTCCAGCAATGCGGCGATGACTGCCCGGTCGAGAATGTGAACTGGAACGATGCGCAGTCGTTCATCGGTAGGCTCAACGCTCTTACCGGTCGCCGCTATCGCCTACCCAGCGAGGCAGAGTGGGAATACGCCGCGCGTGCTGGTAGCAGCACGGCCTATCCATGGGGCGACGAGGCTAGCCACGAGTTCGCCAACTATGGCGAAGACGCTTGCTGTGTGGGCCATGCCAGTGGACGCGACCGTTGGATGAATACGACTGCGCCCGTCGCGCAGTTCCCTCCCAACGCGTTTGGTCTGCACGACATGATGGGCAACGTATGGGAATGGGTCCAAGACTCGCCGCGAACGGGAGGTAAGAAGGTAGTTCGCGGAGGCTGCTGGTTCAGTGGCGCTAAGGACTTGCGGTCGTCCGCACGTGGCACGGTGGCAACAGATGGCCGCAGTGGCGATGTCGGCTTTCGGATCGCCAGGACACTCTGAGTTTCAGCAAACGGCAGAGGAGTCATGCGCCGTTTGCACGAAACTGGCGGACTGTAGCCAGGCGAATAGGTTGAACGGTGAGTCGCTACCGGTGCATCCAAGATGCAATTGTCTGCTCAGCGACATCTAGAAATCTGCCAGGTACGACGCGGTCTTCGGTCTTGCTGAGTTCCTCTGGCTCCATGATTGCTATATTAGATGCGCGGCGCTTAGCGACCGCATCCTCGAGATCAGCTTACTCCGCCAGCGTGCGTACTCCCTGCCATTTGCATAGATGTTGTGCCAAGTGTGCTCATATCATCAGTCTTGATAAGTGTCGTTAACTAGTGGCGTGACCGGCAGATATTCTGGGGGGGGGACTTTTCGGAATATGGCTAGAGAAGTCACCTAGCCGCGACACGCGAGGAGACGTGGCAAAGAGGATTTGTTTTCTTTTCGCCAACAGAGAGCTACGGGCTTCACCGCGACACTAGTACCATTGACGATCTTGCTCTCAATTATAACCCAACGGCGGAAATTTGTTGTTTTAAGATCGCGTTGGATTTCTATGTCATCCTGCCCTGAGAATGTCTCATATATTTCAGTCTCCCAGACCAGATGTGGCTTCGGTGTTTGCGGCAACACCCATTGAGCAATTACAGTCTGCACTCCGGTGCCAAACCGTTCTGTTTGCAGCCAGAGTGACGATGAAGATTGGCCAGGTACTACTGGGCCGGAGCGCCAAGAAACAAAGCGCCCGGTGGTCAACCATTTCGCCGAGCGTGTACCACAGGGCCACCACGCTAGCACACCGTTGGCAGGTCCAGCATCACTGAGATGAACCCAATGTCCCGCGCGGCCAGCATGCAGCGCAGAGCGCGTTTGATATTCTGCTTGTTGCCACGAAATGGATGGCAGGCCACCGTCCTCGACGGCGCTCTGCCACGCCAGCACGGCGTTCGGCGGCTCGCACGGTCGCATCCTATTCGGCGAAGGCGCCGCATTAACTGGATGAACTACCAATAGCAGTGCCGTTGTCAGATACGGAAAAAGCAGGTGGCGACGAATGAACGCAAGGCAACTTTGTGCACACCGAAACCCGCAATGATGTCGTGTGCGGGAAAGCGCCATTTCTATCCGGCAGATCGGTAAGTGTTGTGCCGCGTGCGCACTGCCAATATCGTTGAGCAACGCGGTGCCTGATAATGCGTTGGAATCAATTCGTCGCGCTTGCCCGGTAAACCTTGACATGCACCTGCCGTTCGTTGCCTCCCGTCCGACGGGCAGCAACTGCGATGGTGCGCGTTGCGTGATGCGCTTCCAGGTCAATCGTTTCGAAGCCTTCTTCCAAATGGTCCGTTGCGAGCAACTCGCCGGAAGAAAGGTCGTAAAGGTGCACACCCGGTCTCGTCGTTCCTCCCCTCGTGGCAATAACCAATAGACGGTCTGTCAGCATCGCCGCAGATGCAATGCACCCGCTTCCTCCTCGATTCAACGCCAAATAGCGGATCGCTTGCCCTGAACGTGTATCAATCACGACAATGGCGCGATTGTCGTCGCTTGGGCAATTCGGCCAGGCAACCAGATTCGAGCCGTTGGGCGAAACGCGGAAGTCGGAGAAAGTCGGCTTTGGGCCCAACGTGGTCTGGACAGGCGCTTCGGATTCTGGAATCGTGATCGTTGTTGCCGCACCCGTCGGCGACGCACGCACGACCTGTACTGTCGAGCCATAACGCATTTGGTAAGCAATCACAGCCAGGTCGGAACTTGCCTCGATTCTGTCGATGATGCCTACGCCGTAAACTTTTGGCAACACGCCCTGGATGTTCTGACATCGCTTGCCGCCCACATCGGAAACGAATAGGCCTTGGTCAGTCCGCTTCGGACGTGAGTGGGGGCACTCACCTACTCCGACTTGGCGTAGCCCACCAAGGTCCATGGCATTCCCTGAATATCCCCATAAGGGCTGCCCAACAAAAGTCGGGCTTGGTACCGTTGATGTTCCGCCAATTAACGGAAATCGAGAGACAAATCCCCCAAAAAAATGTGCCCATTGGCCATCCGGCGTTATCCTCAGCCCTTTCATACCGTGCGCGGGAAAGGTAAGTCGCCTGACTGTCTGGAATTCGTTGTCCAAGCGCTTTGTCTCAAGGATACTTTTGTCCCGCGGTTCGGGATCAGAATCTTGCGGGATGCCTTGCCAAAAAGTCACCACCGAGAGTTCTTTGCCTGCTGCATCAAATGCGACACGAGCCAGAAGGCCTTTGCCCAAAAACGCATCCATAGTAAAATCGCCCAGCTTTCTCAGCGGCCCGATCGGCTGTCGGTTCGATGTCTCAGTCGCTGGCCCTGCCAAGCCTTGCTCGCTTGTTTGAGATCTGGGCGCGCAATCCGCTGAAAGGTTTAGTACTTGGCCGACCTCAATAGCTCGCGCGACTTCTTCTCCATTCCAACGTACGATGTCACGCCATGGCACGCCTGCATCAAGACCTATCCGAATCACGTTGTCGCCCGGCTTGGCTGTGTATGTCCGACAAGTCCCAGACTTGCCAATCCGCGGCTGCAGCTTGGCCGAAGCCTGTGATACAAACTGACCCTGCGGCCACCGCGATAGATAGGCCGCGCACGACGCTGAACTACCGTCCCGACACTTGGCCCACGCCAGATCCTCGGAGCCGATCTTGTCATCGACAAGGCCGGGTCGCGCCCTGAGTCTGAAGGTCATTCCTGCAGAACCCGCGATCCAGGGCTGCTGAAAACTACTGCCGTCACCGCGCCGAGTGAGCTCCTGGGTGATCTCGCCGGCGCGATGGATCACCTCGTCAAAGGTACCCAGCGCCGGCTCACGCATCGCTCTCAGCAAGGCTCTGGTGAAGACGCTGTTGCGCTCACCGGAATGCGCGGCCAAAGCCTGCCTGCCAGGCTCTGCGGCGTAAACCAATCGCAAGCCCGCGCCGATCTTGACCTCACCAAACCCCCCAGTATCACTAATGCCCTTAGTTCCGCCTTCCAGGTCCGGGAAGTCGCGGCAGGCATCAAGAATGACGATCCGCGCTTTGGCGCGACGATTGCCCATGTCTCTCAGCAATTCGTTCAGCGACACCATCTGCCCTTTCAGATCATCGATTGATTCCAGATTGGCTGATCGAGGAACCAGGTAGTTCTCGTTCAGATTTTCAAAACCGTGACCAGAGTAGTACACCAATGCCACAGTCTGCTCGTCTAGCTGGCCCAAAAAACGGCTGATCTCGCGCTGCATTGCCGAGCGGTCCAGATCGAACATCTGGTTCTCGTTGCTGATGACAAAACCCATGTGCCTTACTAATGAGGCGATATCCTGAGCGTCTTCGCGGGGGCCATCAAGGCTTGGAATACGCACCGGCGCCGCAGCGCCACGAGCCTTCAGCTGCGCGTTGCCGTAGTTGCTGACGCCAATCACCAGCGCCAGAAACTTGGCGCCAGGATTGGCCTCGCGTATGCCAATTTCTTTGGCCAGCTCCGGCTGGGCGATTGCCGGCATAGCAAGCAGCGCAACAATCCACCAAATGGCCATCCGGCGAAGGAACGCAATTCTCGAACGCGGAGCAAGTATTACTGTCCCGAAGCCGAGCCCCCAGGCACTTTCACTTACCACACCGGTTTTCATCTTCATCTCCTACCGCCCAACCAAATTTATCGCGCCGCCTAGGGCCGGGGAAATTGCGCCTAGCTGCGCTTTCGACTGGCGGATTCAACGGTCATCGCGGCACGTTCGCTGAAGCGCTCAGCGGGCGTTTGGGAGCCGCGCGTCTTGGGCGGCCTCTCGTTCAATTGTCTGGCGATCAAGGTGAGCTGTAGTTGGGAGTAGCCCGACATGTCGGTGCCCAGTGAAGGGCGCGTCGTATCCGGGGTTTGATGTGCAGATTGGGACCGTCAGGCAGAGCTGAAGGGCTTTTGCCGTGTCGGCTGATGCAGGATAGGTCGACGCAGGCTGTCGTGCCGCTGATGCCAAGTTCTGTGCGCCTGGGCGTGTCCCCGCTGCCCGGGGAGCCGCTGCCAAGGCCCATCGTCTCGCCCCTGACGGGCTGCCATCCGTCACGCGTGCCGTTGCCTTGCAGCAAAATTGCCGCATGCCCGCGGAGATCCGTGTCCCGTTCCCCAAAGCTGACCAAGACCTTCGCCTCAACTTCGACGAGAGCGTCGAGAACGACCACCTCGGCCTCGCCCTCGACATCAGCGTCGCGGAGTTCGACGAGTTGGCCCGCATGACCGACATCGTGGTTGCCGGCGCGGAGGTCACCGACGTCGGAGTTACCGTCCACTACACGGTCTCGTGGGAAGCCTTCCACGCCTGCGACGACAAGATCGTCACCGGCGCTGCGGCCCGCTTCGTTCGCGGCAAGACCGAGGGGTCAGACTGGCTGTTCGAGAAGGCAGCGCCACCCGCCGGGCGCAGCACCCGGGACGAGTTCTGACCTACCGACATGGACTCACCGACGCCTCCAACGACGCCGGCCCCCGAGCTCGATGGCATCGCTAATGCCGTCAACGACCTTGACCTGCTGATCCGGGCGTTGCTGAGCTCACTGCCCGCTAGCAAACCATGGCAACGTCAGTTGCGACTGCACCTAGTTGACGCCGACCGTCTGCTGCAGGTTTGGCGCATGACGGTCGTGATGGACCGAACCGCCGCGGACGTCCTGCAGGCGGCGCGGAACCTGTTGGTACCCCTTCGCGCGGCCAATGCGTATGTGGCGGCAGGAAGGGCGGATGCGGGGACAAGGCAGGCTGTACAACTCAGTTTCAATCTGGGGCAGCGGACCGTCGCTGGTCTTGAGGCACAGGCCGGTTCGTCCTAGCTCAAACGCTTCATACCGTGGGAAGAAGGCCAACGCTAGGCGCTCCACCGCTTCCGCTGTATTGGCAAGCTTCCGTTTCCGGCTCGTCGGTCGGTGCATGGCGCTTCACCAATGCGAGGCGAAGAACCGCTGACACCCTGAAGTCGACGACGGCTCTGCAGCGTTATGGAGAGCTTTCCCGAACGCTGCACAGCCGCCGATCGGTGACGCGATGTCGGCTTGAGGCTGGAGGGCCGACTTCACCCAGCAAACGATGGTTGCGCTGCGGATCTAAACAGTCGCGCTTGAACGCGGTGCTCTACAAGGCCCGACGTCGTCGTCGCCCATGCTGGTTGTGGCCTCGACCAACTCAGACATCGCCGGCGGCATCACGGGCCACATGAACCCTAATGACAAACAAGAATTGTTCTCAACTAATTTGCGTGTCTTTTGCGTGAGTTCTCCATGCGACCCCCAGCGGAATTCTGCACTTGCGTGAGTTGTGGGCACCCGTAAGTCGTTGATTTATAAAGCGGCTAGGGGGCTACGAACCAAGGGGTCGTGGGTTCGAATCCTGCCAGCCGCACCAAAAACAAGAAGAAATGGAAACGCCCCGGAGCTTGCTCCGGGGCGTTTTTCCTTGTGCGGTTGAAAACCTCAGCCGTTTCGGGAGAAACGTGGTGCCTTGGCTGGCTGCCAGTGGCCGTCGGCGCTTTGCACGAAGCTGCTGCGCGCCTGAGCGTGCGGATGCAGCGGCGCCTCGGCCAAGGTCAGCACCGGCGCGAAGCAGACGTCGCTGCCTTCCAGCAGCGCCATCCATTCGTCGCGCGTCTGCTCGCGGATGCGCGCTGCGACGCGCTCGCGCAGTGCCGGCCATTGGCGGTGGTCGTGCTGAGCGGCCGGGTCAATGTCGTGCAAGCCCAGGCGCCTGAGCAACTCGGCATAGAACGGCGGCTCCAGCGCGCCCAGCGACACGAAGCGGCCGTCAGCGCATGCAAAGCTGTCGTAGAAAGGCGAGTTGTGCAGGAAGAAGTTCTGCGCCGGCTCGTCGCTCCACCGGCCGGCGGCGCGCAACGAATGCAGCAGGCTGGACAGCAGGCCCACGCCGTCGACCATGGCCGCGTCGACGACCTGACCGCGCCCGCTGCGCTGCGCCTCCCACAGTGCGGCCATCAGGCCGAAGGCGAGCAGCATCGCGCCGCCGCCCATGTCGCCGACCAGCGTGGCCGGCAGGCTGGGTGCCACGCCCGCGCGGCTGGCAACGGACAGCACGCCGGTCAGCGCCACGTAGTTGATGTCGTGGCCCGCCGCCTGGGCCAGCGGGCCGGTCTGGCCCCAGCCGGTCAGGCGGCCGTAGACGAGGCGCGGATGGCTGGGCGTGAAGCTGTCGGGGCCAAGACCGAGGCGCTCCATGACACCGGGGCGAAAGCCTTCGATGAGCGCGTCAGCACCGTCGATCAATCGGCGCGCTTCGGCCAGGCCTGCGGGCGTTTTCACGTCCAGGCAGAGGCGCCGCTTGCCGCGGTCCAGCGCCGTTCCGGTGTCTATCGCCTGGCCGCCGGGGCGCTCGATGACGAGCACATCGGCACCGTGGTCGGCCAACAGCATGCCCGTCAGCGGGCAGGGGCCGAGGCCGGCCATTTCGATGACCCTGAGGCCGGTCAGCGGCCCGCTTCTGGGTGAGGAGTCCATGGCGACAATGCTCGCATGAGCAAGGCATTCACCAAGGAAAGCGATGCGGCCGACGATGACGAGGGCGATGGCCCCTCGCTGCCGGCACTGCCCGCCGGCGCCCGCAATTACCTGACGCCGGCCGGCTATGCCCGGCTGCACGCGGAATTCATGGAACTGCTGGATAACGAGCGGCCCAAGATCGTCGAGATCGTTTCCTGGGCGGCCAAGAACGGCGACCGCTCGGAGAACGGCGACTACCTCTACGGCAAGAAGCGGCTGCGGGAAATCGACCGCCGCCTGCGCTTCCTGACCAAGCGGCTGGACATCGCCGAGGTCGTCGACCCGAGTGCCCATCACGGCAGCGATCAGGTCTTCTTCGGTGCGACGGTGACCTATGTCAACGCGCGCGGAGAGGAGAAGACCATCCGCATCATCGGCATCGACGAGGCGGACAGCCTGGCCGGCGAGGTGAGCTGGGTCTCGCCCATCGCGCGCACGCTGCTGAAGGCACGCGTGGGTGACGAGCTCAATCTCGTGACGCCGGTGGGCGTCGAGAAGATCGAGGTCGTCGAGGTGGTCTATCCGGCGCCTGCAGCGCCCTGATCAGGACTTCTTGGCCGGCGGCTTGAGCATCGCGTCGGCGCGCGCTTTCTCGTCCGTGCTGAGCCTGGCGGCGATGGCGGGCAGGGCAATGGCGGCCTGCTCGTTGCCCAGGCCCTTGCTGAGCGTGCACCACGCGTAGGCGGCGGCCATGTCCTTGTCGCCGCCCTGGCCCTGGGCCAGCATGACGGCGAGGTTGAACATCGCGTCCGGCTGGCGGCGCTGGGCCGCGGCCTGGAAGAACTGGCGTGCCGTGGCGAAGTTCTGCGGAACAACCTCACCGCGGTAGAAGAAAGTGGCCAGCGCGTTCTGTGCGTCGGCGTGGCCCTTCAGCGCAGCGTCCTTGTAGAGCACGACGGCCCGCTCGGGCGCGGCGGGCAGGCCTTCGCCGAGGTCCATCATGCGTGCGGCTGCATAGGTGGCCTCCAGGTGGCCAGCCTTGGCGGCGGCGCCGTAATAGGCGCCCGCGCGCGGCAGGTCCAGCGGGATGCCCTCGGGCTGCTTGGGCAACTGGTGCTGGTAGAGCTGGCCCAGCATGTAGAGGGCCGGCACATGGCCCGCCTCGCTAGCATTCTGCAGATAGGTCAGGGCACGCTTGGCATCGGGCGCGGTGCCGATGCCGCTAAGGTTGGCCTGGCCCAGCAACGTGCCGGCCGGCTCGAAACCGTAGTCCAGCGCCTTGTTCCACCACTTGTAGGCTTCCGCGGGATCGCGCTTGGCACCCTGGCCGCTCAGGTAGATGCGCGCGAGCAGCAGCGAGGCCTCGACGCGGGTGTTGATGTTGTCCGGCTTCCTCGGATCGAACTTCAGCCGGTCGTTGACGGGGTCATAGCGCGCGTCCGTCACCTGGCGCAGCCATTCAATGGCCTTGGGTGTGCTGGCCGGCGTGCCCAGGCCGAGCAGGTGGATGCGGCCCAGCATCATGGCCGCTTCCTCGTAGCCGAGCTTCTTCCAGCCTTCTTCGAACTTCGCGCGGGCCTCGGTGTAGTTGCCCGCCTCGTAGGCTTCGAAGGCCTTGGTCAGCGACTTGTCCTTGCGGGCGATCCAGTTGCGACCGGCGGAGAAGCGGCGGTCGGCGCCACCGCAGGCGACGGCAGGCGAGGTGCCGCTGATGTCGTTGGGGTCGGTCGTGGGGGCGTCCAGCGGGCCAGTCACGGGGCCCGTCTTGGCATTGCCAGCCGGGCTCAGGTCGCTGAAGCGCTCGGCCTCGTTGGATGGGCTGTCCTGCATGCCCATGTCGCGCATATAGGCCAGCGTCACCTCGTCTTCGGCGGCTGAGTAGCCACTCAGAAAGCCGCATGACGAGGCGAACTGGCGCCCCAGGACCTTGTCCTTGGCGGCGGTGATGATCGAAGAATCGACGCCGCCGTTGCGCTGACCGGTCACCTTGACCGAGTTCAGCGTCTGTGTCGGCGCAACTGCCGGCGCGGTAGCCGGCTTGGCGCCGTCGGACTGCTGAGCTCCAGCGGCCGATGCCGCAAGCGCCAGGGCGAGGACGGCACGTGCCGCCCAGTTCGGTTGAAGGAATGGGCGGTCGGTGCCGGTCATCTTGTCTCCCTGGTCTTTGCTTAGCGCGGGCTGCGGAGCGTGAAACCTACCGTGTAGCGGCGGCCAGCGTAGTTGTCGCTGTAGATGCTCGGGATGCCATCAGCGTAGTCCTGGTAGCCGCCGGTGTTCGACTGCGTACGCTCACCGGTCAGGTTGCGCGCGTCGGCAAAGATCTCCAGGCCGTTCTTGAACTTGTAGGAGAGCTTGGCATCGACGTAGGCAGTACGCGGAGCGAAGATCGGCGCGCCCGGGTTGTAGGGCTGGCGCCAGTTGATGGTGCCGATCGACGGATAGTTGTTGATGGCAAGGGCGGCGGTGGTTCCCCCCGGCGTGAAGCCCTGGTAGCGCGTGGCCACCACCTGCATCGCGATGCGGGCCTGGAAGCCGCCATCGTCGTACCACAGCGAGGCGTTCCACGAGTGCTTGGGCTCGCCGGCAACCGGCAGCACGGCACCGCTGATCAGGTCCAGCACCGGTTGGCCCTGAGTGGACTTCGCCTTGGTGAAGTTGGCGTCGAGGCCCGTGTAGCGCAGGATCGACGGCAGGAAGGAGAACGCCGTCTTCATGCCGACTTCAAAGCCCTTGCGCGTGGCGGCCGGCTGGTTGTCCCAGGTGGTGTACGTGAACTCCGAGTCGGCCAGCGGCTTGCCGGTGAAGGGGTCCAGGGCGTTGCTGTCCTTGAACAGCCTGACGTCGTTGCGCGACGCGATCAACGTCGGCGCGCCGACTAGGCCACGCTGCTTGTAGAGGGCAGCCGAGAACATCGTGTCGCGGTTGGGAAACCATTCCACGGACAGGTTCTGGTTGACGTTGGTCTGGGGCTTGAGGGCCGGGTTGCCGAAACGGCCGCAGCCCTGGTCTGTTTCCGAGCCGTCTTCTTCCGTGGTTCCGGTGTTGAACTCGTAGGTGTTGCAGGTGCCTTCAGGCAGCAACTTGGAGATCGGCGGGCGCGCGACCGTCTTGCCGATGCTGTAGCGCAGCACCAGCTTGTCCGGGATGGCCCACATCGCCAGGTTCAGCGAGGGCATCACATCGGTGGTGCTGTCCTTGATGGACGTGTTCATGGTCTGCGAGTAGGCCTGCAGGCCGGCGGGGAGGGTGGGGTTTGCCGGGTTGAAGCTGCCCGCGATGATGCGGTTCGAGCGGATGGTCACGTAGCCCGTGCCTTCCACGTCCGTCTTCACAACACGCACGCCGATGTTGCCGGCGAATTCCATGCCGAAGGGCAGGGACCAGTCCGTGAACGGCACGCGGTCGACCTCGAAATCGGTCATCAGGTACGCGGCCGTTGTCTTTTCCACTGCATGGCTCACCGGCATGTCGTAGACCTTGCCGTCGGTGGCCGTGCACTGGCGGAAGCAGTCCAGGCGCACGGGGACACCAGCCAGCTTGAACAGCTTGTCGATGTCGATTTGATTCCAGCCATTCAACAGCGACTCGGGTCGGTCCTTGGCGTTGGCGTAGAACTGGCTGGCCGGTGCCAGCGTCATCGTCTGGCGGATGATCTCCTCGTACTGCGCTCGGGTCAGCGTGGTGGTGCCTGCCACGCCGCCGCCGATGCCGCGGTTGAGCTGGTTGCTGGGCACGTAGCCGTTCGGCGCGCAGGGGTTGCCGCCGGCGGCCAGGGAGCCGGGCGTGTTCTCGCAACCGATGAGGTTGAAGCGCGTGTTGACCTGCGGCATGTAGACGCCCGGCACGAAGCCGGCCGTGCCGTAAGCGCCAATGGCCTCCTTGATGGTGCTGCCGGCGCCGGTCCAGAAATCGCTGGCGTTCTTGCGGATCTGGACGCCGCCCTTCAGCGAGGTCAGGAAGGGCACCTTGTCGACAAGGTTGTAGGACAGGTCGAGCTTGCCTTGTTTCTCGGAGTTCTCGCTGTCGTAGGACCGGATGACGTTCAGCAGCGTGCTGTTGGTGTACTGCGCGTTCTGGGCGGCCGTGTAGGCCGGAACGGTGACTGGATTGGTCGCCGAAGCGTTGAAGACCAAAGAGGAAACAGCCGGGTTCAGCGTCGCGTACTTGGGGAAGTTGAGCTGTTCGTTCGTGCTGCCCGCAGGCAGCGTGAAGGCCCAGATGCCGTTGGGCTGAACGGCGAAGTTGCCGACGCCGAAGTTGTAGCCGAACGAGGCGCGGCGGTCGTAGCGCATGGCGGTGGACTTGACGATGCCTCCCATGAACTGGGCCTTCAGCCGGCCGTCGTTGTACTCGCCGCCGGCGAGCAGCGTCTTCGTCGTGGTGTCGATTTGACTGAAGATGGTGTCGGTGCCGTAGGTGCTGTTGTCGAGCGAGTAGCCGGTCACATGGTGCGTGGAGTCAACCGTGTAACCCGGCAGGATGGTTGTCGTGGCGCCCGTCACGAGCCCGTTCTGCATGAGCGCGTTGGCTGCCGTCACCGGGAACGAGTAGGTGGTGGGCAGCAGGCTTCCGCTGGCGCCGGCCGTCAGGTTGCGAACCCCGGATTTGCCGGGCACAGCGCCCGCGCTGGCAGTAAAGCCGGTATCGGTGAAGCCGGTGTTGAACGTCGGGCTGCTGCCCAGGCCCAGGAAGCCCACCGTGTCGTCCACATGCCGCTTGGCGCTGCCCAGCTTGGTGTAGACGGTCAGCTTGTCGTTGACCTTGAAGTCGAAGCGGATGTCGGCGCTGTCGCGGCTGTCATCCTGCTCGCGCAGGTTGTAGCGCATGCCACCCGCGTTGGCCACGGTGTAGTCGTTCCACTGGTTCAGGCAGCTCATCTGCTCTTCGCCGCGCCGGGTGATGGCCGCGTTGATCGTCACATTGCGCGAGCCCGGGTCGATGGACGCGATCTCCCCAGCGGTCAGATTGGGAAATGCGGTGAAGCAGGCCGCCTTGGTCTGGGCCGCGGCCGACTTGGTAAGCACTTCCAGCGGCGTCGCAGCGTTGAAGAAGCCGCCGCCAGCGGCGGCTGTCTTGGGCGAGGCCAGCGTCGTCACCAGCGCCGTCGGATCGGCCTGATTCAGCGTGTTGGGGTTGTGCGTGAAGGTCTTCTCGGGCGAGTTGTCGAAGTCGGCCAGACGCTGGAGACCCTGTTGGTTGTTGCTGCCGCCCTGCGTGATCGCGTGGTTCTGGCTCACCGTGCGCGACTTGTTCCAGTTGAGCAGCACGCCCAGCTTCTTGTCGAAGAACTTGTCGGCCAGGATCACGTTGTAGCGAGGCGTGGTCTTCTTGACCAGGTCGCTCTGCGTGGCCTCGGCCTTGATCATGTAGAAGGGCTTGTCAAAGTCCAGGCCCGTACGGGTCGTGATGATGATGCCGCCGCCCAGCGAGCCTTCGGTCATGGCCGCGGTGGAGCCCTTGATGACGTCGACGCTCTTGATGAGGTCGGAGGGCAGTTCACGGAACTCGGTGCCGCGGCCGTCGCCGCCTTCGGCGCCCCGGCCCAGCAGGTTGGTACCGGCGCCGGAGCTCACGCCCATGCCGTCCAGTTCCACGCGGGTCAGTTCCGAGCTGTTGCCGCGGATGGAGACGGTCGTGCCTTCGCCGTAGTCGCCGCGGTCCAGGGCCACGCCAGCGATGCGCGAGATCGCTTCGCCAATGTTGCGGTCGGGGAAGGCGCCGACGTCCTCGGCGACGATGGAGTCCTGGGCCGTCGCCGCGTTCTTCTTGCGGTTGATGCTGGACTGCTGCGACTGGCGCGTGCCGACGACCAGCACGGTCTCCAGCTCGTTGACCGGCGCCTTGGGCTTGGCTTCAGCCGGCTTGGCGGCTGCGGCCGGGGCGGAGGCTGCACCAGCCGGCGCGGACGGCGTTTGAGCCAAGGCAGCCTCGTGGGCCATCAAGGCGAGGGCCAGGGAAACGGCAGCGCCGATGTGGTCGCGGCGCAGGGCAGGGGGGCTGGTCTTGGTCACGAGAGGTCTCCGTCTGAGGCCGGTCCGAATCCGGCCCGTCGTTGTTGTCAAAGGGCGCTGCCCTGGACGGAGAACGGGTGAGGTCCATCCGACTGAGGCGTCGGAACGGACCTTAAACATGGGGTTACAAGCCGAGAAATACGATTTCTCGGTTTATCTATATCACCAAGGAATACCGAGGCCAGAAACAGTGGTTAACCCGGGGACGTAAACAGAAACACTCAAGGGCGTGAGCGGCCCCGCAACAGGAGCCGCGCGATGACAACGATGTCAGGGTTTCACGCGGGATACGCGCTGCACGGCGGGCGTGCGGCGCAGCACGCGCAGCACATCGGCCAGATGCAGGCGGTCGCGCACGGCCAGCAGCAGGCTCATCTCGACCTCTTGCAGCGCTGGCGCTTCGTCGCCCATCGCGATGTGGGTGATGTCGGCCTCTGCCTGCGCCACGGCCTGGGCGACCTGGGCCAGCACGCCCTTGCCGTTGGTCAACAGCAGGGTGACGCCGACCTCGAAGCTGCGTGTCAGCTCCTCGGCCCACTCGACGCGGATCCAGTGCTCGCTGTCGCGCTGGAACAGCCGCTTGCCGACCGCGCACTCGCAGGTGTGCACGATCAGCCCCTCGCCGCGGCCCAGGTAGCCGCGCACCTCGTCGCCGGGGATGGGCCGGCAGCAGGTGGCGAGCTGCACGGAGGCACCCTCGCCGCCGTCGATGGTGACGCTGCCGCGGTCCACCGGCGTCTCGGTGAAGCGGCCGAGTGTCAGCGCCAGTGCATCGGGCCGCTGGCCTTGCTCGGCCATCAGGCGGGCCATCTTCTTGGCGATGATGGCGGCGATCTTGCGGCCGGCGCCGATGTCGACGAGGAGCTGTTCCGTGCCGGCGCTGCCGGCCCAGGCGGCCAGCTCGTGCCAGATCTGCGCGGCTGGGTCGTCTGCCTCCAGGCTGGGCAGGCCCAGGCCCTCGACGCGCATGGCCTGGGAGAGCATCTTCTCGCCCAGCTCGCGCGACTCCTCCTGCTCCAGGTCTTTCAGGTAGTGGCGGATCTTGGAGCGTGCACGGCCCGTGCGCACGAAGCTCAGCCAGGCCGGGTTGGGGCTGGCGCCCGGCGCGGTGATGACCTCGACGATGTCGCCGCTGCGCAGCTCGGCCCGCAGCGGCACGGCCTCGCCGTTGACCTGGGCGGCCACGCAGTGGTCACCGACGTCGGAGTGGATGGCGTAGGCGAAGTCCACCGGCGTCGCGCCCTTGGGCAGGGCCATGATCTTGGACTTGGGCGTGAAGACGTAGATGGCGTCGGGGAAGAGGTCGATCTTGACGTGCTCCAGGAACTCGTTGGCGTCGCGCGTCTCGTCCTGGATGTCGATCAGGCTTTGCAGCCAGCGTGCATTGGCCTGCTGGGCCGCCAGCGCCGAGCCCTGCTTGCCGCGGCTCTTGTAGATCCAGTGCGCCGCCACGCCCTGTTCGGCGATCTGGTGCATGCCCTCGGTGCGCACCTGGAACTCCAGCGGCGTGGACAGCGGCCCCATCAAGGTCGTGTGCAGGGACTGGTAGCCGTTGTCCTTGGGGTTGGCGATGTAGTCCTTGAAACGGCCTGCCTGCGGCTTGTAGAGGGCATGCAGCACGCCTAAAGCGGTGTAGCACTGCAGCGGCTCCTCGGTGACGATGCGAAAGCCGAAGATGTCGCTGACCTGGGCGAAACTCATCAGCCCCTTCTCGCGCATCTTCTTGTAGATGGAATAGACCGTCTTCTCGCGCCCCTGCACCTCCACACGCAGGCTGGCCTTGGCGAAGGCGGCGCGGATGTCGCCCTCGATGCGCGACACCAGGTCGCGCCGGTTGCCGCGCGCCTTGCCCACGGCCTTGGACAGCGCCGTGTAGCGCCAGGGGTGGAAGTACTGGAAAGACAGGTCCTCCAGCTCGCGGAAGGTCTGGTTCAGTCCCAGGCGGTGGGCGATGGGCGCGTAGATGTCGAAGGTCTCGCGGGCGATGCGGCGGGCCTTGTGCGGCGCCATCGCGCCCATCGTGCGCATGTTGTGCAGGCGGTCGGCCAGCTTGATGAGGATGACGCGCAGGTCGCGCGCCATCGCCAGCAGCATCTTGCGGAAGGACTCGGCCTGCGACTCCTCCTTGGTGGAGAATTGCAGCTTGTCCAGCTTGGTCAGGCCGTCGACGAGATCGGCGGTCGTCGCATCGAACTTCTCGATCAGCTCGGTCTTGGAGACGCCGCAGTCCTCGACCACGTCGTGCATCAGCGCCGCCATCAGGGCCTGGGCGTCCAGCCGCCATTCGGCGCAGATGCCGGCGACGGCGATCGGGTGGGTGATATAGGGCTCGCCCGTGGCGCGCTTCTGCCCCAGATGGGCCTCGTCAGCGAAGCGGTAGGCCTCGCGCACGCGCTTCACCTCGGCCTTGCTGAGGTAGCCGAGCTTGGGCAGGAGGGCGTCGAAGGAGGCCGCCTCGGCCGCAGTCGGCGGCGCCGGCTGGCGAAGGCCAGGCAGCGTGAACCAGGCGGTGAGGGAGCGTTGGGCCATGCGCCGAATTTAGCCTAAGCAAAAAAGCCAACGGGCGTCCGAGGACGCCCGTTTCATGTTCAGCAAAAGGCGGTGTTAGACCGGCACCTTGCGCAGCATCTCGATGCCGACTTCGCCAGCGGCGATTTCGCGCAGGGCGGTCACGCCGGGCTTGTTCTTGCTCTCGATGCGCGGGCTGTGGCCCTGGCTCAGCATGCGGGCGCGGTAGGTGGCGGCCAGCACCAGCTGGAAGCGGTTCGGGATCTTGGTCAGGCAGTCTTCGACAGTGATGCGGGCCATGGTGTTCCTTGGAGAAAAGCGGATCAGGGCAGATCGAGCGCCTGAAAGACGGCCGAGCGGTTGCGCCGCTGAGCCGCGTATTTTAGCCGCTGCGCGTGGACGATGGCCTTGAGGTCGAAAACCGCCGTGTCGAACACCGCATTGACGACGACGAAATCGAAGTTCTGGGCCTGCGCCACCTCGATGCGCGCGTTGTTCATGCGCTTGGCAATCACCTCGGGTTCGGTGTCGCCGCGGCGGTTCAGGCGCAGGCGCAATTCGTCCCAGCTGGGCGGCAGGATGAAGATCAACACGGCATAGGGAAAGAGCTGTTTGATCTGCAGCGCGCCCTGGAAGTCGATCTCGAGAACCACGTCCTCACCCTGCTGCAGCCGCGTCTCGATGCCGGCACGCGAGGTGCCGTAGAGGTTGCCGTGCACCTCGGCCCATTCGAAGAAGTCGCCATGCTCGGCCATCGCGCGGAACTCGTCCGGCGTGATGAACCAGTACTCGCGGCCATGCTGTTCCTGCCCGCGCGGCGCACGCGAGGTGTGCGAGACGGAGACGGCCAGGCGCGCGTCCAGTTCCAGCAGCGCCTTGACGAGGCTGGACTTGCCCGCCCCACTGGGCGCGGCGACGACGAAGAGATTGCCGGGATATTCCATGTTTTGATGTTCTGGAGCTGAACCCGACTTGCCGCCAAGTGCTTGTCGGTCCGAAGATTTTTCTTGCCCGGGCTCCACAAGTCCCAAGTGACCCCACAAGGCGATGTTGCTGCAACGGCTGGCTTGCGCGACGCAATGCAGCGAAGCAATTTTAACTTCCGCATGCCGGCTGTCGGCGCCACGCAAGACCGCAGCCCACCGCCGCGTGAACTCAGCCCGACTATCGCTTCTCCATACCGTTGTTCAGGCTGTTGGCAGGCGACTTCGGAATCGGGCGTGCCAGGTCCTTTGGCGCGGCCTCCGCAGCCTCGATGCCGTAGTTGCGCTCCACCATCTGCATCACGCTTTCCTTGTCGGATCGGTTGTGCATGGAATTCCCTTTTTGAAATGCGCAGAGATGTCTTTGCCGGCTACATCGGCTTGAAGCGCTGCTGGAAGCTCTGGCTCACGGGCAGCTTGGTCCGCCCATCCTTGAGCAGCACCTCCATGCTGCCCAGGCCACGCTCGACACGGGCGACGTGGGTGAGGTTGATGACGACGGCGCGGTGGATCTGCCAGAACTGCTCCTGGTCGAGTTGCAGCAGCAACTCGCGCAAGGACAGGCGCAGCAGGTACTCGCCTTCTGAGGTGACGGCGCAGGTGTATTTGTTGTCGCTGCGGAAATGGCTCACGTCGGCCACCATCACGAGATGCAGGCGTTCGCCCTGAGAGGCCTGCAGCCAGCGCAGCGGTGCGCTGGGCGCGGCCGGTGCCTCGGTCGGCAAGGGCGGCGGCGTCCACTGTTGCAACCAGCGCGCCAGCTCGGCCGGCGGCAATTGCAGCCGCTGCTGCAGGCGCTGCACCGTTTCGCGCAGGCGTTCGCTGGCCAGCGGCTTGAGGAGGTAATCCACAGCGCCCTGGTCGAAGGCGGTCACCGCATGTGCGTCGTAGGCGGTGACGAAGACGACGTGGCACAGGCCCTTGATGCGCCGCGCCAGCTGCAGACCGTCCAGCCCTGGCAAGCGGATGTCGACGAAGACGATGTCGGGCCGCAGCTCCAGCACCAAGGCCAGGCCCTGCTCGCCGTCTGCGGCCTCGCCGAGCACTTGCAGTTGCGGCCACAGCTCGGCGAGCCCCTCGCGCAGGCGCTGGCGCGGCAGGGCTTCGTCTTCGATCAGCAGGGCAGTGGGGCTTTTCATCGGGTGTCGGAGTTGTCCCAGGGCAGCTCGATGCGCGCGCAAACGCCGCCGGCGGGGCGCTGTTGAACACTCAGGCGTGCGGTCTCGCCATACAGGCCGGCCAGGCGGTCGCGAACGTTGGCCAGGCCCAGACCCTGGCCCTGCGTGGCCGACGCCCCGGCAGCCTGCAGCCCGACACCGTCGTCGCGCACTTCCAGCACGAAGCGTTCACCCTCGCGTCGCGCCTCAAGATCGATGCGTCCGCCCTGCGGCTTGGGCTCGATGCCGTGGCGCACCGCGTTCTCCACCAGCGTCAACAGCATCAGCGGCGGCAGCTTGTGGCCGTTGCAGCCGGCCTGCACTTGCAGACCGAAGCGCAGGCGCGCGCCCAGCCGCGTCGCCATCACGGTGAGATAGGCGCTCGCCAGTTGAAACTCGCGGTCCAGTGTGCTCATGGGCTGGCGCAACGAAGGCAGGGCCAGGCGCAGGTAGTTGTGAAGCTCGCCGAGAAAGCGCTCGGCCGTCGCCGGCTCGCTGCGGATGAGCTGCTGCAGGCTGGCCAGCGCGTTGAACAGGAAGTGCGGCTCGACCTGGGCCTGCAGCGCCTTCAGTTCCGTCAGGCTGACCTGGCGCGACAGCTCGGCCATCGCCGCCGTCTGCTCGGCGCGCGCCAGGCGCAGCGCCAAGGCCTGCTCTTCTCGCCAGCGCCACCAGCGCAGCGGCAGATGCATCAGCAGCGCGAAGGCGAAGGCCGGCAGCCAAGGCTGCCACAGCGCCGGCGGGCTCTGCCATTGCGCCAGGCCGATGCCGGGCAGGAGCAGCGTCCCGGCCGCCGCGCCCAGGGCGGCGGCAAGCGGCACGGCCAGGGGCCACCAGCGCCAGTTGAGCGTGAACCACGCAGCGCTGCAGGCCAGCCACAGCTGCGCGGCCAGGGGCAGCCAGCGCGCCTGCGGCCAGGCCCAGCGCAGCAAGGCCCAGGCCGCCCAGAACAGCACGGCCGGGAGCAGGGCGCGGCGCAGTGCGTCAGTCCAGAGCGGCATTTTTCAGCGTTGAAGGTGGCAACTTTGCCGCTTCAGCCAGGGACGCCGCGTAGAAGCGCCGCGCCTGCTCCAGGTCGATGCCGACGGGCGTGGTCGTTGGCGCCACTCCGGGGCCGACGACCTCGAAGCGCAGGCCGCGCGCCCACACCTGCCCTTCGCCCACCAAGCCCACACCCAGGCCGAGGTGGGTGGCCTCGGCCGGCAGGTCCAGCACGACGCTCACGAGATGCCAGCTGCGGTCTGCCGGCACGGCGCCGCCCATGGGCAGCGGCTTCTCGCTGCCCCTTGCCGCAGTCACGTCGACGTTCAATTGGCCGAAGCCCTCGCCGAGGTAGAGGCCGGCCCAGCCGCGGACGGCTTCGGCCCTCAGTTCGCCGCTGAAGCGAACCCGCTTGCCGGCGTAGCCCAGCACCGATTGATAGGCCGAGCCGGCGCTGATGGGCCCGGGCGCTTTCCGAGAGACCGAGCGGATGGTCAGGGTGGGCGCGCCGCCGGCAGAAGGATCGATGCCCACTTCATAGCCGTTCAGCGCCGCCGCAGGAGTCATGGCGGCGGTGTCGGCGGGGTGGGACATCTGGAAGACGAACCAGCCTTGCGGCATGCGCAGGCCGGCGGCGCTGACGCTGAACACGACGGCGGCCAGCGGCGCGAGCAGGAGGATGCGGTAGTTCATGTGGAAGGTCCTGAGTGACGTCGTCACGGTTACTGGAGGGACAGGTTTTGCGGCAGCTTGGGCCCCGTGTCTTGCTGAAGCGTCCTCAGCATCTGTTGCACCTTCTGCTGCAGCTCCCTGGCGGCCACGGCCGCCTCGACGCCGAAGCGTTGCGTGCTCAAAGGCACGTCTCGCCCCACCTTCTCAAGCCGCACGCTTCTGGCCCAGACCTGGCCGTTGCCGGCCAGGGCCAGGCCCACGCTGACCGCACCAGGGCCGTCGGCGGGGATGTCGGCCACCACGCTGACCTCGCACCAGTCCGGGCAGGCGGCTGCGCCGAGCGGCGGTGTCTTGTCGAAGTCCGGGTCGAGGTGCGCCAGGTAGAGCAGCTTGTAGCCGGAGGCCACGACCAAGCCGCCCCAGCCGTCCACGCCCGCGGCCTTGACCTGGCCGGTGAAGCGCACGCGCTGGCCGGCATAGCCCTGGACGAACTGGCCGATGCCGCCGATGTCGCTGATGGAGCCCTTGCCAATGGATCTGACGGTCAGCGCGCGTTGGCCGCTGGCTTCGGTCTCGGGGGCGACGCCGGCTTCATGCGTGTTGCCGTCGGGCCAGCGATAGGTGGCGCCCGATGTCCAGCCGTGGGGCTGGCGTAGCGTGTCGGCGCCGCTTGCGCTCAGGGCCAGCGCCGCCAGCGGTACGGTCAGGAGGGTTCGATAGTCCATGTGTTTGTCCGTGGAGTTGAGGAGGCAGACGCAGTGTGGGCAAGCGCTGCGAAGCCCGCCCCAACGAAGCGACGAGCCAGCGTCGGCACCGACGAGGCAGGTCCGGCACCGACAAGCGACTTCGACATGAGGGCCGGCGGGACCCTCGTCGAGGGCGTCTCGTGCGCCGTCAAGCGCTTGGAGACGCGGTGATCCGGTCGAGGAAGCTCGCGTGCGACGGCATGGCCGCCACCGTGCGCGCAATCGAGCTGTGCACGGCGTGGAGGTGCCTGCGGATCAACTGCGGGTCGACAAGGTCGACATAGGGGTCGTAACGCTCGGGGTAGACGCCCAGGCCCATCAGGATGGACGCCCACGATGGCTCGGCGAAGCCTTCCGGTTCGATGACGGCGACGCGGCCGGTCTTGCGGAAGAGTTCGATCTGATGCGCGAGTTCGTCGGGTATCGACATGTCCGCGCAATAGCGCCAGAACTCGCTGTCGCGCCGCTCACCCAGCTTGTAGTGAAGGATGATGAAGTCGCGCACGGACTCGTAGCGGTAGGCCATCTGGCGGTTGAACTCGTCCGCCAGCGCGGGTTCGAATGACAGGTCAGGCAGCATCGCCGTCAGGCGACTGACGCCGTCCATGATCAGGTGAAGGCTGGTCGATTCCAGCGGCTCAAGGAAGCCGGACGACAGCCCGATGGCGACCACGTTCTTGACCCAGGCGTTTTTTCGCCGCCCGGTGATGAAGCGCTGAGGGCGGGGGTCGTCCAGCGGCTTGCCGTCCAGATGGGCGAGCAGCGTCCTTTCTGCCTCGGCCTGGTCGAGGTAGCTGCTGCAATAGACCAGCCCGTTGCCCGTGCGGTGCTGCAGCGGAATGCGCCACTGCCACCCTGCGGACCGTGCGGTCGACGTGGTGAAGGGCGTCATGGGCGTTGTGCGCTCGCAGGGCACGGCCAGGGCGCGGTCGCAGGGCAGCCAGCGGCTCCAGTCCTCGTAGGGCGACTTCATCGCACCGTCGATGAGCAGGGCGCGAAAGCCCGAGCAGTCGATGAAGAGATCGCCTTCGACCTGACGGCCGTCGCTCAAGTGAAGCGTGGTGACGAAGCCGTCTTCAGGGCGCGTCTCGACCCGGGTGATCGTTCCTTCGACCCGCTTGGCGCCGTGCCCAAGCGCGTGCTCGCGCAGGTAGGCGCCGTACAGCGAGGCGTCGAAGTGAAACGCATAGTTGAAGGCGTTGGACGGTGACGGCTCGCCGGGCTGCGGCGTGGCAAAGCGCAGCTGCCGGGCCATCACCGTCGCGGTCGACCACTCTTCATACGACGGCAGCCCGGGGTCCTGCTCTCGCATCCTGAGCCAGTACGCCCACAACGGCCGGTTGTGGATCGCCGGGCCGAAGCCGCCAAAACCGTGGAAGAAGCGATTGCCGATCCGACCCCAGTCCTGGAACTCGATGCCCAGCTTGAAGGTCGCCTTCGTCTTGCGGACGAAGTCGGCTTCGTCGATACCCAGCAACTGGTTGTAGAACTGGATGGTCGGCAACGTGGCTTCGCCGACACCGACGGTGCCGATGTCCGCCGACTCCACCAGCGTCACCTCGCAGTGCTGATGCGGTTGGTCAGGCCGGCAGAGCATGCGTGCCAGCGGTGCCGCAGTGATCCAGCCGGCACTGCCGCCGCCGACGATGACGATGCGCTGAAGCGGACGATTTCGCACAACAGTCTCCAAAAAATAACAGATCTGGTCTGTCCAGGAGTTTGCCCTATGTCTCTTTGGTCTTACCAGTTGTACGCTTGTCGCACGGCATCGGAAAAGCATTTCTCCAGACGGCGCGGTCACTTGCGCTCGCCAGCGCTCATGCGCAGTGACCATAGAAATAACGGGGCGGCCTTGTCATCAAAAAATAGTTGGTGCACCGGCCGAACTAAGCCGTCGTCAGTAGAGCAGGGCGAGCCCGAGCAAAGGGAGCAGCGACGTCGCAGATCGAGTTCTGCCGTCAGCCGCTCCTCAGTCATTTCAGAACAGGAGACAAAACGTGACGAAAAAGTTGGTTCCGCAGGCCCTTAGGTTGACTGTCATAGCGGCTTGCGCCTTTCTGGCCTCGTGCGGAGGCGGGGGTGGTGATGGGAGCGGAGGGTCTGGGGGCCGCTTCCAGGTCATCAACTTCAGCTATCCGGGCGGCAATACGTTGTTCAACGGCCCGACGACTTTGAAGGCCACCGCTACTTCCGGCTTGCCGGTCACCTTTCGCGCGGGCACTCCCACCACCTGCACAGTCGCGGACAACCAGGTGACGCTGGTGGCCGCAGGCGAGTGCCAGGTCATCGCCAGCCAGCCCGGCGGGGCGGGATCAGACGGCACCGTATGGGCCGCTGCAGACGATGCGAGCCAGTTGTTCGTGGTGTTGAAAGCGCCACAACGCTCGATGGCGCCAGTGAGTGTTGTGTTGCGGGCGACTACCGGAAGCTTCACGCTGCCAGACAAGACCAGCGCGGGTCTGCCGGCGACCTACGTGTCATCGACGCCTGAGGTCTGCACGATCAGCGGCACGACCCTGAACGCTTTGAGCGTCGGCAGTTGCCAGCTTGCGGTGACGGCGCCTGCCAACGACTCTTACGCCGCGCTGAACGCGCCGCTGGTCTTCGTTGGAATCACCCCAGACTTCCCGATGGTGGCTCAGCTGGAGGGCATGACCCGGACGGTCGCGCTGGGTTCGGTCGACGCTGGTGGCAACGCCCTGACGTATGCAAGCACCACTCCCGCAGTTTGTGCGGTCGCGGGCAATGAGCTTCGCCTGAATGCCAAGGGCATCTGCGCGGTGACTCTGTCCAGCGCGGCCGGCACTTCCGAGAACTACCAAGTGATCGTTGATCCGCGTCCGTTTGCGAGCGGCTTCGACACAGGGGCGAGGCGCACTTCGCAGTTCGGTGAAATCAAATACTCGGCGGGCTTTCCACTCTCCTGGTGTGGTGATGGACCGGGGGCGCCGAATTGCAACATGACGACATTTGCGTCGGGCTTTGGTGCGACGTTCAGTCTGGACGTCAACAAGAAGTTGAACCCGAACTGGGACGGTGTTTCCAACAACTGGTGGGGTTTCCTCAGGGGCGAGATCGGTGCTCCAAGGAAGCAGGTCGACACCAACTACGAATGGCTTCCTTTCGACGTGAAGACCGAGGAATCGATCATGGTGCAGGTGGGCATCAACGCGACCGCGCTCGTCACTGAGGCTGATGGTCCTGATCAACCTTCACGTGGCTTGTACGTGCGTATCAAGACCAATCACTTCAACAAGAAGGCCAATGGGGACGACTGCTATGTGACCGCCTCGGCGCACGTGCTCCCGAAATTTGCGGGGTTCAACAGTTACGTGATTCCGTTCAAGGACTTCGTGGTCACTGACAAGTGCGAAATCGCCGCTCTTCCCGAGACCGAGGGTTGGAGGTTCGATTGGGGCCTGTCTGCCGAATCGAAGGCGGCCGCGCTTGCCGAGATCCGGGCGCACGGCATCCGCTCGGTGGTGTTTGAGCCCGGCAGGATCAATTCCACCAAGCCAACGCCGAGGGCCGACGGTACGAAGCCGAAGCCGACGGACGACGACTACACGCTGAGCACCGAGATCACCGTCTTTGGCCAGATCACCGTGCAGTGAACACACCGTGACTTCACTTCAAACAATTCAGAGAGACAAGTCGATGAGAAAGTTCAGAACGACCGCCATCCATCGCGGCATGGTCCACATGATGCTGCTCACCGTGGGCGGCGCTGCCTTGGCGCAGACTGCGGCGGACAAGCCAGCCAGCCTCGATACCGTTGTCGTCACAGGGCAGCGCGCGGCGCTGCAGTCGGCACAGAAGATCAAGCAGAACGCCGAGGAAATCGTTGACTCGGTCGTCGCGGAAGAGGCCGGCAAGCTGCCGGACAAGTCGATCACGGAGGTGCTGCAGCGCGTCGTCGGCGTCATCATCGACCGCAACAAGTCGCGTGGCGACCCGGAGCACTTCTCCGTCGAAGGCTCGGGCATCAGCGTGCGCGGCCTCAGCTGGGGCTCGTCGCTGCTCAATGGCCGTGAGTCGTTCTCGGCCGGATGGCCGGGCCGCGAGCTGAGCTGGGGCGACGTGCCGCCAGAACTGATGGCCGGCGTGGATGTCTACAAGAACCCCTCCAGCGAGATCATCGAAGGCGGCGTCAGCGGCACGGTGAATCTGCGGACTGCCATGCCCTTTGACTTCAAGGGCACCAAGGCCTACCTGTCGGTGGGCAACAACTACACGCAGCGCTCGGGCAAGAATTCGCCGAACGTGTCAGGGCTGTACACCACGCAATGGAATACCGACATCGGGCGTGTCGGCGTTCTCGTCGACCTCTCCTATAACCATTCCAGCTTCCAGAACGAGAGCATCCAGCTGGATGCCTATTACCCACGCACTGACCTGATCGCTGGCCAGACGGCCTGGGCGCCGAAGTCGGCTTCGTTCCGCAACAACACCGGCGACAACGAACGCGCCGGCTTCTACGGCGCGCTGCAGTGGAAGAAGGACGGCATGGACTCGTCCCTGACCTATTTCGTGTCGGGCGCACGTGAGACGGGTAGCGAGCAGGGCTTCTACACCGGTACGGAGAATGCATACAAGTCGACGATCAGCGATGCGAAGTACGACGCCAACAACGTGCTGCTCTCTGGCAAGTACACCTATCTGACTGGCGCCGGGGCAAACACCTCCCCGCTTGGCGGCCTGGGCTTGCAAATCACGCGCGGCTGGAATCAAAGCAAGTCGCAGACACGTGAACTGGCGTGGAACTTCAAGTGGGCCGTCAACGACAAGTGGCTGCTGCAGAACGACCTCCAGTGGGTTCATGCGAAGAACGATTCCGTCGGCCGCAACATGCAGCTGGGCACCTTCGTGCCGAGCATGAGCATCGATGTACAGGGAAAGAACCCGGTGCGCATCGGGTTTGATCAGACCAGCACGGATTTCCTGGCCGACTCGAAAAACTATTACTGGAACCTGGTCATGCCGGGCATGAGCAAGGCCGATGCCGACCTTTACGCCTGGAAGGTTGACGCGCGTTACCGGTTCGAGGACAACCCGGTCCTCCGTGACATTCGTGTCGGCGTGAGAACCACCTACCGTGTGGCGCGCCATTACGACGCGACGGGCAACACCTGGACGTCTATTGCGGAACCCTGGAACGTCAAGCAGAACATCACGCCTGGCGTGATGCCCCCGGACGACAACTCATGGCAGTCGCGCGGAAGCTTCGCCTACATGAACGTTCCGAAGTACCAAACCGTCCCGGTCGAAACTTTCAACTTCGGCAACTTCTATGGCGGCAAGGTAGGCAAGATGCCGAACATCGTCATGCCGACGATCGGCGCCGTGCGCGACTACCCGAACACGTACCAGACGCTGTTCAACGACTACCGCTACCAGCAATGCCTGGACGGCACCAAGTTGTACCCGAGCAAGCCGGCGTGCAAATTGTCGGATTACGAGAACAAATTCCAGCCCCTGGTTTACGACGGCGACCCGTCCAAGACCAGCACGCACAGCGAACAGACCAATGCGCTCTACGCCACGCTGCGCTTCGGTTTCGACGACCTGAAGTTCCCGATCGAAGGCAATGTGGGCGTGCGCGCCGTGCTGACCAGCGACGTCTCGCACGGCTACTCGGTTTTCGAGACGGAATACACCTCGAACACGCCGCCCCACCTGCCGCGCTTCGACCTCACCGACCCTCTCGACGTGCGGAACCAATTCGTCAAGGTGCTGCCGTCGCTCAACCTGAAGATGAACTTCACCGACAGGTTGCAGGCTCGCCTGGCGATGGCCCAGAGCATGAACCGACCCGGCTTCAATCAGCTGGGCGAGTACATCAAGCTGAAACAGGACTACAACCAAGACAAGGGCACCGTCTCCTACGTCGGAGAGAACACCGGCAACGTCAAGCTCAAGCCAATCATGGCCAACAGCTATGACTTGGCGCTGGAGTGGTACCCGCGTGACGGCCAATCGATCACGGGCACGGTGTTCCACAAAGATGTCAAAGACATCATCATGAACACGGCCTACAGCCGTTCCTACAACAGTTTGGCCGGCAATCCGCAGATCTTCGGGATCACCGGCCCCGATAACGTGGGGAAGGCCAAGGTCAGCGGCATCGAAATTGCGGGCATGACCTACCTGGACAAGCTGCCGTTCCTGGACGGTGTGCTGCCGGAGTGGGCCAAAGGCATCGGCGTGTCGGCCAACTACACGTACATCGACGCCAAGCAAAGCATGTACAAGCAGATCTACAACCCCTACTGCGATGCGGGCAAGGCAAAGACGAATGGCACCCTGCACTTGTTCGGTTGCGACACGAACGGCCTGCCGTTCACCGATCTGCCGCTGCCCTACATGGCCAAGAACGCCTACAACTTCGTCTTGATGTATGACCGCGGCCCGCTGTCGGCCCGGCTGGCCTACAACTGGCACAGCCGGATCCTGCAGGCGATTGATGCCAATGGCACGCGTGGCGAGGATGCGACGAGCGCGGACCCGTCGCGCCCGGGTGCCCAGGACGTCGGCTGGGGCCTGCCGACCTGGCAGGAGGCGTTCGGCCAGTGGGACGCCGGCGTCAACTACAAGGTCAGCGACAAGCTCGGTGTGTCGCTCAACGTGACGAACCTGAACAACGTCATCGTCCGGCAGACGCAGCAGCAGCACATCGGCACGATGGGGCGTGCATGGTTCTACCCGGGCCGCAGCTACTCCATGAGTGCACGCTACGAGTTCTGACGCGGTCTCCTGACGCTGCTGAACCTGCATGCCGCCCGGACAGTCCGTCCGGGCGGCATGCCCCGTTTCAGAGGGCACGATCTGGGCGGCAAGGCTGCGACGACCCGCTGAGACTCACGGGCGGAGCGTGGAATGATCAACGTTGGCAGGTCGTTCCCGCCGGCGAACCTGGCAGAGTCCGTATGACACAGAAGTTTGACCGCATCGTCGTCGTGGGCGGTGGCAGCGCGGGGTGGATGACGGCCACGGCCCTGGTCACCGGGCTGAAGGGCCGCGGCGTCACCGTGGAGCTTGTCGAGTCCGAGGAGATCGGCATCATCGGCGTCGGCGAAGCGACCTTCCCCTCCATCCGCGAATACAACCGTCTGGTCGGCATCAACGAGGCGGAGATCCTGCGCGCCACGGATGGCACCTACAAGCTGGGCATTCGCTTCTGCGATTGGCTGGAGGCCGGCAAGGACTACTTCCATACCTTCGGTCATTTCGGCAAGCTGTTCGGATCGCAGACCCTCTGGGCCCAGCACCGGCGCCTGCGGTTGGCGGAGCCGCTGGGCCTGCAGTGCGTGCCGACGGTGATGGCGATGCAGGGCCGGTTTGCACTGGCCCCCGACGGCGAGGACGCCGGGTTCAAGTACGCCTATCACTTCGACGCGGTCAAGTACGCGGCCTTCCTGCGCAAGCTCGCGTTGCAGCGCGGCGTCCGGCACACACAGGGACGCATCCTCGAGGTGTCGCGACGCGCCGATGGTGGCGTGGCGGCCCTGACGCTCGAAGACGGGCGGCGCGTCGAGGGCGACCTCTTCGTCGACTGCTCGGGCTTTCACTCGCTGCTGCTGGGCAAGACGTTGGCGGAGCCTTTCGTCGACTTCAGCCACTGGCTGCCGGTCGACGCCGCCTGGGCCTGCCCGACGGAGCGGGTCGGCGAGGAACTCGCCCCCTACACGCAGTCCACCGCCCTGGAAGCAGGCTGGGTCTGGCGAATCCCGCTGCAAGGCCGCACCGGCCACGGCCACGTTTTCTCCAGCCGCTTCATTGATGCCGACCGGGCGCGTGAGCAACTGCTGGCGGGGCTGGACGGCAAGCCGCTGGCCGAGCCGCGCCTGCTCCGCTTCACCACCGGCCACCGCCAGCGCCCGTGGGTGCACAACGTCGTCGCCATTGGCCTGTCCTCCGGCTTCCTGGAGCCGCTGGAATCGACCAGCATCTACCTCGTGCAGGACGGCATCGCCCGCCTGATGACGGCGCTGCTGGCCGGGTCTCCGGTGGATGAATCAGACCTGGCGCTGTTCAACGAAGGCTCCGCGCGCCGCTTCACGCGCATTCGCGACTTCATCATCCTGCACTACTGCCTGACCCGCCGCCGCGACAGCGAGCTGTGGCGGCATGTGTCGACGATGGCGCTGCCCGACACGCTGGCGTATCGGCTGGAACTGTGGCGCCGCTACGGCGTGCTGCACGAGTGCGACGAGGAAGGCTTCGACGCCACGAGCTGGCTGGCCATCCACGCCGGCATGGACCACTGGCCCGAGCGCCACGACCCGGTCGTCGGCGAGATCCCCCCTGAACGGGCGCTGGCAGCACTGCAGGCGCGTCGAAACGCCATCAAGGCAACGGTGGTCCGCATGCCGCAGCACCATCACACGCTGCGCAGGACATTGGGATAACTGCACGGCTGCACTGCGTCCGGTTGATCGCTGCAGCAGCCCAGCGCCAGCTCAACCTTGCGCAATGCCGTACCTGCCGAACCCTTCTGAGGCATGGATGGAACAGGCCGGTGGGCGTCGCCGATGCCGCGTGCGGCAGCGGTTGCGGTCCATCGGCGTCTTGTCCATCTTGGCGCTCCGTGCGATCGAGTCCCCCCGATGTCGTCCAGCCTACTGCGGGGCTGAAGCAGCGGCCGCCGGTCGCCCGAGCAGCCGTTGTGGGATGAACCGGTAGTCGGCGTCGGGCGCTCCTGGCTTCTTCCAGACCAGCGCCAGAGCCAGGTCCGGGCCTGGCCCCTGGAAATAGCGCACGCGGAAGTTGCGCAGGCCCTTGGCCAGCTTCACCGTCTCCATCAGCGGAGACGGCGCATGGATGCCGTCGTTGTTGATCACTTCCACGTCATCCACGGTGAGGATGGCCCCGTCGTCAGACAGCACCATGAGATCCATGGTGATGTCCTGCGGGATGTTGACGGTGAAGCGGATGTCCAGCCCGAACCATTCGTTCATGTCCAGCCCCGGGAACCCGTCATTGAATTTGCGCGGCGAGACGTCGAGTTGGGCCAGGCAGACGGTCTTGACGGGTTTGAGCCGGCGAATGTCCTTCACTTGGGTGAAGCCCGGCCGCAGGCGGAACACCTCGGCAATCATCTTGCGATCCGGCGCGTCCGCGCATTCTTCAAACAGCTTCGGCGGCACCGGGCTGCTGGCTGCGGCAGCGGTCACCGTAGGCGGCGGGGGTGTGGGCGCGGGCGGTGGCGGCGGCGGCGGAGGTTGGACCGGCGGCGGCACCGGTGCGACCTTGGGCACCTCGATGGGCGGAATTTCGGGAATGGCTGGCATGTTCGGCGGCGGCGGGTCTGGCAGCTTGGGCGGGGGCGGCGGCGGTTCGGAGGGCTTGGGTGGCTGCTTGACCTCGACGATGCTGATCTGCGATATGCGCGGCTTGTTTGGTGGCGGCACCCGCGAACGCCACGACAGCACCAGCACCAGAAGCACGAGGTGGAAGACCACGGCAATCGTCAGCGCGTAGACGTTGAATCGGCGGCCCCATTGCGGCCGCTGTGCAGGTTCGGCGGTGGCCGGGGCCGGGTCTTTCGGTAGCGAGGACATGAGTTCTTCTCGTGACGTGAGTCTGTTTTCTAGTGACGCGCACGGGTTCCAGGCGTGCGCCGCAGGAGCAGCCGCAGCATGCGTGTTTGGCTCACGGAGGCGTCCTTTCACCGGCGCCGCGCGCGTCCAGCGAACGCAGGAAGCTGGCCAACGCGCCGCGGTCGGCGGTAGACAGCGCCTGCGTGCCGCCGTGCCCGGACGCCAACACGTCCTGCAACGTCGCGGCCTGGCCGTTGTGGAAGAAGGACGGTGCGGCCCACAGGCCTTGCAGCGGCGGCGTGTGGAAGCCGACCCCGGCAAGAGCCTGCCGGGAGCCTTTGCCGGACGAGGCCTGGACGGTGCCGACATCGTGGCGCAGGCCGTCCTTGCGTGTCGCGCCGGCGTGGCAGGTCGCGCATTGCATGGTGCCGAACAGCTGCTGGCCGCGCAGCGCCTCCACGGTCAGGCTGCCATCGGCCTGGCGCTCCGGGCTGCGGCCGTGCCGCGACAGCGAGCTCATGTAGGCGGCAAGGTCGTCGAGGTCGCGGCTGCGCCCGCTCTTGGGTGCGCCGAGCGGGTCGGACGTGGCCCAGAAGTCGCGGTCACTCAGGAAGCCCGTGCCGCCGAAGGCGCCGCGGATGTCGTTCTCGAAGTCCTGCAGCTCGTCGAAGTTGGCGGTCCAGTGCACGCGGCCCTGGCCCAGGCCCGCGCGCCCGTTCAGGCTGATGGTGCGGCGCAGGCCTTCGCCGCGCTGCGTGAAGTCCCAGACCATGCCGTCGTCGCCGCCATCGGCGTGGCAACTCGCGCAGGACATGTAGTTGTCGCGGCTCATGCGCCGGTCGGCGGCGTTGTAGAACAGCCGCTTGCCGCGCAGCACGGCCTGCGGCAGCGGCTCGACAGCCACTGCCGCCACGGTCGCGAGCGGCCGGGCGGAGAAAGACTCCGCCGACAGCACCGGCGCGATGTCGTAAACGCCGACCGAGCGGCCCAGGAAGTTGTTGACGTACAGGCGCTGGCGCCGCTCGTCGACGTACAGGCCATGCGGCGCGCGGTCGGTCTCGATCTCGCCGCGCACCGAGCGGTTGTAGGCATCGACGACGGCGATGCGGTTGCCCTCCATCTGCGCGACGAACAGGTAGTCGCCGTTGGGCGAATAGGCCGCGGCACGGGCCGGCGCGCGGTCGTTGAAGTCGAGCTGCTCGGAGAACACCTCGGCTGCGTCGGGCACCAGCGCGAGCTGCGACAGGATGGAGCGCACCGTCGTCTCGTGCGCCAGCGGCCGGCCGTCGCGGAAGGTGCCGCCGACGATGTTGTCCTTCTTGGACGGCAGCGCGGCACGCAGGCCGTCCGGCGAGATGACCACCTGGTGCAGGTAGTTGGGCACGCCGCGCGCGCGGTTCTCGGCGTCGATCGTCGTCGTGTCGACGCGCAGGGGCACGGTCTGGTACAGGGTCAGCTTCTTGTCCAGGCCGACGCGGTACACCTCGCCGCGGTCCATGCGCGAGCGGAAGCGTGTCACCAGCGCCTGGGAGGAATCCGCGTTGACGGCGATGCCGCGCACGTCACCCGTCAGCTTGAGCGATGTACGCGCGGCGCCGCTGGCCGGGTCGAAGCTCATCAGTGTGGCGCTGCCCTCCAGCGTGACCAGGCCCATGCGCTGGTCCGGCGTGAAGACGACGCCATGCGGCGCGCTGCCGTAGGGCAGCTGCACGGTGGCCGAGACGCTGCCGTCCTGCGGGTTCAACGCGACGAGCTTGTCCTCGCCCTGCACGGTGACCCACACGCGCCCGTCCGGCCCGATGGCCAACGTGCGCGGCTCATCGCCGACGCGGGCCTCCCAGGCCTTGGCCAGCGTGTCCGCAGCAATCGCCGTGACGGTGCCGCTGTCGGGGTTGACGCTGAACACCTGCGCGGCGTTGCCGACGATGTTGCTGCTTTGTGCGGGCGCCTTGGCGGTGCGCGGGTTGATGACGGTGCGGTGCAGCGCGTGGGTCTGCTCCGCGCCATCGGCCGTGCGCACCGTCAACACCACGTTGTAGTGGCCGGCGACCGTGAACTTGTGCGATGCCGCCAGCGTGCGCGAGTACGCGGTGCGCTGTGAGCCGTCGCCGAAGTTCCAGCGGTACTGCGCGCCGGCGCGCGCCAGCACGGTGGGGTTGAAGTCCGCCCGGCTGCCAACCACCAGCGTCGCATCGCCCACCGCGCCGGCAACGCGCACGGCGGCCTGGCGGTCCAGCGTGGCGGCCTCGCCGTCGCCCAGCACACGGTTGTAGAGGCGCACGTCCGCCAGGCGGCCGCGGAAGAAGTCGGCACTGCCCTGGATCTGGCCGAGCAGCAGCGGCTGGGCGGGTGAACCCCGTTGACCCGCCGGGCCCTTGCCACTGCGCTTGACGCCGTCCACGCGCAGGGTCAGCGCGCCGCTGACCGCGTCGCGCGTCAGCATGACGGCATGCCAGCGGCCGTCGTTGACCGGCTGGGCCGATGCGAGGCCGGGGTTGGTAGGGGAGGGCTCGCCGACGGACAGCCGCAGCCGGCCCCGCTCGTCCAGCCAGCCCCACAGCATGCCCGCCGGGCCTTGCCCGAAGATGCCGGGCGCCTGCGCCGCGTTGGCGTGGCCGCGCTGGGTGGTCTTCATATGCAGGCTCAGCGTGGCGGTGCCGCCGGCCAGATTGGTGCTGTCCGGCTTGCCCAGCACCACGCCGGCGCTGCGGCTCGCGAAGTTCAGGCCGCCGTCGCGGAAGCTGTCGCTGGGCGTCGTCTGGCCGTCGTTGCCGGCAACGATGTCCCCCAGGCTCTGCGCCAGCGGCCAGTGGTGGGCCAGGCCGGTGGTCGCTGCCGTGTCGGCGACGGCGCGCTGGCTGCGGTCGCCGGTGGTGAACTGCGCACTGAACGCCGTGGCGACGGCGTTGCCGGCGTAGTCCCTCAGGCCACCGGCCGGAAGCAGCACTTCATAGGTCGTGTTCGGGGCCAGGTCTTGCGCCGGCGCGAAGTTGACGATGCCGAGCTGCACGCTGTAGGTGCCGGCCAGCGGCGCGCCGCCGCGCGGGCGCACGATGAAACTGGTGGCGTTGAGGCTCTCCGGCAGGATGTTGTCGGTCAGCGCGATGCCGATGCGCGAGGTCGTCGCCTGCTTGATGGCCCCGGGCCGGGGCGAGACCTGGCGCACCTTGGGTGGCGTTGTGTCCGGGTTGCGGTCGTGCACGATGAAGCCGCTGCCCTGGCCGTGGTCGTTGCCGACGTAGACCAGGTTGCCCATCGGCGTGACCTGGCCGTGGTCCGAGTGGCTGGCCTCGTCGGAGCCTTCGGGGTAGAGGCCGGCCCTGGCGACGCGCCGGTGGTTGAGCGGGTCGCTGACGTCGACCTTGTGCATCCGCACCTGCGCGCCCTGAAAGACGAACTGGTCCTGCGTACTGCAATAGAGCTGCTCGTCCATCAGCAGCCGGTCGTCCTTGGGCACGAAGCGGGCCGGGTCCTCCAGGTCGAAGGAGAACATGCGCCCGTCGGGTCCACGGCCACGGGCCGAGCCGTAGACGTTGCGGCCGTCGAAGCAGATCGAATAGAAGAAGGGCACATTGCCGACGCTGTCCAGCAGGCGGGGGTTCAGCGGGTCGGAGATGTCCAGGCTGGCCAGCCCGGCGTAGGTGTCCATCGAACTCAGCACGAGGTGGTTGCCCATCGTGAAGATCGGCCCGATGCGAAAGCTGCCCAGCTCGCCGGTGGGCACCGGGTTGGGCCGCCCGCCGCCACGGTTGGCCAGCACCGGGTGGGCCGGGTCGCGCGCGTCGACGATGTACATGCCGTCCTCGGCCGATGCCACGTACACGTACGGCGCCTGCCACCACAGCTGCCAGGTGACCTTGGAGTAGTCGCCGCCGTCGACCGTTGGCAGCGATAGCTTGCTGACCTGGCGGATGTCGTTGACGTCGCTGAAGTCCCAGAACTCGATGCCCTTGGTGCTGGGCACGACCAGGTATTGCCGGCCGTTGATCGTCGAGTGGCCGATGGCGTGCGGCTCGCGGAATTGCGCGGTGCGCCCCTCGGGCTCGTAGATCTTCTTGACCAGCCGCAGGCTGCGCGGGTTGGAGACGTCGTAGACGAGGAAGCCGCCGGTGGACTGGCCGCTGTCCGGTGCGAACATCACGACGAGGTAGCCGTTGAGCATCAGCGTGACGTTGGTGCCGTACTCCTGCCGCCCCGGGTAGCGAAACGGGATGTCGCCGTTGCCCGCGCCCGGCGCTGTCTCGGTCTTGATCACCGAGACGGGGTTGAACAGCTCGGCCTCGGTGTAGCTGAGGTTGCCCAGGCCGGGGCCTTGTCTGGGCTCGGCAGTGACCAGGGCGGCCAGCGAGGCCAGCAACGTCAGCGCGCTGCCGCCGGTGATGGCGGCGTGCGCCAGGAAAGCCGCGCCCAGGCTCAGCAGCGCAACGGCTGCTGTTCGGAACTTCATCGCTTGTCTCATTGTTCTCATACTTCTCGCCGGCGCCCGGCGCCCGGCGCTCTGTTCAGTAGGTTTCGAGGCTCAGCGTGCCGAGGTCCAGACCGTCGCTGGTGGCGCGCAGCGTGATGCGGCCGGGGCTGTCGGTGGACTGCAGGATGACCTGCGCATGGCCGTTGAACACGCTGCGTTGCCAGGGCGCGGTGGCCGTGGTCGTGCGCAGCGTCAACCAGCGCCGGCCGCCCTGGGCGCCCTCGATCAGCTTGCGCATGCCTTCGGTCGGTGTGGCGAAGACGAGGGTCAGCGTGTTGACGTCGGCCAGCTGGGCAAGGTCCAGGTCGATCACGCCGATGCCGTCCTCGCGGCGCGGCGTCTGGGCCCTGCCGTTCAGGTAGACCTGCTGGCCGGGCGTGATGTCGCCCACAAACAGCGCCGCGCGGCCAACCCCGGCGGCCGGGCGGGCAAAGCTTGCGTGCACGACGTTCCAGGCGCTGTCCGCCGGCTGCTTCTCCGGCGGCAGCCAGGCGAATGGGTCGCGCGCCTTTGCGGCATCGGCATCGGCCAGCAATGCCGCCGCGTCCTCCTGCCGCGCCACGCCCTGCAGGCGCCAGCGGTCGAGCGCCGCGTAGCGATGGAACTCGGCCGGCTTGTCGGCCTCGTGCGAGCCCGGGTCTCCATTGCCCATGCCGATGAGCCGCGCAGGCCCCGACACCTCGAAGTTGATGCGCTGGCCGGCCGTGGGCACGACGCGGCCCTCACGGTCGACCACGCTGACCCGCACCACCGCCACGTCGTCGCCATCGGCGCGGATGCGTGCGCGGTCGGCCGTCAGCCGCACCGCGCTGCCATTGCCCGTGGTGGCCACGGTTTCGGTGACGACCAGCTTGCCGGCTTGATAGCCTCGTGCCACCAGGCTGCCCGGCGCGTAGGGCACGCTCCATGGCAGATGGGCGTAGCGCGCCAGCGGCTTGCGGCCCAGCGACGTGCCGTTCAGCAGCAGCTCGACCTCGTCGGTGTTGGCGTAGACGCGCACATCGATGGGCTGGCCTTCGCGGCCGGGCCAGTTCCAGTGCGGCAGCACATGCACGGTGGGCTCGGTGGTCCAGGCCGTGCGGAGATAGTGGCCGCTGTCCTTCAGCAGGCCGGTCGTGTCCATCATGCCGAACTGCGAGGAGACGGCGGGCCAGCCGAAGGGCGTGGTCTCACCGCGGTAGTCGAAGCCGGTCCAGAAGAACACGCCGGCAATGAACTTGCGCTCGGCATTGAAGCGCCAGGCCTCTTCGACGGACGCGGTCGACGCGCCGCCGGAGCGCTTGTCGTAGGCAGCGACCTGCACGCGGGCCGGATCGTCGGCGTAGATGCCGCGCGTGGCGTAGGTCAGGCCTTCCTCGGTGACGACCGTTGCGCGCTCGGGGAAGCGTTTGTGCATCGCATCGATGTTGTGCTGGGCCTTGTAGTTGAAGCCGAGCACCTCCGAGCCGACTGCGGTGCCTTCAGGCCCACCTGAGCCGGACGCCGCCAGCGTGCCCGGACGCGTCGGGTCCATGCGCTTGATGATCGCCTGCATCTCACGCGCCAAAAGCGTACCGACGGCGCTGTTCTCGATGGCCCATTCCTCGTTGCCGACCGACCACAGGATGATGGACGGGTGGTTGCGGTCGCGCCGCACCATGCGTTCCATCTCGTCGCGGATCTGCGGCGCGGTGCCCATCATGCGGTGCTCGTCGATGACGAGGATGCCCAGCCGGTCGCAGGCGTCCAGCAGCTCGGGCGTGGCCGGATGGTGCGCCGAGCGGATGGCGTTGACGCCCATGCCCTTGAGCATCTTCAGCCGCGCCTCATGCATGGCGTCGGGCAGGGCGATGCCGATGCCGGCATGGTCCTGGTGGTTGTTGACGCCATGCAGCTTGACGTGGCGGCCGTTGAGGAAGAAGCCCGCGTTGGCGTCGAAGCGGATCGTGCGGATGCCGAAGGGCGTGTCGTAGCTGTCGACCGCTTTGTCGCCGCTCTTCACATGCGTCGTCAGCGTGTAGCGCTGCGGCGTTTCCAGCGACCACAGCTGCGGCGCCGTCACGCGCAGCGTGGCGGCCACATCGGTGCTGGTGTCCACACCCACGCGCCTGGCAGGCACGCTGGCGCGCGCGACGACGCGGCCTTCGGGGTCGCGCAGCTCGTGTTCCAGGCTGAAGGCCGCGGTTGCCTTGCCGTCGTTGCGCACCGTCGTGTCGACGGCCACCTCGGCGCGGCCGCCGGTGACCGTGCTGCGCACGAACGTGCCCCAGTGGTCCACGCGCAGCGGCTCGATCTGCGTCAGCCAGACATGGCGGTAGATGCCGGCGCCTTCGTACCACCAGCCTTCCTGCGTGGTGGCGTCCACCCGCACGGCGACGACATTGCGGCCGCCGTAGTTCAGGTAGTTGCTGATGTCGACGCGAAAGCTCGAATAGCCGCTGGCCTCGCGATGCAGGTAGTGGCCATTGACCCAGACCACGCTGTCGCGGAAGACGCCGTCGAATTCCAGCGCGATGCGCTTGCCCTGGGCAGACGCTGGAATGGTGAGTTCGCGCCGGTACCAGCCGACGCTGTTCTCGGGGAAGGCCCGGCCGATGGCCTTGGAGCCATGCAGCGAACTGCCGCGTTGGGAGAACGGCAGCTCCACCGCCCAGTCGTGCGGCAGGTCCAGGCGGCGCCAGGCGCGGTCGTCGAAGTCGGCCGCCGCAGGGCCATCGCCAAAGCCGGCCTTGGCGAAGAAGAAGGAGCCCGTGCCGTGGTTGAAATCCTGCGCCGGGTCATGCGCATGGCCCAGCGCGAAACGCCAGCCGTTGTCGATGCGGGTGCGCTGGCGCGGGCTGTCTGCTGCACTGGCGCTGCCGGCGGCGAGGGCGAGCGCGAAGGCCCAGCAGAGCCAAACGGTTCGGAAGAAGAAGCAATCGCGTCTCATCTGGATTTTTCGAGAAAGGTTGTCTGTTCGCCGGCGTCGCGATCACGCACGCTTCGCTGTGAGGTTTGGGACAGTCGGCCGATGAACTGCGGAGGGGCGCAGTTGCACCTAAGAGAGTGGCCTTCTTGTGTCGGTATGACCAATTTGGGCTGATACCCTGGATTTCTTTGAATTTTGCGGCAAGAGGTCAGACCAATACAACTGGCGAAGACCCTGTCACCGGGTTGGGGTGAGCGATACGGAGCGCGGAGGCATCAGCGCTGATCCGCGGACAGCGGGCGGCAACGTAGAGAACGCGCCCCGCTGAGGCCCCGCTCTGCAATCAGGAGCCGATCACCCGCCTTTGCGCGTTCGACGCCAGGCGTCGAGAACCTGCTGCGCCAGCGCCGCGACGGCGACGACGAGCTGCATGCGGCCGGGCGCGACGGCCCGCGACGGCGACGGGTTCACGGCGCGTTCTGGCTCCCAGGCCAACTCAGGACGACTCGCGTCTGGTTGCGCACGACGACAAGGGCGAGCGGCTGCCCTGTGGCCAGCAACTGGCGCAGATGTGCCAGGTCGGCAATGCCGCCTGCCTTGTCAACGCCCACGACCACGTCGCGCGGCCTGAGGCCTGCCGCCTCGCCGGGACCCGCCGGTTCGACGGCAAGAACCAGCACGCCCGCGATGGAAGGCAAGCCGGCGGCGGACTGCTCCCCCAACGTCTCGACGGACTTGAGCTTCAGCCCTTGCAACGTCACTGCGGCTTCCTTCGGCGCTGCCTGGGCGCGCAACGCCGGCACCGGGAAAGCCGGCCGCAGCGCGAGCGCCTTCAGCCGCGCCGGTCGCACGCCGAAGTCGTCCATCGGGAAGTTGACGAAGCCGACCCGCGCTGCGAGCGCGGCGTTGGTGACGGTGTAGTCGCCCTTGGCCGGCGAGGCGAAACGCGGATCGCCCGCGACGGAGTCGGCATCGGTGCCCCGCGCCTGCGCATCCTTCAGGTCGGCCTCGGCCGCGAAGAGGTTGCGGTTGACGCTGCGGCCCCAGCGCTTGATCTCGACCGGCTGGTGCGCGCCCATGACGACGTTGGACTCGAAGACATCACCGCCGTTGTCGAACCACACATGCGGATGGAAGCTGCCGCCCACGAGGATGTTGTTGCGCACGATGCGCTGGAAGCCCTCGCGCAGCTTCAGCCCGCCGGCCAGCATCAGGTTCTGCTCGATGACGTAGTTGGAGGCGCCGTCGTCCAGGTCGACATCCCAGCCGTGGTCGCAGCGCCAGCGGTTGCGATGCATGACGATGGGCTCGACGGCATCCAGCAACGCCAGCTCCGGGTGAACGGCGGCGCGGCGGTCCATCTCGGCGCGGTCGGGGTGCCAGAAGCGGTCGCGGCCCCAGCTGTTGAAGCTGCCGTGGTCGCCGGTCAGGCGAACGGTGTCAAAGACGTCGTTGTGGGTGATGCGATGCCCGCCCCAGTTGCCGTCGCCGATGTTGATGCCGGCGCGCGGCATGCGGTAGATGCTGTTGTGGTCAACCGTGATGCGCGCCGCCATCGCGATCTGCACGCCGGTGGCCTGGCGGTCGATCTGGCCGATGTCGTGGATGAGGTTGTCGCTGGCCTCGGAGTCCTTCGGGTAGGCGTCCGACTTGGGGCCGGGCGTGCGGTCGATGGCCGCGACGTCCAGCTGCTCCTGGTACTCGAACAATGGTGAGCGCACCGCTTCGGGCCGGCCGACGAAGGCGATGGCCGTGCCACCGATGTCGTGGATGTGGTTGCCCGCAATTGCTACACGCTGCGCGCGGCCGCTCACCACGACGGCATGGCCGCCGAGGTCGACGAACTCGGAGCCCTCGACGCGAACGTCGGCGGCGTTCTCGATGGTCACGGCGCCCGAGCGATGGAACTTCCAGTCCGAGCGCAGCAGGGGCTCGGTGGCTTTCAGAAAGGTGGGTTCCGTCTCGCGGAACACCAGATCGCGGACCCGCAAGTGCTGCACCGGAGCCTTGCTGCCCTCGATGCGGATCAGGGCTTCCTGTGTGCTGCCGCGAAAGCCGCGTGCCGGCGGCCGCTCGCCGGAGAGCGGCTTGAAGTAGAGCCAGCCGTCGCGGCGGTCGTGGAACCACTCGCCCGGCGCGTCCAGCTCTTCCAGCACGTTCTCGACATAGCGGTCCTTGTCGCTCGGTGGCATGGCGCGGTTGTTGGCCAGCTGCGGGCCGTAGTCCAGGCTGCCGTCGGGCTTCTTGCCCAGGATGGCGATCTGAAGGCCGCCCCAGCCGTAACCGTGCAGCGCGTGCAGCACGGCGCCTTGCGGGTCACGCCAACGTGCCACGCGCTCGGGCGAGGTGGCATCGGCCGCACCGCCGAAGCCCGGCCCCGCCGGGTCGACATTGGGGTAGCGGGCGCGCACCAGCATGCGCTGCCCCAACCACAGGCGCTGGAACGACCCGCCAGCAAACCGGGCGCGCCAGAGGCCGTCCTTCCAGGCCTCCCAACGCAGCGCTGGCAGCGACATCGCGCCGCTCAGCACGGGCTGTGCACCGGGCGCCGCCGCGAGCACAAAGGGCTTGTCGACCGTGCCGGACAGGCGCTCGTCGATGAAGATGGGTGCGGCCAGTTCGTAGCGGCCGGTGGCCAGTTCAACGCGCGTGATGCGCTTGTCGGCACGCGCCCGCTGCAGGGCCGCCTCCAGAGACTGCGCGTCCTTCACGATCAGCGAATCGGCCTGCGCGCCGCAGGCCATCACCGCCAGAGCGAGCAGCAGTGACTTCATCCTCATGGCGGGCCTGGCTGCGGCTCGGTCATCCGCATTGGACGGCAGGCGTTCACCAGGCCCATCACGGCGCGGCCTTGATGCGAACCATGTTCACGCCGTGCGGTGCCACCTTGCCGACGTAGCGGCCGCGCACGCCATTCGTGACCTTCTTGCTCCACAGGTCCTTCACGTCGGCCTTCTGGTCGGCGCCCAACTGGAGCTGATCCCAGGTGACCTTGATGTCGGCGGGGGTCTTGCCGCGGTTCAACAGCACCACCGCATGCTCACCGCCCGCCAGCGGGCGCACCCAGACCTCGAGGTCGCCTTCCTTCAGCATGCGGCGGCCCTGCTTGCCCAGCGGGTCCTGGTCGACGGCGATGACGTCCTTGTTGGTGAGGATGCGCAGCGTGTCGGCGTCCATCTTCGACAGGTCGTTGCCGGCGATCAGCGGCGCGGCCAGCATGGCCCACAGCGAGAAGTGCGACTCGTACTCGGTGGTCGTCATGCCGCCGTTGCCCACTTCCAGCATGTCAGGGTCGTTCCAGCCGTTCGGGGCGGACTCGCCCGCCAGCTCGGCGTTCATGTCGAGGATGTTGAGCATGCCGTGTGACCATTCCCTCTTGCCTTCCCAGGCGTCGTAGATGTCGCCCGTGGTGCGCCACAGATGACCGACCGGGTGGGCCCAGCGGCCAGGCTTGCTGCCGCCCCAATCGCAGAGCGAGAACACGATGTCGCGGCCCGACTCGCGCAGGGCCTTGGCCATGATGGTGTAGGCCGCCTCGGCGTTGCGGGTGCCGGTGTAGCACCAGTCGTATTTCAGGTAGTCGACGCCCCACTTGGCGTACTGGCGCGCGTCCTGGAACTCATGGCCGGCGCTGCCTGGGCGGCCGCCGCAGGTCAGGGAGCCGGCGTCGGAGTAGAGACCGAACTTCAGGCCCTTGCCATGCACGTAGTCGGCCAGTGCCTTGATGCCGGACGGGAAGCGCTCGGGGTCGGCCTGGATGTTGCCGTCGGCGTCCCGGCTTTTCTGCCAGCAGTCGTCGATGACGATGTACTGGTAGCCGGCGTCCTTCATGCCGGACGCCACCATGGCGTCGGCCTGCTGGCGGATCAGTTGCTCGCTGACGTTGCAGGCGAACTTGTTCCAGGAGTTCCAGCCCATGGGCGGCGTGGGTGCGAGGTTGGGCTTGGGCGCGTCGAGCTTGAGGGTGTCGTGGGCGTGGACCGGCAGGGCCACAAGGGCGCCGAGCAGGGCCAGCACGTGCGCCGCGCGTTGGATCAGGGGGTGCATCAGGGCTCTTTCGAAGATGGACTGAGGTGGAAGGTTGGATGACCTGGGGACGCCGTCAAGAAGTGCGGGTGTTTGCATGCCGTGGCTCGACTTCATCGCGCGCGCGGCTCGAGGTGCAGGATCACGCGCTGATAGCGCGTGAGGGCGGGCGTGCCCTTGTCGCTGACCTGCACGATGACGTGGGCGGTGGCGGCCGCATCCACCTCGGGTAGCCGTAGGGCGATGCGGGACTGGACCTCGGTGCTCAGCGGCAGCGGCGTTTTCAGCGTGCCGGCCTCGGGGTACGCAAGCCACAGGAAGCTCAGGCTGTCGCCATCGGGGTCGCTGCTGGTGCTGGCGTCGAGGGTGACCCAGTCGCCGCCGCGTACATGCAGCTCGGCGGCATGGGCCAGGCGCACGACCGGCGCGTGGTTGGCCTCGGCGGGCGCGTGCGTCGTCCACAGCATGCGGGCGGCGAAGTCGTTCTGGATGGCCTCGCGCCAGCGCCACAGCGTCACGGCGTTGTCGTTGTACTCGCGCTCCCCGGCCTTGAGCGGGCGGCCGTAGGCTGAAGCAACCGCGGGCCGGTAGCGATCCACGGCATTCGTCCAGATCGGGCGCGTCTCCTGCTCGACGGGCACGCCACCGGTGAAGCCGTCCGGGTCGGTGTCCTCACGGCGCGGCGTGTAGAGCTCGTAGCGCCCGCCCCAGCCGCCCCAGTTCGGGTGCTCGGGCGCGTTCAGGCCGTTGGGAATGAGGCCGAGGAAGGAGGGCGTGTCGCCTTCCATGCCGTAGGCGGTGTCGGGGTAGGCGGCGCCCAGCGGGCCGTGGCCCTGCTGGATGTTTCGGGCTATCCAGGCATTGCTGACGTGCTGGTTGTCGATGCCCTCGACCTCGCGGTGGATTGCGGTCCAGGTGGGGCGCGCATAGCTGCCGGGGCTGACGATGTAGAAGAGGCCGGGGAACTCGCGGCGCAGCCACGCACCGCTGTCGTCCTGGTCGGAGATGGTGTAGACGCGCAGCCGGCTGACGGCCGCATCAACGGCTGCTTTCGGGCGCGTGCGGCGCAGGTCGTGCAGGGCCTGGGCCAGTGTGTTGGCCCCGCCCCAGACGCTGACCCACAGCGGGCGCGGGTCGGGGCGTTCCAGCTCACGCAGCAGCAGTTGTGAGCCAGGGCTGTCACGCCCGTCGCCGATGGCCTGCAAGCCATAGCCAGGCTGCCCTGGCGCCACGCGGGCCAGCAGTTGCGCAGCGTCGGGGTAGGTGCGGTCATGCTGGCGCAGCCGGGGCAGCACCTGGGCGTAGCGCTGGATCAAACTCTTGATCGACTCGGGATGCACGCCCTGCTTCATGTGCACCGAGGTCGTGGCCACCAGGCCGCGCAGCTCGATGTCGTTGGCGTAGAGCAGCAGCCGCACGAGGGACTGGGTGTCGTCGGGCTCGTTCTCGATGTCGGTGAGAACGACGAGGCGTGGCTTGAGGGCCGGCGCTTCGGGCCGGGCAGAAGCGGAAGAAGCGGGCGCAGCGCCGGCCGACAGCATCAGCGCGCCGAGCAGCGCGATGACTGCGAGTCTGCGTGAGGTGAGAGACACCGGTCAGCTTGCCTTTTTCCTGGTGTCTGCCGCAGCCACGCCGCAGCGGACGAGGCGCGCGCCGTGAGGCGGCACGGTCAGCATGCGGGTGCCCGTGGGCAGGTCGGCGCGCGCCCAGCAGTCGCGGGTGGCGTCGGGCAGCCATGCCGGCAACGGCACCTGCCATGGCGCGTCGCCGGTGTTCAGCCATGCCGCCCAGGTGCCTTGCGGGCCGGTGCAGACGAAGCGGTGACCCTGGGCGACCGAGTGCCACTCGCGTGCCCCGGGCACGCGCAGCAGCGCCAGCACCTCGGGGTTGGTCACCAGGCGCAGCGTCCAGTCGTCCAGCTTGCGCAGGTCGTTGCCGAGGATGAGGGGGCTGCGCGCGCAGGTCCAGGCCGTGAGCATCATCAGCTGCTCGTCACGCGTGAAGCCGGTATCGCGATCGCCGCGGCCTTTCTCGTCGTAGTTGCGCAGGCCGATCTTGCCGACGGGCAGCATGTCGGCATCGGGCCAGGCACCCGCGCGGGCGTGCGGTGCCCACTTCACGAGGTTCACGAGGTTGTCGCGCAGTTGCGGCCAGGTGTCCCAGAAGTCGTTGCAGACGCGCCATTGGTTGGCGTGCGCCTGCAGGTGGGCGGACTGATCCAGGTGCGACGGGCCGGGCGAGAGGCTCAGCACCATGGGGCGGCCGGTGGCGTCGATGGCGCGGCGGATCAGCTCCACTTCCTTGGCCTGGTAGTTGGGGGCGGCGATGTCGTCGACCTTGACGAAGTCCACGCCCCATTCGGCCAGCTGCGCGAACCAGGCGCGGTACCAGTCGAAGGCGCCGGCATGCTCCGGGTTCACGCCGCACATGTCGGTGTTCCAGGCGCAGGTCGAGCCGGCGTTGGCCACCTCGTGGCAGCGGTATTTGCTGCCGGCGATGGGCAGTTCCAGCCCGACCGCCTGGCGCGGGATGCCGCGCATGATGTGCACGCCGAAGCGCAGGCCCATGGCGTGCACCTGGGCGGCGAGCGGCGCAAAACCGCGGCCGCCGGCGGCGCTGGGAAAGCGGTTGGGCGCCGGCTGCGGGCGGCCGTTGCCATCCAGCACCAGCGGCGCGAAGTTCCGGTACCAGCCCGACGTCGCGCCCGGCTCGTACCACTGGATGTCGACGGTGGCGGTGTCGTAGCCGAAGGGCAGGAAGCGTTCGGCCAGGATGCGCGCGTTGTCCAGGTACTCCGCTTCGGTGACGCTGGCGCCAAAGGCGTCCCAGCTGTTCCAGCCCATGGGTGGCGTCGGTGCCCAGGCGTGGAAGGGCAGGCCGGGCTCGGCGGCGCTGGTGGCGGAGGTGTTGGCGGCAGGGGCAGCGGCCGCGGCGGCAGACCCGCCGGTCATGGCGGCCAGCCCGGCGCCTGCCACGGTGCGCACGAAGCTGCGGCGGGCGGGTTCATCGGGCAGGGTGTCCGTCGATGTTGTCTTGTTCATGAGCGATGCGGGAATGAGAGATGAAGGAAACGCGGTTCAGTTGCTGTACAGCAGGCCTCGGCCGGTGCCGCTGATGTAGATCCGGCCATAGCTGTTCTGGTCCGCCGCGATCACGCCGATGCCGCCAAACTGGTGGGCGTCGTCGTTGAAGCGCGTCCAGGTGGCGCCGGCGTCGTCGGAGCGGTAGACGCCCCAAACCCCGGCCACCACGCCCACGACATAGACCGCTGCCGGGTACGCGGCGCCCGGCTTGGCCTTGCCCAGCGCCAGCACCGAGGCGCCCTGCACCTCGGCCCATGGGTTGCCGGTGACGATCGAGGCGAAGCTGCTGAGCTTGGCCCAGGTCGCGCCGGAATCGGTCGAGTGGTACACCGCGTTGCCGTCGGCCAGCCAGAGGTCGCCCTCGACATTGGGGTTGACCGCCAGCGAGGTGTTGCCGAAGTAGTTCGGTGCCAGCCCAGCCGCCACCGAGCCCGCGCTGAGCGTGAATGTGCGGCCACCGTCCGTGGAGACGTAGACCTTGCCCGGCGTGCCCCACCAGTGGCCGCCGGAATCGTAGGCATAGACCTTGTTCGGGTTCTGGCGATCCGCGACCAGGCGGTAAGCGCGGGGGAAGACACTGTTGATGGCCGGCAGGTTGGTCGCGACCCAGGTGGCGCCGTTGTCGGTCGTGTACGACGGCACCGAGTTGCCCGGCGCCCAGACCGCCTTGTTGCGCGCGGTGACGGCGATGCTCGCTTCCCCGCCCTTGTTGTCCGCGACGCCCGTCGGGTAGGTGGCGAATTTCGCCCAGGTCTTGCCGCCGTCGCCGGACGAGTAGCCGAAGCCGGTGCTGGTGCCGAGGACGACGCCGATGCTGACGATGTACTGCGGGTCGGCCCACGCCATGTCGGCGGCGAAGCCATTGCTCCATTCGGTGCGCGGCGTCAGCGTCGGCTTGGTCGCGAGATTGGTGTGGACCCAGGGGCCGACGTCGCCCGAGCTGTTGATCAAGGTGTACGTTGCGCCGGCCGGTGGCGTGGCCAAGCCAAGCACTGCGGTCTCCTCCAGGCCGTCGACCGCCTCGGTCCAGCTCGGCGTGGACGAGGAGGCGTTCCGCGTTTCCCAGATGCCGCCGCCGGTGACGTACAGCACGCGATCCCGGTTGAACGGATCGATCTCGACATCGTCAGGCCAGCCCCAGAAACCGACATCGGCCGGCGTGTGCGGCATGGTGGCGGCGATCTCGCGCCAGTTGCGACCGGCGTCGTCCGAGAGCCGGATGATCTGCTGGCCGTTGAAGTCGCCCCAGGTGTTGGTCACACCCAGCGCAATGCGCGTGGCAGCACCCGTGCCGGAGACCGACAAGCCGCCGTAGCCCGCGGAGTCGTTGCTGTTGAGCAGGGTCCAGTTGCTGCCGTCGAACTTGTAGAGCCGCGCCGGGCCGCCGGCGCCTGGCCCGGGGTCCTTGGTGAACACGACATAGAACAGGCCGTCCGCAGCGCGAACCATGTGCGGGATGTGATGGCCCGAGACCGGGGTCGGCACCGCGGCCCAGGACGCGCCGGCGTCCGTCGACCTGTACAGGTTCGAGCTCAAGCCTGCCAGGTTGACGTAGTCCGGCGCCACGGGCGCGTAGATCGTCTGCGTGGCCGTGCCGCTGCCCTGGGTGCCGGTGTCGTAGACCACCATCTCGACGCCCATCGCCGTGCCGCCGTTGGCGTTGATCTGGTCCTGGGTCATCCTGAGCGTCGACAGCGACGTGACCTGGGCCCAGGTGAGGCCGGAGTCGATGGTCTTCCACAGGCCGGCCGTGCGCGAGCCGTAGAACAGCGTCGACGGCTTGTTGGGATCGACCATCAGGCGCTCGCCGATAGCCCGGCCGGGGTTGTTGCCACCCAGCGGGAAGGGCAGGGCGACGTGGGTCCAGTGGTCGCCACGGTCGCCGGAGATGTACAGGCGGCCGTTGCCATCGGCCACGTACATGCCGGTGGCCATGTAGACGAGCTGGTCGTTGTTGGGATCCACGGCGAGGCTCTCCACGCCGTGGTGTCGGGCCTCGGCGGCACCGAAGCCCAGGCCGTCGGTGATGGGCGTCCAGGACGACGTGGCGTGGTGCCAGCGGTAGGCGCCACCGATGTCGGTGCGCGCGTACAGCAGGTTGGCGATGGTCGGGTGGAAGACGAGGCCGGTGACGTAGCCGCCACCGCCCCACTTCACGCTCGTCCACGTCGTTGCGCCACTGCCGCCCGTCGTCGGGGGAGGAGGCGGCGCCGGCGGTGGTGGCGGTGGCGGTGGCGC
>NZ_CEEDEB010000020.1:0-81834 GCF_979253795.1 Roseateles sp. AC306
TGCGGAGTCAGTTCTTGAAGCGTGCTGCGCACGCGGCCTCAAGCCTTTCCGTTCCTCGGCGGGGCTAAAGGGGGTAAGAGAAATACATCCACCGAACGGCTTCCGGGCTTGGCTGTTGGCTGTTGGGCTGTTCGGAGCCTCCCCTTCTAAACCGCCGAGAAGCGCAGAAGCCGGGGGCCCGAGCGAAGCGAGGTTCAAGCTCTGACTTCGCACCCCTTTGTCTGAACGCAGCGTAGCGAAGTGAGTTGGGTGCCGCCCCGGGGTTCGAGCATCGCAGGGCACCCACCCGCCTTTGGGGTGGGCGGTTTCGCAGGGGAGAGCTTTTTGCCTACTTTTTGGCGGCGCAAAAAGTAGGTCGGCCGCGGGACGAAACCCCGGCTGGGCCTTCCCTCAAACCAGCCGCTGGCTAATCAACCCCGCCGCCGACGGCGAACAACCGCCATGCTCAGGCCAGCCAGCGACGCCAGCAACAACGACCCCGGCTCCGACACCGTGAACGCCCTCACGCTGTCAATCGCCGGCGCGCTGTAGCCACTGTTGTCGCTGGCGCTGTCGAAGGCGTAGACACGCACTTCGCTGAAGCCCGCTGCATCGCTCAGGCCCAGCACGCCACCGATGCCGGTGGCACCCAGCGATACCTTGCCACTGCCGGTCAGCACACCATCCAGCAGCGTCTGCCACAGCACGTTGATGCCCAGATAGCCGGAGTCCATCGCGAACTCGATGCCGTGCAGCCTGGCGCCAGTGCCCTTGATGGACAGGTAGGCGTTGGTGCCCGCCGTCGCGAAGTAGTTGCCCGAGAAGGACTCGCTGTAGGCCTGGCCGGCCGGCACATCGACGCAGAACTCGCCGGCATAGCCGCAGCCGCCATTGTCATTGGCGAAACCGGTGTGCGTGAACAGCAGGCCGCCTTCGGCCCAGGGACTGACGAGGCCGGTGTTGGCCTCGAAGTCGGCTGCGTAGGTCAGGTGCGTCGCACCGGGCGTGGCACTGCCCGCGCCGGTGGTCTGCACGACGCCGGCGATGGCGGGGGCCGCGAGCAGCGCGGTCAGCAGGGGAATGAGCTTGTTCTTCATGATCTTGTTCAGTTCGCGGACACGAGGTCGATGGCGTCGAAGGACAGGGCCGGGCTGAGAAAGCCGGCGCCCGCCGTGCCGCTGACGGCGTTGATGGTCAGCACATTGGTGCCGACGACGAGCTGCGCGGCCGGGATATCGAAGGTGTAGGTGCGGTTGAAGCCGCGATACGTGCCCACTGTGAAGTTGCGCGAGACCTTGGGCGGCGCGGGCGGAATGGCCGAGCTCCAGCTGTTGACGGTCACCTGCGGGCGGGCGGCGGCGAAGTCGCCCGAGATGCCCACGCGCAGCCGCAGCGGCGCCGTGTTCTGGCCGCGCCTGAGCGTGAAACGCACCTGCTGGCCGTTGTTCACGTCCTTCCACAGATAGGACGGGAAGCTGGCCGCCGTGGACGTGCCGACGACGTAGGGTGCGCCCAGCCACGAGGCCATGCGCACGTCGGACGGGTGCATGAAGGTCAGCTTGTCGCCGTTGATGAACTCCTGCGGCGTGCCGTCCCAGCGGCCGATGCGCCAGAGGGCCGGCGTGGCTTCGGGGTCGGCCGTGATGGCCACCGGGTTCAGTGCGTAGTTGGCGTTGGCGGTGACCGTCACCGAGCCCGTCTGCACGGCCAGCTCGCCCTTGTAGACGGTCATCGTGTAGACGCCCGGGAGCATGCCGCTGGCCGTGGCGTGGCCGTCGACAGGGTCAGCGTCGGCCCAGTACTGCGCCTGCGCGTTGGCGAAACCCACCGTGTAGGGCAGGCCGGCAACGCGACCCGTCAGGCCGGCGACGCTGACCGAGCCGCGGCCCACCGGCGGCACGTAGCCGACCAAGCCCACCTGGCCATACCAGCTGGTGTCAGGCCTTGCCGTCGGCGCGCTGCCGTCGTTGAAGATCATCGTGTACGTGTTCAGCACGTTCAGGCGGAAGGGCTCCGTCTGCGCCTCGCCGTAGTTGACGATGTAGGTCAGCTCGTTGTTCGTGCTGGTGATCTGCTGCAGCAGGCTGCGATAGAACGGGCCGCTGGAGCCGCCCTCGTTGTTGTCGCGCCAGAACCAGATGCCTGCGGCGGGGCCGCTGCCGCCGACGAACTCCCAGTCCTTCAGGCGGCGGTTGGCGTAGTGCTTGGAGCGTGTCTGGCCATAGCGCGCGTCGGTGGCCGGGAAGCCGAACACGTCGCTGGCCTCAATGGCGCCGCTGGTGCCGCGCAGGTCCTCGGCCCAGAAGCTCTCGCCGTTGTAGGTGACCAGGCCGCCGGCCGCATGGGCCGGGCCGCCGTTGGGCAGCTTGCCGACGGGGATGCGGGCGATGAAGCGCACCAGGCCATGCACGTCGGGCTGCTCGGTGAAGTGCGTGCCCATGTGGATGTTGGACTCGCCCCGCTTCACCACGTAGTAGTGCGTCAACACGCCGCCCTTTGTGCTGGTGCTGGTGAGGGTGACGCGGATGTAGTCGGTCGCGTTGACGACGCCGCCGTTGTTGCTGGCGGCCGGGGTCACGGTGCCGTTGGCGCTGACCGCCTCGACCTTCAGGCCGACGGCGCTGACGCCGTTGTAGAGCCAGTCGGCACCGGAGTTGAGCTGCGTGCCGCGGCTGGCGTCGGCGTACTCCACGCCCTTGTAGACCATGCTGGACAAGTCGCCGATGGCCGTGGTGCTGCTGGCGTCCCAGCCCCGCACCTTGAACACGAGGCCGCCATCGGTGTCGATGACGTACTGCGGTCGCGCCGCGTTGTTGTTGTCGTGGACGGTGGTGATGCTGAATGCGGCCATTGCGGCCGGTGCCGTTGCGGCGAGAAGGCCTGCGGCCAGCCAGCGCGCCAGAGGCAGGCGCGTGCTTGTCGTGTTCATGAAGTCTCCTGGTCTTGTGTCTTTGTTCACGGTCTGCGAACCGCAAACCGGAGCGGAATGTAGGCAGTGCCTGCCTCCGCATGTACTCAACCAGATGAGCGTTTGGACAAGGCCGTACCCGCGGCCTCAGTGCCCTTGTATAGACAGCGCTGACAATGGATTTGCGATACCGAATGCGACATAGCGCGCGGGCTCGCAGCGCCTCAGATCACTTGATCAGCGCTTGATACGTGAGGCTGCGCACGCGCAGGTGCAGCGTCGAATTGCCGGCCGGCCGCAGCTGCGTCATGAACAGGATGACGAGGCGTTCCTTCGGGTCCACGGTGTACTGAGGGAAGTAGGCGCTGCCCCAGCCGAAGGCACCTTCGCTGCCCAGCTCCTTGAAGCCGCCGCGCTTCACGTTGACCCAGAAGCCCAGGCCGAAGCCATCGGCGTCGCCGCCCGACTTGGCGCCCAGGTGATCGGCCGTCATGAGCGCCACCGTGTGCGGCGCGAGGATGCGCGCGCCGTCGAGCTCGCCCTTGTTGAGCAACATCTGCAGGAAGCGCGTGTAGTCGCCCGCAGTCGACACCATGCCGGCGCCGCCGGACATCAGCTTGTGCGGGCCGTTGACGAAATCGCTCCTGGCCGACGTTTCCATCAGCTTGAGCTGGCCGCCCTCCAGGCCATAGACGTTGGCCAGGCGCTCGACCTTCTCGGGCGGCACGGCAAAGCCGGTGTCTGCCATGCGCAGCGGGTCGGTGATGCGGGCCTTGATGAATGCGTCCAGCGGCTGGCCGGACACGACCTCGACGAGGCGGCCCAGCACATCGGTGGCGTAGCCATAGATGAACTGCTCGCCCGGCTGGCTCTGCAAGGGCAGGGCGGCGAAGCGGTCGGTCCATTGCGCCAGGGTCTCGTCGTTGCCGACGAGATACCAATCCTTCATGCCGGCGGCGTCGTAGGCCGCCTTGGCCGGGCCGCCGCCGTAGCTCATGCCGGCGGTGTGCGTCAGCAGGTCGTGGATGGTCAGCGGGCGGCGCAGCTTCTCGGTGCCGCCGCCGGGCAGCGCCACCTGCTGGTTGGCAAAGGCCGGCAGGTAGCGCGAGACGGGGTCCTTCAGCAGGAAGCGGCCTTCCTCGTAGAGGATCATGGCCGCCACGGTGGTCAGCGCCTTGGTCATGGAGGCGATGCGGAAGATCGTGTCCGTGCGCATGGCCTTGGCGTTCTCGATGTCGCGCTGGCCGTAGGCCTTGAAGACGACCGGCTTGCCATCGCGCAGCACAGCCATCACGCCGCCGGCCAGTTGCTGCTTCGCGATCTGCTCGTCGATGGCGGCGTCCAGGCGCTTCAAGCGCTCGGGCGAGAAGCCTTGTGCGTTGACGGCCTCGGCCGGCTTGGGTGGCGCGGCGCTGGTGACGGGCGCGTGGGTCAGCGCGGCGCAGGCCAGCGCCAAGGCGAGAACGGTGGATTTCATGAGGAGGTCAGTCGCCGAGCGGTCGTTGCTGCGTGAAACCCGGACTGGCGGCCACGCGGTATTGCTCCGGCGGCTGCGGCGTGCTCGGGTCGATCGGGCCGAGATCATCGCGCAGCTGTGCGGCCAACGGAACGCGGGCTTGCCGCATGCCCAGCGCCACCAAACGCGCCAACTGCATGGCGCCGTAGTTGTTGTGGTGGGTGTTGTCGATCTTGCCGGCGTTGATCGGATGCGCCGCCTTGGAGCGCTCGACCCCGAGGGCCGCGTAGAACTGCTGGCTCATCGCGTTGAGGTCGATGAAGGCCAGCTTCATGTCCGTGGCCACGGCGCGTGCGGCGTCGGCGTACTCCAGCAGGCTGGGCCTCAAGCGGCCCTGCTCGTCGAAGTTGCGTCGCTCCATCGACGACAGCACGACCGGCACGCCGCCCCGCGCCAGGATGCGCTCGGCATGCGTGCGCAGCTCGGCCTTGTAGGTCTCGGCGTTGCCGCTGCCGTCCTTTTGCTGTTTCTGGTCGTTGTGGCCGAACTGCAGCAGCACCGTGTCGCCGGGCTGCAGCTGCGACAGGATCTTGTCGATGCGGCGGCGACCCAGCGAATCGCGGAAGGTCTCGCCCGACTGAGCGTGGTTGGCCACGGCCACGGTCGGCTTGAAGAGGGCGGTGAACATCTGGCCCCAGCTGCTGTAGGGCTCGCGCATCTGGTCGGCCACGGTGGAGTCGCCGAGCAGGAAGATGGTGGGCACCTGCACCGGCTCGATGACCAGCTTGCGCAGAGCGGGCTGGCTGCCGTTGATCTCCAGCGTGATGCGCTGGTCCCAGGCCCAGCTCTCGTCCTTGCTCTCGCGCGGCTCCTTGAGCTTGACGACGCCGGCCTCAATGCCGGGCACTGCGGCGATGCGCGCGGTGCGCACGTTGACGATGAAGCTGCGCGTCTGCGTGGCGCCTGCGGGCACCTGCACGCCGTCCAGCATCAGCCGGCGCAGCTCGGCCTTGATCGTCGTGTCGCTGTCTTTGGTCCCACCCAGCGTGGCGGTGACGCGGTAGTTGCCCTCGGCGGGCACGTCGACCGTGAAGAAGCTCGGCTGGCCGGCCGCGTTGCGCGGCGCACCGGGCTCGAAACCGCTGCCGCGTTCACGGCTGTAAGTGGGCTCGGGCGTGGCGGTGAGGTCGAAGCTGAGCGCGTTGGCGGCGGGCGGTGGCGGCGAAGCGCAGCCGCTGAGGCACAGAGGCGCGCAGAGGAGCAAGGGGAGAAGAAAGCGCATGTGTCAGTCCGTCAGGTGTTGCCCGCAGCGACGCTCAAGGGCGGGCTTGCAGCGGTTGCAGCGACGAGTCGGCCGCATGGCCGCTGCCACGGCCCCACAGGCGGTCATAGGACCAGCCGGTCAGGTCTTCGACGATGCGGCCGCTTTCGGGGGTCTCGGCTTCGGTCGCGCCATTGCGCAGGCGCTCGACCTCGTTGACGAGCACGGCATGCGTGCGCGCGTTGAGGCGGAAGGACCACGAGGCCACCAGGCCGAACAGCATCATCAGCAGCGGCCCGCCCACCATCAGCGCGGTGATGGTCTGGATGGCCTCGGCGCTCTGCACGATGACCTCGCCCGGCCGCGTCTTGGGCGAGATGTAGCCGCCCAGGTCGATGATCCAGCCGGTGGCGATGATGGCGGCGCTCTGGGCGACCTTGCGCACCAGCGTCATCACGCCGGCAAAGATGCCCTCGCGGCGCTGGCCGGTGACGGCCTCGTCGATGTCGGGCAGGTAGTTGTAGACCGACCAGGGCACGAAGTTCAGCGTGCCGCGGCCCAGGCCCGCCAGCACGATGGGCAGGAAGAGCCAGAAGATCAGGGCCGGGCTGAAGCTGTCGCGCGACGGGTCCAGCGCGGTGAACAGGTTGGCGCCCAATGCCTTGAAGCCTTCCTGGAAGCCTTCTGGCGTTGTCAGGAAGAAGCCGAAGTACAGCAGCAGTGCCGCGCCGAACAGGCTGATGGCGATGCGGTAGGCCAGCACGGGCCCGGTGCGGATGACGATCTGGATGGCCACCATCACCGAGATCAGCTGGGCCACATACATGACCGTCATCAGCTGCGAGATGACGAGGGTCGCGCCCATCAGCACGGTGGCGACGAAGATCGGGAACGCGGTGTTGAAGATGTCCTGCGACAGGTAGCCGCCCAGGTAGATGGACAGGTGCTGGCGGAAGGCGCGGATCTTCAGCGTGGAGAACAGGTCGCGGAACATCTTGGCGGGTATGGCCAGCGCCGCCTTGAGGTTGAAGCCGCCATAGGTCTGCGACAGCACGGCCTGCTCGCGCGGGCCATAGGGCCGCTCCCAGCTCGTCAGCACGACGATGGTGACGACGATGGAGAAGATGATGCCGAAGATGGCGGCCATCCAGAAGAAGGTGTCGGGCGAGTCCTTGCCGCCGAAGTGGCTGATGAGCAGCGTGGGCAGGTAGGAGGCCAGGATGGCCGAGCTTTGCGCCACGATCATGCGGGCGCCGGCGAACTTGGCCTTGGCCTTGTAGTCCTTGGTCATCTCGGCGGCCAGCGTTTCCCAGGGGATGAGAAACATCGTGTACAGCAGCTCGAAGAAGATGAAGGTGAGCAGGTAGTAGGTGAAGCTGTGGCCGGTGCGGAAGATCAGCGCGAAGCTGGGCAGCAGCGGGATGGTGATCAGCAGGAACAGCTTGCGCCGGCCGATCTTGCGGCCGACCCAGGTGTGGCGCAGGTTGTCCGACACGTAGCCGATCAGCGGGCAGGTGATGGCTTCTAAGAGTCTGGGTAGTCCCAGGATCAGGCCGGCTTCGACGGCGCTGAGGCCGCAGAAGGTGGTGAAGAAATAGAACAGCCAGCCCGTGATGACGGCCTGGGCGCCGGCGCCGAGCATGTCGCCACTGCCCCAACCCCAGTAGTTGATCCAGGTGGGTTCTTTGGCGGCGGGGTGGAGGTTTCGGGTGGGAGTCATGTCGGTGCTCTTTGAGCGCTTGTCTCAGCTGCTCTTGTTTTCTGCGGACAGTGGTGCCGGGATTTCGCCCCGGCGGGCGAGTCACTTTCTGGTCCGCCAGAAAGTAACCAAAGAGCTCCCCCCGACCGCGCCGCCCTACGCTGCGCTTCGGGTGCCCTGCGCTGCTCAGTCCTTGAGGGCCCGCGCGGAACTCCCTTCGCTACGCTGCGGTCAGACAACCGCGCGGAGTCAGTTCTTGAAGTGCGCTTCGCGCACGCCCTCAAGGCCTTGCGCTGCTCGGCGGTGCTAAAGGGGGTAAGAGGAATACCTCGTGGCAAACGGCTTCCGGGCTTGGCTGCTGGCTGTTGGGGCTGTTCGGGAACCTCCCCTTCTAAACCGCCGAGAAGCGCAGAAGCCCGGGGCGCGAGCGCAGCGAGCTTCGACATCTGACTTCGCACCCCTTTGTTTGAACGGAGCGTAGCGAAGTGAGTTGGGTGCGGCCCCGGGTTTCGAGCATCGCAGGGGACCCCGCAAGGGGCGGTTTCGCAGGGGAGAGCTTTTTGCCTACTTTTTGGCGGCGCAAAAAGTAGGTCGCCCGCGGGGGCGAAATCCCCGCTGGGCCTGGCCAAGAACCAACCGCAACGCATAGCCAACCAAATCAGATGAAGCGAACCAGCAATTCGCCCATTGCGAGCAAAGCCATCGCCTGCCCAAACGGCATCGACGTCAGCGGAATGTCCTTGTATTCCTGCAGCGTGTTGAACACCGGCGTCCCGAAGCTGACCTGCGTCAGCTCCCCCGCCTCGTTGATCTTCGACCGCACCGCCAGCGCCGCCTTCACGCCGAAGGCTTCGTAGTCACGAGAGATGTAGCCCTTGCGCACCGCCTTCAGGATGCCGTACGCGAACCCAGCCGAAGCCGCCGCCTCGTCATACGAGGTGGGGTCATCCAGCAGCGTCGGCCACAAGCCGGACGGCGACTGGAACTGAGCTAGCGCCTTCACCTGCGCCTCCAGCGTCGACACCAGGAACTGTCGGAACGCATCGCCCTCAGGCAGGTTCAGCAACTCGATGAATTCGGGAATGACGATGGTCACCCACGAATTTCCGCGCGCCCACAAGGCATTCGCAAAGTTGTGCCGCCCCTCAAACGTCCAGCCGTGGAACCACAGCCCCGTCTTGCGGTCCGCCAGGTATTTGATGTGAACCAGAAACTGCCGCTTCGCCTCTTCCACGTAATGCGGACGCCCAAGCAGCAGGCCGAACTTGGCCAGCGGCAGCACGGACATCATCAGCGTGTCGTCCCACAGTTGCTGGTGGTTCACGCTGTTGTAGACGATGTGCTGGAAGCCGCCTTCCTCGGTGCGCGGCAGCTCGTTGTAGACCCACTCGGCCCAGCGGTCGATGTAGGGCAGGAAGCGGCGGTCGCCGGTGCGGTCGAACAGGTAGGCCAGCGTCAGGAAGGGGGCCACCGTGTTGATGTTGCGGCTGGGCATGCCTTCCTTGAAGCGCGCCTCGAACCAACTGGTCATGATGTCCCAGGCCTTGGGGTCGCCCGTCAGCTCCCAGACCTTGTAGACGCCGTACAGGCCCACGCCGTGCGTCCACTCAAAGCCGTTCCAGCCCTTGGTGTCCAGCACGCGGCCGTCGTCCAGGCGCAGCAGGAACTTGCCGTCGGTGTCCTCGATGTTGATCAGGTTGTGGATCAGCCGGTCGATGGCGCCGCGGATGTCGTCGCGGTCCGCGCCGAGGTGTGCCGTGTGGTGGGCCAGCAGCGGGTGGATCTTGGACGAATCGACGGGCTTGAGGATCTGGTTGGACATGGTGTTGTCTCTATTCACTATTCAGAGGGACAGCGCAGCCGGGAAAAGGCCGGGAGCTGCGACGCGCAGACGCGCGAATTGGGTGGAGCCGGGCTGGCCATCGCCGAGCGCCTTGAACAGCGCGGCGCGGGTCAGCCGCTGCTGTTCGTCGCGGGAGACGGTGGCCTCGCCGTCAAGGAACTGATGGCCATAGTGGCCAAACTGCGAATGATTGCCACCCGGGATCGTGATCCATTCGGTACCGGCGGGCAGCAGGCGCTTGTTGGCAAGCACTTTGCTCGCCGCTGCGACCTCGTCATGTTCGGCATAGACCTTGGTGACCGGCAGTGCCAGCGCCGACAGGTCGTGCGACTTGGGATGCGTGGTGCCCACCAGCACCAGCGCCGCCACGCCAGGTTGCGCGGTTTGCAGCCACCGGGCGGCGATGGCCCCGCCCAGCGAATGCCCTGCCGCGACCCAGGCCGCGGTGTCGGGCTGGCCGGCCATCAGCGCGCGAGCGTGGGCGATGGCCTCGTCGCGTTGCGAGTCCAGCGGCGCAAACCGCCAGGGCAGGCGGACGATGAACACGCGGTGGCCGGCCTCGGCCAGCGGGCGCAGCAGCGGCACATAGGCCTCGGCAGCGACGCCGGAACCGCAAAAGAAAACCAGCCCACGCGGCTTCGGGCCAGCGGTGGGCTGCAGGGCCAGCGCCGTGCCGGTATCGAGCACCTGCACGCGGGCATCGCTTTGCAGCATCTCTGCGGGCACGCCCTGGGTGCGCAGCGAGTTCGCCAGCCACAGGCTGAAGCCAAGCGCCCAGACCAGCATGGCGGCACGCAACCAGCGGCGCAGCGGGCGTCGCGGATTCGTGTCGGCTGGGAGCTGGGCCATGGCTACGCCGATCAACGCTGCAAGGTGCGCGGCTGGGCCACGGCTTCCAGCGGCACGCCACCGCGCGCCACGGCCAGCGGCACCAGGCGAACGGCCTCCAGCGCGTTCGCCGCCAGGCCATCGGTCGTGACGGCCAGTGTCAGCGTGTTCTCGCCGTTCGGGTTCAGGATGCCGGGCGGCAGCACGAAGACGCGCTGCGGGCCGATGTGGGCAATGAACTGGCCCAGGTTCCAGCCGTTGACGAAGATCAGCGCGCGGTTCTCGACCTCGGAGCGCGGCTTGCTCGTGTCGCCAAAGGCCAGGCCCAGCTGCACGTCATGGCCTTGCGGCATGTCCAGCTTGAAGCTCGTGCGCAGCCAGTAGCTGCCGGGGGCGGAAGGCGCTGCGCCGGGCGTCGTGGCTTCCCAGCCGGCCTGGGGCTTTGCCGGGTCGACGGGCAAGTGCCAGCCCATGCGCTCGCCGTGCAGGCCGCCACTGTTCATCGGGCCGCGCACGAGGTCGGCGATGTCCTCGCCGCCCTTGTTGCCCTGGATCTTCCAGGCGATGGGCGTGCCGAAGCGCTGGCCGCCCCTGGGCGTGATGGACGCCGAGATCAGGCCGCGCGCCTCCTTGTGCACGTCGTCGGCGAACAGGTCCCAGTTGTGCGAGTTGTTGCGCACGACGACGGCCAGCACATGCTCGCCCGCAGGCAGGTCCTTCAGCAATTGCCGGAAGGTGTCGGTCGTCTCGGGGAAGGGCCGGCCGGTGTCGTGCTCCTGCTGACCGATGAACTTGCCGTCCAGCCAGACCTGGATCAGACCCGCGCCGCCGCCGCCGAAGAAGAGTTCGAGCTGCTGCGGCTTGGTGTCGGCGGTCGTGAAGCGGCCGCGATACCAGACGTCGCCGTGATGGAAGCCGTAGTCGCTCATCGCCAGCACCGGCTGGCCCTTGTCGGGCGCGGTGTAGACGTTGGCGGCCGAAGCGCCCGCATCGGTCTTGCGCCAGGCGCTGTCGTCGAAGCCCGGTGCGGCTTCGAGTGAATCGAAGCGGCGCGTCCAGGTCAGCTCCATCAGGTCGGGCAACTTGATGGCATCGGGGCCGGGCAGGGCGGCGCGGGCGGCGAGGCTGAAGTCCTGCGCCGCCGCGGCGACGGCCTGGCCGTTGAAGCTCAGCGCGCTGATGCCCTCCGGCGCCCAGGCGCGCAGCGTGCTCGGCTGCGTCGTGTCACCGCTCAGTTGCAGGGTTTTGCCTGCGATGGCTGCGGTGCGGACGAGGCCGGGGCTGCGCACCAGCACAGGCTGGTCGCCGGCCTGCAAGCGCCAGAACTCCCAGCCGGTCTTCTCGTCGGCCAGCAGCAGCAACAGCGGTGCGCGGCCGCCGCCGCTGATCAGCACCTCGATCAGCCCTTGATGGGCATAGTTCAGGCGCAGGTCGCCGCTCTTCGCGTCCCAGTTCACCTGGGCCTGGCCCCGCAGCAGCTTCACGGTCGGCTTGGCGGCGTAGCGCAGCACGGTCTCGCCGTCGTCGCCATTGCGGCCGTAGAGCAGCGCCACGTCACGCGCACCCTGCTGCAGCTGGGCCTGCAGTTCGCTGGTGCTGTAGACCAGGTGCTGGCGCTCCAGCGCGTAGGACGCGAGCAGCAGCTTGGCGTCCTGGCCTGTCAGCGTCAGTTTGCCGGCCTGCGGAACTTGGTAGCTGCCGTCGCGCGTCTGCAGCTTGAAGCCGAAGACCTCGCTGCCCGACAGGTGGTTGTGCTGGGCCAGCAGGACATGGCTGCCCAGTGCCTTGTTGACGTTGTGATACAGCCTGATCCTGGCGTTGCCCGCGTCGATGACGTCGCCCTTGTCCATCTGCGCCAACACCGGCGTGGCCGCCTGAACGAAGCCGCCCATCTGCTTGAGCACCAGCGCCTTGTCGCGCATCACGCGGGCTTCGCTGATGGGCGAGCCGTAGTCGTAGCTCGTGTAGACGATGGGCCCCGGCTGCCAGCCCCAGCTGGTGCCGCCAAACGCCATGTAGATGGAGTGGATGGTCAGCGAGTTGATGAGGCTGCTGCCGTAGAACACGCGCTGGTAGCCCGGGCCCTGGCGCTCCGCCGTGCATTCATAAGTGCCGTTAGAGCCCCAGTAGTCAAACCAGCCCGCGCCGATCTCGGCGACGAAGCCCGGCGTGTTGGGCGAGGCCAGCGAGCCGACCTTGGGGAAGTTCTTGCCGTAGATGCCCCAGTCCGGCGCCGGTGCGGGCGTGCCGGGCTTGGCGTCGACGCCGCAGACACCGCCTGGGTAGCCGTCAAAGGCATAGAGGTCGGTCGGGCCGGGGTTGGCAAACGGCGCGGTGGAGTTCTTGGGCGTCCAGTCCGGCAGGCGCGAGGCGGCGTTGTGGAACAGCGGCACGGTGATGCCGTCGGCCCGCGCCTTGTCCGCCAGGTTCTGCATGTGGCGGATGTTCTTGGGGTTCACCGCGAACAGCTCGTTTTCCAGCTGGTAGGCAATGACCTTGCCGCTGCCGTTGGTGATCTGGTGCCGAGCCAGGATGGCGTTGATCTGCGTCAGCCATTCATCGGCCGCAGCCTGGTATTCGGCGGCATCGGTGCGCGCCTCCGCGCGCTGGCGCAGCAGCCAGCCAGGGAAGCCGCCCGCCGTCAGCTCGGCGTTGACGTAGGGCCCCATGCGGGCGATGACGTAGAGGCCTTCCTCCTCGGCCATCTGGATGGCGCGCTCGATGTTGCGCACGCCGGTGAAGTCGTAGTGGCCCGGCTTGGCCGAGTGGTAGCCCCAGCTGAAGTAGAAGGACACGGCGTTCAGGCCGGACGCCTTCATCTTTTGCAGCACGTCGCGCCACAGGCTGGGCGAGGGCAGCCGGAAGGGGTGGAACTCGCCCGCGAAGATCATCTCCCGCTTGCCGTCGATGATGAGCGAGTGACGGTCCCAGGCAATCGCCTTGGGCTTGCCCTTGGGGGCCGTCACACGCGCCAGCTGTGCGGTGTCTTCCGAGATGACGGTGAAGTGGCGCACGGTCCCCGACACGCCGCCCAGCTCCTTCTTGGCCGTCCAGGTCTGCAGGCCGTCGAAGCTGTCGGAGTACCAGTAGCGCTTCGTCATGTAGTCGTCGAAGTAGATGCGCCAGCCATTGCGGCCGTCTGCACTCTTCACCGGCACCAGGGCCTGGCCTTCCGACGGGCCGCCCCAGCCGGCCCAATCGCCGGTCTTCTGGAAGGTCCATGGGCCGTCCAGCGACGGCGCGGTGGCCAGCTCGATGAACTTGGTCGTCTCGTTCTTCGTGAACGCGACGTAACGGCCTTCGTGCTGGATGACGAAGGTGTCGATGTAGTTCTTCTCCAGCCCCTGCATGGGCACCGGGTCGCCAAACTTCGTGAAGCTCGCGTCCAGCGCCTTCACGGTGTAGGCGCCGAACGGGCCTTGCGTACCGGTCGTCGACAGGCTGACGATGAGCTTCAGGCTGCCGTCGCTGTCACGGAACCATTCAGGCGCCCAGACGTTCTTGACCCCGGCCAGCTTCACCGGCACATCGGCTACATGCGTCCAGGTCTTCAGGTCGGCCGACTTGGCGATGCCGAACGTCGAGCCGTTCCAGTTGGTCGTGTAGGCGATGTAGTAGATGCCGTCCGCCGCGCGGATGATGGACGGGTCGCGCAGCAGCTCCTTGGCCGGCGTGTAGACCTCCGAACCCAGCGACGTGAAGTTGATACCGTCGTTGGAGCTGAACAGGCTCAGCGTGTTCTGCGACGTGGCCATGAAGGCCGACATCAGATAGGTGCGTTCGGTCTTGATGACCGGCTTTGTCGCCGGCGCCGGCGTGCTGACGGCAGTGGGCGCCTGCTGGCCGGGCAGGTCCTGCGCCTGCGCGGCTGCACACAGCAGCAGCGAAGCCAGCGAGACCATCCGGAGGGCGGGGCGGGGCGACAAAGCGGAAGCAGCGGGCATGAGCGGACCGGGAGTGCGGGGAGCCTCGGGCAGTTTCACCCGGTTCCATGCCGGAAAAAATCAAGCGCGTGCGAGAAGCGGTCAGGTCAGGGTTATCGCGACAGCAGGCGAAAATGCCCGCCATATGTTCAGTTTCTTCAAGAAGACGACTTCCGCTCCCGCCGAAGACGAAGCGCCCATCCTGCTGCCCGAAGGGTGGGTCACCAAGCCGGCCAGCCCGCCACCCCCGCCTGCTGCGGTTGCTGCGCCTGCACCCGCGCCTGTCGCGGTCCCGGTCGCGCCGGTTTCCGCTCCCGTCGCGCCAGCGCCTGTCCGGCTCAGCGCCCCGCCGCCGCCCGCGCCGGCTCCAGCGCCGGAACCCGTCGAGGCCCCGCGCCAGGGCTGGCTCGACCGCCTGCGCGCCGGCCTGCGCAAGACCGGCAGCAGCATTGCCGGCGTCTTCACCGGTACGCAGATCGACGACCAGCTCTACGAGGAGCTGGAAGAGGCCCTGCTGATGGCGGATGCCGGTGTCAGGGCCACGCAGTTCCTGCTCGACGACCTGAAGCGCCGCGTCAAGGACGCCAGGGCGAGCGACCCGCAGGCCGTCCGCGCGCTGCTGATCGACGCGCTGGCCGAGCTGCTGGCGCCGCTGGAAAAGGGCCTGGAAGTGGGGCGCCATTCGCCCACCGTCATGATGGTCGTAGGTGTCAACGGCGCCGGCAAGACGACCAGCATCGGCAAGCTGACCCGCCACTTGGCCGAGGCCGACCAGAAAGTGCTGCTAGCGGCGGCCGACACCTTCCGCGCGGCGGCGCGAGAGCAGCTCGGCGTGTGGGCCGACCGGGCCAAGGTCGAGATCATCAGCCAGGAGGGCGGCGACCCGGCGGCGGTGAGCTTTGACGCCGTCACCGCTGGCCGCGCACGCGGCGCCGATGTCGTCATTGCCGACACCGCCGGCCGCCTGCCGACGCAGGTCCACCTGATGGAGGAGCTGAAGAAGATCAAGCGCGTCATCAACAAGGCCCAGGAAGGCGCGCCGCACGAGGTGCTGCTGGTGGTGGACGGCAACACCGGCCAGAACGCGCTGAACCAGGTCAAGGCCTTTGACGAGGCGCTGGGCCTGACGGGGCTGATCGTCACCAAGCTCGACGGCACGGCCAAGGGCGGCGTGCTGGCGGCCATCGCGCGCGAGCGGCCCGTGCCGGTCTACTTCATCGGCGTGGGTGAGAAGCTGGAAGACCTGGAGACCTTCAGCGCACGGGAGTTCGCGCGAGCGCTGCTGGAGTAGGACCCTGACCGATGGCATGGGCCGTCGGACTGCCTATGCTGCCGGCTCGTCCAACCGTTAGAGGTCCGCATGTCCCGTACCCAGCTTCTGCTTCCGCTGACCCTGGCGCTCGCCGCCGCGCTGCCCATGAGCGCGCTCGCTGCCGACGCCCGCAAGACCGCCATCACCGTGGGCGACACGCCGTTGATCCCGCGCGCCGCGCTGTTCGGCAACCCGGTCAAGGCCGGCGCGCAGCTGAGCCCCGACGGCCAATGGCTGTCGTGGATGGCGCCGGTGAACGGCGTGATGAATGTCTGGGTCGCGCCGGCCGACAAACCGGAAGCCGCCAAGGCCGTCACCGATTCCAAGGACCGCCCCATCCCCGGCCATTTCTGGTCGGGCAACAGCGAGCAATTGCTGTTCGTCAAGGACACCGCCGGCGACGAGAACTTCCGCCTCTACGGCGTGGACGTGAAGACCGGCGCGCAGCGCGACTACACGCCCTTCGACAAGGTGCGCGTGCGCATGATGGGCGGCTCGCGCAAGCGCGTGGACGAAGTGCTGGTCGGCATCAACAACCGCGACCCGCGCTGGCACGATGTGCACCTGCTCAACCTGAAGACCGGCGAGCTGAAGCTGGTCATGAAGGGCGACGGCTTTGCCGGCTTCGAAACCGACGACGACCTGCAGGTGCGCCTGGGCGCCCGCCCCAACGCCGCTGGCGGCACGGACTACTTTCAGGTCAAGGACGGCGTGGTCGCCGACAAGGCCTTCCTGAGCACCAGCCTGGAAGACAACGCCACCGGCCCGATCGGCTACACCGCCGACGGCAAGACCTTGTACTGGCGGGATTCGCGCGACCGCGACACCACAGCCGTGTTCGCCGAGGACACCGCCACCGGCCAGCGCAAGCTGATCGCCCAGGACGCCCGAGCGGACCTCGGGCAGACGCTGCGCAACACCGTCACCGGCGAGGTGCAGGCCTATGCGGTCGACTACCTGACCACCGAATGGCACTTCGTCGACAAGGGGCTCAAGGCCGATTTCGACTGGCTGCAGCAGCAACTCGGCAAGGGCGAGGTCTTCGTCGCCAGCCGCACGCGCGCCGACGACAAGTGGATCGTCGGCATCGACCCGGTCTCCAAGGTGTCCGCCACCTACCTGTACGACCGCAAGGCGAAAAAGCTGACGGCGCTGTACATCGCCCGCCCCGAGCTGCAGAACGCGCCGCTGGTGGCCATGCATCCGGTCGAGATCAAGGCCCGCGACGGCCTGACGCTGCCCAGCTACCTGACGCTGCCGCAGGGTGCCGACAAGAACGGCGACGGCAAACCCGAACAGGCCGTGCCCATGGTGCTGCTCGTGCACGGCGGCCCCTGGGGCCGTGACGGCCATGGCTACAACGGCACCCATCAGTGGCTGGCCAACCGGGGCTATGCGGTGTTGTCGGTGAACTTCCGAGCCTCCACCGGCTTCGGCAAGAAGTTCCTGAACGCCGGCAACAAGCAATGGGGCCTGGCCATGCACGACGACCTGATCGACGCCGTGAACTGGGCTGTCAAACAGGGCGTCACGAGCAGCGACAAGGTGGCCATCATGGGCGGCAGCTATGGCGGCTATGCGGCGCTCGCCGGCGTGGCCTTCACGCCGACAACGTTCGCCTGCGCGGTGGACATCGTCGGGCCGTCCAATCTCGAAACCCTGCTGGGCACCATTCCGGCCTACTGGGAAGCCGGCAAGAAGCAGATGTACAGCCGCATGGGCGACCCGACGACCGACGAGGGCAAGGCCATCCTGCGCGCTGCGTCGCCGCTGTACAAGGCCGACCAGATCGTGCGTCCGCTGCTCATCGGCCAGGGCGCCAACGACCCTCGCGTGAAGCAGGCGGAGTCGGACCAGATCGTCCAGGCGATGCAGGCCAAGAACATCCCGGTCACCTATGTGGTCTACCCGGACGAGGGCCACGGCTTCGCCAAGCCCAACAACCGCATCGGCTTCAATGCGATTGCCGAGACCTTCCTGGGCAACTGCCTGGGCGGCCGCGTCGAGCCGCTGGGCGAGACGGTGCGCCAGTCGACCGCGCAGATCGCGCACGGCGCCGACTTCCTGCCGGGCCTGAAGGCGGCTTCGGAGAAGAAATAGGTCCGAGTTTGCGGGCCGCGCGCCGAGCCGGCCCGCCTTGGACGGGGCTTCAGTGCCCGGCGTGCGGCGTGTCGGCGTAGTAGCCGGCGCCGCGCAGTTTGGGGAACAGCGTTTCTCTCAACTGCTCGGCCTCGCCGCTCTGCCATTCGCGCTGCCACTGCGTGACTGTCAGCTCGGTGGCCGCCAGCACGCGCAGCAGGCGCTCGCGCTTGCGTGCGTGCCGGGCCTGCTCGTCGGCAGCCGGCATGAGCACGACCGAGCGCACGACACCATGCTCGTCGCAGAGCGCAAAGTCCACCGTCAGCAGCCCCGTGCGTGACAGCCACTCGCGATAGGAATGCGCCGGTACGCGCACCAGCTTGTGCAGCGGCACATGCGCGAGCAGGAAGCCTTTCGGGTGCTCCATCGCCAAGGCATGAGCGATGCATTTGTGGGCATGCCGCTCCGCGCTCGCCAGTACTCGCGCGGCGGTGGGCGGCCAGCGCACGACGGTGTCGCCAAGGTCGACCCCGCGGGTGCCGACGGGTTTGGTGAAGCGGCTCAGCCAGGCGCCGACGGCGCTGGGAAGATGGAGGTTCAGCATGGCGCGCGACGGTAGCGGCGTTGCCACGGCTTGACCATGCGCAACCAGCCTTCAAGCGTGGGGGTCAGGTGTTTCCACCAGGACCCGGCTGGGCGTCACATGCCCGGCAGGCCCTTCATGCCGCCCATGCGCTTCATCATCTTCATGAGGCCGCCGCCCTTCATCTTCTTCATCATCTGCTGCATCTGGTCGAACTGGTTCAGCAGGCGGTTGACGTCCTGGATCTGCACGCCGGCACCCGCCGCGATGCGGCGCTTGCGGCTGGCCTTGCTCTTGCCGTCCATCAGCAGCGTGGGGTGGGAGCGCTCCTTGGCGCTCATCGCGCGCAGGATGCCTTCCATGCGCTTCATGTCGCGCTCGGCGCGGTCCATGTCGGCCTGGCCGGGCTGCTTGTTGCCCATCATGTTCTGCGGCAGCTTGTCCATCAGGCCGCCCAGGCCGCCCATCTTCTTCATCTGCGCGATCTGCGTCAGGAAGTCGTTCAGGTCGAAGCCGCTGCCGCTCTTGAGCTTCTCGGCCATGGCCTGCGCCGAAGCCATGTCGACATTGGCGGTGACCTGCTCGACCAGGGCGACGATGTCGCCCATGCCGAGCACGCGGCCGGCATGGCGGTCGGCGTCGAAGACCTCCAGGCCGTCGATCTTTTCCGAGACACCCGCGAACTTGATCGGCGCGCCGGTGATCTGGCGCACCGACAGCGCCGCGCCACCGCGCGAGTCGCCGTCCAGCTTGGTCAGGATGACGCCGGTCAGCGGCAGCGCTTCCTTGAAGGCCTTGGCCGTGTTGACCGCATCCTGGCCCTGCATCGCGTCGACGACGAACAGCGTCTCGACCGGGTTCAGCACCGCGTGCAGCTCCTTGATCTCGGCCATCAGCACGTCGTCGATGGCGAGGCGGCCGGCCGTGTCGACGAGCAGCACGTCGAAGTAGTGGCGCCTCGCGTGGTCCAACGCGGCAAGGGCAATGTCGCGCGGCTTCTGGTTCGGTTCGGACGGGAACCATTCGCCGCCGGCCTGCCGGGTCACCGTCTTCAGCTGCTCGATGGCGGCTGGGCGGTAGACGTCGGCGGAGACCGTCAGCACCTTCTTCTTGCGCTTCTCGATCAGGTGCTTGGTGAGCTTGGCCGTCGTCGTCGTCTTGCCGGCGCCCTGCAGGCCGGCCATCAGGATGACCGCAGGCGGCTGGGCGGCGAGGTTGATGTCGGCCACGCCCTCGCCCATCGTCGCGGCCAGTTCCTTGTGGACGACCGACACCAGCACCTGGCCGGGGTTCAGCGAGCCGACGACCTCCTGGCCGAGCGCCTTCTCCTTCACGCGGGCGATGAAGTCGCGCACGACCGGCAGGGCCACGTCGGCCTCCAGCAGGGCCATGCGCACCTCGCGCAGCATGTCCTGCACATTGGTCTCGGTGATGCGGGCCTGCCCGCGCATCGTCTTGACGAGGCGACTCAGGCGGTCGGTGAGGTTGGAAGCCATGGGATAGGAGAGGGCCGGTCCGCCAGAACGGTGGAGGCCAAAAGTACACTGCGACCCATGAGTTTATCGCCCGCTCCCCTGGGAGGCGCCGCCGTGGGGCCGGGCGTCGCGCTGGCCGTCGCCAGCGGCCTGGCGCTGCTGGGCTATGTCTGGGTCGGCCTGCTGCGCGCCCGCGCCGGCGAGACAGAGACGTCGACGCGCCCGCCGCTGCGCTCGGTGCCGCCCATGGCCCTGGCCTGGACGGCGCAGTTCGTCGCCCTTTTCATCGATATCAGCGGCTTCGGCCTGGCCACGCCGGGCGCGCGCTTCGGCTTCGCGCCGGCGCTGTCGATGACGACCTGGCTGGTGCTGACGGTGTATCTGATCGAAAGCCGCTTCCTGCCGCTGCACAGCGTGCGCCGTGTGCTGGCCTGGTTGGCGGCAGCTGCCGTGCTGCTGGCCTGGAGCTTCCCCGGCGAGAGCCGGCCGCTGGCCGCTTCGCCCTGGGCGCCGCTGCACTGGGTGCTGGGGCTGGCGTCGTACGGCCTCTTCGGCGTGGCCGTGCTGCATGCGGCGCTGATGAACCGTGCCGAGAGCCGCCTGCGCCACAAGCAGGCGACGCCGGGTGGCCTGCCGCTGCTGCAGCTGGAGCGGCTGACCTTCAATTTCGTCGCCGCCGGCGTGGGCGTGCTGTCATTGGCCATCCTGCTCGGCTGGTGGTTCACGCCGACCTGGCGCTGGGACCACAAGAACCTGCTCGCCGTGCTGGGCTGGCTGGTGCTGACCGGCCTGCTCGTGGGCCGGCGCATCTACGGCTGGCGCGGCCGCCGCGCCACGCGCTGGTTGTATGCCGGCGCGGGGCTGTTGCTGCTGTCCTATGCCGGCTCGCGCTTCGTGTTCGAGGTCATCCTGCAGCGCGGCCTGAACGGGGGGGGCGCATGAAGTATGTGCTGCTGCTGGCCGTGCTGGCGCTGCTCATTTTCATGATCGGCTTCAAGCGAGGACGGCCGCGCGAGCCCGAGGCGCGCAAACCGCCGCCGCCCGCGCAGCCCACGCCGCAGTCCATGCTGCGCTGCGCGGAATGCGGCATGCATCTGCCTGCCGACGAAGCCCTGCCGGGCAAGGGCGGCGTGTTCTGCAGCACGGCCCACCGCAACAGTCACGAGGCCCGGCTGGGTGGCTGACGCCAGCTGGTTCGTCGAGTCCCCGCCGGCCGAGCCGGCCGAGAGCAGCGTCAGCTTCGACCGCCTCTACCGCGCATTCCTCGCCGCGCGCGCTGCTCTCGGCCTAGCGCTGATCGGCGCGCAGCTGATCGCCTCTGTGCTGGCGGCGCCGCCGGCGCGCTCGACGATGGGACTGAGCGCCTCCTATGCCGTCGCTGCGATCGCGCTGTGGCTGCTGCCTCAGTTGCGGCGCGGCGCGTCGGCGCGCAGCCTGGCGCGCATCAGCAGCCCGCACTGGTGGGGCGCCATCGGCGTCGATCTGATCCTGTTTGGCGTGCTGCATGCGCTGGACCCGAGCGGCGTGAACTACGGCGCCCTCTTCGTCATGCCGGTGTTGATGGCGGCCGTGCTGAGCCCGCGCCGGCTGGCGCTGGCGACTGCGGCGATGGCGACGCTGGGCCTGCTGGGCGCAGCGGCCTGGTCGATGTTGCTGGGCGTCGACGTGGGCCTGAAGACGACGCAGGCCGGGCTGGTGGGCGGCGGCCTGTTCGCTGTCAGCCTGCTGGCCGGCGAGCTGAGTGCGCGCCTGGCCCGCGAAGAGAAGGCGGCGCGCGGCAGCCTGGCGCTGGCCCGCCAGCAGGAGCTGTTGAACCGCCTGGTCATCGACGAGATGCAGGAGGGCGTGCTGGTCGTCGACCGGCGCGGCCGCGTGCGGGCGATGAACCCGGCGGCGCGCACGCTGCTGGGTGCGGCCAGCGGCGAGCTGAGCTGGCAGCTGCGCGGCCGTGGCGACTGGCAGCCGCTGGTGCTGGCCCTGGAGCGCGCCTACGCCGGCGGTAGCGGAGTCGAGATCGACGTCGCGCTGTCGCTGGAGAACGGCGTCAATCGCAGCCTGAGATTGCGTCTTCGCTTCACGCGCCAGCGCGAGGGCAGCGAGGAGCTGTGCGTGCTGTTCGTCGAGGACAACCGCGAGTTGCTCGCCCGCACGCGGCAGGAGAAACTGGCCGCCATGGGCCGCGTGTCGGCGGGCATCGCGCATGAGATCCGCAACCCGCTGGCGGCCATCGCCCAGGCCAATGCGTTGATCTCGGAGGACGTGGTCGGCACGCGCGCCGAGCAGCTGAGCAAGATGGTGGCGTCCAACGTGCAGCGGCTCAAGCGCCTCGTCGACGACGTCACCGAAGTGGCGCCCGGCGTGCAGCCGGACACGCAGGCGCTGGACGCCAGTGAGCTCGTGCACGAGACCTGCGTGGACTGGGTCGTCGTCAACGGCCTGGATGGGGGAGCGCAAAGCCGCTTCCAGCTACAGATCGCGGCGCCCGGGCTGCTGGCACTGTTCGACCCCGAGCATCTGCGCCGCGTGCTGGTCAACCTGCTGGACAACGCGCTGCGCCATGCCGACGACGGTGCCGGTGCGGTGCGCGTCAGCTTGGCAGCCGACGGCGATGTGCTGGACCTGGTCGTGCGCAGCGCCGGCCCGCCGGTGCCGCCGGACGTGGAGCGCCATCTCTTCGAACCCTTCTTCTCGACGCGCAGCCGCGGCTCGGGCCTGGGCCTCTATATTTGCCGGGAGCTGTGCGAGCGCCATGGCGCCCGCATCGAGTACCGCCGCGCTGGCGACGCGGCGGCCAACGAGTTCTGCCTGCGTCTGTGCACGCCCACCTCCAAGGTCATATGAACGCTGCCACGCCTGCGCGCCTGCTGGTCGTCGACGACGAGCCCGACCTGCGCACGCTCTACGAGCTGACCTTGCTGCGCGAGGGCTATGAGATCGACAGCGCCGGCTCGGTGGCAGAGGCGCTGGCCCACCTGCAGGCGGAGCAGTACAGCGCGGTCATCACCGACATGCGCCTGCCCGACGGCTCCGGCCTGTCCGTGCTGCGCTGGCTGGAGCAGGCAGCGCGGCCGGAGAAGGCCATCGTCATCACGGCCTTTGGCTCGGCCGAGAACGCCGTCGAGGCGCTGAAGGCCGGCGCCTTCGACTACCTGACCAAACCGGTGGACCTGCGCCAGTTCCGCCTCGTCGTCGCGTCGGCACTGGGACGCGTGGCGCCTGAGCCCTCGCCGGCGGCTGCCGAGTCGGGCGCTGCGGCGGCGACTGCACTGCGTCTGGTGGGCGAGTCGCCCGCCATCCGCGCGGTGCGCTCGCTGATCGACAAGGTGGCGCGCAGCATGGCGCCAGTGCTGGTGCAGGGCGAGTCGGGTACCGGCAAGGAGTTGGTGGCGCGCGCCATCCACGACCATGGCGCGCGCGTCGGCGGGCGCTTCGTCGCGGTGAACTGCGGCGCCATTCCCGAGAACCTGCTGGAGGCCGAGTTCTTCGGCTACCGCAAGGGCGCCTTCACCGGCGCGAACGAGGACCGCGAGGGTTTCTTCCAGGCGGCGGATGGCGGCACGCTTTTCCTCGACGAGATCGGCGACCTGCCGCTGGCCATGCAGAGCAAGCTGCTGCGTGTCATCCAGGAGCGCTCGGTGCGCCCGGTCGGCGCGACGGCCGAGACGGCGATCAACGTGCGCATCCTCAGCGCGACGCACAAGGACCTGGGTGCGGAAGTGGCCGCCGGCCGCTTCCGCCAGGACTTGTTCTATCGCCTCAACGTCATCCAGATCCGCGTACCGCCCTTGCGTGAGCGGCTGGAGGACCTGGCCCTGATCGGTGCCCGCGTGCTGGCCCGCATCGCCCAGGATGCGGGCGTGTCGCCCACGCCTCGGCTCACCAGCGACGCGCTGCAGACCCTGTCCCGCTATGCCTTCCCCGGCAATGTGCGCGAGCTGGAGAACCTGTTGCACCGCGCGCTGGCCCTGGCCGGCGGCGAGTGGATCGACGCTGGCGACCTCGGCCTGCCCGACACGCTGCTGGATGAGGACCGCAGCGAGTCGCAGTTTGCGGCGCTGGCGACGCCCATCGCTGGCGCGCCGGTGGCCGAAGGGCTGTCGCTGCCCGAGCAGTTGCCCAGCGACCTGGCGCGCTATCTCGACGAGGTCGAGCGAGCCATCCTGCTGCGCGCGCTGGAACTGCACCGCTTCAACCGTACGGCGGCTGCGGCCAGCCTGGGCTTGTCGCTGCGGCAGATCCGGTACCGCATGGCTCGGTTGGCGATCTCAGCCGGGGATAACTAGCCCCTCGCCCAGTCTTGCGCCGGCTGAACGCCGACAAGCCTGGTCGGTCCCCCGAGGGGACGGCGATGCTTGCGGCATTGAGCCGCGCACATCGCCAGGCGGGCCGGCTTGGGAGCGGCCCGGCGCTCGGCCCGCGAACTCATACGCTTCGTGACACCTCGGGATTTGCCCTGCTTGAATCCTTCGCGATGTGCGCGGCGCCGCGTGAAACCCCAGCATCGGCGCGGCTTTGCGGGCAGGTTCGGCCCGCCAGCCCAGTGCTCATGCGGGCCTAGCGCAAGCACCCCCGATGTGATCGGGCAACGGCGCGCATAGGGCGTTTGTCCAGTGAAATCGCGGCCAGGGTTTGACACTAGGGGTAGTGGTTGAGAGGGGCGCAAGCCATAGATATAGTGTCCCTTCGTGATATCCTGCTAACCCAGTCGCACCCATGACCTTCCCCTCGGATTCGCTGTTTGACGTGGCCCGCCGCCCGCAGCAACGAACCCGTGGACCCAGCCGGAATGCCGGTCGGGCAATGGACCGGCAGGGACGAAATACCCCCATTGACGCAACGCAATATGCGCCGGCCCTCCCAAGGGTTGCTGCCGCGCATTTGCCCGCTATTTCCAGATTTTCTCGATAAGGATTCCCTCATGCTGCATGAAGCCGTCACGGGCCAGGCAACCGCCACTCCCGCGCTTTCCTCGGTATCCCCGGTTGCGTTTGGATCCGACGCGCAAGCCCTCATCGCCCCCACGGCGTCGAGCTACCAGGCCTACCAGATCATTCGCCGCAACGGCGCCGTGGTCTCGTTCGAACCGAGCAAGATCGCAGTCGCACTCATGAAGGCCTTCCTGGCCGTGCACGGCACCAGCGGCGCGGCGTCGGCCAGCGTGCGCGAGACGGTCGAGCAGCTGACGCAGAACGTCGTGCGCGCCCTGCTGCGCTCGCGCCCGAGCGGCGGCACCTTCCACATTGAAGACGTGCAGGACCAGGTCGAACTTGGCCTGATGCGCAGCAGCAACCACGAGGTGGCCCGCGCCTACGTGCTCTACCGCGAACGCCGCACGCAGGAGCGTGCCGCCCAAGGTGAAGCCAGCCGTGCCGCCGAGCCGGCGCTGATGGTGGTGGACCGTGGCGAGCGCCGCCCGCTGGATCTGGCCCAGCTGAAGTCGCTGATCACCTCGGCCTGCGAGAACCTCGGCGCCGATGTGAAGCCTGACCCGGTGCTGGCCGAGACCCAGCGCAACCTGTACGACGGCGTCGCCATCGACGAGGTCTACAAGGCCGCCATCTTGGCTGCGCGCACGCTGATCGAGAAGGACCCCGGCTACAGCCGCGCGACGGCCCGGCTGCTGCTGCACACCATCCGCCGCGAGATCCTGGGCGGCGAAGTGCTGCACGGCGAGATGACCACGCGCTACGCCGAGTACTTCCCTGGCTATATCAAGAAGGGCATCAAGGCCGAGTTGCTGGACGAGAAGCTGGGCCAGTACGACCTGGCTCGTCTGGGTGCCGCGCTGAAGGCTGAACGCGATCTGCAATTTGACTACCTCGGCCTGCAGACGTTGTATGACCGCTACTTCCTGCACATCGCCGACGAGCGCATCGAGATGCCGCAGGCTTTCTTCATGCGCGTGGCCATGGGCCTGGCGCTTGGCGAGATCGACCGCGAAGCGCGCGCCATCGAGTTCTATGAAGTGCTGTCCAGCTTCGACTTCATGTCCAGCACGCCGACGCTGTTCAACGCCGGCACGCGCCGCTCGCAGCTGTCGAGCTGCTACCTGACGACGGTGGCCGACGACCTGGACGGCATTTACGAGGCGCTGAAGGAGAACGCGCTGTTGAGCAAGTTCGCCGGCGGTTTGGGCAACGACTGGACGCCGGTGCGGGCGCTCGGCTCGCACATCAAGGGCACCAACGGCAAGTCGCAAGGCGTCGTGCCTTTCCTGAAGGTCGTCAACGACACGGCCGTCGCCGTGAACCAGGGCGGCAAGCGCAAGGGCGCCGTCTGCGCGTATCTTGAGACCTGGCATCTGGACATCGAAGAGTTCCTGGACCTGCGCAAGAACACCGGCGACGACCGCCGCCGCACGCACGACATGAACACGGCGAACTGGATTCCCGACCTGTTCATGCGCCGCGTGCTCGAAGGTGGCGACTGGACGCTGTTCAGCCCCTCCACATGCCCGGACCTCCACGACCTGTTCGGCAAGCCCTTCGAAGTCGCCTACACGGCCTATGAAGCCAAGGCCGATCGCGGCGAGATCAAGCTCTTCAAGCGCATGCCCGCCAAGGACCTCTGGCGCAAGATGCTGTCGATGCTGTTCGAGACGGGCCATCCCTGGATCACGTTCAAGGACGCGTGCAATGTGCGCAGCCCGCAGCAGCATGTGGGCGTCGTGCACTCGTCCAACCTGTGCACCGAGATCACGCTGAACACCAACGATAGCGAGATTGCCGTCTGCAACCTCGGCTCCGTCAACCTGGCCCAGCACATCAAGGATGGCCAGATCGACCACGCCAAGCTGAAGAAGACGACGCGCACGGCGATGCGCATGCTCGACAACGTCATCGACATCAACTACTACGCCGTCAAGAAGGCGCGTGACTCCAACCTGCGCCACCGGCCGGTCGGTCTGGGCATCATGGGCTTCCAGGATGCGCTGTACCAACTGCGCACGCCTTATGCGTCGCAAGCGGCCGTCGATTTCGCCGACCGCTCGATGGAAGCGGTCTGCTATCACGCCTACTGGGCCTCGACCGAACTGGCCGAAGAGCGCGGCCGCTACTCCTCGTACAAGGGCTCCCTGTGGGACCGCGGCATCCTGCCGATCGACTCGCTCGACCTGCTGGCTGAGGCCCGTGGCGGCTATGTCGACGTGGACCGCTCGATGACGCTGGACTGGGACGCGCTGCGCGGCCGCATCGCCACCTTCGGCATGCGCAACAGCAACTGCGTGGCCATCGCCCCGACGGCGACCATCTCCAACATCATCGGCGTGGACGCGTCCATCGAGCCCTGCTTCGGCAACCTGTCGGTGAAGTCCAACCTGTCGGGCGAGTTCACCGTCATCAACGAATCGCTGGTGCGCGACCTGAAGGCACTGGGCCTGTGGGACGACGTGATGGTCATGGACCTCAAGCACTTCGACGGCTCGCTGCGCCGCATCGACCGCGTGCCCGAGGAGATCAAGGCGCTGTACGCCACGGCCTTCGAGGTCGACACCGTGTGGCTGATCGAAGCCGGCGCACGCCGCCAGAAGTGGATCGACCAGGCGCAGAGCCTGAACATCTACATGGCCGGCGCATCGGGCAAGAAGCTCGACGAGACCTACAAGCTTGCATGGCAGCGCGGTTTGAAGACGACCTACTACCTTCGCACCACCAGCGCGACCCAGGCCGAGAAGAGCACGGTCACGCGCTCGGGTCAGCTGAACTCGGTGTCCAACAGCACCGCAGCGATGGCGGCAACGCCAGTCGCGCCGGTCGCCGTCGTCGAGCCCGAACTGCCGGCGACAGACATGAAGTTCTGCTCGATCGACAACCCCGATTGCGAAGCCTGTCAGTGAGTTGAGGCAGCGGCGCCAACTTGTATAGACAAGTTGGTGCATCGTGTTTCGATGCCCACGCGCAACAAACATTGCGCGATAGACGCAAATAGCTGTAGCCAGACCTTGTTGATTTGCTCAAGGGCTACCGATAATTCGAAGTGATAGGAAAGACACCATGCTGGATTGGGACGAAGACCTGAAGTCCACTGATACCCACACTGCGAAGCCTCTCGCGGCCATGCCTTCGGCGACGCCAGCATCGGCGTCTTTGCACGGAGCTGCCAGCGTCTCTGTCCCCGCTCCCCAACTGTCTGGCGAACCCGTTACCGCACGCCGGGTGAAGGCTGCCGACAAGCGCATCATCAACGGCCAGACTGATGTGAATCAGCTGGTGCCGTTCAAGTACAAGTGGGCTTGGGAGAAGTACCTCGCCACCTGCGCCAATCACTGGATGCCGCAGGAAGTGAACATGAGCCGCGACATCGCGCTCTGGAAGGACCCCAACGGCCTGACCGAAGACGAGCGCCGCATCATCAAGCGCAACCTTGGCTTCTTTGTCACCGCCGACTCGCTGGCTGCCAACAACATCGTGCTGGGCACCTACCGCCACATCACGGCGCCCGAAGCCCGCCAGTTCCTGCTGCGTCAGGCCTTCGAGGAAGCGATCCACACGCACGCCTACCAGTACATCGTCGAGTCGCTGGGACTGGATGAAAGCGAGATCTTCAACGCCTACAACGAAGTCCAGTCCATCCGTGACAAGGACGAGTTCCTGATCCCCTTCATCGGCGCGATCATGGACCCGCACTTCCACACCGGCACGCCGGAGAACGACCAGACGCTGCTGAAGAGCCTGATCGTTTTTGCCTGCCTGATGGAAGGCCTGTTCTTCTACGTCGGCTTCACGCAGATCCTGGCGATGGGCCGCCAGAACAAAATGACAGGTGCTGCCGAGCAGTACCAGTACATCTTGCGCGACGAGTCCATGCACTGCAACTTCGGCATTGACCTGATCAACCAGATCAAGCTCGAGAACCCGCACCTGTGGACGAGCGAGTTCAAGGCCGAGATCAAGGCGCTGTTTCTGAAGGCGGTCGAGCTGGAATACCGCTACGCCGAGGACACGATGCCGCGCGGCGTGCTCGGCCTCAACGCCTCGATGTTCAAGGGCTATCTGCGCTTCATTGCGAATCGTCGTGCGGTGCAGATCGGCCTCGAAGCGCTGTTCCCCAACGAAGAAAACCCCTTCCCCTGGATGAGCGAGATGATCGACTTGAAGAAGGAACGCAACTTCTTCGAGACCCGCGTCATCGAGTATCAATCAGGCGGGGCACTGAGCTGGGACTGACCTCCCAGCCATCACAAGATCAAGACCTGGCCAATGCAGTCACCGAGCGAAACCCGCATCAACACGCTAGACGTGGCGGGGCTGCATGGCGATCCCATTCACCGTATCGAGGCGCTCCTCCTGGGCGACTCTCGGGCGGTGAATAGCCGTATCCGCACGGACCGGTCCGTGCGGGACGGTGACTTTTCCACTTGATCAAGGAGAAAACCATGGCAACTGCGAAGAAGGCTCCGGCCAAGAAGGCCGCCGCTACCCCGGTGAAGACTGCTGCGAAGAAGGCCGCTCCGGCCAAGAAGGCTGCTGCTCCGGCCAAGAAGGCCGCTGCTCCGGCCAAGAAGGCTGCTCCGGCCAAGAAGGCTGCCGCTCCGGCCAAGAAGGCCGCTCCGGCCAAGAAGGCTGCTGCTCCGGCTAAGAAGGCCGCTCCGGCTAAGAAGGCCGCTCCGGCCAAGAAGGCTGCTCCGGCCAAGAAGGCTGCTGCTCCGGCAAAGAAGGCTGCTCCGGCCAAGAAGGCTGCTCCGGCCAAGAAGGCTGCCGCTCCGGCCAAGAAGGCTGCTGCTCCGGCGAAGAAGGCCGCTCCAGCCAAGAAGGCTACTGCTCCGGCCAAGAAGGCTGCCGCTCCGGCCAAGAAGGCCGCTGCCAAGCCTGTTGCCAAGAAGGCCGCTGCACCGAAGAAGGCGGCAGCCAAGCCTGCCCCTGCGGCCAAGCCTGCTGCTGCTGCGACCGCTCCTGCGGCCAAGACAGCGCTGAGCCCCCAAGCTGCGTGGCCCTTCCCCACGGGCAACAAGCCCTAAGCGCTTGTCTGAGCGGGTGGTTCGCCGCCCGTTCCTGCACTCGCGAAACCCGGCCCGCTCTGCGGTGCCGGGTTTTTTATTGGCGGGTCGCGATGCGACGTCGCCCGGGTTCAGGGATAAAAGGCGTCCACTTGGTAGCCGCTCACTTGGCCGGCTGCGCGGAAGGTGAAAGACAGGGATTGCTCCGACAGAGCGGGAATTTCTTGCAGTTGGGGGTTCAAGGCACTGGGCTCGAACGCCCGACGGGCGAGCAACGCGCCGCTTGCGTCGGTCAGTCGCAGGTCGATCCATGGTGCGGCGACGGCGACATTCGCGAGGTTGCTGAGAGTCAAGGTCAACTTGTAGCTGTTGCTGCCATCAATTGGCGTCAGTGAAGTCGACTCGACCTTGAGCGCTTCCGGGCGCAGCCAGGGCCGGACCTCGCAGCGGAACAGGCCGCACAGACCTCGAAGCGTGTCACGCAACGGCGGGTGCAGCGCTGAAAGCGCGTCGCGGAAATGCAGCGTGACCTGCAGGGCGAGCAGCAGGGCCAGCAGCGCGGCCCCACCGCTCAGCGCCATACGGACTTGCGGCCGGTTCCAGCGCGCCGTGCTTTGCGCGCGGCGCATGAATTCCGGCACGACCGCCGGCGCCGGGGCGGCCAAGGGTTCGGCAATGAGAGGCGCCGGTTCGGGAAGCGGCGTCGGCGGGGCTGCCGGGACGGACGGTCGTTCCTGAGGTTCATCAACCCAGCGCGGTTCTTGCCGGGCAATCTCGCTGGGCCAGCCGGTCGGTAGCGCCTCGGCGCGCGGCTCGGGTTCCGGTTCGGGCGGCGGCATCCACAGCGGTTCATGTGGCGGCGGTGGTGGCGCAGGCGGCGGCTCGATGACCGGCTCAGGCGTAAAGGCAGCAGGCCAGGGCGGCGGCGCTTCCTGTTCAATGTCGAACAGCAATTCGCGCGCATCGAAGATCTCGGCGCATCGACCGCAGCGTACCCAGCCGTCCGAGACGCGTAGTTGGTCCTCGACGACCCGGAAGATCGTGCCGCAGGCCGTGCAGCGCGTCGCCAGGCTCATTCGGGGCGCCGGGCCGTCATCAAGATCCAGCCGTCCTCTTCATCGCTGACGTCCAGCGCCAGCCACGGGGCGTAAGCTGCCTTCAACTCGTCCGCTTGGCGGCTCAATATGCCCGCGAGGATCAAATGGCCGCCCGGCGCGACGTGGGCGCTGAGCAGCGGCGCGAGCAGCTTCAGCGGTATGGCGAGGATATTGGCGATGACCAGCGGGTACTCGCCTTTCGCCAGATCAGGCAACCCAGGATTCAACGCCACGCCATTGGCCGTCGCGTTGTCGCGCGACGAAGTGACGGCCGCACGGTCGATGTCGACCGCGTCGATGTTCGTCGCGCCATGCAAGGCCGCGCCGATGGCCAGGATGCCGGAGCCGCAACCGTAGTCCAGTACTCGATTCCAGGCCTCGCCGCGCGTTGCAATCCACCGCAAACACATCCGCGTCGTCGGATGCGTGCCTGTGCCGAAGGCCAGGCCAGGGTCCAGTCGCATGACACGTAGCGCTTGCGGCGGCGCCTGGTGCCAGCTCGGCACGATCCAGAACTCGGGCGTGATCTCGACTGGCGCGAATTGGCTTTGGGTGAGTCGCACCCAGTCCTGCTCGGGCACGGCCTGGATGGCTTGCACGTGGATGTCTGCTGCCCAGTCCTGCGCCAGGATCAGCGTCGCCGCCTCGGTGGCCTCGGGCTCCGACGGGAAGAGCGCCTTGACGACCGAGCGCTCCCAACCGGCGGCTGGAGCCGGCATGCCGGGTTCGCCGAACAAGGCGTGTTCGGCGTCGGTGTCCGCGTCGGCATCCTCGACCGACACCGCGAGCGCGTCGATCTCCATCAGCGCATCGCTGACGATTTCGACGTCGGCCTCGCGGCAGACCAGGGCCAGTTCGAAGAGATTGCTCATCGCTTGTGGGCAGCCATCCAGCCTTCGAGGTAATGGATGGACGTGCCGCCCTCGATGAACTTCGCGTCCGCCATCAGCTCGCGGTGCAGCGGGATGTTGGTCTGGATGCCTTCGACCACCGTCTCGCTCAGCGCGATGCGCATGCGGGCCAGCGCCTGCTCGCGCGTGTCGCCGTGGACGATGATCTTGCCGATCATGCTGTCGTAGTTCGGCGGCACGAAGTAATTCGTGTAGGCATGCGAATCCACGCGCACGCCGGGGCCGCCGGGCGCGTGCCACATCGTGATGCGGCCGGGCGAGGGGATGAACTTGACCGGGTCTTCCGCGTTGATGCGGCACTCGATCGCGTGGCCGCGCAACTCGATCTGGCGCTGCGTGAACGGCAGCTTCTCGCCGGCGGCAATTTTGATCTGCTGCTGCACGATGTCGATGCCAGTCACCATCTCGGTGACCGGATGCTCCACCTGCACGCGCGTGTTCATCTCGATAAAGAAGAACTCGCCGTTCTCGTACAGGAACTCGAAGGTACCGGCGCCGCGATAGCCCATCTTCTTGCAGGCGGCGGCGCAGCGGTCGCCCACCTTCTCGATCGTGCGGCGGGGGATGCCGGGTGCCGGCGCCTCTTCGATGATTTTCTGGTGACGGCGCTGCATGGAGCAGTCGCGCTCGCCCAGCCAGACGGCGTTCTTGAAGGTGTCAGCCAGGATCTGGATCTCCACATGGCGTGGGTTCTCCAGGAACTTCTCCATGTAGACCTCGGGGTTGCCGAAGGCCGCACCGGCTTCGGCGCGCGTCGTCTGCACCGCATGCACCAGGGCCGCCTCGGTGTGCACGACACGCATGCCGCGCCCGCCACCGCCGCCGGCCGCCTTAATGATGACGGGGTAGCCCACGGAGCGGGCGATCTTGATGATTTCCTTCGGGTCCTCGGGCAGCGCGCCCTCGGAGCCCGGCACGCAGGGCACGCCGGCGCGGATCATGGCCTGCTTGGCGGAGACCTTGTCGCCCATCATGCGGATGGACTCAGGCGTCGGGCCGATGAAGGTGAAGCCGCTGCGCTCGACGCGCTCGGCGAAGTCGGCGTTCTCGCTGAGGAAGCCGTAGCCGGGGTGGATGGCCTCGGCGTCGGTGACCTCGGCCGTGGCGATGATGGCCGGCATGCTCAAGTAGCTTTGGGCCGACGGCGCCGGTCCGATGCAGACGGCTTCGTCGGCCAGCTTCACATACTTGGCGTCGCGGTCGGCTTCCGAGTAGACGACGACCGACTTGATGCCGAGTTCACGGCACGCTCGTTGAATCCGGAGAGCGATCTCGCCCCGGTTGGCGATGAGGACCTTCTTGAACATCAGAAGTCCTTACTCGATCACGAACAGCGGCTGTCCGAACTCGACCGCCTGCCCGTTCTCGCACAGGATTTTGGTGATCGTGCCGCTCTTGTCGGCTTCGATCTCGTTCATGATCTTCATCGCTTCAATGATGCAGATCGGCTCGCCTTCCTTGATCTGCTGACCGACCTCGCCAAAGGGCTTGGCGTTCGGGCCGGAGGCGCGATAGAAGGTGCCGACCATCGGTGACTTGACGATGTGGCCGGTTTCGACCGGTGCAGCGGCCGGAGCGGCGGCGGCGGCCGGTGCGGGCGCTGGCGCGGCGGCAACTGGCGCGGCCGGGGCGGCGGCGTAGACCGGCTGGGCGGCGACGGCAGCGGGGTCAGCCTTGACGATGCGGACCTTCCCGTCGGCCTCGGTGATTTCCAATTCGGAGATGTTCGATTCCGAGACCAGGTCGATCAGGGTCTTGAGCTTGCGCAGGTCCATCATGGCTCCAGGCTATGTTGTTGTTGTGGGGGAAGAAAGGAAAGCCACCGACTGCTCTCAGGCGCCGGTGGCTCCCAACGATTCGAGGGCGTGGCGCAGCGCCAGGCGGTAGCCGTTGGCGCCCAACCCACAAATGACACCGACCGCCAGGTCGCTGAGGTAGCTGTGATGGCGGAAGGGCTCACGGCGGTGGATGTTGGACAGGTGGACTTCGATGAAGGGCAGGGCAACGCCGGCCAACGCGTCGCGGATGGCCACGCTGGTGTGCGTGTAGGCGGCCGGGTTGATGACGATGAAGCGCGTGCCATCGCCACGCGCGGCCTGGATGCGGTCAACCAGGCTCCCCTCATGGTTGCTCTGGAAGCTCACCAGCTTGGCGCCGGCATCGGCGGCGATCGCGCTCAGTTCAGCGTCGATCTCGGCCAGGGTCTGCGCGCCATACACCTCCGGCTCGCGGGTGCCGAGCAGATTGAGGTTGGGGCCGTGCAGGACAAGAATTTGCATCAAACACGTGGCGGGCGCTGGGCCTGATCGGTCTAGAGAACCGCCACTAAATTGAGGAAGGGCGAACTTTACGCTTTTTGCCGCCGGTTTCCGCTTCGGATAGGGTAATTCTCAAGAAGTTAGCAGCGCTTGAAGATCTTCCAGCCGCGTAACGCCGAGCCGGCGCCAACTGATCTCCCCGGTCTCGTCAAAGACGACGGTGAAGGGCAGGCCACCGGCCGGATTGCCCAGTTCTCGCACCAGTCCCAGGCCTTCAGGGCCAGCCAGGGCGACGGCGAAGTCCAGCGGCTGCCTCTTCAGGAAGGCCTTCACCGGCTCGGCCTGGTCCACTGCCAGAGCCAGTACCTGCCAGCCCTTGGCTTTGGCCTGGTTGTAGAACTGGTTGATCTCCGGCAGCTCCTTGACGCAGGGCGGGCACCAGGTGGCCCAGAAGTTGACGAGCAGCGGTTTGCCGCGCCAGCGGGCGACGTCCAACTCCGCGCCGTCCAAGCCCGCAAAGCGACGCGCCCAAAAGGCCTGGGCGACGGGCGAGGCGACGGGAGGGTTCAGCTTGCGCCAGGCAACGGAGGCGCCGAGCGCTGCGGCGCCGATGCCAGCGCCCGCGAGGATGAGGCGGCGGGTGACGGGTTTCATTCGGCGGCTTCCAGCAGGTTTTGCAGTGCGGCGAGGTCGCCGCGTTCGGTCAGCCCGCGCGCATCCGGCTTGAGCGCGCCGCGCAGGTCGTCGAAATCCAGGATGCTCAGGCAGATCGTGACCCGTTCCTGCAGCGCCGGGCAGGGGGCGTCCAGCACAAGCATGTCGACGGATCGGCCTCGCGGGCCTTTGGTTTCGGCCACGTCGAAGTCCACGCCGCGGTCCAGCAGTGCGATCTCGGCGGCCTTGCTGTCGTCGCAGTAGAGCTGCAGGTGGATGTTGGACAGACGCGTGGCCGTGCCGCGCCAGACGGCGCCGGCCAGGTGCGGGCGGAACTCCGCCAGCCGCGCCATCCACTGCGCGGCCAGCTCGCGCAGTGCGCGCAGCTCGGCCGGCTGGGTTTCGGCGTGGAAGATGGCGATGTGCTCGCGCACGGCGGCCTCCACCTCGTCGTTGCTGGGCAGGGCGGCGCGGGGGGCGTCCAGGTCACGCGCAGCGCGCTGCTTGGCAGGGCCCCAGTCCATGCCCTCGTCGACGATCAGGCGTGCGGCGGCGGCGGCGATTTCCTCGGTCAGGTCTGTCATGGCACTTGGGCGCTGTTCATGCGGCCGACGATGAGGCTGGCGCGATTGATGACGTAGGCCGAGCCCGGCTGGCGCTCGAAGCGCTTGGGCGCCGGCAGCATGACGGCCAGCCGTGCGGCTTCGAAGGCGCCGAGACGGGACACGTCCATGCGGAAGTAGTGGCGTGCCGCTGCCTGGGCGCCGAACAGGCCTTCGCCCCACTCGACGCTGTTCAGGTAGATCTCCAGGATGCGTTGCTTGCTCAGCAGCGCTTCCAGCATCAGCGTGAGGATGAGTTCCTGGCCCTTGCGCAGCAGCGTGCGCTCGCCGGACAGGAAGAGGTTCTTGGCCAGTTGCTGCGTGATCGTCGAGCCACCGATGACCTTGGCCACGCCCTTGCCGCGTGCCTCGGCGCGGGCCTGCGCCTTCTCGTTCTTCTTGCGGGCCTTCTTCAGCGCGTCCCAGTCGACGCCGCCATGCTCGGCAAAGCCGTCGTCCTCGCTGGCGATGACGGCGCGCTTGAGCGTCCTGGGCAACTGGTCATCGTTCACCCAGGCCTGAGCCCAGGCGACCTGCTGCTTCTCGCTCATCAGCCGGATGGCCTCGCTGCGCTGGAAGCTGGTGGACTGCGGTGCGAGCACATTCATCAGCGCGATGCGGCCGGCAAACCAGAGCTGCAGGCACAGCACGGCCAAGGCCAGTACCGCGATCAATCGGCCGGCGTGGCGCATCACGGCAACGTCCTCATCGCCTTGAGCACCGGTGCCGTGTCGGGCCGTACGCCGCGCCAGAAGAAGAAGGCCTCGGCCGCCTGCTCGATGAGCATGCCCAGGCCGTCACGCGGCTCGGCACCGTGGGCGGCGGCCCAGTCGAGGAAGCCCTGCGCCTTGGGGCCGTACATCATGTCCAGCGCCAGGCTGCCGGGCTTCAGCACGCGGGCGTCGACCGGCGAGGCCGCGCCGGCCAGGCTGGTGCTGGTGGCGTTGACGACGATGTCCTGGGCGCCTGGTGCATTGGCCAGGGTTTCGGCAGCAAGGACCACACCGAGGTGGGCGTGACTGGCAACCAGCGCCTGTGCCTTGTCGACGGTGCGATTCACGATGGTGATCTGCGCCGGCCCGGCTGCGATCAGACTGCCCAGAACGCCCGCCGCCGCGCCGCCGGCGCCCACCAGCAGCACATGAAGGCCGGCCAGCGAGCGGCCGGCGTTGCGCTGGATGTCGTTGACGAGGCCGGCGCCGTCGGTGTTGTCGCCCGTCCAACCGCCAGCGTCGAAGCGCAGCGCGTTCACGGCGCCGCCGAGTTGCGCGCGCTCGGTGCGCACAGCGGCCAGTGCGTAGGCGTCGAACTTGAAGGGCACGGTGATGTTGCAGCCCTTGGCTCCTGCGGCAACGAACTCGCGCAAGGTCGCCTCGAAGCCGTCGAGCGGCGCCAGCAGGCGTTCGTAGGTCAGCGCCTGCCCCGTCTGCTCCGCAAACATCGCGTGGATGGCCGGCGAGCGGCTGTGCGCCACGGGGTTGCCGACGACGGCATATCGATCAGTCATCCTGGTGCACCCTTCGCGCTTCGCGCTGTCCCGCCAAGCGGGAGATGAGCCCCTTCGGGCGCCGCGGTGCGTGACTCATTGCGCTTGTCCCTGCAAAGTCGTTTCCAGTCCATCTTCACGCGTGAACCTGAAACGCGACGTGATGACCAGCACCTCGGCGCCCTTGAGCATCTCCCTGCTGAAGTTGCCGAATGGCGAGGCCGCCTCCACGATGGCGATGGCGCGGCGGTCCAGCGTCGCGTTGCCGCTGGAGGCCACCACGTCGGTCTCGATGACACGGCCCTTGTGGTCGATGTGGATGTTCATGGTCAGCTCGCCATAGAGTTTCTTGCCGCGGGCCTCGGGAAAGTCGCGCGTGCCGCGTTCCTCGATGCGCTTGCGCAGGCCGTCGTAATACTGCGCGTAGACGACCTCGCGGGTGGCCGGGCTGATGTAGCGCTTGCGCGGCCGGGCGCTTTCCTCGTTGACGCGCTTCTCGATCTCGGCGAGCAGGTCGACGAGCTGTCGGCGCTTCTCGGCCTGGGCGCGCTCGGCTGAGTCGGTCTTCTCGCGCCTCGGGTCGGGCGGCGGCAGCAGGGCGATGTCCCGCCGCAGCTGGGTCAGCAGTTGCTGCTGCTGTTGCTGCAGCTGGGAAATCTGCGAACTCTGCGCCTCGGCGGCGTCGCCGGTCTCGCTGTGGCGCGCAGGCGGCAGCGGCGACGTGGCCCGGCCCACTTCGGTATTGCCGCCGCCGGCCAGGTTGGCCTGCGCCAGCGCGGCGGCCTTGGTCGGCATCTCGTTGGAACGCGTGTTGACGAGCACCACCTCCAGCGGCGTGTCCTGGAAGACACGGTTGAAGGACTCGGGCGAACCCATGCGCCAGCCGAGCAGAACACCATGCGCGCCAAGCGAGCATGCGAGGGCGATCTGCAGGGTGCTCAGCCGGCGCATTTCAGCTTTGCGCCGCCGGTTCTGCTTCGCTCGGGCTGTCGTTCAGGTCGATGGCCAGCGCGATGGGCGCTGCGGCGGCTTCGAGGTCGTCGTCCTCGCCTTCCGGCTCCTCGGCGGCGGCCGGTGTCTCATCCAGCCGCTCGATCAGCGTGGCATGCACGTCCAGCGTCATCTCGTCCAGGCCTGTGATACGTACCTTCACATGGCTGCCACGCGGCAGGTTCTCGCAGCCGAGCGCCTTGAACACCAGCGGCAGGTCGTCCGCGCGGACGAGGCCTTCCTTCATGACCGTGGCGGTCAGCTCGGTCGTGCCGTTCTGCTGGAGGTAGCGCAGCGTCCAGAAGCGCTCGATGCCGTTCTGGAAGCCGTTGTAGGCCGCGTAGGCAGACTCGAAGCCCGAGATGATGGAGAACAGCGCCGCGTCCTTGGGCTTGAACGGTGCGGCCAGTGCCGCCGTGCGGCCATGGCGGGCGCAGGCAATGATCTGCCACTGGTTGACCAGGTCGACATAACGGCGCAGTGGTGAGGTGGCCCAGGTGTATTGCGCCACGCCCATGCCGGCGTGCGGCAGTGCCTTGGTGCCCATGCGCACCTTGATGCCAGGCGCCAGGCTGGCCTGGCTGCGGTAGATGCCCGGCAGGCCCAGTTCGGCCAGCCAGCCGCCCCAGGCGGAGTTGGCCAGGATCATGGCTTCGGCCACGATCAGGTCCAGCGAGCTGCCGCGGGCGCGCACGCCGATCTCGACGGACTCCGTGCCGTTGGGCGGCTCCATGCGCTCGCCGACGAGGCGGAAGTTGTAGTCCGGCCGGTTGAAGTTCTCCGGCTTGCCGCGCACCACCTCGCGCTGCGCCTTCAGGTGCCTGGCCAGGCGCCAGGTGAAGGCGAGTTCGGGCGCAAAGGCGTAGTCGGCCGGCGCTTCGCCCGACAGCGTGGCGTCGGTGACGATGCCGTCCAGCTTGTCGTGGCGCAGGTTGGCGGCGATATGCACGCGCTCCAGCTTCGTCTCGCGCGTCTTGATCTCCAACGTCGCTTCGTCGAGCGTGAAGTAGATGGACACGGCCGGGCAGTCGCGGCCCTCGATCAGCGTATAGGCCTGCACGACGTCGTCGGGCAGCATGGTGAGCTTCCAGCCCGGCATGTACACAGTGGACAGGCGCTCGCGGGCGACCTTGTCGACGGGCGAGTCCGGCGTGATGGCGAGACCCGGCGCAGCGATGTGCACGCCGAAGGTGACGGTGCCCGTGCCCAGGCCCTGCACCGACAGCGCATCGTCGATCTCGGTCGTCTGCGAGTCGTCGATGGAGAAGGCCTGCGCGGTCGACAGCGCCAGCTCGTCCTTGATCTCCGGCGCAGTGAGCGCGGGGAAGCCCGCCCCCTTGGGGAAGTTCTCGAACAGGAAGCGCTTCCAGTGGAACTGGTAGGCGCTGGTGATGGCGCCGGCGCCCTGCAGCAGGTCCAGCGGCGCCTTGTGCGACCGCTTGGCCGCCTCGACGACGGCCTTGTATTCAGGCCCGTTCTTGTCGGGCTTGAAGAGAATCTTGTAGATCTGGTCGTGGATGGGCGCCGGGCAGGTGCCGGCGGCCAACTCGTCGGCCCAGGTCTCGATCTGCAGCGCCTGCTGGCGCTTGCGCTCGATACCCAGCAGCGCGGCCTTGACCGTCTCCTCGGGCGCCTTCCTGAACTGGCCCTTGCCGGCACGGCGGAAGTAATGCGGCGCGTCGAACAGGCCCAGCAGCGCGGCGGCCTGCTGCACGGTGCCGGCCTTGGCATCGAAATAGTCCCGTGCCAGGTCGGCAAAGCCGAACTCGCCTTCGGGCGCGAACTCCCAGGCCAGATCAAGGTCGATGGTATCGGCCAGCGCGCGCGCTTCGCTCAGCAGCACGGCAGGCGCCGGCTTGTCGAACTTCAGCAGCACATTGGCGGACTTGACCTTGACCCGCTTGCCCGAGTCCAGCTCGACCTGCAGCGAGGCATCGGCCTCCGACATCACCCGGCCGGCGTGAAATTTCCCGGCATCATCAAACAGCGCAAACATATGGGGCGGATTGTCGCTTCAGGCTTGCAGGTGCTTCAGAAGTCCTGGCAGATGGTCTTCGAAATCGGTCAGCCCATGGTCGCTGCCTTCCAGCAGCTTGCCGTCGCAGCCGGCATAGCGGGCCAGCATCTCGCGCCAGTCCAGCAGCTCGTCGCCCTTGGCGATCAGCGCGTAGTAGCGCAGTGGTCGCGTCAGCGTGACCGGCGGCGTCAGCGCGGCGAGTTCGGCCACGTGCCGGGCGGTGAAGTCGAACTTCAGCGTCGGATCGTGCCAGGCGGTCAGCTCACCGATGTGGTGGGCCAGGTCGCGCGCCGGGTTCACGGCCGGGTTCAGCACCACCGCGCGCCAGCCGCGATGGGCCCGCTGCTCGGCCAGCGCAGTGGCATAAAAGCCGCCCAGCGAGCTGCCGATGACCGCGGCGCCGGTTTCGGGCCAGCCGGCCACGATGTCGGCGACGAGCGCCATCGCGTCCAGCGGGGAGGGTGGCAGCTGCGGGCAGGCGAAGGTCAGGCCGGTCTGCTCGGCGGCCCAGGCGGCCATGCGCATCGCTTTGGCCGAGCCGGGCGAGGAACGGAAGCCGTGTAAATAAATGAGATGCGTGAGTTCCATGACGGAAGTTTTGTTCGGAAGCTTTGTTACGACGCGACGGTGACGTCACCCAATTGACGCCAGTGTCGCCGCCGTCCACAGTGATCGTTTTTCTTCATTTTTCGGACGCTTCGCATGATTCGGATGCCCCGTACTGCCCTTGCAACCGCCGCGCTGATCGCGCTGGCCACCGCAGCCCAGGCCCAGACCGCGCCCACCGGCGCGGCCTCGGCGCCTGCTGGCGCCGCTTCCGCCCCGGCCACGCCGGCCGCGCGCCCGCCCGCCGATCCCACCGCCCCCAAGCCTTTCGCCGAGATCATCCGCGGTGCCAAGGAGCAGCCGGGGCTCTATCCCATCTGGCGCAAGGACGAGAAGACCTGGATCGAGATTCCCAAGGAGGCCTTCAACAAGCCCTTCCTGTTCAGCGTCAACGTCGCCAACTCCATCGGCGAGCGTGGCCTATATGCCAGCCAGATGATCGGCGAAGAGCTGGCCGAGTGGCGCCGCATCGGCAACCACGTCCAGCTGATCGCGCTGAACACCAAGTTCCGCACCGACAACGCCGGCACCAAGCTGTCGCTGGACCAGGCCTTCTCGCCCAGCCTGATCACTTCGGGCCCGGTGGCCAGTGCCGATCACCCTGACCGTAAGTCCGTGCTGGTGGACGCCAGCGGCTTCTTCCTGGGGGACATCCCCGGCTACTCCACGCGCCTGGAGTCCGCCTACCGCCTGCCCTATGCGCCCGACCGCCCCAACTCCTTCATCGAGGCCACGCGCGCCGACACGCAGATCACGACGCTGACCGCCCGCGTTCACTTTGCCACGCCCCGCATCCCGGCACCGCCGCTGGTGCCGGTGCCGGTACCCGTGCCCACGCCGCCCCAGGCGACGCCGGACCCGCGCTCGATGTTCTTCAGCTTCGTCTACAGCCTGCGTGCGCTGCCCGAACAGCCCGCCGCCGTGCGCAGTGCCGACCCTCGCCTGGGTCATTTCATGGAGAGCTACAGCAACCTCGGCGACGACCTCAAGATCAATCCGCGCGTGCACATGGTGACCCGCTGGCGCCTGGAGAAGAAGGACCCGGCCGCCGCGCTGTCCGAGCCCGTCCAGCCCATCGTCTACTGGATGGACAAGAACATCCCGGCCAAATACCGCGAATCCGTCAAGGCCGGCATCCTGGAATGGAACAAGGCCTTCGAGAAGATCGGCTTCAAGGATGCCGTGGTCGCCAAGCAGCAGCCCGATGACGCCGACTGGGACAACATGGATTCGACCCATGCGTCCATCCGCTGGTTCACGGGCTCCGATGTCGGCTTCGCCATCGGCCCCAGCCACAAGGACCCGCGCACCGGCGAGATCCTGGATGCCGACATCGGCATGAGCGACGTCTTCGGCCGCGGCACCCGCCGCCTGGCCACCGACGACGTGCGCCCGGGCGCCCACGCGCATGGCCACGACCATGCCGGCTGGACCGGCGAGCGCAGCCAGCATGTGCTGACCGAGCAGCTGTGCACCTACATGGCCGACCAGGCCAACGAGTTCGGCTTCGCGCTGGACCTGCTGGCGCTTCGCGATGGCATGGACATGAACGGCCCCGAAGCGGAGGCGCTGGCACAGGCCGTCATGAAGGACGTCATCATGCATGAGGTGGGCCACACGCTCGGCCTCAAGCACAACTTCCGCTCGTCCACCACCATCACCCAGGCCCAGCTCCAGGACAAGGCCTTCACCGAGGCCAACGGCATCTCCAACTCGGTGATGGACTACAACGCCTACAACCTGCCGCTCAAGGGCGAGGCCAGGGCCAGCTTGACCAACACCACGCTGGGCGCCTACGACTACTGGGCCGTGGAGTACGCCTACAAACAGTTCCCGGCCGAGCAGGAAGCCGGCGAGCTGGCCCGCATCGCCGCCCGCTCGACCGAGCCGCAGCTGGCCTACGGCGACGACTTCGACCAGGGCATCGGCGGCGTCTACGACGGCTTCGACCCGCGCAGCAACCAGCGCGACCTCGGCGACGACCCGCTGGCCTATGCCCGCAAGCGCCTCAAGCTCAGCCAGGAGCTGTGGGAGCGCGTGCAGGCCCGCAAGCCCGAGGCCGGGGAGGACCCGTTCCGCGCCCGCCGCTCGGTGGCTGACGCCTTCCGCCAGCTCGGCATGACGGCCCACAACGTCAGCAAGTACGTGGGCGGCGTCCAGGCCGAGCGCATCGTGCCGGGCGTCACGCCGGGCCAAGCCTTCAAGCCGGTGGACAACGCGCAGCAGCGCGAGGCCTTGCGCTTCATCGCCACCGGCCTGCTGTCCAGCAACGCGTTCAAGTTCAGCCCCGAGTTCATCGCCGCGCAGACGCTGGACTACAACGAATGGGCGGACCGCGGCCAGCCGCTGTCCATCCCGGACGCCGTCGCCAGCCTGCAGGGCCGCGTGCTGGACCGCCTGATGTCGCCCGCGACGGCGCGCCGCCTCATCGAGCAAAGCAGCTTCCTGCCCGAGGCGCAGCGCAAGAGCGCCGTGTCGCTCAGCGAGGTCTACGGCACGCTGCAGACGGCCATCTTCAGCGAGCTCAAGACGGGCAGCGAGATCGACCGCATGCGCCGCAGCTTGCAGCGCGAATACCTGCGCCGCCTGCAGGCCCAGCTGAACCGCGCCACCAACGGCGCCACGGTCTACGCCGATGCGTTCTCGCTGGCCCGCTACCACGCCAGCCAGCTCGCCAGGGACCTGCGCGTGGCGTCGGCCAAGCCGGGTCTGTCCGTCGAGACGCGCGCTCATCTGGTCGAGACGCAGGACATGCTCGACAGCATGCTCAAGGCGACGCTGACGCGCAGCTGATCCCACGCGCTTCAAGCGACAAGGCCGGCAGTGATGCCGGCCTTTTTCGTTGTCACTACGATGGCCGCCTCACCAGGAGGCCCCATGCCCGACAGGACGAAGTTCAACGAGTTCGGCGCGAACTACCTGCCGGGCTATCTCGGCATCAACATCACCCACGTCGAGGGCAGCGAAGTTCACGCCGAGCTGGCCGTCCGCCCCAAACTGATGGCGCCCAACGGCTTCCTGCATGCCGGCAGCATCGTCACGCTGGCCGACACTTGCGCCGGCTATGGCTGCGTGGCGAGCCTGCCGGAAGGCGCCGTCGGCTTCACGACCGTCGAGCTGAAGTCCAACCACCTCGGCACGGCGCGTGACGGCACGGTGGCCTGCGTGGCCAAGGCCGTGCACCTGGGCCGCACGACCCAGGTCTGGGACGCCGTCGTCACGCACAAGGACACCGGAAAGACGATGGCGCTGTTCCGTTGCACGCAGATGGTGCTCTACCCCAAGTGAGGGGGCGGCCGTGGCGTTGTCCCTTGTTCTAGGGCCGGTGGGGCGCGGGCGGGGAGGCAGACTCGCGGCCATGAAAAAACTGCGCCTGCTCGCCCTTCCCGCCGCCGCCCTGCTGCTCACCGCCTGCGGCAAGTCGTCCACCACCCTGGGTGAGGGCGGGTCGGTCATCAGTGGCTCGGCCGGCCCGGCCGGCGCCCACAACGCCAGCCGCGAACTCGTCAAATGCTCGGCGCCGGTCGCCACGCTGGCGCTGGTCGAGAACCCCAACGGCTACAGCTATTCCAGCAGCTACCAGCTGCCTGCCAGCCCCGTTCCGTTGGTGCGCCTGCTGGCCCAGCAGAGCGGCTGCTTTCGCGTCGTCGACCGCGCGGCCGGCCTCAAGGCCACGGTGCGCGAGCAGGAGCTGAAGGACGCCGGCATCCTGCGCCAGCAGGGCAACACGGTCAGCAAGGGCAAGGGCTACGAGGCCCAGTTCAGCCTGACGCCCAGCCTCACCTTCAGCGAGCAGGACGCAGGCCGCCAGATCGGCGGCATCCTGCAGGCCATTCCTTACCTGAACAAGCTCGTCGGCGCGGCCGAGCAGGTCAAGCTCAAGCAGGCCCAGGCCGCGCTGCTGCTGACCGACAACGAGACCACCGAGCAGGTCGCGGCGTCCACCGGGTCCGTTGAGGTGACCGACCTCGGCATGGGCGGCGCCATCGTCGGCAAGCTCGGCGGCGCGGCCGGCGCCGGCTGGAGCAATACCAACGAGGGCAAGGTCATTGCCGCCGCCTTCATGGATGCGCACAACCAGCTCGTGGCCCAGGTGCGCGAATTGCAAGCGAGGGAGCTGCCCCCGGAGGTCGCCCGGCGCAAGGCGCAAGGCGGCTGACAGCGCCAGAGCCAGGGCTATGCTGGCAGCATGCCCTCGGCCAAACCCTTCAAGATCCCCGAATCGGTCCTCGTCGTCATCCACACGCCCGATCTTCAGGTGCTGCTGATCGAACGGGCCGACCACCCCGGCTTCTGGCAGAGCGTGACCGGCTCCAAGGACAGCCCGGACGAGCCGGCCGCCGAGACCGCGCGGCGTGAGGTGCTGGAGGAAACCGGCTTCGACATCGCCGCCATCGGCGCGGAGCTGCGCGACTGGCAGCTGGCAAACGTCTACGACATCTACCCCCACTGGCGTCATCGCTACGCGCCCGGCGTCACTCGCAACACGGAACACGTCTTTGGCCTACAGCTGCCGTCGGCGTTGACACCGACGCTGGCGCCTCGCGAGCACCTATCGTGGGCATGGTTGCCTTGGCGAGAGGCGGCAGACCGCTGCTTCTCGCCCTCCAACGCCGAGGCGGTGCTGCAGTTGCCTCGCGTCACCGCCGCCACGATGCCTTGATGGTCATGAGATCCACCGCACGCCCCACCCCCCATCCTCCCGGCGACGTGTTGCGCGTGGCCACCTACAACATCCACAAGGGCGTGCGCGGCCTCGGCCCCGCCAAGCGGCTGGAGATCCACAACCTGCAGATGGGCGTTGAGGCGCTGGACGCCGACCTCGTCTGCCTGCAGGAGGTGCGCCTTTTCCACCACCGCGAGGCGGCGCAGTTCGACCGCACTTGGTTCGGCTGGCCCGAGAAGGGGCAGGCGGAGTTCCTGGCACCCGAGGGCTACGAGGTGGCCTACCGCACCAATGCCATCACCAAGGGCGGCGAGCACGGCAACGCCCTGCTGTCGCGCTGGCCCATGGGCGACATCGGCCACCACGATGTGTCCGACCATTCCTTCGAGCAGCGCGGCCTGCTGCATGTGCCGGTGCACTGGCAGGGCACGTTCGTACACGTCGTCGTCGCCCATTTCGGGCTGATCCATGCCAGCCGCATGCGCCAGGTCGACCGCCTGGCGGCCTTCGTGAGCGAGCATGTGCCGGAGGGCGCCCCCGTGCTGGTGGCCGGCGACTTCAACGACTGGGGCGAGCGCCTGGATGCGGCGATGCGCCTGCACGGGCTGCGCCGCGCGTCGCCGCCACACGGCCGGCCGCGCGCGGCCACCTTCCCGTCGCGCCTGCCGGTGTTTGCGCTGGACCGCGTCTACACGCGCGGCCTGCGCTGCACCGGCGTGCAGGTGCCGCGCGGGCCGAGCTGGGCCCGCATGTCCGACCACCTGCCACTCATCGTCGAACTGGCACTGGAATGAAGGGTGTGAGACCCCTCGCCCGGTCTTGCCGCGCTGAACGCCGACAAGCCCGGTCGGTCCCCCGAGGGGACGGCGATGCTTGCGGCATTGAGCCGCAAGCACATCGCCTGCGGGCCGGCTTGGGGCGGCCCGGCGCCAGCGCGCTTGCGGTGCGAAGCACCACGAGAAATTGATATGCGACGCTTAGGGTCGAGGCGCAGGCGGCATTCGGCCACCGACACCGGGTTCGTCGGCGGCAACATGATCGAACTGCTGCGCGGCGGCGATCAGCTCTTCCCGGCCATGCAGGCGGCTATCCACCGTGCGCGCCATGAGGTGTGGGTGGCGACCTACATCTTTCATCACGACGACACCTCGCTCGCCCTCGTCGACACGCTGCTGGCGGCCGACCGGCGCGGCGTGCGCGTTCGTGTGGTGGTGGATGGTTTTGGCAGCGCGGCCAGCCTGGCGGTGCTGCGCGAGCGATTTGCCGGCAGCGGTGTCGCGCTGGCCGTGTTCCGCCCCATGGACCGCTGGTGGGACTGGTTCAAGCGCGGCCAGCTGCGCCGCCTGCATCAGAAGCTCTGCGTCGTCGACAACGACCTGGCCTTCGTCGGCGGCATCAATGTCATCGACGACCGCCTGGACATGCGCCACGGCATCAGCGAGCTGCCGCGCCTGGACTTCGCCGTGCAGATCGGCGGAGGCCTGGTGGACCTGGTGGCCCACAGCGTCCGGTCGATCTGGTCACGCGCCTGGCTCGGTCGGGACTTTGACGATGCGCTGCTGGACTACGTGCCCCTGCGCCGCCGCTTCAGCCTGTGGCTGACCCAGCTCTGGCGCGGCCCGCAGCGCCTGCCCGAGCCGTCGTCGCGCCTGCCGCCTGTCTGCGCCGCGTTCGTGTTGCGCGACAACCTGCGGCGCCGCCGCACCATCGAGCATGCCTATGCCGACGCCATCCGCAACGCGCGCCACAGCGTCGACATCGTCTGCCCGTATTTCTATCCCGGCCAGCGCATACGCCACGCGCTGCGCGGCGCCGCCGACCGCGGCGTGCGCGTGCGCTTGCTGCTGCAAGGCAAGCTGGATTACCGCATCGCCGGCTGGGCCGCCGAGGCGCTGTATGCCGACCTGCTGCGCCACGGCATCGAGATCTACGAATACATGCCGGCCTTCCTGCATGCCAAGGTCGCAGTCGTTGACGATGAATGGGCCACGGTCGGCAGCTCCAACATCGACCCGTTGTCCTTGCTCGTCAACCTGGAGGCCAACGTCGTCGTGCTGGACCGGGGCTTTGCGACCCAACTCGCGGCCGAGATCGAGGCCGCGCTGGCCGTGTCCGACCGTGTCGGCGCAGCCGCAGGCAAAGGGTTGCGTGCGTGGCTGCACCGCGCGGTGGTGGTGTGGTTCGCCTATGTCTTCCTGCGTGTGGCTGGAGCGGCCGGCAGGTACTAGAACGCGGGTGCGTGCGGAGACATCAGCACGCCCGCCTGCACCAGTGCCGCCGCCCGCTCGATGTCCGGCGCGAGGTAGTGGTCGGCCGGGCTGCTGGCGCAGTCTGCGCGCAGCCGGGCGTGCAGGGCCTCCACCGGTGCGGAGCTGGTCAGCGGCCGCAGAAAGTCGATGCCCTGGGCGGCGGCCAACATCTCGATGGCGATGATGTGGGCCGTGTTGTCCAGCATCGCGTGCAGGCGGCGCGCAGCGAAGGTGGCCATGGAGACATGGTCTTCCTGGTTGGCGCTGGTCGGCAGGCTGTCGACGCTGGCCGGGTGGGCCAGGCTCTTGTTCTCGCTGGCCAGCGCGGCGGCTGTCACATGCGCAATCATGAACCCGCTGTGCAGGCCGGCGTCGGCCGTCAGGAAGGGCGGCAGGCGCGAGATGCCGGGGTCGATGAGCATGGCGATGCGGCGCTCGGCAATGGCGCCGACTTCGGCGATGGCCAGGGCCAGGTTGTCGGCCGCAAACGCGACCGGCTCGGCGTGGAAGTTGCCGCCGCTGATCATCGTGTCGTCGAAGACCAGCGGGTTGTCGGTCACCGCGTTCGCTTCGCAGACGAGCACCCGTGCCGTGTGCCGCGCCTGGTCCAGGCAGGCGCCCATGACCTGGGGCTGGCAACGCAGGCAATACGGGTCCTGCACGCGCTCATCACCCTCCCGGTGCGACGCGCGGATGGCGCTGCCGGCGAGCAGTTCGCGGTAGACACCGGCCACTTCGATCTGGCCGGGTTGGCCGCGCACGTCGTGGATGCGGGCGTCGAAGGGACCGTCGCTGCCGCGCGCGGCGTCCAGCGTCATCGCGCCGCTGGCCAGCGCCGTGGCGAACAGGCCCTCGAAGCGCAGCAGCGCATGCAGCGCGAGCGCCGTGCTGGCCTGCGTGCCGTTGATCAGGGCCAGGCCTTCCTTGGCGGCGAGCGTCAGCGGCGGCAGCTTCAGCCGCGCCAGCTCCTCGCGCGCCGGCACGCGCTGGCCTTTCACCAGCGCCTCGCCTTCGCCCATCAGCGCCAGCGTCAGGTGGGCCAGCGGCGCCAGATCGCCGCTGGCACCCACCGAGCCCTGGCAGGGCACATAGGGAATGAAGCCGGCGTTGAAGGCATTCAGCAACGCGGTGATGACGACGCGGCGCACGCCGCTGAAGCCGCGCGCCAGGCTGCCGGCCTTGGTGGCCAGCATCAGCCGCACCACCTCGGGCGACATTGGCGCGCCGACGCCCACCGCGTGGCTGCGGATCAGGTTGAGCTGCAGCTGCGCGAGCTGGTCCTTGGCGATGCGTGTGCTGGCCAGCTTGCCGAAGCCGGTGTTGACGCCGTAGACCGGCGCGTCGCCCGCGGCAGCAGCGGCGACGAGGGCGGCGCTCTTGTCCACCGGCGCCCAGTCGTCGAGCTGCAGCTCGGTGCGGCCGGCTGCGATGTCGGCCAGCTGGGCCAGCGTGAGTTGTCCGGGGACGAGTTTCATAGTGAGGGCAGATTCAGGTTGTTCTTGCTGGCGCAGGCGACGGCCGACTCGTAGCCGGCGTCGGCATGGCGCATGACGCCGGTGGCCGGGTCATTCCACAGCACACGCGAGAGGCGCCTGGCCGCCGCGTCCGTGCCGTCGGCAACGATGACGACGCCCGAGTGCTGCGAGTAGCCCATGCCCACGCCGCCGCCATGGTGCAGGCTCACCCAGGTGGCGCCGCCGGCGGTGTTGAGCAGCGCGTTCAGCAGCGGCCAGTCGGAAACCGCATCGGAGCCGTCTTTCATGCCCTCGGTTTCGCGATTGGGGCTGGCGACGGAGCCGCTGTCCAGGTGGTCGCGGCCGATGACGATGGGCGCCTTCAGCTCGCCGCTCTTCACCATGTCGTTGAATGCCAGGCTGGCAAGGTGGCGCTCGCCCAGTCCCAGCCAGCAGATGCGCGCCGGCAGGCCCTGGAAGGCGATGCGCTCGGCGGCCATGTCCAGCCAACGGTGCAGCGCTTCATGCTGGGGGAAGAGTTGCTTCAGCTTCGCATCGGTCTTGCGGATGTCCTCCGGGTCGCCCGACAGCGCCACCCAGCGGAACGGCCCCTTGCCCTCGCAGAACAATGGCCGCACATAGGCGGGTACGAAACCGGGGAAGTCGAAGGCGTTGGTCACCCCCTGGTCCAGCGCGACCTGGCGGATGTTGTTGCCGTAGTCCACCGTCGGGATGCCCTGGGCCTTGAAGGCCAGCATCGCTTGCACGTGCGTCGCACAGCCGGCAGCGGCGGCGGCCTTCAGCTCGGCGTGTTGAGCCGCGTCAGCCGAGGCGGCCTTCCATTGCTCGACGGACCAGCCCGGCGGACAGTAGCCGTTGATGAGGTCGTGGGCGCTGGTCTGGTCGGTGACGAGGTCGGGTTTCACACCGCGGCTGACCAGCTCCGGCAACACCTCCGCCGCATTCCCCAGCAGCGCAACCGACACCGCGCGGCCGGCTGCGGTGTGGGCCTGGATGCGGACCAGCGCGTCGTCGAGGTCCGTCGCCTGCTCGTCCACGTAGCGCGTCTTCAGGCGGAAGTCGATGCGGCTCTGCTGGCACTCGATGTTCAGCGAGCAGAAGCCCGCGAAGGTCGCCGCCAGCGGCTGCGCACCGCCCATGCCACCTAGCCCGGCGGTCAGCACCCATCGGCCCCTGGCCACGCCGCCGTAGTGTTGGCGCGCAGCCTCGACAAAGGTCTCGTAGGTGCCCTGGACGATGCCCTGGCTGCCGATGTAGATCCAGCTGCCAGCGGTCATCTGGCCGTACATCATCAGGCCCTTGCGGTCCAGCTCGTGGAAGTGCTCCCACGTCGCCCAGGCGGGCACCAGATTGGAGTTGGCCAGCAGCACCCGCGGTGCATCGGCATGCGTGCGGAACACGCCGACCGGCTTGCCGGACTGGATCAGCAGCGTCTCGTCGTCGTTCAATTCGCGCAGGCTGCTCAGGATGGCGTCGAACGCCTCCCAGTTGCGCGCCGCCTTGCCGATGCCGCCGTAGACGACCAGCGCGTCCGGGTTCTCGGCGACGGCCGGGTCGAGATTGTTCTGCAGCATGCGGTAGGCGGCCTCGGTCAGCCAGCTCTTGCAGCTGATCTGAGTGCCCGTGGGGGCGCTGACGGGACGGGGCAGGGCGGTCATCTGGAACTCCTTCAAGGCGGCCGAACTCTAGTTGTCTATACAAGTCGAGTCAACTAGGATGCTGGCATGCCCAGAAGCCCCGCCAGCCCCGAGCCGCAATACCTCAAGGTCAAGAACCATCTGCGCGAAGGCATCGCCAGCAGCCACTGGGTGGCTGGCGACCTGCTGCCCAGCGAAGGCGCACTGGTGGCGCTGTTCGAGGTCAGCCGCATGACCGTCAACCGTGCGCTGCGAGAGCTGGTGCAGGAGGGGCTGATCGAGCGCGTGCAGGGGGTGGGCAGCTTTGTCGCGCAGCTGCACCGCATCTCGTCGACGCTGAACGTGCGCGACGTGCATGAAGAGATCCTGGAGCGCGGCGGCCAGCACGAGGCCCGCGTGCATGCGCTCACCAAGGGCAAGGCCACGCCGCAGCAGGCCGCCGAGCTGGGGTTGAAGCGCGGCGCGCCGGTGTTCCTCAGCCTCATCGTGCACCTGGAGAACGGCCACGCCATCCAGTGCGAGGAGCGCGCCGTCAACCCGGCATGCGCGCCTGACTATCTGTCGCAGGACTTCACCCGCATCACGCCGACGCACTACCTGCTGGAGGTGGCGCCGCTGTCGGAAGCGCGCTACATGATCGAGGCGGCGCTGACCGGCGAGGTCGAGGCCAAGCTGCTCGGTATCAGCCGCCGTGACCCCTGCCTGGTCGTCAAGCGCATCACCTACAGCCGTGGCGTGGCGGTCACTTCCGTGAAATTGACCCATCCGGGCGCACGTTACCAATTGCAAGGGAGCTTCTCGGCGTAAGCCGGGCCACGCTGAGCTGCGGAAAATGCGCGGCAGTGGCCTGAGTACAAGGACAAGAACATGAGTTGGAGCAAGGTCAGCGCGGCCGACGTCGAGCCGCAGGCCTGGATGAACAAGGGCGGCACGACGCGTGAGCTGCTCGCCTGGCCGCATGCGCATGACTGGGCGCTGCGAATCAGCGTGGGCCGGGTGGACCGCGACGGTCCGTTCTCGGCCTTTCCAGGCGTGCATCGCTGGCTGGCCGTCGTGGGCGGCGAGGGCCTGCGCCTGTTCGACTGGCCGCAGAGCATGGGCGACGAGCCGCTGCGTTTCGACGGCGGCTTGGCGCCCGACGCGGAGCTGATCAAGGGCCCGACCGACGTCTTCAACGTGATGGAGCGGCGCGGCAACCTGGAGGTCGAGCCGGCCAGCCATGTGCTGCTGCCACGCACGCCTTGGGTGGGCCTCTTCACCGTCGAGGGCGGCCTGCTGGAGCATGGCCACCGCGCCATGCCCATGGCGCCGCTGACCTTGGCCTGGTGCGAGGCGCCGGTCGCGCAGAGCTGCGTCTTCACCGGGCCGGATGCCACCAGCAGCCATGCCTGGTGGCTGACATGGAGCGCCGAGTGAGGTTGTGGACTGGCGGGCGCTTGGCGACGCTGGCGGGCGACAGCGGTTGGGGCCTGATCGACGATGGCGCCCTGCTCGTCGACGGCGGCCTGCTGCGCTGGGTCGGGCCCAGTGCCGAGGCGCCCGCGGCCGATGAGGTCGTCGAGCTGCATGGCGCCCTCGTCACGCCGGGCCTGGTGGACTGCCACACCCACCTGGTCTACGGCGGCAATCGCGCCAACGAGTTCGAGCAGCGCCTGCATGGTGCGAGCTATGCCGACATCGCCAGGGCCGGCGGCGGCATCCGCTCGACGGTGGCCGCCACACGCGCCGCCACCGAAGGCCAGCTGCTGGCCGACGCCACGAAACGCGCCCGGGCGCTGATGCGCGAGGGCGTCACGACGCTGGAGGTCAAATCCGGCTACGGCCTGGACGCCGCCACCGAGGCTCGCATGCTGCGCGTCGCCCGCCAGCTCGCCGGCCTGGGCCTGGATGTGCGCACCACCTACCTCGCCGCCCACGCGCTGCCGCCGGAGTTCAGCGATGCCGACGACTACATCGCCGCCGTCTGCCGCTGGCTGCCCGAGCTGCACGCCGCCGGCCTCGTCGACGCGGTGGACGCCTTCTGCGAGCACATCGCCTTCAGCCCGGCCCAGGTCGCTCGCGTGTTCGACGCGGCCCGGCGACTGGACCTGCCCGTCAAGCTCCATGCCGAGCAATTGAGTGACCAGGGCGGCGCCCAGCTCGCGGCGAGCCACCAGGCGCTGAGCTGCGACCACCTCGAATTCCTCAGCCCGCAAGGCGTGCAGGCGCTGGCCGCCGCCGGCACCGTGGCCGTGCTGCTGCCCGGCGCCTTCTACGCGCTGCGTGAAACGCAGCTGCCCCCCATTGCGGCGCTGCGCGAAGCCGGCGTGCCCATCGCCATCGCCACCGACCACAACCCCGGCAGCTCGCCCACGCTCTCACCGCTGCTGACGCTGAACATGGCCTGCGTGCTGTTCCGGCTGACGCCCGAGGAAGCCTTGCGCGGCCTGACCGTCAACGGCGCCCGCGCGCTGGGCCTGCGCGACCGGGGCCAACTTGTGGCTGGCCAGCGCGCCGACTTCTGTGTCTGGGATGGCGCCCACCCGCGCGAGCTGGCAGCATGCTTCGGACATAACCCGCTGATAGAACGGGTGCATCACGGAATCCGGGGAACCCAGGGAGGGTCATGAGCGTTTTTCAACTGCAGCAGGGCCACACGCCGCTGCTGATCAGCCTGCCGCATGTCGGCACCGAGATCCCCGCCGAGCTGGCCACGCGCCTGGTGCCGCGTGCGCTCGCCAGCGAGGACAGCGACTGGCATCTGGAGCGCCTGTACCGGCCGCTCGCCGAGCGTTTGGGCGCCAGCCTCATCGTGCCGCGCTACAGCCGCTACGTCGTCGACCTGAACCGCCCGCCGGACGACCAGCCGCTCTACCCCGAGGCCACGGGTGGCACCGGCCTGGTGCCCACCCGCTTCTTCACCGACGACCCGCTCTATCTGCCCGGCGCCTGGCCCGACGCTGCCGCCATCGCCGCGCGCCGCGAGGCCTACTGGCAGCCCTATCACGACGCGCTGGCGGCAGAGCTGGCGCGGCTGCGCGCCGAGCACGGCCACGCGCTGCTGTTCGACGGCCACAGCATCCGTTCCGAGCTGCCCTGGCTGTTCGAGGGCACGCTGCCGGCGCTCAACCTCGGCACGGCGGATGGCGCCTCCTGCGCCTGGGCCATCACCGAGCGGCTCGGCGCGCTGCTGGCTGGTCAGCAGGGGTTCAGCCACGTCGTCAACGGCCGCTTCAAGGGCGGCTACATCACGCGCCACTACGGCCAGCCGGCCCAGGGCGTGCATGCCGTGCAGCTGGAGATGTGCCAGCGCTGCTACATGGACGAGGCGCAGGACCCGCGCCAGGCCTACGACGAAGCCGCCGCCAACGAGGTGGCGCCGCTGATTGAAAAAATGTTGAGGGAGATGCTGGCATGCCAGCCTTGAAAAGACTGCACGCGCCCCTGGCCTGGATCCACGGCGCCTGGCAACGCGATGTGCTGCTGACGGTGGACAGCGGGCACTGGGCCGAGATCACCGTCAACACCGTCGCGCCGCCCGACGCCGAGCTGCTGGCCGGCCCGGTCATACCCAGCCTCGTCAACGCCCACAGCCACGCTTTCCAGCGCGCCTTCGTCGGCCTGGCGGAGCGCCGCGAGGCGGGGCAGGACGACTTCTGGAGCTGGCGCGACCGCATGTACGCACTGGCCCTGCGCATCTCGCCGCAGCAGCTGCGCGCGGTGGCTGGCCAGCTCTATGCCGAGCTGCTGCGCGGCGGCTACACCCAGGTCTGTGAGTTCCACTACCTGCACCATGCCGCCGAGGGTCAGGCCTATGACGACGAGCTGGACATGGCCTGGGCCCTGGCCGCAGCCGCCGAGGACACCGGCATCGGCCTGACGCTGCTGCCGGTCGTCTACACACGCAGCGGCTTCAACGCCAGCGGCCTGCGCCCCGAGCAGCACCGTTTTGCGGCCGATGCCGACTGGGCCTGGCGGGCCTGCCAGCGCATCAACGCCGCCGGCCTGGCGCGCGTCAGTGCCGGTGTGGCTCTGCATTCGCTGCGCGGCGCGTCGCCTGCCGACATCACCCGCCTGCGCGACCTTGTCGGCGGCGCCGACCTGCCGATCCACATCCACGTCGCCGAGCAGACGGCCGAGGTGGCCGACTGCCTCCAGGCCACCGGCATGCGTCCGCTGCAATGGCTGGCCGACGCGGGTCATCTCGACCCCCGCTGGCAACTGGTGCATGCCACGCACGCCGAGCCGGCCGAGATCGAGGCCGTGGCCCTGAGCGGCGCCGGCATCGTCATCTGCCCCGGCACCGAGGCCAATCTCGGCGACGGCCTGGCCGACCTGCCGCGCTGGTTGCAGAACAACGTGCCGCTGACCGTGGGCTCGGACAGCCAGGTCACTCGTGGCTGGGTGGAGGAGCTGCGCTGGCTGGAGTACGGCCAGCGCCTGCATCTGCGCCAGCGCAACATCGCGTCCGCGCCGGGCAGCCAGCCGTCCAGCGCGGCCCGCCTGTTCGACGCGGCGGTGGCCGGCGGCGCCCGCGCGGCCGGGTTCACCGCCTGGGGCCTGACGCCCGGCGCCCGTGCCGACGCCCTGGTGCTCAACCGCGAGGCCGACGCGCTGCGCGGCCTGCCCGACGAGGCGCTGCTGGACGCGGTGGTCTTCGGCAGCAACGGCTCGCCGTGGCAGTCGGTGTGGGTGGCCGGCCGCGCCCGGCCCTGGCGTGCGCCGCAGCGCGTGGGCGACGCCTTCGAGGCGGCCATGCATGAGTTGTGGCGCCCTGACGGCGGCCCGCAAGCGTGAGGCTTGGCGCCGGCACCGCGAAGGACTAGTCTCCCGCCACAGCCTCCAACGAGGGAGATGGCGATGAAGCTCAGCGATTTCACGATCAAGGCGCGGCTGCTCGCGCTCGCCGCCCTTGCCGTGGCGGGCATGCTGGTGGTGGGCTTGCAGGGGCTGTACAGCCTGTCGCAGTCCAAAGCCGCGTTCGTTCACTACGTGGACAACGACGTCGAATCGCTGACCCAGCTGGCCGGCGTCCGCGCCGGCGTCGGCAACCTGCGGCGCTACGAAAAAGACCTGCTCATCAACCTGGCGGACGCCAAGGCCGTGGAGCGCTACCGCAAGGACTGGACCGAGACGCTGGACAAGGTTTCCGCCAGCCTCGACAAGATCGCCCGGCTCGACGTGCCGGCCGACGTGAAGCGCATGCCCGCCGAGCTGCTGAAGGCGCTGCAGGACTACCGTGGCGGTTTCAGCGGCATCCTGGAGCGAGTGGCCAAGGGCGAGTTCGCTGATACGGCGGCGGCCAACCTGGCCATGGAGCCGGTCAAAGGCCCGGTGCGGGCCATGGACAAGCTGCTGAGCGACATGACCGACAGGATCGACCAGCATTCCACCCGCCAGGTGGCGCTGCTGGACGAGCATGAGCAAGACATCCGCCGCAACCTGACGCTGGTGGTGCTGGCTGCCGTGCTGCTGCTGGTTGGCTACACCGCGGTCAACATCCGCTCCATCCTGGCGCCGCTGGCCCTGGCCGTGAAGACGGCCGAGCGCATCGCTGGCCATGACCTGAGCCAGCCCGTGCGTGTCGACGGCCGCGACGAGACGGCCGCCGTCATGCGCGGCGTGCAGGGCATGCAGGAGTCGCTCGTCAAGGTGGTCACCGGCGTGCGCGAGGGCACGGACAACATTGCCAACGCCTCACGCGAGGTGGCGGTCGGCAGTCAGGACCTGAGCAACCGCACCGAGCAGGCGGCCTCCAATCTGCAGGAGACGGCCTCGGCGATGGAGGAGCTGACGGCCAGCGTCACCCACAACGCCGAGTCGGCCCGCCAGGCCAACCGGCTCGCCAGCGACGCCGCCGACGTGGCGCGGCGCGGCGGCGCGGTGGTGGACGAGGTGGTGCAGACCATGGGCCGCATCAGTGCCTCTTCAGCCAAGATCGCCGACATCATCTCGGTCATCGACGGCATCGCCTTCCAGACCAACATCCTGGCGCTGAATGCGGCGGTGGAGGCGGCGCGGGCCGGCGAACAGGGGCGCGGTTTTGCGGTGGTGGCCGGCGAGGTGCGCACGCTGGCCCAGCGCTCGGCTGAGGCCGCCAAGGAGATCAAGTCGCTGATCACGCAGAGCGGCGAGAACGTGCACAGTGGCGCAACACTGGTGGCCCAGGCCGGCGACACGATGAAGGACATCATCGAGTCCATCGCCCGCGTCAGCAGCATCGTCTCCGAGATCAGCCTTGCCACCGGCGAGCAGAGCACCGGCATCGGCCAGATCGGCCAGGCCATCGCCAGCCTCGACCAGATGACGCAGCAGAACGCCGCGCTGGTGGAGGAGTCCGCCGCCGCGGCGTCCAGCCTGCAACAGCAGGCCGATGAGTTGTCCCAGTCGGTGGCGGTGTTCAGGCTGGGCTGATCGCTTGCTCAGGCTGGCGTTGCCGCTGGCGTCGTTCCAGGCCTCGGCCTACATCTGCGGCGCCGTGACCTCGGCTACGGTGCGTTGTAGCCGCTTCGTGAGCCCTCCATGCCAACCTCGTCGCTTCGACCGCTGAAGATCGCCGCCGCGCTGCTGTGCTGCGCCGGCGTCGTTCTGCCAGGCGTTGCCGCCACGCACGGCGCCCGCGTCAGCGCGTTGGCGGCTTCGCCGACGCTGGAAGAGCTGAACGCTGCGTCGCTGCTGCCCGGGCACGGTCGCGCGGTGGGCGCGCACGCAGTCGCCCGCGCCCAGGTGCTGCTGGATCGGGCCTGGTTCTCGCCGGGCGAGATCGATGGCCGCCAGGGCCGCAACCTGCAACGCGCGCTGACCGCGTTCCAGCGATCCAACGGCCTGAAAACCACGGGCCGGCTCGACGCGGCCACCGCGAAGGCGCTGGAGCAGGGCGACAAGGGCGGCGCCTTCACGACCTACACCGTCACCGGCAAGGACGTGGCCGGCCCCTACACCCGCACACCCACCGACATGGCCGAGCGTGCCACGCTGAAGTCGCTGGACTATGAAACCCTCGGCGAGGCGCTGGCGGAGCGTTTTCATCTCAGCGAGTCGATGCTCGCGTCCCTCAATCGTGGCCGGTCCAAGGATTTCAAGGCAGGCGACCCCTTGATCGTGCCCGACGTCACTCCGCGCCCGCCGGTCGACGGCGCCGCGCGCAGTATCGAGATCGAGAAGAGGGCCAAGACCTTGTGGGTGCTCGGGGCGGATCGCAAGGTGCTGGGCGCGTTCCCGATCAGCATCGGCGGTCCGCGAGACCCGTTGCCACTCGGCGTGCTGAAGATCGTCAGCGAGGTGCCGAACCCGACCTTCACCTACAACCCCAAGCTGCTGAAGAACGCACCCGGGGACGCGCAGAAGGCCGAGATCGCGCCCGGCCCCAACAACCCCGTCGGCAGCACCTGGCTGGGGCTGAGCAAGCCGCACTGGGGCATCCACGGCACGCCGGACCCCGCGCAGTTGGGGCGGGAGGAAACCAACGGCTGCATCCACATGACGAACTGGGACGCGCAGCGTCTGGCCAGGCTGGTGAAACCGGGCTTCGAGGTCGACATTCGGCCCTAGTGCAGACCGCAGGCAGCGCCCGATGGCTCTCCCACCGTCCCTTCACCGCACGTCCCACGTGCCGTTGGCCTTGTTGCTGGCCTGCGCCTGCGCTTGCAGCGACCACCGCACGCCGGCGGCGCCGTCACCTCAACCTCAACCTCAACCTCAACCTCAACCTCAACCTCAGGCGAGCGCGCCGGCGGTGCAGGCCCAGGCGCCCGCGACGCCGCCTTCGTCCAGGCCCGGAACGGCAGCCACGCCCGCGTCGGGCCCGGTGGACGTCGCCGTCACGCCTGCCGACATCGCCGATCTGCAGGCCCGCCATCTGTCCATGCCGCTGCCCGACGTGCCGGCAGCCACGCTGACGGACAGCTTCGGCGACGGTCGCACGAAAGGCGCGCATGAGGCGCTGGACATCCCGGCCCCGATGCGCACGCCGGTGCTGGCGGTGGAAGACGGCATCGTCGCCAAGCTGTTCACCAGCCAGCGCGGCGGCCTCACGGTTTATCAGTTCGACCCCGCGTCGCGCTACGCCTACTACTACGCTCACCTCGACGCCTACGCGCCGGGCCTGGTGGAAGGCCAGCCGCTGCGCCGTTGCCAGTTGATCGGCTACGTGGGCCTGACCGGCAATTCACCGGCCGGCGCGCCGCACCTGCACCTGGCGATCTTCAAGCTCGAACCGCAGCCGCACTGGTGGCGCGGCGCACCGGTGAATCCCTACACCGTGCTGCGCGACTCGCGGCCTTGCTCCCCGGGCGGCTAAGGCAGCGCTGCCCGCGTAGTCGCGCCCCCCGGGGGCCGACCGAAGGCCTAGACTCGCCGCATGCCCGACTACTTCAACACCTACGTCGACGAAGAGCAGCTGCTCACCTACGAAGGCGCGGATTTCGATGAGGTGTGCCTTGCCGATCGGTCCGGAGAACTCGGCGCGCAGGTGTGGTGCTGGACGCGGCGCGACGGCGACCGGTCCAAAGCCTCCTGGCTTCGGCTCATCGTCGCCGTCGACGACAAGGATTCCGCCGCCATGGTCGAGCGCGTCCGGGAAGCCCTGAAGCCGCGGCCCGTGGCAGACCCTCATCGCCCGCCCCGGATGCATTGAGGCTCAGGCCGAAGCCGGCTCCCCCTGCGCCTTCGCCCGCTTGCGCGAGAAGCGCTGGATGACGTCATCCACCACCTCGTAGAGCACCGGGATCACCAGCAGGCTCAGGAAGGTGCTGGTGATCAGCCCGCCGATGACGACGATGGCCATCGGGGCGCGAAAGCTCGGGTCGGTGCCGAAGCCCAGCGCGATGGGCATCATGCCGGCGCCCATGGCCAGCGTCGTCATGACGATGGGCCGGGCGCGCTTGTGGCAGGCGTCCAGCAGCGCCTCCAGCCGCGTCAGGCCCTGCTCGCGCTGCGCGACGATGGCGTACTCCACCAGCAGGATGGAGTTCTTCGTCGCGATGCCCATCAGCATGATCATGCCGATCATGGCCGGCATGGAGAGGTCCGTGCCGGTCACGAACAGCGCCAGGATGGCGCCCGGGATGGACAGCACCAGCGCACCCAGGATGGTGATGGGCTGCACCCAGGCGTGGAAGAGCAGCACCAGCACGATGTAGATGCACGCCACGCCCGTGCCCATGGCCAGCGCAAAGCCCTGGCCCAGCTCGGCAAAGGCTTCGGCGTCGCCGATCTCGGCCTTGCTGACGCCCGGCGGCAGGTTGACGATGCTGGGCAGCGCATTGGCGGCGGCCTGCACCTCGCTGAGCGGCATGCCATTCAGTTCCAGCTCGAAGTTGACGTTGCGCAGCCGGTCATAACGGTCAATCTGCGCGGGGCCGCTGGTGAGCTGCAGGTCGGCCACCTGGCGCAGCGGCACGGGGCCGCGGGTGCCGGGCACCGTCAGTTCGCTCAGCAGGGCCAGGTCGGCGCGCGCCGCGTCCGGCAGGCGCACGACGATGGGCACCTGGCGCTGGCTCAGGTTGAGCTTGGGCAGCAGCTGGTCGTAGTCACCCGCGGTGGCGATGCGCAGCGTGTCGGCAATCGCTGCGGTCGACACGCCCAGATCAGCCGCGCGCGCTGCGTCGGGGCGCACGATGAGTTCGGGGCGCTGCAGGCTGGAGCTGCTCGTCACCTGGCCGATGCCCTTCAGGCCGCGCAGCTCCTGCTCGACCTTGGCGGCGTGGGCGGCCAGCTGTTCGCCGTCTTCGCCGGCCAGCACGAGCTGGTACTTCTCGTTGGAGCCGCCAAAGCTCACCTTGATGCGCGCGCCGGCAATGCCTTCGACTTGATCGCGCAGTTCGCGCTCGATCTGCTGCTTGGCGGTGCCGCGGCGGTCCTGGCGGGCGGTCAGGTTGAGCGTCAGCGTGGCCTTGCGCGACTCGGCCGCGCCGCTCATCGCGAACGGATCGCCACCGGCGCTGCCGCCGCCGACGGCCGTGTAGACCAGCTTCACATGCGCATGCTTGGCGGCCACGGCGCGGGCCTGCTCGGCGATGGCCGCCGTCTGCGCGTAGGTGCTGCCGGGCGGCAGCTCGATGCTGATCTGCGTCTGGCTCAGGTCGTCCGGCGGGATGAAGGCGCCGGGGATTTTGCCCATGAACAGCGGTGCGCAGGCGGCCAGGCCAAAGGCCGTGGCGATGGCCAGCGTCTTGCCCTTGTGCGTGAAGGCCCAGCGCGCGGCGCGGAGGTAGCGCGCCATCCAGAACGGCTCCTTGTGCGCGCGCTTCGGGGGCTTGAGGATGTAGGCCGCCATCATCGGCGTCAGCATGCGGGCGACGACGAGTGAGAAGAACACGGCGATGGCTGCCGTCCAGCCGAACTGCACGAAGAACTTGCCCACGACGCCGCTCATGAAGGCGGTGGGCAGGAAGACGGCGATCAGCGTGAAGGTGGTGGCGATGACGGCCAGGCCGATCTCGTCGGCCGCTTCACGAGCGGCCTCGAGCGGCGTCTTGCCCATCGTCAGGTGCCGCATGATGTTCTCGATCTCGACGATGGCGTCGTCCACCAGCACGCCGATGACGAGGGACAGCGACAGCAGCGTGACGACGTTGAGCGTGAAGCCCATCCAGTACATGACGAGGAAGGTTGGGATGGCCGACAGCGGCAGCGCCACGGCGCTGACGAAGGTCGCACGCCAGTCGCGCAGGAACAGGAAGACCACCAGCACGGCCAGCGCCGCGCCTTCCAGCAGCAGCTTCATGCTGCCGTCGTAGTTCTCGATGACGGGGTCGACGAAGTTGAAGGCCTCGGTGACGGTGATGTCGGGGTGGGCGGCCTTCAGCTCCTCCAGCGCCGCGCGGATGCGTTCGGCCACATCCACCTCGCCGGCGCCCTTGGCCCGGACGATCTCGAAGCCGACGACGGCCTTGCCATTCAGAAAGGCGCCGCTGCGGCGCTCGCCCAGTGTGTCGCTGACAGCGGCGACCTGGTCCAGGCGCACATGCCGACCGTTGCCCAGCGGGATGTCCATCGCAGCCAGCTCGCTGGCGCTCTGAACGGTGGCGATGGTGCGCAACGACTGCTCGGCGCCGCCCAGCTGCGCACGGCCGCCGGGGGCTTCCTGCTGCACCTGCTTCAGCTGGCGCGACACCTCGGCGGCGGTCACGCCCAGGGCGAGCATGCGCGACGGGTCCAGCTCCACGCGCAGTTCACGGTTGACACCGCCGACACGTGCCACCGAGCCCACGCCGCGCACCGACAGCAGGCGCTTGGCGACCTGGTTGTCGACGAACCAGGACAGCGCCTCGTCATCCATGCTGCTGCTGGAGACGGTGTAGGTCAGGATGGGCATGCCCGACAGGTTCATCTTGGTGATGACCGGGTCGCGCAGGTCGGCGGGCAGGTCGGCGCGGATGCGCGAGACCGCGTCGCGCGTGTCGTCCTGGGCCTCCTGCAGCGGCTTCTCCAGCCGGTACTCGACGGTGACCGTGGCCATGCCGTCCTGCACCTTGGTGTAGATGTGCTTGACGCCCTGGACGGCGGCCACCGAGTTCTCGATCTTGCGGGCGACCTCGGTTTCCATCTGCGCGGGCGCGGCGCCCGGCAGCGAGGCGCTGACGACGATGGTGGGCAGCTCGATGTCAGGGAACTGCTGCACCTTCATCTGCTTGAAGCCGTAGAGCCCGGCCGCCGTCAGCATGATGAACAGCATGATGGCCGGCACCGGGTTGGCGATGGACCAGCGGGAGACGTTGAACCCGGATCCGGCAGTGGACTGCTCGTTCTTCATCGCGTGTCCTTACTGCGCAACGCGAACGGTGTCGCCATCGGCCAGGAAGCCGACGCCAGACTCGACGACAGCAGCGCCGGCTGCCAGCCCCGAGCGCACCTCGACGCGGTCGGCTTCGCGGCGGCCGATCTGTACCTTGGTCTGGCGCACCTTGCTCCCGTCGATGCGGAAGACGTAGCTGAAGCCGTCGCGCAGCAGCACGGCGCTCTGCGGCAGTGACAGCGCGGCGCTGTCGCCCAGCACGAAGTCACCGCGTGCGAACAGGCCGGCGCGCAGCGGCTCCACCGCTTTCAGGTCCACGTAGACCAGGCCGTTGCGCGTCTGCGCGTCCACCTGGGGCGCAACGCGGCGGATGCGGCCTTCCACCGGCGGCGCGCCGCTGGGCTGCACGCGCACCTTCTGGCCCGTCTTCAGCTGCGCGAGCTCGGCGCCCGGCACCTCGGCGCGCCACTCCAGGCGGCCCTGGCGCTGCAGGCGGAACAACTCCTGCCCCGGCTGCACCAGCGCGCCCGGCGTGGCAATGCGGGCACTGATGACGCCGTCGTCCGGCGCGGTGATCTGCGTGTACGACAAGCGCAGCTGGTCGGCCTGAACGCGCGCCTTGGCGGCGGCGACGCGGGCCTGGCCGGCGGCGTCGGCAGCGAGCGCCTGGTCGATGGCCTGGGGCGACAGCGCCTCGCTGCCCTGCAGCGTCTTCACGCGCTCGGCAGTCAGGTGGGCCTCGCGGGCCGAGGCCTCGGCCTCCAGCAGCGCGGCGCGGCCGGCGGCCAGGTCGGCTTCCAGCGTGCCGGGCGACAGGCGGGCCAGCAGCTGCCCCTTCTTCACGCGGTCGCCCACGTCGACGTTGAGCACCGCCAAGCGCTGGCCGCCGAGCTCGGCGCCGATGACGACCTCCTGCCAGGCGGCGATGGAGCCGGTGCCCGACAGCGTCTGCGGCCAGTTGGCCTGGCTGGCCACGGCGCGCTTGACGGTCAACGCCGGCTTGGGCGCGGCGCTGGCGGCCTGCTGCGCGAATGCAGGGCCGCTTGATATGGCGACGACGAAGGCCGCGGCCAGCGCGAGGGTCAGGGCGGCGGTGATGAAGGGAAGGCGGGTCTTCATGGCGTTCAACGGTTGGATGCAGTGGTGTTCGTCGAGGTGTCAGCCGTCCAGCCGCCGCCGAGGCTGCGGTAGAGGCGTATCCAGGCCAGGGCGTGTTCGGCGCGCACGCTCAGCACGGCGTCGTAGGCGGCCAGTGCGTTGCGGTAGGTGGTGTTGCGCTGGGCGCCGCTCTGCAAGCCGGCTTGGGACTGAGCGCCGGAGCGCAGCGCAATGCCCAGCCATTCGCGACGTACGGCGTCCACCTCGCGCTCGCGTTCGGCGCCGGCCGTCACGCGTTGCAGCGACTCTTCCACCTCGGCCACTGCCGTCTGCCACCGGGCCTGCAGCGCGCTGGCGGCTTCATCAGCGGCGGCTTGAGCGCCCTCGCTGCGTGCGGCCCGCAGGCCGCCGTCGAACAGCGGCAGGCTCAGCGTCGGGCCGAAGGCCCACATGGAGGCATTGCTCGTCGCCCCGCCCACGCGCAGCCGCGTCTCGCCGGCCAGCGCGGTCAGGCTGAGCTGAGGCCAGCGCTGCGCCTCCACGCTGCGCTGCTGCTGCACGGCGGCCAGCCAGCGCTGATGGGCGGCGGCGAGGTCGGGGCGCTGGGCGAGCAGCTGGGCGGGCAGAGCAGTCACGTCGAAGGCGGGCGTGCTGGGCTGGCTGCGGCGCAGGTCGAAGCCGTCAGTGACGACGGCCGGCGGTGCCAGCTCTGCGGCCAGCGTGTCGCCACGCTCGCCGCAGAGCAGCGCCAGCGTCTGCAGCGCGATCTGTGCCTCGGCACGCCACAGGCTGCGGCTGGCCGACGCGGCGGCGCGCTCGGTGTTCAGGATGGCGGCATCGGTGGCGCTGAACAGGCCGGCCTGCTGCTGCTGGCGTGCCCAGCCGGCGATCTGCTCGGCAAACCGCGTGTCCAGCTCGGCGGACTCTTCACGCGCCTGCGCCAGCCGCAGCTGCACATAGGCCTGGGCCACGTCGGCGGCCAGGCTGACGCGGGCGGCATGCCAGTCGGCCGTGGCCGCGCTGGCATGCAGGCTTTCAGCGGCGGCGGCGGCGCGCTGGCTGCCGAACAGGTCGATCTCCCAGCTCGCATTGAACTGGGCGCTGGCCTGCGTGCTGGTGCCGGGCACCGCGCCGGCGTTGCGGCCGCGCTGGGCCTGCGCGCTGGCCGACAGCTGCGGCAGCAGCGCGGAGCGGGCCTGGGCGGCGCCGGCTTCGGCCTGGCGGCGGCGGGCGGCGGCCTGGGCCAGGGTCGGGCTCTGCGCCTGGGCGCGGTCGATGAGCCGGGCCAGTTGCGGGTCGCTGAAAGCCTGCCACCAGCTGCCGAGCGCCGCCGTGCTGCCGCCGTGGGGCAGGGGCGAGCGCCAGGCCTCAGGGATGGCCGTGGAGGCGGGCGGTGCGGCCGGCGGGGCCGTGGTGCAGGCAGCGAGCGCGGCCAGCAGGGGCGCGATGAGGAGTAGGCGTCGGTTCATGGAGCGTGGCGTTTGCGTTCGTAGTCGACCAGCGCGCAGCCCCAGTCCGCCAGGCGGCCGCAGGTCTGTTCCAGCAGCGGGTCGTCGGCCAGCAGTTCGGGGTGGAAGGCGTCCAGCATCGGCCGGGTCATGGAGTAGTCGTGGGCCATGGCCTGCAGGCCCATGGCCAGCTGGTGGATGGCGGCCGTGGGCTCGGCAAGCCCGGCGTGGCGGGCCAGCAGGCGTGCGAAGCGGTCGAAGATCGGGCCGACATCGCGCGCCACGGCTTCCATGAAGATGGGGCTGGGCGCCTGCATCTCGCGGAAGAACAGCTGCGCGCTGCAGGCGCTGTCGTCAAACAGGAAGGGTTGCAGGAAGCGGCAGATGGACTCGTGCAGGCTCAAGGCCGGCTCGTCGAACCCTGCCAGCTGCCGATGCAGTTCGTCCACGGGGAGCCGCAGCACCTCGCGGTACAGGCCGTCCTTGTCGCCGAAGTGGTAATGAATGGCGCCGGGGTTCACGCCGGCGGCAGCGCAGATCTCGCGCGTCGTCACGGCATCGAAACCGCGCTCGCCGAACAGCCGCATCGCCTCAGCCAACAGGCGGTCGCGGGCGGGCAGGGCGTCGGTACTTGCGGGTGATTGCGCGGTGGGTTGAGCGGGCATGGCGTGGAATGTAACAGCCAACCAAGCGCTTGCTTGGTTTCGTTTTGTATCGTTTTATGGCATCGCCGGCTCATCGCCGGCGCAACGCAGGAACGGCGGTTGCCGGGTATTTGGAGCGGCATCCGCCGCACTTGCCGTCCAAACCCACCTTGGAGAGTCACCATGAGCAAGAGATTCAACCCCCTGACCACCGGCGTTGCGATCGCGACTGCCAGCCTGATCGTCGGCATTGCCGGTTGCGCCGGAACGCGGACCGAAACGACCGACCAGACCGACAGCGCCGGCTTGTCGCGCGAGTCGACCAACAACTCGCAGGCGCCCGCAGCCCAGGCCGACACGTCGACCATGCCGATGGCCAGCAGCTCCACCGCCTCGACAGCGCCGGTCCAGTCGACCGATTCGACGGTCGCCACCACGACGATGCCCAGCGATACCGCAGCGGCCGTGCCGGCCGATCAGCCCGCCGCGAACAGCACCGCCGCCATTCCGAACAGCAGCTACCCGAGCACGAGCACGAGCAGCAGCAACAGCAGCAGCACGAGCAACATCGGCGGCAGCAGCGCGAGCAGCGGCACGAGCAGCGGCATGAACAGCGGCACGCCCAGCAACTCGAACAGCGGCACGACCAGCAGCATGAACAGCGGCACAAGCGGCAGCATGAACAGCGGCACAAACAGCAGCACGGACTACGGCAGCGCTGCCGGTGCGTCCAGCACGAGCAACGATGCTTCCTTGAGCACGGGCAGCGACCGCGCTCTGGCACCGCGCGCGGACCGCAACTGACCTTCGCGCGGCCTCTCGCCGCGTTTCCACCCTTGCTGTGCGGGCTCGGCCGCCAGCAAGGGCGGTGCTTTCGCGCCGTCAGGAACGGCACAGCGCTACCTAGCGCCCGCTAGCGCCGCTTCGTGCGGAACGTGATGGACCAGCGCAGGGCGTCCACTGGGGCAACGCTGTGTTGCCAATCCCAGCGCGCCGCGCCGCGAAGCGCGTAGACGGAGCGTGGTTGCGCGCGAAGCTTGACGATGTCTTCCCGCCTCGGCCGGTCCGGCGGGTAGGGCCGAAACCGAAGCACGGCCTCACTGCCCAGCGACACGCCAAAGACCTCCTCGAAATCCGGCACGTCGCGGTGCCAGCCCAGCGGCGTGCCGGGCGCGTATTCAGCCACCAGCGTGTGCACCAGCGCCTGCGACGCGATGCCGGCCCAGGCGGCGACACGGTCGCGCAGCGGGTGCAGCGCGTCGATCAGCGGGCCGGCGGGGAGCAGCTCGTTGCTGTCGTAGTCGAACCGCCCGCCATAGCTGACGACGCGCCGCCGTGCCGTGTAGCTCTTGTACTGCGCAGCCTGCAGAGGCAGTTGGCATACGAGCGCGATCAGCTCCGCTTCTTCGGCCGGCGTGACGAAACCAGGCTGGTAGATCAGCCCGTCGGGCAAAGCGCCCGGCGAGGGCGGCAGGTCATCGAACAGCGCGGATTGCATGCAGGGCTTGGGCCGGCCGCAGCGAGCCGACCTCGATGCCGCGCCAGTTGCGCAGCGCGAGATGGCTGTAGCCGCGCAGCAGGTCATCCTCGGTCTGGAGCAGGGCGCTGGCCACTGCGGCAAAAGCCGCCTCGGCCGCGCGCGCGGCGCCGTCGTCGATCTTGAGCGCCACGCCCAGGCCCAGCTCCGGCAACGCCGCACAGTAGACGCCCTCGGCGCCGATTTTGCAGAACAGGCGCTCGCCGAAGGCCTGCATGACGCGGGTGTCGAAGCGGTCGGTGCCGCCCACCATGAAGGGCGCCCGGGCGACGGCCTGGCGCAGGCGAAGTGCGGCGCGGGCGTTGGCGGCGGTCAGGCCCTGGCCGGTGCCGGCGCGCGCAAAGGCCAACGCGAGTGAGCGCAGCGGCAGCGCAAAGGTCGGGATGGAGCAGCCATCGATGCCGCGCGGCGCCTGCTCCACATCGACGCCAGCGACAGCCGACAGCGCCGCCGACACCTCGCGCATGACCGGGTGTTCGGCCGCCACATAGCCGCGTGCGAATTCGGCTGGGTCTGTGCCCGCATTGCGTGCCATCAGGCAGGCGACGCAGACGAAGCCGCTGTGCTTGCCCGAGCAGTTGTTGTGCAACGCCGTGGCCTGCTCGCCGCGCGCCACCATGCCGCGCAGCACCGGCTCGCGGCCCGGCCACTGGGTGCCGCATTCCAGCGCGTTTTCGTCCAGGCCCAGCTTGGCGAGTACAGCGGCGGCCGTGGCCACATGCTCGGGCTCGCCGCTGTGCGAGGCGCAGGCCAGGGCGAGTTCTTCGTCGGTCAGGTCGAAGGCCTCGGCCGCACCGCTGGCCACCAGCGGCAACGCCTGCAGCAGCTTGACCGCAGAGCGCGGAAAGATCGGTCGGTCGACATCGCCCAGGGCCGTGTGCACGGCGCCCGAGGTGTCGACGATGGCCAAGGCGCCGGCGTGAAGCGATTCGACGGCGCTGCCGCGCAGGACTTCGATGAGGACGGGGTTCATCTGCGCATCATCCACAAAAGAAAAGGCCCGGTGCGTTTCGCATCGGGCCTTTATGTCGGTCATTGCCTGTAGAGCAACTCTTCAGCTGCAACTCTGGCTCTCGACGATTCAAATTTAGCTGGCTTGGCCCAGCACCGACACGTGAGCAGCGCCGCATGCGGGCGTAGGAGAAGGCCTGGCCAGTGCCACGCATCCGCTTGCACTTCATGGCTGAACAAATCGTTCGCTGAGCGACGCCTCGATGCGGCATGCCAGCCGCTCGGCCGTGCCCGCCGCACTCTCGCCGCGATGGCGCTCGGCCACCGCGCGGGCGGCAGCGGCGAAACGGGGTTCATGCAGCAACTGCCCCATCAGCCGTCGCCAGTCGGGGCTGGGTGCGCCCGGCGGCACGGTCAGGCCCAGGCCTTGGTCCACAAGGCGCCGGCCGGTCATCAACTGCTCCATGTGATTGGCCACCACCAGTTGGGGCTTGCCGGCCAGCAACGCTGCAGTGGCCGTGCCCAGGCCGCCGTGCGAGACGATGAGGTCCGCCGCTGCCAGGGTTGCATCGAGCTTGACGGGCTGCGCCTCGAAGCGCAGCTGCGGCCCGGCCAGCCGTTGCGAGGCCTCGGCCGACAGGCCCTTGGCGTGGACAAGCGCACGCACGCCCAGTTCGCGCAGTGCCTGCATCAGCCGCGCGAACTCGGGATGCCCCGGGCTCAGATAGGCAAACACCTTGGGGCCTTTACCGCCGGGCCAGACCGGCTCGACGCCGCTGTCGCCGACGTAGGTCGGGCCGCAGAAGGGCATGTCCGCCGGGTAGCCGCCATAGTGCGCCAGCTCGGGCAGTGAGGCGATGGCCTGATGGCAGCCGTCGAAGAGGTCGGTCAGGCGCGCCAGCGGCGCCAGGCTCAGCATCGCCAGCGCCTGGTTGGCCACCGGCAGCAGCATGGCGTCGTCGGCGGCGCAGCGTGCGGCGGCGCCCGGGTCCCAATGCGCCATGGGTGGAAAGTGCTCGCCGCCCGGTGGCACCTCAAAGCTGGTGCCGATGGTCCAGACGTTCATGCCGAAGGCCCGGGACGCCAGCAATGCGGTCGGCGCGTGGTCGCAGATCAGCACCTCGGGCTGCAGAACCTCGTACCAGCGCCGCCAGCCGCCGATCAGGCCGGCCAGCCCGGGAGCGTCCAGCCAGCCCGCGGCTGCCAGCACGCTGGTGTAGTTGGACAGCCGCGGCGGGTTGGCGAGCTGCGGCAGCCAGACCGGGGCCTGGCCCATGGCAAAGCCCTCGGCTGCGATGCGCCCATGGGCGCGAGACAGGTCGCGCAGCACGAAGCTGATCTCGTGACCGCGTGCGCGCAGCGCGCGAGCCGTGAGCAGCAAGCGGTCGATGTGGCCCATGTTGGCGCCCATCTCCCAGACGGCGAGGATGCGGGTCATAGACGATGTCGGGGATCTTTACAAATCATGACCTAGGGGTGCCGGCCCGCGAGCTTAAGTGATTGAGCCCATTAGGAATTCGCGTTTGGCTCGAACTTTGCAGCGTTCAGCTGTCATCGTTTGCCACAACTACAACGGAGCACCTGAACATGATCTTGCCCCAATCACGACTTTCGCGGCTGAGTCTCGCCGCGCTGGCCACGCTGCTGGGCCAGGCCGGCATCGCCTACGCCGATCCGGTCGTCAGTGCCAGTTCGCTGGCGGCCGTCGCCACTGGCACGGCCACGCCGGTTCCGTATGCCACCGTCGGCTATGTCAACAGCCAGTCGTCCATCGGCGACACCACCGGCAACGCCTACGGCTACTCGTTTGCCAACGCCAGCGGTGCCTATGCGGTCAGCTCCAACAGCTCCGGTATTGGCAACAGCGCTGCGCATGCGCAGTTCGCCCACCGCTTCGAGAACCTGACCGGCGTCGCCCAGCACTACACGTTGAGCTTCCACATCTACGGCGGCAGCATTGCCACGAGCGCCTACTACCGGCCCCTGACCAGCGGTGAACTGCTGACCTCGAGCTACGCCGCGTCGGTGAAGACCAGCGTGAACGGCGCCTCCTGGACGTCGGTGTTCAACACCGCCGCCACCGTCACGACCGACGCGAGCGGCAGCACCGGTTCGCGCAGCGGCGTCAGTCTGACCGGCAGCGATGCCGATTTCAGCGACGGCAACTACTACTGGAGCAACGACTACTACAGCGTCGACCTCGGCATCGTCGCCGCTGGCGGCTATGTCGACGTGCTGTCCGAAGTGGAGAACAGCGCGATGGCCAACGTCGGCGTCTACAACTTCACCGGCGGCGATTGCGGCGGCTATGGCTACGGCTACGGTGGCTACGGCCAGAACTGCGGCGACCGCGAGGTGTTTGCCGGCACGGCTTACTCCTTCTACGGCGACCCGGCCGAGCTGAACGGCGACCCGCAGCTGGACTTCGCGCTCACCGCCGCCGTCGCGCAGGACCTGCCCGAGCCGGCCAGCCTGGCCCTTGTCGGCCTGGGCATTGCCGCCGCGGGTGTGGCCCGACGCCGCCGCAAGGACTGAGTGCTTCCCCGCTCATCGAAGGCGCCCTCGGGCGCCTTTTTTGTTTTCAGAGCGTCGCGATCAGCTCGCCAAAGCAGGCCGCCGGGCTGAAGCGCTCGCCGGCCAGGCGAAACCCGGCCTGGGCGACGCTGCAGCGCCGGGCGGGTGCATCGGCCAGCGCGGCAATCGCGTCAGCGAAGGCGGCGGCGCCATCGGCCACGACGAAAGCATCCCCGGCGTTGTCCAGCCCGCGCACCGCATGCGGGCTCGCTACCAGCGCCACGCCGTGGGCCAGGGCCTCGACGGTCTTGATCTTCAGCCCCGAGCCGCTGACGACCGGGTTGATGCAGAGGTCCGCTGCCGCGTAGGCCGCGTCCAGGTCATCGACCATGCCGTGCACATGAACGCCGTGGACAGAGCGCAGCCGCATCGCCGGCCCGATCTGCCCGACGACATCCAGCTGCAGGCCGCGCCCGGCCAGCCGTGGCCAGGCCTCGTGCAGGAAGGCGTGCAAGCCTTGCTGGTTGGGCAGGTAGCCGCTGGCGACGAAAAGCAGGCGCTGCAGCGGCTCACGCCAGGGCGAAGGGCGAAGCGGCACCGCATGCGGCGCCAGGACGACTCGCCTGCTGCCCAGCCAGCCGCGGAACACCTCGGCATCGGGTTCGCTGATGGCGATGACGCGGTCAAAGGCGCGCAGCTGGGCTTCTTCCTGGGCGGCGCTCAGCAGCGGCCGGTCCAGGCGCTCGCCCATGGCGACGAGCTCGGCATCCCGACGGTGCACGACGTCGTGCGTGTCCACCAGCGCCTGCACACCCGGCGGGATGGCCGCGCGCAGCCAGCCGAGCGACAGGTATTCGACGATGCAGCTGTGTTGCGGCGTGGCGCGGAAGAAGGCGGCCAGCGCGACCAGCGCGTCGCGCTGCTGGCCGCTGGGCGGCAGGTCCAGCGTGTGCAGGCGCGCGCCGGGCACGGCGGCAGCGATGGCAGCACGAACACTGTCGGGCACGGCGGTCGGCAAGACCAGCGTCAGCTCGACGGCCTCGGCCAGTGCCGCAGCCAGCGCTCGGATGCGCGCCCGGTGGCCTGCGCCGACATGCCAGAAATCGACCGCCGTCAGCAGCGCGACGCGGCGCCGCGTCATGGGTTTGGGTTTGGGTCTGTGCCTGGGCCTGGACGCGGCAGCAACGCGCGCAGCTGGCCCAGCACGCGTTGGCCCCAGGCGGCGTCCTCGGCGGCGCGAGCTTGACGCTCCAGCCGTGCCGCTGTGTCGCCACCCCCAGACTGCAGCAGCCAGCGCAGCCAGCGAGCCTCCCAGCCGTCTGAGAAAAAGGCGCGCTCCGCCGTGCGGGCGCGGGTGTAGGCGGCGAACAGGGCCTCCGCTGCGACGGCCAGGTCGATGCCCGGCAGCGGGCCGTCGCGGTCGACGAACTGCGACAGCCATGACGCGTTCGGCGTTGCCGTCGCCGGCAGGCGCAGGTCCATCAGGTTCTCAGCCAAGCGGCTGGCCCCGCCCATCTGCAGCAGGTAGTGGGCGAGCAGCCAGCCGGCGGCGCGCGACGGTATCGCCAACGTTTCTGCCGCGAAGAAGCCGGCCAGCAGCGGCGTGCGGCGCAGCACCATCGCCGGCAGCGGCGCCAGGGGCCAGTCGCGCAGCGGGTGGGCGAAGGCGTTGACGGTGCCGCCGCCCCAGCCGTTGGCGGTCAGCAGGATGCCGTGATGCACCAACACCCCGTTGGCGTCGATGAGGCGCAGGTCGCTGGCCGTCAGCATCGGCAGGTTGCCGAAGCGGTGGGCGTGCAGGTGCTTGGCGGCGAACAGCGGGTCGGGCCGGTCGCCCGCGCCCAGGAAGCACAGGTAGCCGCCACGCGCAGCCTGCCAGCCGGCGCGCATGCGGGCATAGGCGTCGGCGCCATCGGCCGTGGCGGCGCGCGCGCCCGGGCAGGCAGGCGGCAGCGCGGCCAGCGTGGCCGCATCGCCCACCCAGATGAGCTCGTGGTGGCTGTCGCGCTGGGTGGCTGCGGCCTCGGCGGTGGCGAGTGCCCAGTCGGGCGGCGCGCCCTGCGTGTCGACGATGAGGCTCAGCAGTGGCTGCGGGTAGCGGCGGCTGGCCGGTGCAGCGCGCACGACGTGTTCAAGGCGGCCGATGTAGCCGAGCCGTTCGGCGCGCTCGGCGTCGCTAAAGGTCAGCGTGTCGACCAGCAGCTCCAGCCAGCGCAGCTTGCGCGGCCAACGGTCGTGCCAGATCGGCTTGGCGCGGAACTGGCCGTTCACGATGCTGGCCAGGTTGTTGTCGCCATGTACGACATAGCTGCCCAGGCGCTGGCACAGGTAGTGCACCTCGCCGGTGAAGATCATGGCGCCGTGGCCGAGCACCGCATCCGACCCCATCGGCCATTCCCAGGTGGGCACCTCGGCCATCACGCGCCGTAGCAGCTCGCGGCCGAAGACCATGCCCGACGTGACGGCGAACGGAAAGAAGTGGTGCGCTGCGGTGATCGTCAGATGCGGCCCGAAGCGCTGCTGGTTGATGACCTCGAACCAGCTTGCCGCAATGGCGCTGCCGTCGGCGCCGTCGAGGATGTCCAGGTCGTGGCAGAGGAAGAGGTTGGCGCTGTCGACCTGCAGCGTGCCGAGGTGGCGGGCGATCTCGGCGAGCTTGTGCGGGTGGCAGCGGTCGTCGGCATCCAGCAGGCAGACGTAGTCGCCGCTGGCCTGGGCCAGCCCGGCCGCGAAGGCCGCCGTCTGGCCGCGGTTCTGCTGGAAGACCAGCTTCACACCGTCGCTGCCGGCCCACGCCTGCAGCCGTTCGCGCGAGTCGTCGGTCGAGCCGTCATCGACGACGATGACCTCGCGCAATTCGGGCGGGTAGTCCTGGCCCAGCACGCTGTCGACCGCCCGGCCGACGAGGGCAGCATGGTTGTAGTTGGCGACGATGACGCTGAAGCTGAAGCGGGGGGACGACGACGCGGACTCGACCATTCACGGACCTCGGCAGCTGGCACAAGGGCCGGATCGTAGAGCCGGGCCCCGTGGGCCCCGACCGACGCCGCCTATCATTTCCGGCATGGCCCTTGCCCACACCAAGACCCGCGCCCCACGCCCCCGCGAAGGCATGTTGCTGCCCCGCCCGGCCCTGCTGGCCGATGTCGCGCGAGCACTGGACACCCAGCGCGTGCTGCTCATCTGCGCACCCGCCGGCTACGGCAAGACGGCCCTGCTGACACAGGCCCTGGCCGCGCAGCCGGCCGAGACGGCGGTTGCCTGGGTGGCGCTGGACGAGGGCGACGACCTGGGCCGGCTGCTGGACTGCCTGTTCGCCGCCTTCGAGCCCTTTGACCCGCCCTGGCGCACGGCGCCCGAGGGCCTGCGCGACGCGGCGCTGCGCGGCGGCGCCGAGATCGTCACGGTGGCCGACGCGATGCTGAATGCGCTGGAGGCCTGTGAGGTGGCGCACGGCCTCATCGTGCTGGACGACGCCCATCACCTCGCCGACCCGGCCTCGTTGCAGTTCCTCGACCGCTGGCTGGCCCGCATGGGCGAGCGCTGGCGCCTCGTGCTCAGCGCCCGCCACGAGCCGGCGCTGCGCCTGGCGCGGCTGCGCGCCACCGGCGAGCTGGCCGACCTGGGCGCGACCGAGCTGGCGCTGGCGCGCGGCGAGGTCGAGCAGCTGGCGCAGGCGGCGGGCCTGGACGACAGCGCCGCAGCCGGGCTTTACGAGCGCTGCCAGGGCTGGCCCGCCGGGCTGCGCCTGGCCCTGGGCATGAGCCAGGGCCAGCGCCTGCCGGCGGCCATCGACCGCGCCACCTTCGACTACCTCGCCGCCGAGGTGCTGGACCGGCTGGAGGCCGGCCTGCGCGGCTTCCTGCTGCGCACCAGCGTGCTGCATGAGCTGGACGCTGCGCGCTGCCAGGCCTTGGGCGAAGACGCGAATGCCGCCGGCTGGCTGGCGGAGATGGAACGGCTGTCGCTGTTCGTCACCGTCGTCGACCTGGCGCCGCACACGCTGCGCCTGCACCAGCTCTTCCGCGACATGCTGCAGCAGCGGCTGCGCCAGGAGCAGCCCGAGTTGCACCGCCAGATGCTCGAGCGCGCCGCCGTGCTGGAGACCGACGCGCTGCGCCGCCAGAGTCTGCTGCTGGCCGCCGGCCGGCCGGAGCGCGCGGCCGAGCTGCTGCTGGGCGACGGCGCGCTGCTGATGAACCAGCTCGGCGCGCAGGGGCTGCTGGACCTGACGCGCCGCTTCGATCCGGCCTTCGCCGAAGCAAGCCCCGAGCTCCACCGCGTCAAGGCGCTGAGCCTGTGGGTGCTGTGGGAGGCGCAGCAGGCCGAGTGGCATCTGGGCCGCGCCGAAGGCCTGTTCGAAGCCCGCGGCGACGAGGCCGGCCTGCGCGCGTCGCGAGCGCATCGCAGCATCCTGCTCATCGCTCAGGGCCGGCTGGGCGAGGCCGAGGCGCTGCTGCGCGACCTCGACCCCTTTGCGCTCAGCGGCGAACTGCGCAGCATGACGTTGCTGGGCCGTGCCTGGCATGCGCTCGAGAGCTGCCGCTTCGACGCCGTTGCGCCGCTGTTCGACGCCCTCGTCACCGAGCTGCGGCAGACCGCTTCGCTGGAGGCCTGGTACACCGGCTCGCCGCCGCCGCGCCAGATCAGCTGCGCGGGCATGGCGCCCGTGGTGGACCGCTGGTACCTGGGCGCGATGCAGGTGCTGGGCGACCGGCCGCTGCCCTTCGGCGTCAACGCCCACATGGCCCAGGCCTGGAACCTGTTCTGGCAGGGGCGGGTGGCGGAGTCTCGGCAGCTGCTGGCGCGCGCCGAGGCCGATGCGGCCTGGTTCGGCCGCCTGGTCATCGCCCGCAACCATGGCCAGGCCCTGCACGCGATGCTGGACCTGCTGGCCGGCCGGCACGAGTCGGCGCTGAGCCTGATGCGGCTGCGCCTGGCCGAGCATGTGCCGGGCTATGGCGCCTGGGGGCAGTGGCATGCCAGTTTCTTCATGGCCCGCATGGCGGCGGCCTGCGGCAACCGCGAGGCGCTCGCCGAGGGCCTGGAGCGCCTGGTGCGCCTGGGCGCCGACCTGCCCGACCTGCTGATGCCGCATCGGCCTCGGCCGCTGCTGGGCCTGCAGGCCCGGCTCGCCGCGCTGGACGGGCGGCGCGACGAGGCGATCGCCGGCTGGCGTGGCTTGCTGACCGATGGCGAAAGCGGCGACCTGCTCGGCCAGCTGAATGAAACACGACTGCGCCTGGCCACCGCGCTGCTGGATCGCGGCGACCGTGCCGGCGCCGCGCAAGCTCTGGCCCCGGCGCTGGCGCGGCGCGAGCCCGGCGGGCTGATGTGGGCGGCGCCCGAGCTGCTGCGCATGGCCGCGCAGGACTGGGGCGGCCTGCTGGACGCCGCCGACCTGGCCCGCCTGCGCGGCTGGGCCGATGCCGTGCGGCCCGCCACCGTGGCGGTCACCGTGGAAGAGGTGCCGAACGCGCCGGTCGACGAGCGCCTGTCGCAGCGCGAGGCCGAGGTCATCGCCCAGATCGCCGCCGGCGCCAGCAACAAGCACATCGCCCGCGCGCTGGACCTGAGCCCGCACACCGTCAAGCGGCATGTGGCCAACATCCTCGACAAGCTGGGCCTGAACTCGCGCGGCGAGGCGGCCGCGTGGTGGAACCAGCGCAACTACGCTTCGATCAAGCCGGGCACGCTCGGCTGACCGACAGCCCGGCACAGCTTGCTCCAGGCTGTGTCGTCGAGCGCCGCGCGTGCCGAGGCCAGCACCGGGCCCTGCGCTTGCGGCGGCAGGCTGCCGATCACCATCGCGCGCTCGGCCGGCGTCAGGGCCGGGATCATCCAGCGCAGTGTCTGAGCCATCTCCCGAGGGTCGATGCTGGCCATGATGCGGCCGTGCAGCTCGAACAGTTCATCGTCGCTGTAGGCGGCCCACAGCGCCTGGTTGTGGCGGCTTTCCTCGACGGCCATGTGCTCGAAGTTGTGAGCCACGAAGGCCGCGAACCGGCGGTACAGGCGTTGCGCTGCGGCGGCTGACGGCATCGCGCGCAACGCGGCGCCTTCGGCTCGCAGCGCGGCGATGGCGTCGAGGTGTTCCTCATGTTCGGTCTCGATGGCGGCGCTCGCGCCGGCGCGGCGGGCCTCGATGGCGGGGTGCACGTAGGTGTTCTCCTTCTCGACGTGCTGGCGCGCTGCGTCGAGCAGGGCGTCAAGCTGGCCGAGGCTCGTGGCCAGCTCGAGCGGGTCGTCCGCGTCCAGGCGGCTCAGGCGCTGCAGCGTATCCGTCATGAACAGGCGCAGGGCCTTGTGGATGTGGGCGTAGAGGTCGAGGCGGGGCGGGGTGTTCATGGCAGCTGGGTGGTGGAGTTGGGAGCCGCCAGTGTTGCGACGCCCGCAAGGCGCCGCATCGCCCCGATGGGCCATCGGCAGGCCGGTGAGCGATGGCTCTTCGCCGCCCGTGGCGATGGCCCGTCCAGCCGATGGCAGCAGGGGGGCCGCTCGGCACAGTGCCGTCATCCCGGAACAGCGGCTTTCCCGCTCCGGGCATCACGCCACCGTCCCACCGAGTCCACATCATGTCCATCCGTTCGCTCAAGCGCCTCCCTTCCCGTGCACTGATCCTCAGCGTCACCCTCACCGCCGCCCTGGCCGCCTGCGGCGGCGGCGGCAGCGCCGCGGGCACGTCGGCCGACCCCGCACCGCCGCCGGCCGGCAGCGGCGGCGGCACGCCCACGCCCACCCCCACACCCGGTTTCAGCTTCACGCTGGACACGTCCAAGGCCATCGTCTGGCAGGGCCAGCAGGCGACCGTCGCCGTCACCGTGCAACGGGACGCCGGCTTCACCGACGCCATCCAGTTCAGCGCCGACAGCCTGCCCACCGGCGCCACGGCCGCCGCCGTCAACGTCGCCGCCAGCAGCACCACCGGCACGCTGACGCTGCAGGCCACGCTGGTCGCACCGCATTCGCTGCCGACCGCGGTGACCGTCAAGGGCACCGCGGGCACGGTCACGGCCACCAAGCCGTTGACCGTCACCGTGCGCGGCGCCGCAGGCGACATCGACACCAGCTTTGGCGGCGGCACGCTCGTGACCGCCGGTGGCATCACCGACGACTATGTGCGCGGCGTCGCCGTGCAGGCCGACGGCAAGGCCGTGGTGGCCGGCTTCGGCGCCTTCACGGCCGCCAGCGGCACCGACTTCATGCTCGTGCGCCACCTGCGCGATGGTGGCCTGGACACGAGCTTCGGCGCGGGCGGCAAGGTCGCCACCGCCTTCAACAACGGCAGCCGCAGCGACGAAGCCCAGGCCGTGGCCGTGCAGCCCGACGGCAAGATCCTCGTTGCCGGCAGCAGCGACCAGGGCGCCAGCGGCTACGACTTCGCACTGGCCCGCTACAACGCCGATGGCACGCTGGACACCACCTTCGGTACGGGCGGCCGCGTCATCACTTCGTTCGGCAACGGCGCCGACAAGGCCTATGCGTTGCTGCTGCAGCCCGACGGCAGGATCGTGCTGGCCGGCGACAGCGATCAGGGTGCCAGCGGCGCCGATTTCGCGCTGGCCCGCTACAACGCCGACGGCACGCCGGACGCCAGCTTCGGCACCGCCGGCAGGGTGCTGACCGCCATCGGCAGCGGCAGCGCAAGAGAGACCGTCTACGGCCTGGCGCTGCAGACCGTGGGCGGCGTGCAGCGCCTCGTCGCCGTGGGCGGCGAGGGTGACTTCATCGCCGCCGGCTACCGCGCCGACGGCACGCTGGACGCGAGCTTCGGCACCGCCGGCATCGTGCGCAGCCTGTTCGGCAGCGTCACGGGTGCGGCGCGCGGCGTCGTCGTCACGCCGGACAACCAGCTCGTGCTGGCCGGCCACCGCGACCATGACTTCGCCGCCGTGCGCCTGCTGCCCAACGGCGGCCTGGACGCCGCCTTCGGCACCGGTGGCCGCGCCGTCGTGGCCGTCAGCGCCACCAACTGGGACGAAGCCACCGCGCTGGTCCGCCAGGCCGACGGCCGGCTGCTGCTGGGCGGCTGGGTCTACACGGGCAACAGCTCCAGCGCCGACACGGTGCTCGTGCGCCTGAAAGCCGACGGCAGCGTCGACACCGACTTCGGCCCGGGCGGCACGCGCACCACGGCCGTGGCCACCGGCACCAAGACCGACGCCGGCCGCGCGCTGGCCCTGCAGCCCGACGCCGGCCGCGCGCTGGCCCTGCAGCCCGACGACCGCGTGCCCACGGTGCGCGTGCTGCAGGCCGGCGAGGCCAACGGCAGCGACCTCGACGTCGTGCTGATGCGCCACTGGCTGTGAGCTGAGCGCGCGTTTCAACCTTCTTCGAGCCACTCCCATGCTGATGACTCCCCGTCTGCTGGCGCCGCTGTGCGCCGGCCTGTTGTTCCTCGCCGGTTGCGGCGGCGGTGGTACCGACACCGCCGCAACCGCCACGCCCAGCGCGCCGGCCACGCCCTCGGCACCGCCGCCGTCCTCGCCGGCCGTCACGATGGCCGCGCAGTCCGGATCGGCGGCGCATGCCACCGTCACCTGGCGCGGCGGCAGCGCCGACACGGCCTGGCGCCTGGAGCGCCGCGCGGGTGATGCCGGCGCCTATGCCGTCGTCGCCGACGTGGGCAGCGGAGCTGGCCTGTGGCTCGATGCCGGCCTCGCTGCAGACACCCCTTACGCCTACCGACTCAGTCGGGCCGACGGCAGCGTCGTCGCCACGGCCAATGCACGCACCGGCAGTGAAGCTGTGCTGACGACGGCCGCGCCGGAACCCGTGGGCGCCAGCACCGCGCTGCCGTTCACGCCCGCGACCGCCCGCCTGGTGGCGGCCGACGGCAGCCTGCAACTGGAATTGCCGGCGGGCAGCTTCAGCCAGGCGGGCACGGCCGCGCTGCAGGCGACCAGCAATCCGCTGCCCGACGGCGTCGGCCCCGGCCTCACGCTGACGCTGCCCGAGCGCCCGGCGCGCACGCTGACGCTCTCGCTGCGCTACGGCGCCGACGAGAGCGCCGACGACGTCTCGCAGGACCGCCTCGCGCTGCGCCAGGCCGACGGCAGCTGGTGGGTGCTGCCACTGTCGGGCCACGACGAAGGCCAGCGCCTGCTTCAGGTGAGCCTGCCGCCCGGCTTGTGGCCCGCGCAGCCCACCGCTGCGGCATTGCAGGCGCGCCCCCTCGCGGCGGCCCCGGTGCTGAAGGCGGAGTTCGTGCGCGTGAAGGCGCACAAGCTGGTGCCCGCCACGGCCACGGTGCGCACGCTCGGCAGCCAGCGCTTCGTGCCGGTCAGCATCTATGCGACGCGCGACGTCGCCTGCGAAGCCGACAGCCCCGACGAGCTGTGCATTCCGATGCCGGTGGTGCGCGACGTCACGGTGCCGGTGCTCAACGTCAAGCCGGGCTTCCAGCGCGAGTGGACGCTCGAAGGCAGCAGCACGCCCGATGCGACCTTGGGCACGCTGGCGTCCGAGCCGCGGGCCGGCGTCGTGTACACCGCGCCGGCCCAGGTGCCGTCTACCAACCCGCTCACGTTGCGCTTTCGCAGCGTCAACGTGGCGAACGGCCGCCGGCTGGTGCTGAGTGCCCGCATCCGTGTCGCCGAAGACGCGTGGGTCGGTTCACTGGAGGGCATCGTCGGCGACCTCGAAGCCGGCCACGCCTTCAGGCTCGACACCCGCTGGGCGCTGGACGCCGCGCAAAGCACCGCAACGCGCCGTGTCTACCGGCCCACCGGCATGGCCGACCATCTCTACACGATGTTCGACCCGGTCTGCACGCACACCGTGTCGCCGACCCGGCTCTCGCTGGCCGAGGCCGACACGGCGGGCCAGCTCGTCGTGGACGAGTCCGTCAGCCCGGCGCGCTACGCGCTGACGCTCAGCACGCGCTGGGCGTCGACGATGACCGTCCAATGCCCGCGCGGCACCACGACCGCGCCGTTCGTCGGCGGCCATGTGTGGTCGGCCGAGGGCGTGGTGGCCGCCGGCCGCATCCAGGGCTCGGATGCGGGGTTCGGCGACCGGAGCTGGTCGCTGGGGCGGCCGCAATGAAAGCTGGGATCGGCCTGTTGCTGCTTGCCGTGTTGGCGGCATCGGCGCGGGGCGAGCTGCCCGAGCGCCTGAGCGCGACCGGCCTGGGCGAGCCCGGTGTGCGCGCCTTCGAGCCGCGCTTCGCGCTGTGGTCCGACGGCGCGGCCAAGCGACGCTGGATCGCGCTGCCGCCTGGCGCGCAGGTGGATGTGAGCCAGCCAGACGCCTGGCAGTTCCCGGCCGGCACGCGGCTGTGGAAGGAGTTCAGCGTGGACGGCCGGCGGGTCGAGACGCGCCACTTCGTCCTTGGCAGCGACGGGCGATGGGCATACGCAAGCTACGTCTGGAGCGGTGACGACGCGGTGCGCGCCCCAGCCCGCGGTCAGGTGCTGACGCTGCCCGGCGGCAGGCGCTACGACGTTCCCTCGACTGGCGACTGCATCGCCTGCCACGCCGGCGCGCGCAGCCCGGTGCTGGGCTTCGCGGCCTTGCAACTGGGCCCGGCCTTACCGGCGCTGCTGCGCGACGGCCTGCTGAAGAACGCGCCCGCCGCCTGGGCTACGCAGGCGCCCGACTTCATTGCCAGCAACCGCGCCGAGCACGCGGCACGCGGCTATCTGCACGGCAACTGCGGCCATTGCCATTTCGACGGCGGCGTGCCGGTGCCGCTGCGCCTGGCGCTGGACGTGGGCCAGCCACCCGCACCCGTCGACGCGGCCCAGGTGCTCAGGCGCGCCGGCACGCGCAACCCCTATCAGCAGATGCCGCCCCTGGGCACCCGCGACCTCGACCCGCAGGGCCTGGCCCTGCTGCAACGCCACTTCATCCAGGAGACCCGTCCATGAAAGCACTCATTCCCGTCCTCATCCTGCTGGCCGGCACCGCCCAGGCCGCCGACCGCATCGAGCGCGGTCAGTACCTCGTCAACACCAGCGGCTGCAGGGACTGCCACACGCCGTTGAAGATGGGTGCCCACGGCCCGGAGCCCGACATCGTGCGATCACTGTCCGGGCACCCGCAGGACTTCGTCATCACGGCGCCGGTCGCGCCGCCACCGGGGCCGTGGATGGTGGTCACCGCCGCCACCGCAACGGCCTACTCCGGCCCATGGGGTGTGAGCTTCTCGGCCAACCTGACGCCGGATATCGAGACCGGCCTGGGTCGCTGGAGCGAGAACGACTTCGTGCAGACCATCCGCACCGGCCGCCACCTTGGCCGCGGCCGGCCGGTGCTGCCACCCATGCCCATCCCGGTCTACAGCCAGATGACGGACGACGACCTCAAGGCCGTGTTCGCCTACCTGAAGAGCCTGCCGCCCATCCGCAACAAGGTGCCGGAGCCCGTTGCTCCGATGGCGCCCACCCGTCCCTGACCCTTCCAACTGATCCCAAGGAGAATTCCATGAAACGTTCTATTTCTTCCGCCCCGCTGGGCCTGTTCACCGCCCTCGTGTCGGCCCTCGGCATCGTTGCCGCTGGCGTTCTGAGCCTGCCGTCCGAGGCCTTTGCGGCCGCATCGCCCTGCGACGACAAGGCCGCGCTGCAGCGCCGCCTGGACGACTTCGATGCGCGCTGGAACGCCAGCGACGCCTGGGGCCTGACAGCGCAGTTCGCCATGGACGGCAGCCTCGGTGCTTCGGGTGGTGTGGGCCGGCAGGCGGTGTACGGTGAGCTGATCGAACGGCTGGGTCGTCCTTCGCCGGCGAGGCAGACGAAGATGGTGCGTGCGGTGGACGCCGGGCGCGCCTGCCTGGTGGATGTGATGGTGAGCAGTGGGGAGCGCAGCGAGGCGGGGGTGTTCTTGCTGGCGCATGGAAGGGTGGGGGGGGTTGTGGCGGTGCGGTGAATGGGGGTTTGGGGTAGTGGGTTGGATTGCGCTTGCAAAGAGCGCGTCTGCTCGCTGCATTGCCGGGAGTCCGTCCCGGCGGCCGGGTAACTTTCTTCTGCGGGGCCAGAAGAAAGTCACCAAA